>JANYFL010000057.1 GCA_025362735.1 Betaproteobacteria bacterium | reverse complement strand
GGCATCGAACGCATCCGCTACACTACTTCGCACCCCAAGGAATTCACCACACGGCTAATTGAGGCTTACGCACGCTTGCCCAAACTGGTGTCCCATTTGCATCTTCCAGTTCAGTCGGGTTCAGACCGAATCCTGATGGCGATGAAGCGCGGTTATACCGCAATGGAATACAAGTCCATCATTCGCAAACTGCGCGCTGTACGTCCGGACATTTCGCTTTCGACCGACATCATCGTTGGCTTTCCCGGAGAAACTGAAGCCGATTTCGAGGCAACGATGAAACTGGTTGAAGACATGAATTACGACACCTCGTTCTCGTTCATCTATAGCCATCGTCCCGGTACCCCGGCGTCGAACCTCCATGACGATGCGCCGCAGGAACTCAAACTGAAACGCCTGCAACATCTGCAAGCCACCATCGAAGCGAACGCTTTGCACATCAGTCAGAAGATGGTCGGTTCAACGCAGCGGATTCTGGTCGAAGGTACTTCGCGCAAGGACGCCAACGAACTCCAAGGGCGAACCGAGAATAATCGCGTGGTCAATTTCATTGGCCACCCACGTCTGATTGGTCAGATGATTGAGGTCACGATCACTCACGCTAATCCGCATTCACTGCGCGGTGAAGCGATTTTGATTGATGACAGCATTGCTGCCTGACTGAGTATCCCTACTTGAAAACTAAAGCTCTCAGCTTCATCGCAGAAGCCGATAACAAACAACTCGCCAATCTCTGTGGCCCACTGGACGAGAACCTGCGCCAGATCGAAGCCGGACTTGATGTCACCATCAAACGGCGCGGGACCCGTTTCTCAATCAGTGGCATTCACGCCGCTCAAGCCATCGCAGCACTCGAAAGCTTTCTGAAACGCGCCAACAAACCCTTATTCGTCGATGAAGTGCAGCTTGCTCTGGTCGAACGACGCGATAGCAGCAATAGTCTGCCTAAGCGCATCGAACTTACTGAAGCCACGAGCAACGAACCAGTGCTGCGCACACGCCGCGCCGACTTGCAGGGTCGCACGCCGAATCAACGTGAATATCTAAGCAAGATTCTTTCACACGACATCACCTTCGGTGTTGGCCCCGCAGGAACCGGCAAGACTTACCTCGCTGTCGCCTGTGCCGTTGATTCACTGGAGCGTGATGCCGTCAAGCGCATTGTGCTGACTCGTCCTGCTGTCGAAGCGGGTGAACGTCTTGGCTTTTTGCCGGGTGATCTGGCTCAGAAGGTCGATCCCTATCTGCGGCCCTTGTATGACGCCCTCTACGACCTGCTCGGTTTCGACAAAACCCAAAAGCTTTTCGAGAAGCAGGCCATTGAAATTGCACCGTTAGCGTATATGCGCGGCCGCACGCTGAATCATGCCTTCATCATTCTGGATGAAGCACAGAACACCACACCGGAACAGATGAAAATGTTCCTGACCCGCATCGGCTTTGGTAGCAAGGCCGTCGTGACTGGTGATGTCACTCAGGTAGATCTGCCTCGTCATCATAAAAGCGGTCTGGTCGAGGCACATTCGATCTTGCGCCATGTACGTGGCATCGCACAGACTCATTTCACCAGCGCCGACGTGGTCCGGCATCCTCTGGTCGCGCGGATTGTCGATGCCTATGAAGCTCACCATGGCCACGGCAAAAACGATTAAGCCGGTCACTTTTCATCTGGCGGTTCAGTACGCAAGCAAGCGGCCCGGCCCCGACCGTCAACAACTGCGTCGATGGGTTAATGCGGCATTGAATATGGCCTCGCAAGCGCAGAACCATGAAGCGATTCAGCTCACCTTACGCTTTGTCGATGAAGTCGAAGGCCGAAGTCTGAATCGCGACTTTCGACACAAGGATTACGCTACCAATGTGCTCACGTTTCCCTATGACGAGCCGAATGTTTTGGCCGCAGATATTGTGCTGTGCGTACCCGTTGTTGCTCGTGAAGCCCGGGAACAACATAAAGTGTTGAAAAATCATTTCGCGCATTTAGTTGTTCACGGCGTCTTGCATGCATGCGGGCATGACCACGAGGACAAAGCCGAAGCTGAAGTGATGGAAGCACTGGAAGCTCAGATTCTGGCTCGCTTCGGGATTGCCGATCCTTATGGAATTATCAGCTAAAAAATATTCTAACGCGGAGGCACGGAGAGCTTTTCAAACTTGACTGTCATATTGAAAATAGCCGATTTCGTGTATCCTCAAATTTCCCAAGCCATTTTGTACGGATATGCCTGACCCTTATCCCGGCCTCTCAGCCGGTGCACAGCACAAACAACAACCAACACTGCTGGAACGACTCTGCGCGCTGCTGATGCGCGAGCCTGAAGACCGCAAACAGCTGCTGGCCATGTTGCATCACGCGCATGAGCGTAACCTGCTTGATGCCGACGCACTATCGATGATCGAAGGTGTGATGCAGGTCTCTGAACTGGTGGCGCGCGACATCATGATTCCACGTTCGAAGATGGATGTGATTGACATTGCACAGCCGCCCGATCAATTCATTCCCTTTGTACTCGACACAGCTCACTCACGCTTCCCCGTCATTGAAGGTGATCGCGATGACGTCATCGGCATTCTTCTCGCCAAAGATTTGCTGCGGCACTATGAGCAAGTTGACTTCAACGTACGCGATATGTTGCGGCCCGTTGTGTTCATCCCTGAATCTAAACGCCTTAACGTTTTGCTGCGTGACTTTCGTGCGAATCGCAATCACATTGCTATCGTGGTCGATGAGTATGGAGGTGTTTCGGGACTCGTCACGATTGAAGATGTGCTGGAACAAATTGTCGGCGACATTGAAGACGAGCATGACCTTGATGAGGAAGAAGACAACATCATCCCTTTAGTCGATGGGCCCAATGGAAAACGCTGGCGCATACGAGCGCTCACGGAAATCGAATATTTCAACGAGATCATGGGCACGGATTATCAAGACGAGGATCACGACACCATCGGCGGCATGGTGACGGATCATTTTGGCCGGGTTCCACGACGCGGTGAAAATATGCGCATCGGGCCCCTGCGATTTTTGATTCAACGCGCTGATGCACGCCAAATCCATATGCTTGTAGCCGAACGTATTCCCGTTGCTATCGACGAAGAAGACGGATAAGTTCTAAGCACTACATCCTGCTCGACAAGCAGCCAGTCGGCTTGTCCTATAATTCGCCTTTCGTCCGAAAATCGGGTGTCCTTAGTCCGTTCATTAGCCCGTTCGTTACCCTGCACGTTACCTTCTTTCCATCATGAGTGAAACAAATAAAGTCGTCCTGGCCTATTCCGGCGGACTCGATACCTCGGTCATTCTCAAATGGCTGCAGGACAACTACCACTGCGAAATCGTCACCTTCACCGCTGACATTGGTCAAGGCGAAGAGCTGGAACCGGCGCGCACAAAAGCGATTAACTTTGGCATCAAGCCCGAAAACATTTTCATCGACGATCTGCGCGAAGAATTCGTGCGCGACTTCGTCTATCCGATGTTTCGTTGCAACGCCGTTTACGAAGGCGAGTATCTGCTCGGCACTTCGATCGCCCGCCCACTGATCGCCAAACGCCAGATTGAAATCGCACGTCAGACGGGCGCCAATGCAGTCAGCCACGGTGCGACCGGAAAGGGTAACGACCAGGTGCGCTTTGAACTGGGTTATTACGCCCTTGAACCCGGCATCAAGATCATCGCCCCATGGCGCGAATGGGATCTGCTGTCGCGCGAGAAGCTGCTGGCCTACGCTGAGGCTGCTGGCATTCCCATCGACATGAAACATAAGCAAGGCGGCGCACCCTATTCGATGGACGCCAACCTGCTTCACATCAGCTTTGAAGGCCGCCATCTGGAAGACCCCAAGGCCGAGGCTGAAGAGACGATGTGGCGCTGGACTGTTTCGCCTGAAGCTGCGCCTGATGCTGCTGAATATCTGGATGTTGAATTTGCCAGCGGCGACATCGTCGGCCTCAACGGCAACAAACTCAGCCCGGCGCAAGTGCTGACCAGGTTGAATGAACTCGGCGGCAAGCACGGCATCGGCCGACTCGATCTGGTCGAGAACCGCTATGTCGGCATGAAGTCTCGCGGCTGTTACGAAACACCCGGCGGCACCATCATGCTCAAGGCGCACCGCGCCATCGAATCGATCACGCTCGACCGCGAAGTTGCGCATCTGAAAGACGATCTGATGCCACGTTATGCCAGCCTGATTTACAACGGCTACTGGTGGAGCCCCGAACGCAAAGCGCTGCAGGTTCTGATCGACCACACGCAGCAGAAGGTCAACGGCTGGGTACGCATCAAGCTCTACAAGGGCAACGTGATTGTGGTTGCGCGCGATTCAAAAGACACGCTGTTCGACCAGAACATTGCCACCTTTGATGATGACGGGGGCGCCTATAACCAGGCCGATGCTGGCGGCTTCATCAAGCTCAACGCACTGCGTATGCGGATTGCCGAAATCGCCCGGCGTAAGCGCGGCTGACCGATACCCTTATTTAATTCCGTTCGCCCTGAGTGACGCGTAGCGTCGTATCGAAGGGTGAATGGAATTCACCACTCATTTCAAAAAATATTTACATGAGCACACAACTCGACAATGTCAGCGTCCTCAAACAAGCCAACGTTTACTTCGACGGCAAATGCGTCAGTCATGTGGTTCTGATGGCTGACGGCACGCGAAAATCGGTTGGTGTCATTCTGCCATCCAAGCTGGTGTTCAATACAGACGCGCCTGAAATCATGGAACTAGTTGCGGGTCGTTGCAAGGTCACTCTCAAGGGTGAGGCCACCGCCAAAACATATGGCAGCGGGGAATCATTCAGTGCCCCTGCAAACTCCAGCTTCGAGATTGAAACTTTGGAAACGCTTCACTACGTTTGCCACTTCGGTTGACCTGAAACTACAAACTTCAACTCACCGTCATTCCCGCGCAGGGGGGGAATCCATGTTTTTAAGCCAACAAAGTCAAAATGGATTCCCCCCTGCGCGGGAATGACGTGTTTTTAGTACGTGTTGTACCTAAACAATCACCGGTTCCGGTTCAAGCTCAACCTCGAATCGTTGCCGGACATTGTCCTGGACTGCATGCGCGAGTGCCAGAATATCGGCCCCACTCGCACCACCCCGGTTAACCAGAACCAGCGCTTGCCGATCATGTACGGCAGCCCGACCATCCAGTGACCGGCCTTTCCAGCCGCATTGATCAATCAGCCATGCTGCTGCAAGCTTGAACCCACCATCAGGCTGAGAGTAACTGACCAATCCTGGATGATGGGTTTTCAGCAAAGAATGCTGCTCCGCTAAAACCACCGGATTCTTGAAAAAACTCCCTGCATTCCCGATCACCGCTGGATCAGGCAGTTTGGCACGACGGATTGCAGTGACGATATCGGCTACATCCTGGGCCGAAGGCTGGGTCAAATGGCGTTGCGTCAGCTCGCTGCGAATATCCCCATAGTCGAGAACGGCTTGCCAGTTCTTGGGTAGTCGGAAACGAATCCCGGTGATGACGATCCGGCTTTTCAAATCACCCTTGAAAATGCTGTCGCGATAGCCGAAACGGCATTGCTCCTTATTCAGGGTAACGACCTGGCCGGTCTCTACGTCCATTCCCTCCAACGCATCAAAACGGTCTTTCAACTCGACGCCATAGGCACCAATATTCTGGATCGGCGCAGCACCGACGCTGCCAGGAATCAGAGCCAGATTCTCCAGTCCTGGCCAACCTGAGGCCAGCGTCCAGCGCACAAAACTGTCCCAGTTCTCACCTGCTCCGGCCTGTACGACCCAGTCAGAGTCTTCCACTCTGGCCAAGTCTCGTCCGGTGATTGCGATCTGAACAACCAGCCCCTCAAAGTCCCTGGTCAGGAGCAGATTGCTACCGCCCCCAATAATCAGCCTTGGCCCCTCGCTCCAAAGCGGATGGGCGCGCAGTTCAGCTAGCTGTGCCATCGAATCGATGCGTACGAAATGGCGCGCAAGCGCTTCAACCCCAAAGGTATTGAAACGCTTCAGAGACACATTCCGCTGGAGATCGAAATTCAAAGTGGCTGGACGTGCAGATGAATAAGAGGGCAAGCTATGGAGTGCGGCGATTATATCGACTAAACTTCGCTCTCTTCCTTACTTGATCGCACCTATCAATGCCTTCCTTTGACACCGTTTCTGAAGCCAATATGGTCGAAGTGCGCAATGCACTCGACCAGTCCAACAAGGAAATTACGACGCGCTTTGATTTCAAGGGTTCGGACGCGCGTATCGAATTGAAAGAACAGGACCTCACGGCTTATGCCGATTCCGATTTCCAGCTCAGTCAGGTGCGCGACATCCTTAACGCCAAGCTGACCAAGCGCAACGTGGATATCCGTTTTCTGGATCTGGGCAAGGTCGAAAAAATTGGTGGCGACAAGGTCAAGCAGGTCATCAAAGTGAAGAAGGGTATCGAATCCGACCTGGCCAAGAAAATCGTGCGTCAGATCAAGGATAGCAAGATCAAGGTCCAGGCCAGCATTCAGGGGGATGCCGTGCGGGTCACCGGCGCCAAGCGCGACGACCTGCAGGCTGCCATCGCCCTGTTGCGTAAATCAATCACGGAATCTCCTCTGGAATTCAATAATTTTCGGGATTGAACCGAAACACAACCAAGCAATTCCTTTTCGCTCATGCTCTCGACTTTGATCCGTTATCTGAACAAAACAGCTTTACTCGGCTGCATTCTTACCGGGATTTTCTCGTCCGTCCATGCCGCCTCGGTCAATGTGGTGGGTCTGTTTCCTGGTAAAGCAGTGGTCAGTATTGGGGGCGGCTCACCGCGCACCATGTCGGCCGATCAGGAAATATCCGGTGTGAAATTAATCTCGACTACCGGCGATAGCGCTACATTCCTGATTGATGGCAAGCGCCAGACCCTGAGCATTGGGCAATACTATGCCGGGAGCTCCAGTTCGGGCCGGACGAGCACAACCTTGACGGCCAACTCAAATGGTCATTACACGACCCAAGGCTTTGTGAATGGCGGGAGTATCAGTTTCATGGTTGATACCGGCGCGACCTTGATCGTGCTTTCTGCGGCGGAGGCACGACGCCTTGGGATCGATTACAAAAAAGGACAGGTCGGCATCGCCAATACAGCTAATGGGCAAGTGCCTTACTACCAAGTCGTACTCAATACCGTCAAAGTGGGGGATGTCGAACTTAACAATGTACAGGCTGCTGTGCAGGAGTCCGGTATGACGGGCACTGCTTTGCTCGGCATGAGTTTTCTTAGCCGTACTGAAATCACGCGAGACGGCGCCAACATGGTACTGACCAAGCGTTTTTAAGCATTCCGCCAAGATTCGCCTGCGCTCGGCGATAGACCAATAAGCGAACCAAGACGTACTTATTTCCGTCGCCCCTGCGAAGGTAGGGGCCCAGCGACTTTACTGGTGTTACGAAATTGCTCGCACAAACGTAAGGCACTGGGCCCCTGCCTTCGCAGGGGCGACGAGAGTTTTCCTATTGAACCAGGCTCAGTCCCACCCGTTGAAGGGAAGGAAGCTCAAGAATTCCCCTCGGGCGCCGATGAACTGGCATTGCTCTGTTCATTTGCCGTCATGTTCCAACGCCATCCCACTGTCACGATTTTGTTGTTCACGCTCAGCCTAAACCTGGATGCGGGCGCGACTTCTTTGAACGTGGTCGGCCTTTTCCCAGGGAAAGCGGTGGTCAGTATTGATGGGGGCAGCCCCCGCACCATCACGACCGAAAACGAAATCAACGGTATCCGGCTGCTGGGCACTACACAAGACAACGCCACATTTCTGATTCAGGGCCGACGGGAGACCCTGCGTATGGGCCAGTATCTGGCTGCTCAGCAAGTATCGGGCTCAAGTCAGTCCAGCCCCGATTTAAACACCACGATGCTGTCGGCCAATCCCAATGGACACTTCACCACACAGGGTTCAATCAACGGGGGAGGCATTTCCTTCCTGATTGATACCGGTGCCAGCCTGGTGATGTTATCGGCCGCCGAAGCCAACCGGCTCGGTATCCGCTATAAGGAAGGCCGTCCCAGCCTAACCAATACGGCCAACGGTCAAGTAACGTATTACCGCATCACCCTCAGCAGCGTTACGGTTGGCAACATCCAGGTCAACAACGTTGAAGCGGGCGTGATGGAAAATGGGCTTGGTGGGAACGCCCTGCTCGGCATGAGCTTTCTGAGCCGGATTGAAATGACTCAGAGCGGCAACAACATGGTGTTAGCCAAGCGGCTTTAACTCGGTCTCTATGCGCGCTCAATGCGCGCATAAGCACTGTGGTTGTGAATCGACTCGAAGTTCTCCACTTCGACCACGTAATGACCCACACGCTCATCCTTGCTGACACGGTTGACCACATCGCGCACCAGATCTTCGACAAATTTTGGATTGTCGTAAGCACGTTCGGTGACGTACTTCTCATCGGGACGCTTGAGCAGACCATAGAGTTCGCATGAAGCTTCGTCTTCGGCGATTCTTACTAATTCTTCGACCGAAAGTTCGCCCTTCAACTCCACTTGAATGGTGACATGCGAGCGCTGATTGTGCGCGCCGTACTCGGAAATCTCTTTCGAGCAGGGGCACAAGCTGGTGACTGGCGCTTGAATGGTCAGCATCACCTTGGTAGGCTGTTCCTTATTCGCCAGATCAATCTGTCCGACCAGAGTGATCTGATAATCAAGCAAACTGGTGACTCCTGAAACCGGCGCAGCCTTGCGGATGAAATAGGGATAGGTCACTTCGATGCGACCGGATTCGGCATTCAGCTTTTGCACCATCTCCGCCAGCATCTGACGAAAAACCGGAACGTCGAGCGCCTCGCTGTGATCTTCCAGCAAAGCAATAAAACGCGACATGTGCGTGCCCTTTTTTGTTTCGGGCAGATGCACGTCGAGACTCCAAGTGCCGACGGTCGGTTGTGCGGTTCCTGACTCCGTCTTCACGAGCAGCGGGTGACGGACGCCGCGAATGCCGACGCGCTGAATAGCGAGATGCCGCAAGTCCTCCGTTCCCTGTATATCGGGCAAAGCCGTATCGGGTTTCAGCAAATCAGTGGACTTGAATGAGTCTGGTGCGTTCATGGTCACGACCCGTCACAGCGGGTTCCGTATTCAGTTAATTGGTTATCTACGATTCAGTGTTCCATTGTTGACCACCAGACGGGGTTCCTGCTGGTGGTCAATCGGCTCGTCAAGAGATGCCGATGGGTCAATGGGAGTTAAAAAACGAGTCTGGATGGATGCCGCAATCCCTTTCGCATCCAACCCACAACGCTCCAGTAACTTTGCTGGATCGCCATGGTCAATAAATTGGTCTGGCAGGCCCAAATGCAAGAGTGGTTTGGTGATGCCCATGGCTGAAAGTGCTTCAGCACAGGCCGACCCGGCACCGCCCATGATGGCGCCCTCTTCGACGGTTACGATGGAATCATGGCGCTCGGCCAGGTGCCGGAGCAGTTCGCTATCAATCGGCTTGATAAAACGCATATTGGCCAGAGTGGCATTCAGCTCTTCAGCAGCAGCCAAACTCGGCGCAACCATGCTGCCGAAAGCACAAATGGCAATACGCGGGGCAGTGCCGCTTGCGGTCGATTCACGGCGCACTTCCCCCTTGCCCAAAGGTAATTCGTTCAGAGCAGTATCAATAGCCGCACCGATGCCCGATCCGCGTGGATAGCGCACCGAAGCCGGGCCGGGATAGTTAAATGCGGTGGTCAGCATCTGGCGGCATTCATTTTCATCTGAAGCGGCCATCACTACCATGTTCGGGATGCAGCGCAAATAGGCGATGTCGTAGTTGCCGGCATGGGTTGCGCCGTCCGCGCCGACCAGACCCGCGCGATCCAGCGCAAACGTCACGTCGAGATTCTGCAAGGCCACGTCATGGATCAACTGGTCGTAGGCCCTCTGCAAGAAGGTGGAATAGATGGCCACCACGGGCTTCTGACCTTCACAGGCCAAGCCGGCGGCGAAGGTCACCGCATGCTGCTCGGCAATACCAACATCGAAGTAACGTCCGGGAAAACGCTTTTCAAACTCGACCATGCCTGAGCCTTCACGCATCGCTGGCGTGATGCCGACCAGGCGTTTGTCAGCCGTCGCCATATCACACAACCATTCACCAAATATCTGTGTATAGGCCTTTTTCGCCGGAACTGACGCAGGCTTGATGCCAATCGCCGGGTCGAATTTAACCGCTCCGTGATACAGCACAGGATCAGCCTCGGCCAATTTGTAACCCTGACCCTTTTTCGTCACCACATGCAAAAACTGCGGGCCGCGCAAGGCCTTGATGTTATGCAAGGTCGGGATCAGCGATTCCAGATCATGGCCATCAATCGGGCCGATGTAATTGAAGCCGAATTCCTCGAATAGCGTTGCGGGCACGACCATGCCTTTAGCGTGTTCTTCGATTTTTTTTGCAAGCTCTAACAAGGGTGGTGCAACGCCGAGCACGCTGCGCCCGACCTGTTTGGCAGCCGCATAGAACTGGCCGGACATCAGGCGCGCCAGATAGCGATTGAGGGCACCCACCGGCGGCGAGATCGACATGTCGTTGTCGTTCAAAATTACCAGCAGATTGATGTCGTGCATCACGCCGGCATTGTTCAGTGCCTCGAAGGCCATGCCGGCCGACATCGCACCATCGCCAATCACGGCGATGCTGTGGCGTTGTTCTTTTTTCTGCTTTGCGGCGACGGCCATGCCCAAAGCAGCGGAGATGCTTGTAGATGAATGCGCCGTGCCAAAGCTGTCGTATTCGGACTCATCGCGCTTGGGAAAGCCGGAGAGGCCATCGAGTTGTCGCAGGGATGGCATGCGCTCGCGCCGCCCCGTCAGGATCTTGTGCGGATAGGTTTGATGGCCCACATCCCAGACGATGCGGTCATAAGGCGTGTTGAAAACATGATGCAAGGCAATCGTCAATTCGACCGTACCCAGATTGGACGAGAGGTGACCTCCAGTCTTTGCAACGGACTCCAATACAAAAGCACGCAGCTCAACCGCCAAGCTGTGCAGCTGATGACGATCCAGTCGGCGCAGGTCAGCCGGACTGTTGATGGTTTTCAGTAAATTGTTCGATGAATCGCTCATGGAGGGTCGTATTTTATTCTTTTCAGTGCCTCAGGTCTGTTGACGCGCAATGTCAGTGTTTTCTGAGCACAATCAAGTCAGCCAGTTGAGTCAATCGCAAGGCCCGCTCACCAAAAGCTGCGACAGCCTCTAGCGCCTCTAGCCGCAAAGTTTCGGCCAGCTGTTTGGATGCATCGAGTCCGAGCAAGGAAACATAGGTCGGCTTGTTCTGTTGCGCATCCTTACCGGCGGTCTTGCCCAATTGGGCAGTATCCGTCTCTACATCAAGGATGTCATCCACCACCTGAAACGCCAGGCCAATCGCACGGGCGTAAGTCTCCAGGCTCGCCTGATCCGTCTCACTCATTGAGGATCCACTCATCGCGCCGAGCAACACTGCCGCACGCAGCAAGGCGCCGGTCTTGGCCCGATGCATCTGCTCCAGTTGCTCCCGCGTCAACATCCGGCCAACACTGGCCAGGTCAATGGCCTGCCCGCCCGCCATGCCGCGCGAACCGCTGGCTTCGGCCAAAAGCCGCACTTGGGCCAGTGCATTTTCACCAGCCATCGATTGAGTGAGCACTTCAAAAGCCAGGGACTGCAAAGCATCGCCGACCAACAGCGCCGTCGCTTCATCGAATGCCACATGCACGGTAGGTTTACCTCGACGCAAAACATCATCGTCCATACAGGGCAGATCATCATGCACCAGCGAATACGCGTGAATAAGCTCGACTGCCACTGCAGCGGCACACAATCGATCAGCAGGTGCGCCTGTGATTTCTCCGGCGGCAAAGGCCAACAAAGGGCGCACTCTCTTTCCCCCCTGCAGAACGGCGTAACGCATCGCTTCATGCAGGCGCTGTGGTGCTTCAGTCACCGAAGGCAACGCAAGATCAAGCGCATCCTCAACTTGTTGCAATACGCCCTGTGTCCATTCAGGCAATCCGCTTGCTTCTGGCATTCGCTTCCTATTCGCGGACATGCTGAGTATCTGCAGTCAGTTCAAACTTGATTCGAGGAAGGGGTTTCAGGCAAGTGATCCAAGGGCTTGACCACTTCGCCATCCAGAACTTGCACCTGTTGGCGAACCGCTTCGAGAGTGGCCTGACAATGTTTGACCAGCTCAGCTCCGCGCTTATAGGCCGCCAAAGACTGCTCCAGCCCGAGTCGCCCGTCTTCCATCTGATCCACAATGGCATCGAGTTCGCGCATGGCTTCCTCGAATGACAGGGCCTTGATTTCAGCGCTGATGTCGTTGTTGGCAGTGTGGTTTTGTTTGGCTTTGGACACGAATTCCCCATAAAACCGGCGGGCGCCGGTCATTTCACCCGCAATTTTAAGCGATTACCCGTTCTTCGAGCGGAAAGCCTTTTGGTTATGTCCTGCCACCATCGTCTGAGAGTGATTTTCGGGTACAATTCGCGCCTTTCACCTTGCAACTTCGCACTCACTTTGCGATGTCGCTGATTCGCTTTCGAGCATTATTTCGGGGAGGGTTGGGATGTCCGATCTGGGGAGTCGCCTCAAAGTCGCGCGTAGTAGCGCGCA
Organism: Betaproteobacteria bacterium; assembly: GCA_025362735.1. Lineage (GTDB taxonomy): Bacteria > Pseudomonadota > Gammaproteobacteria > Burkholderiales > Burkholderiaceae_D > JANYFL01. The sequence continues at coordinate 72,409 of JANYFL010000057.1, read as the reverse complement.
GTTGCCAGTTTCCTGGTATCACAGCGAAACACAATTTCAGCAAGAGCTGAAACAACTGTTCAAGCCTGCGCCGCGCTATGTCGGCCACGAACTGATGGTGCCCGAAGCGGGCAACTATTACACCCTGCCGCAGGAACGCGATGGCCGCATGTTGGTACGGAATGCCGAAGGCATTGAGTTGCTGTCCAACGTCTGCCGTCATCGCCAAGCTTTGATGATGAATGGCCGAGGTTACGCGGAAAATATCGTTTGCCCGTTGCACCGTTGGACTTATGATCTGAAGGGCGAGCTACTGGGCGCCCCTCATTTCGAAGACAAGCCTTGCCTCAATCTGAGTCAGGCCACACTGACCAACTGGAATGGCCTGTTGCTCGATGCACCGGGTGCGACTGCGCAAACGCGTATCACTTCATTAGCGGCCCTCAGCCCGCGTTTTGCGCCAGGCGGTGATTTTGATTTCAGTGGCTACTTGTTTGACCATGCCATCGTGCATGAATGTGACTACAACTGGAAAACTTTCATCGAAGTTTATCTGGAGGATTACCACGTTGGCCCTTTCCATCCCGGCCTTGGTCAGTTTGTCACCTGCGACGATCTGCGCTGGGAATTCGGCCAGCACTACAGTGTGCAAACCGTCGGCATCAATAGTGCCCTCTCGCAGCCGGGCACGCCCAAATACAAGGCCTGGCATGATCAAGTATTGAAGTTCAATCAGGGCCGTGAGCATCCCATGCCCACCCAAGGTGCCATCTGGCTGACCATCTATCCGAACATCATGGTCGAGTGGTATCCGCACGTCCTGGTCATTTCAACCTTGATTCCGCGCGGTCCGCAAAAAACAACCAATATCGTCGAGTTCTATTACCCCGAAGAAATCGCGCTGTTCGAGCCTGAATTCGTCAAGGCCGAGAAAGCGGCCTATATGGAAACCTGCGAAGAGGATGATGAGATTGCCCTGCGCATGGATGCCGGTCGCCGCGTTCTGATGGAGCGCGAGGTCAATGAATTTGGCCCCTACCAATCACCGATGGAAGACGGCATGCAGCATTTTCATGAATGGCTGCGGAATGAAATAGCAGCGGAAATGTCGTCGAATGATCGCTGAGGTTTAGCTTGGCGGCTTCAATGCTTCAGCGATAAAACAGCAAGCTCATCACGACGAACAGCGGAACCAGAATCGTGACCGACCAGGCCATATAGCCGAAAAAAGACGGCATGCGAATGCCGCTGTTTTCAGCAATCGACTTGATCATGAAGTTGGGCGCATTGCCAATGTACGTAATCGCCCCCATGAATACGGCGCCGGATGAAATGGCCTCCAGCGTCGTGATCTGATGCATTAGTGCGCTTGGATCTCCGCCCGCAAGATTGAAGAACACCAGATAGGTCGGTGCATTGTCCAGAAATGAGGAAAGTAATCCGGTCAGCCAAAAATACATTGCATCATTAGGCGAGCCATCTGGCCGCGTGACCAGGCCTTCAATCGCGCTCAATGCACCCGCTTCCCCGGCATGCAGCATCGCAATGACCGGGATGATCGTGACAAAAATACCAATGAATAATTTGGCAACTTCCAGTATCGGGGCCCAGTTGAAATCATTCCCAACGCGTGCCTGTTTTGGAGTCACTATCAACGATACCAAGGCCAGAATAATCAGCACGACATCTCGTAAAAGATTTTGCAATTCAATTTGCGTACCCATTACCTCCCACGATATACCTGACTTCCACAAACCACTCATCAGAACTGCACTGACTACTCCGACAATCAGGGCGAAATTAATTTTTCCAATGAGATGCACCCGGCTATCCGGCGTGGGATCGAAATACACTGGCCGCTCTTCACCTGCCTTGTAATAGAACCAGGAATCCAGAGCATAAAAAAGTGCAAGAAGTGTCAAACACAAAAAAAGCGTCGGGAAGAGCATATGTCGGGTCGTCCAGAAAAAATCGACGCCCTTTAAAAAACCCAGAAACAGCGGCGGATCACCCAAAGGTGTCAATGCTCCCCCAGCATTTCCCACTAAAAAAATGAAAAAGATAATCGTGTGAATCTTGTGTTTACGATTGTCATTGGCACGTACCAACGGTCGAATCAATAACATCGCTGCGCCTGTCGTACCGATGATGCTGGTTAAGCCTGTTCCAATAGCCAACAGACAAGTATTCATTGCCGGAGACCCATGCAAGTTTCCGCGAACACATATCCCGCCTGATATGGTGAACAGCGTAAACAGGACCACAATGAAAGGAAGGTATTCGAGCAATAAAGTATGGGCCAGCTGATGAAGTGTTTCTGGTACCCCAAATTGCAAAGCAAATGGGCCGAGAAAGCTTAGTGCCCAAGCCAAAGATACCTTGCCAAAATGTTGATGCCAGAAATGCGCTGCAAGCAAGGGCATCAACGCAATCGACAAAAGCATCCCGGCAAAAGGTAGCGCCCACCAAAGATTAAGTACGGCACCATTAAACTCAGTGGCTCCCGCAGCAACTGGAAAAAATGCCAATAAAAATAGTATAGGTATGGTTTTCAAGAATGGATCAGGTAAGCCTAGTGTTCGAGGGAGTTTACATAAGTTGCAAGAATCACCTGGATAGCACTTTGAACCCGTCGTGATTTTTCATCCCAATGCCCATTAATTTTATGGGTGAATCTTGCCAAAGATCGATGCAGACTGGAAATTGGCCGCTTTGCTAGGGTAAAATTGGCACTTAGCAAGCTATAACATTTAATTCTGACTTATACCTCCGGGAGCTTTGCATGACCCACGTTGTAACTGAAGCCTGCATCAAGTGCCGCTACACCGATTGTGTAGACGTATGCCCGGTGGATTGCTTCCATGAAGGTCCGAATTTTTTGGTGATTGATCCGGATGAGTGTATCGACTGCGCTGTCTGCATTCCCGAATGTCCCGTTAACGCTATTTATGCGGAAGAAGACCTTCCCGCTGATCAGAAGAAATTTATTGCGATCAATGCCGAACTGAGCCCGGCTTGGCCGACGATCACGCGGATGAAGCCGCATTTCCCTGATACGGACCAATGGAAAGACGTCAAGGAGAAACTGCATCTGCTGGAGAAGTAAGTCTTCTGCAAGTCTTTTCCTTAACTCGGCCTGATGGCCGAAGTGCATGACTTCCGAAAAATATACGGTTGAAACGATCACTTGGCTGCATCGCTGGACGCCAAACCTGTTTTCGTTTCGCACCACACGTAGCCCAAGCTTCCGCTTTACGCCGGGCCAATTTGCCCGTTTGGGTGTGACCAAGTCGGACTCCAGCGTCGCTTGGCGTGCCTATTCGATAGTATCCGCCGACTACGACGATTTTCTTGAGTTCTACTCGATTGTCGTGCCGAATGGTGAGTTCACCTCTGAATTGAACCGCCTGAAAGTCGGCGACACGCTTTATGTGGACAAGACCAGCTTTGGATTCCTGACCACTGCTCGCTTTGAGCAGGGCAAAGACCTGTGGATGCTGTCCACAGGCACGGGACTCGCCCCGTTTCTATCGATTTTGAGCGATATCCAAATCTGGGAACGCTACGAGCACCTGATTCTGGTGCATAGCGTGCGTGAAGCGGGAGAGCTAACCTATCGCGACGCCATTGCTGCTTTCAACACCAGCGAAATGTTCGGCATGCAAACAAGTCCGAAACTGAACTATGTGCCAGTCGTCACCCGACAGACAATGCCGGGGGTTCTGGATGCGCGGATTACCACTCTGATAGAAGATGGTCGACTGGAAGCCGCCGCGGATCGAGAGTTAGACTTGGATCGCAGCCGGATCATGTTGTGCGGCAATCCCGAAATGGTCAGTGACACCCGCAGACTTTTACAGCAACATGGCTTTGCGACTTCCCGGAGTTCCAAACCCGGGCAGATTGCAGTGGAGAATTACTGGTAATCGCCGTTATGTTATAAGGGTTCTCCTGTAAAATTTGCACATGCAGCATTTAGCTATACTGAATAACCGCCTCAGATGAGTTGCACATAGCCCATAAATTGCTCTGACAACCTGACAATTGGATGTAAATAAGAAGGAACGTCATGCTTTATCAGCTTCACGAAATACAACGCAATTTTCTGAACCCGCTTTCAACAATAGCCGGAGTGATCTCTCGCGCCTATTCTGACCCCTATAGCCCCCTGTCTTACCTGCCCTTTGCCAACCGTGTTGCGGCCGGGTACGAACTGTTTTATCGGCTTGGCAAAAAATATGAAAAGCCCGCCTTCGGCTTGCACCAAACCCTTGTAAACGAAGTTGAAGTGCCGGTCAGTGAAGAAATCGTGATGGACAAGGCTTTTTGCAAACTGCTGCATTTCAAACGTCAATTTCCCAAAGGCCACCCGGTCTTGAAGACACCAGATCCAGTTGTGCTACTGGTCGCTCCCATGTCAGGTCACCACAGTACATTATTGCGTGACACGGTCCGACAGTTGATTCATGCCCATGATGTATACGTTACGGATTGGGTCGATGCTCGTATGGTGCCTCTCAATGACGGCCCATTCCATCTGGACGACTATGTCGCCTATATCAAGGAATTTATTCGCTATCTGGGTAAACAAGCAGGGTCTGGCGTTCACTGTATTTCGGTCTGCCAACCGACGGTCCCGGTGCTTGCAGCGGTTTCACTGATGGCGGCCGAGAAGGATCCTTATCTGCCTAAAAGCATGACCATGATGGGTGGCCCCATTGACAGCCGTAAAAGTCCGACTGAGGTCAACAATCTCGCTACGACCAAGACGTTTTCGTGGTTTGAGCACAATGTTATTTTTAACGTACCGGCTCAATATCCCGGTTATTTGCGTCGGGTTTATCCCGGGTTTCTACAGCACACCGGTTTTGTCGCGATGAATCCTTCACGTCATTTGGAATCACATTGGGATTTTTATTCCGATCTGGTCAAAGGTGATGAGGAAGATGCAGAAAGCCATCGCAAGTTTTACGACGAATACAACGCCGTGTTGGATTTGCCCGCCGAGTATTACCTCGACACCATCAAAATCGTGTTTCAGGACCATGCTCTGCCCAACGGCAACTGGAAAATCAAAGGAAAGCTCGTCGAACCGCAAGAAATCAAGACCACGGCACTCTTCACCATTGAAGGGGAATTGGACGATATTTCGGGTAGCGGCCAAACCGAAGCGGCCCATGATCTGTGCACGAGCATTCCCAAGAGTCGCAAGCAGCACTTCACCGTTCCCGGTGCAGGTCATTACGGTATCTTCAGTGGCCGCCGCTGGCGCGAAGTGATTTATCCCGAAATTCACGATTTCATTCGGAAATACAACTAATCCGGCGTCTTCTATAAGACTGCTGACGCTTAGGCCAGGAGCATTCTTGCTTCTGGATCGTATGTATGCCGGCCACCACGCACGTTTTATCGATTCAAATTGATGCTCTGCTGCCGCAGACCCAGTGCACACAATGTGGCTATGAGGGCTGTCGTCCATACGCTGAAGCCATTGCAGCGGGTACCGCGGAAATTAATCAATGTCCGCCCGGCGGTGTTGCCGGAATAAGCAAGCTGGCCCACTTGCTTGGTCGCGAAGCCTTGCCACTCAATCCTGCGAACGGGTTCGAAGAAGCTTTGCATCTCGCTGTAATTGAAGAAGAGCATTGCATCGGCTGTACGCTCTGCATTCAAGCATGTCCGGTCGACGCGATTGTCGGCGCACCTAAACAAATGCACACGGTTATTGCGGATCTCTGTACCGGCTGCAAACTTTGTATACCGCCCTGCCCAGTCGACTGTATACGCATGGACCCGGCACCTTTCATATGGTCAGATCGACTCGCTAGTGATGCACGGCAGCGTTTTGAAGACCGCAAACAGCGTCTAGTGCGTGAAAAAATCGAGAACGATGCAAGGCTCGAAACCAAAGCCCGGGGCAAACTCACGGAATTGGAAAATAGCGTTGATCAATTGTCGTTAGATATACAACGCAAAAAAGCCATCATTCAGGCCGCGCTTGAACGTGCACGCAAACAGCGTGAAAGCAGCAAGACCAACTAAACCATCATGCTCGAAATGACCCCGGACGGCAGTGCTACGCTATGGTCGACGCGTTTTGGTCAGCACTACCACAATCGCAATGGTGCAATCAGTCAGGCTCGACATGTATTTCTTGAGGCAACCTTTACGCATCAACACACGGCACCGTGTGTACTGGAAATCGGCTTCGGGGCAGGCCTGAATTTTTTAACGACTCTGGTCGATACTCGGACTCGTGGTGTACCGCTTCACTATCTTGCATTTGAGTTTGATCCTTTGCCTGTTGAGACGTTGGCAGCGATCAGTCAATATCATGTTGGCGGACAAGATTCAGTCTGGCACGCGTTGTTAGGCCTTTGGCCAAAGCCGACCCACCCGCTTGGTTCAGCCTCTCCATTAATCATTCAAACTCCACAATGCAAACTGGAAATTCGGTTTGCAGATGCGAGCCACGAACCCATGCCGATCCATTGGGCAAGCGCGGTCTATCTTGACGGTTTTTCCCCGGAGACCAACCCGGAACTCTGGACGCCACAGTTAGTTGATCGTTTGGCTCAAGCCATGCGTCCTGAAGCCTGGCTCGCAACGTATAGCAGTGCGGGTTTAGTCAAACGCGCATTAAAGGCTGCGGGATTGAAGACTGCCAAACGTCCGGGAATTGCGGGCAAACGGGAGTGTTTGCATGCACAGCGCTTAATTGAGCAGCAAACAGCTCTATAAACTCAGGATGAGAACATGGGCGGCGGCTCGGCCATCGCGTTAAGCGTATCAATGATCCGTTCAAACTCGAGCGACTTATCAAAAAAATGTTCTGCGCCCAAAGCCATGGAACGATGCTTGAATGCAGCCGTAGCATAGTTGGTGAGAACCATCTTGATCAGCGGATGTTTGGTCGGCGATTTTTTCAAGGCGCTCAGCACATCGAAGCCATTGCCTTGTCGCAGTTGCAAATCGACGATCACGACATCGGCGCCACTCGTCTCGATCGCCGATATCGCTTCATCGGCACGATCCGCTGTTCCGCAAATGACAAGACGTCCCGAGGATTGAAGTGCCTGGGAAAGACTTTCCCGGATGGCATCCGAATCCTCAATCAAAAAAACTTTCAAAGGGTTATCCATCAGTTAAGCGACAGATCCTATTCCAGTAGTGAATTCTTGATGGCGTAATAGGTCAGGTCCGCATTACTTTTAAACTTCATTTTTTCAAGCAGCCGCGTACGATAGGTACTCACCGTCTTGATACTCAAACTCAATTCACGCGAAATTTCGGTCACGCTACGCCCCGCCGCCAACTTATGAAAAACCTGGAACTCGCGTTCTGACAACAGATCATGAACTTTCTTGTCGGATGGTTGCGTCAGTTCCGCTGACAGGAGATCAACGGCTTTCTCGCTCAAATAACGCCGACCCCGCGCCACCAAACGAATGGCCCGAATCATCTCTTCTGGTGGTGCATCCTTGCAAATATAACCGTTTGCACCAGCACGCAGCATATTTATGGCGTACTGATCTTCCGGAAAATTACTCAAGACCAGCACCGGCAAGTCTGGCTTGGTTTGCCGGATGACCCTGAGTGTATCGATGCCATTCTTGTCGGGCATGGAAATGTCCAACAGAATCACATCAAAATCATTGTGACGAATCTGACTGAGTACTTCGTCGCCAGAAGCGGCTTCAGCGACCACCAACAGATCCCGTTCGTCAGCAATAAATTGGCTGATACCTGCACGCACAATCTGATGATCGTCTGCAACCAGTATCCGGATTTGCTGGGGGAAAATCGCGACTTCGGACATGTTCACCTCACTTGAAAAGTCTTTATCCATAGAGCGTTATGCCTAGCAAGTATTCAGCTCTATTTTGATATTCGTCCAAATGGAACGCCTGAGGTTCCATTTCCATGATAAATATGTAGGCCTGCCTGCTTAGACTTTCGTTTTTAACAGCCTAGAGTATCTATCGTCGCTATACTTGCTGCAGTCAGCCTCTGCCGGTTTTCTTGTAGGAATTAGCTGACATCCAGTTGATTACCAACGCATTTTTCGCCCCAACCAGCATTTGCCATAACAATTCCGGAGAATTATTCATGGAATGGGTTCGACTCATCAAAGCCAGATGGCGCATTACGCTGTTTGCCTTGGCGCTTTTGTCCATTTCCATTCTCTTGGTTTCAGAAATCACCTATCGAAACCGCAGTGATGCCTATCTGGCCGTGTCCCTAGCCACGGGGGCCTCCGTCAAGCTGGATGTTCTGTATAGCCGTCTGGTCGAGCTCGAAACCGGACAACGGGGTTATTTGCTGACGCATAAAGAAAATTATGTCGAGTCCCATCAAAAAACCAAGCTGGAAATCCGCAAGCTTGCTGACGAATTGAAGCGGTATTTTTCCAGCAATGGAGACAAGTTTATAAATGATACCTATCGATCAGCGCTGGACACAATTGATGACAAATTAATCGAAATCGATATGAGTTTAGACTTTGCCCGAACTGGTCAGATCGGTACGGCTGAAGATTTGGTTCGTACCGATATAGGCAAAATCCGGATGGACAAAATCCGCGAACAGTTCAACGCGATACAAGAACACCAGCACGACCGTATTGCCGAATTGGTGATCGATTGGGTATCCGCATCGAATCTTTCACGACTGGCACTTGCGGTCGTCACAGTACTCAATCTAACCATGTTGGGTTTTCTGGTTCGGCTCATGGTGCGCGACCTCACCAACGAGCGCGATAAACAATTGATTCTCCAAAATCAGCATACCTTGCTGGACAATTTGGTTGAACAACGAACCCTGCAACTCGAAACACTCGCCAATCACTTGCAAAACGTTAGCGAAGTCGAGAAATCCCGTTTGGCACGCGAACTGCACGACGAGCTGGGTTCCATCCTGACCGCTGCCAAGATGGATGTGTTGTGGGTCCGCAAGCAATTGGTAGGAGAACAGGATCGCCACATTGAAAAGCTGGACCGAGCCATCAAAAATCTTGACGTCGGGATTCAAGCGAAACGACGCATTATTGAAGACCTGCGTCCCACAACCCTGATCAGTTTTGGTTTGACGACCGCCGCACAAGAACTGATCAGTCAGGTGGCTGAGCGTACAGGCTGGTTACTGGATGTGGATCTGCCGGAATCAGATCCATCCCTGCCTGAGGATGTATCGATTGCCCTGTTCCGCATCCTTCAGGAAGCCCTGAACAATGCAGAAAAATATGCGCGGGCGAAATCCTTGAGCGTTCATCTCGCCGTGAGGAATGAAGCTGTTTTTCTTGAAATAAAAGATGATGGCAAGGGCTTTCAACCCGACTCCATGCGACCCAAAGCGCATGGACTGTCCGGCATGCGCCAGCGCGTTCATGCACGGGGAGGACGGTTTGAAATTATGGCGACGCCAGGTAAAGGTACCCATATTCAGGTCATGTTGCCACTGGTAAGTACCGTAGAAAACAAAGAGACGATTATCGAAAAGGAGGCCTCCGATTATGGGCAGTACCTGCTGTCACTACCGGATAAAGCCAGATAAGTCCTGGAAAGATTAATCACTGCGTCACTACAAATTCCCCACACCAAAACTTCATGACGCATCAAGATGCTGACCTGTTAATTATTGGCGCGGGCATCGCCGGTGCCAGTGCAGCCTTTTTTACTGCTCAAACCGGACGCACTGTGACCTTGATTGATGCGGGTATCGAAACAGCCAGCAAGGTGCCAACAGCGTTGATCAATCCCGTGCGCGGCTATCAGGGAAAACTGATGCCAAGAGGCCTGGAAGGTGCTCGCTTTACTTTTAATCTGATTCAAAAACTTATTGCAAACGGGCATTACATTCCTTATGGCCAAGGTCTGTGGCGTCCTGCTCCAGATGCATCGGTGCACACACTCTGGCAACAAAATCTGGATTCGATGCCAATACCGTTGCCGCATCGATGGCAGGAGCTTGCGCCGCCAGCCCTGAATCTGCGCAATGTCTATCAAGGTGTTTTGTATTTACCAGACTCGGGCTGGGTCAATACTGAATCCTTTTTGAAAGCACTATTACTGGAGAGTCGAGCGCAGCGAATTCATCAGGAAATTGTGAATGTAGATACTGCATCTAGCTCAGTACAACTCAGCGATGGCACAAGGATGATCGCAAAAAAATTGTTGTGGTGTGGCGGCGCCTGGGGCGCCGCAAAATTTGGAAAAAATACGGGCCTTCGGCCCGGCAGCTTGCTGATCACGGACCGACAACTGGGTACTGAGGCCGTCTCTTATGGCCTGTATGCAGCACCGCATGGTTCCGCTAGCGTGATCGGGCCCACCACAGAGCCGATTACCGGTGAATACGACTACGGCCCATCCCCTGCGGCATGGATCGAACGTACGGTTGATCGTGCCCGTGCCATGTTTGCTTCGCCTTTTGAAGTGCGCAGCACTTGGCACGGCGTGCGGCTGGAAACCACTATATTGCCCGGCAACTTGAAGCACCTGACCGGCTTCGGTTCACGGGGTTATTTGCTCGCCCCGATGCTCGCTGCAGAATGGGCGGCCAACTCGGCCTTAAGCGCATCCTCATCATGACTCAAGCACCGAATCAAGCTTTGAAACCGTCCATCTGGCCACTACTGCTCACTGCTGCAGCCATGATGATGATCACAATGGGTGTGCGCCAATCGACCGGACTGTTCATTTCACCAATCAATACATCGACGGGTCTCGGTATTGTTTCGATCAGTTTTGCAGCTGCGATCGGCCAATTCATGTGGGGCGCTACCCAGCCCTTATTCGGCATCGCCGCCGATAAATATGGCTCGATTCGCGTGATTGTTGTGGGTAGTTTGATCATGGCATTAGGTACCGCATTGATACCGTTCATGCATACCGAAGCCGGACTGATTATGGCCATGGGCATTCTCAGCGCAGCCGGTGCTGGAGCCGCCAGTTTTTCGGTATTGGTCGGTGGAATGGCAAAGCGCATCCCCGTTGAAAAACGTTCCTTCGCATCCGGCTTCATTAACGCGGGCAGTTCCTTCGGTCAGTTTGTCTTTGCGCCTCTCACACAATTCATTATCGGCGCGGCTGGCTGGATCAACGCCATGTTCAGTCTCGCCGCACTGAGTTTGCTAGCGCTGCCTTTGGCCTGGTTTTTACGCGAAACCAAAAAATCCAAGTCCATAGTGACGGTAGAGGTGTCGGCAAAAATAGAATCAACAATCAATAAAAGCACAGGCATCACACTTGGCAAGCAACTTCATATTGCATTGCGCGACCGTAGTTATCTTTGCCTGCATGCTGGATTTTTTACTTGTGGATTTCATATCGCCTTTCTCGTAACCCACATGCCTGGTGAAGTAGCGCTATGCAGTCTCCCTGCTTCGGTTGCCGCTGGCTCGCTTGCAGTGATTGGTCTTTTCAACATTGCGGGTAGCCTGATCGCAGGCGCAATGGGCCAGCGCTATCGAATGAAATATATTCTCGCCTGGATGTATGCCAGCCGTGCCGTCATGATTGTGATCTTTCTGTTCGCCCCCAAGACGGCCTTGACGTTCTACATCTTTGCCGCAGGCCTGGGATTTACCTGGCTGGCCACGGTGCCACCAACGGCAGGACTAGTCGGCAAGTTATTCGGCGTTCGTTATCTTGCGACTTTGTTTGGACTGACGATTTTCTCGCACCAGATTGGCGGCTTTTTCGGTGCATGGCTGGGTGGTCTGGCTTTCGCGCACTTCGGCGATTACAACTGGATGTGGTACGCGGACATCATGCTTGCCACAGCAGCAGCACTGATCAATCTACCAATCCGGGAAGCCCGCGTGTCTCGTGCCACAACAGGGCCACTTACATGAAAACAAAAGCGGTACTTCTGTGCATGCTGGTTGCCTTGACTGAAGGTTTTGACATTCAGGCCATTGGGCTTGCCGCACCTCAATTGAAGGCGGCCTTCTCGATTTCAGATAGCTTGATGGGTTGGGTTTTCAGCTCAAGCAGCATCGGTCTATTTTTCGGTGCCGTCATGGGTGGACACTATTCAGACCGCTATGGCCGCCGCCCCATACTGATTTTCGCGCTGGTCACTTTTGCGCTGTTCACACTCGGTGCGGCCTTCTCTGGCAATCTCCATGAAGTCTTGATCGCACGCTTTCTGGCCGGGATCGGCTTCGGTGCCGCAATGCCCAATCTGATCGCGCTGATGTCGGAAAATGCCCCACCAAAAAAGAAGGCTCTGTATGTCACCGCCATCTTTTCGGCAATAGCCCTCGGTGGCGGAATCGCCAGTGCTGCCATGGCCTTCAGCACACTGCTCAGCGACTGGCGCAATCTGTTTATTATTGGCGGACTGATTCCACTGTTCTGCGCGTCCCTGCTATGGTTGTGGTTGCCGGAGTCCAAAATTTTTCTCGCGGCCAAACAAGCGCAGGTCAACCAGCATGAGCCACAACCCGGCATCATGACCCTGTTCGAGCCACCGCGTCTCGTCAATACGCTGCTGCTTTGGGCCGGATTCTTCAGTACCTTGCTGATGGTTTATTTGCTGCTGAACTGGTTGCCGTCTCTGGTCAAAGGCTTGGGGTTTACTGCTCAGCAAGCATCCATCGGCGCAATTTTCTTCAATGTCGGCGGCGCCATCGGCGGCATCTTGACCGGCATGATCATTGACCGCGGTTTTAGCCGATTTGCATTTATTGTCGTCTATGCAGGACTCGCAGGGATTGCTTACGTAGTTGGCACAGGCATCGGTAATTTCGGATTCGTCATGCTGGCGGAATTCCTGTTTGGTCTGTTTGTGCTCGGTGCGCAGTACGGTCTGTATGGCATTGCCCCGAACTACTATGCGACTGCCATTCTCGGCACTGGTGTGGGAGCGGCAATCGGGGTCGGACGCATTGGTGCCATCGCAGGGCCAGTCCTCATGGGCAGGCTGATGACCCATATCCACAGCACTGGCGGCAATACCAGTCATGCCATCTGGGTGCTGATTCCGGCTTCAGTAGTCGGATTGCTTTGCGTACTGACCTTGTTAGGACGCAAAGCGAGCTGATAATTTTCCGGAAAATTATCGTGCTTCGTCGATCCAGGCCATCTGAATCGCCTCCAGAATTTTCTCTCCTGAATGCTTGGGATCGTCATCGAATTCCTCCAGTTCGAGCACCCAGTTGTGCAAGTCGGTAAAACGAATCTTGAGTGGATCCACTTCAGGATATTTCTCGTAGAGCGCGATCGCGATGTCGAGGGTGTCAGTCCATTTCATCAGTGCTCTTCCTTCGCGTGATTGATCGTGTATTTCGGAATCTCAATGGTCAGGTCGCTGTCCTTGACGATGGCCTGACAGGAGAGACGTGACTGTGACGTCAGGCCCCAGGCCTTGTCGAGCAGATCATCTTCATCTTCATCGGAAGGGTCCAGCGTATTGAAGCCTTCGCGCACGATGACGTGACAAGTCGTACAGGCTCGCGACAGTTCACAGGCGTGCTCGATCTCCACATGATGATTCAGCAGATTACGGCAGATGCTGAGGCCGGTTTCGGCATCAATCTGTGCGCCTTGCGGACACAATTCTGCATGGGGAAGAACTTTAATGATGGGCATAATATTTAAGTAATTTCATCTAGCTTCTTGCCCTTGAGTGCCTGGCGCACACTCCGATCCATACGTCGCGCGGCAAACTCTTCCGTTCCACGTGACAGTGCATCAATCGCATCCTTGATAGCGTGGTGGTCAGTACTTTCTTTCTTTTGTTCTACTTCGTGCAGAAGACATTCAATCCGGTTGGATTCGTCAGCCGACAACAGCGCCTTGTCTGCCACCAGCGCCGCAGTGGTCGCTTCCACCATGCGTTTTGCTTCGACCTGTTGTTCGCGCAAGGCACGCGCTTTCATATCTTGTTCGGCTGATTGAAAGCTGTCCTGCAGCATGCGAGAAATGTCGTTATCGCCCAGACCATATGAAGGCTTGACCATGATTGATGCCTCGACACCCGAAATCATTTCGCGCGCCGCGACAGACAACAAGCCATCGGCATCAACCTGATACGTGACGCGGATACGCGCAGCACCGGCCACCATCGGTGGAATGCCGTGCAACTCGAAGCGTGCGAGTGAACGGCAATCGGAAACCAATTCACGTTCGCCTTGCACCACATGAACCGCGAGCGCGGTCTGGCCATCCTTGAACGTGGTGAACTCTTGTGCGCGCGCAACGGGAATGGTCGAATTGCGCGGGATGATCTTTTCAACCAGACCACCCATCGTCTCGACACCGAGCGAGAGCGGAATCACATCAAGCAGCAACCAATCGTCACCGGGATTGCGATTGCCCGCCAATAGATTCGCTTGAATCGCCGCACCCAGTGCAACGACCTGATCGGGATCAAGATTGATCAGTGGTGGCTTGCCAAAAAATTCAGCCACCGCAGCACGCACATGCGGCATGCGCGTTGCGCCGCCAACCAGCACCGTTCCCTTGATCTCATCGACACTCAGGCCTGCATCACGCAAAGCCTTTCGTGCTGCGGTTAGCGTGCGCTTGACCAGATCTTCGGTTGCCTTCACCAATTCAAGACGATGAATCTCAAGAGTCTGAAGCTTGCCCTTTGCGTTGAAGCTCAAGCTGGTATGTTCCTGCGTGCTCAACTGCTCTTTAGCTTCGCGTGCAGCAGTCAAAAGTCCGGCTTGCTCCTGCTCCGTCAGTTCACCCAGTTGCAACCGTTCAAGGGCCAAAGTCGCAAGACGCGCATCGAAGTCATCTCCACCCAGAGCGGTATCCCCACCCGTTGCCAGAACTTCGAACACGCCCTTGCTCAAACGCAGAATCGAAATGTCGAAAGTGCCACCACCCAGATCGTAAATGGCATAGAGTCCTTCGGAGCCATTGTCCAGACCATAGGCAATCGCTGCTGCGGTCGGTTCGTTCAGCAACCGCAGCACCGTCAGTCCCGCAAGCCGCGCCGCGTCCTTGGTAGCCTGACGCTGTGCATCGTCGAAGTAAGCCGGCACTGTGATAACGGCACCGACAATATCGTCGCCAAGACTGCCTTCTGCACGCTGACGCAAGGTCGCCAGAATTTCGGCTGAGACTTCAACCGGACTCTTGATACCGGCCACCGTACGCAATTGCACCATGCCATCGGCATCGACAAAGTCATATGGCAGCTCGCCATAAAGCCTTTGTACATCCGCAAGTGCACGTCCCATAAAACGCTTAACTGAGACAACCGTATTCGCCGGATCGTTCGCCCGTTCGGCTAGCGCAGCATGACCAATATTCGGGTATCCATTGGATCGATAACGCACAGCTGAAGGCAGAAGCACTCTACCTTCTTCATCGGCCAGTACCTCAGGCACACTACTGCGCACCGCAGCGACCAGTGAATTGGTTGTGCCCAGATCAATACCAACCGCGAGCCGCCGCTGATGCGGTGCGGGTGCCATGCCAGGTTCAGATATTTGCAGTAAAGCCATGTTTATTTTTTCAAGCTTCGAGATATTCGAAGGTGTCGTTAATTTCGGCGCGGAATTTTTCGAGGAACATCAGTTGACGAATATGCGCTGCGGCTCCGGCAATATCGCCAGTCTGATCGAGCAGAATCTGTATCTGATCCAGTTCATCTTTGTGGACCTTATTTAGTTGCTTCTGTATGCGTTCCAGCATCGCAACATCCGCCGTTGCGCGGGCATCTTCCAGTTCTTCACGCCACTCCATTTGTTGCATCAGAAAAGCCGAGGGCATCGTGGTATTGGATTCAGTTTGCAAATCCACTCCACCCAGCTGGCACAAATAGGCCGCGCGTTTGAGTGGACAGCGCAAAGTTTGATAAGCCTCGTTCGCACGTGTTGCCCATTGCAGCGCCACGCGCTTCTCCGCATCACCGGCACTGGCGAACTTATCCGGATGCACCTGATTCTGCAGGGCACGATAGGCTGCATCTAGCGCCGCTTCGTCGAGTGCGAAACGAGCAGGAAGCCCGAACAGTTCGAAATGATTTTTCATCGTCATCAAAACAAAAGGCGGCCAGGCCGCCCTTGATTTACCTTACCCAATTCATTTTTTAATTCCCCTCTTCTATGAGGAGGAACAAACTAAATACGGAAACTCTCTCCGCACCCGCACTCATCTTTCACATTCGGGTTATTAAACTTGAAGCCTTCATTCAATCCCTCACGTCCGAAATCGAGTTCAGTGCCATCGATATAAGGCAGACTCTTGGGATCAACAAACAACTTCACGCCATGACTTTCGAAGGTCTGATCAGCTGGATCAGGCTCATCGACGTATTCGAGTTTATAAGCGAGGCCAGAGCAACCGGTCGTGCGCACACCAAAACGCAGGCCGACACCCTTGCCACGCCGCTCGATATAACGCGTGACGTGCTTGGCCGCTTTTTCGGTCAGAGAAATCATGACTTGTTTCCCCAATTCGCCTCAAGCTGCCTGTTCAGCTGCAACAAGGTGTTTGGCCTTGTAGTCGAGCACAGCCGCCTTGATCGCGTCTTCAGCCAGAATCGAGCAGTGAATCTTGACCGGCGGCAATGCGAGCTCTTCAGCAATCTGGGTGTTCTTGATCGACAACGCCTCATCAAGCGACTTGCCCTTGACCCACTCGGTCACGAGCGAACTGGAGGCGATAGCGGAGCCACAGCCATAGGTCCTGAACTTGGCGTCCTGAATCCGGCCATCTTCACCGACCTTGATCTGCAGCTTCATCACGTCACCGCAAGCCGGTGCTCCAACCATGCCGGTGCCGACTGAATCATCACCCTTGTCGAATGCGCCGACATTGCGTGGATTCTCGTAGTGATCCAAAACTTTTTCGCTATATGCCATTTGAAGCTCCTGGTGGTCTTGCCAATTCCCTGTCTATTCGTATCGCTCTAATACTAATGTGCGGCCCATTGCACCGAATTCAAATCCACGCCATCTTTAAACATTTCCCAGAGCGGTGAGAGATCGCGCAGCTTGGAAATCTTGCTCTTGAGCAGATTAATGGCGAAGTCGACTTCCTGTTCTGTAGTGAAACGTCCGATGGTGAAGCGGATCGACGAATGGGCCAACTCGTCGTTGCGACCCAACGCGCGCAGCACATAGCTGGGTTCCAGGCTGGCTGAAGTACAGGCTGAGCCGCTCGACACCGCCAGTTCCTTGATCGCCATGATCAGCGACTCGCCTTCAACATAGTTAAAGCTCACGTTGAGATTGTGTGGAACGCGATGCTCGAAGTCGCCGTTCAAATAAACTTCTTCGATGTCTTTCAGACCAGCCCACAAACGGTCACGCAACATGCGAATGCGTTCGATCTCGGTACCCATTTCCAGCTTGGCAATGCGGAAAGCCTCGCCCATACCAACAATCTGATGCGTTGCCAGCGTACCCGAACGCAAGCCGCGTTCATGACCGCCACCGTGCATTTGCGCTTCGAGACGAATACGCGGTTTGCGGCGCACATAGAGCGCACCGATACCCTTGGGGCCATAGGTCTTATGCGCAGTGAAGGTCATCAGATCGACCTTCCATTTCTCCAGATCGATCACGACTTTACCGGTTGCCTGCGCGGCATCGCTATGGAAAATGACGCTCTTCTCACGACACAGATCACCGATTGCAGGAATATCCTGAATCACACCAATCTCATTGTTGACCAGCATCACCGAAACCAGAATCGTGTCGGGACGAATGGCTGCGCGCAGTTGATCCAGCGTGATCAATCCATTGTCCTGTGGCTCAAGATAAGTCGCCTCAAAGCCTTCGCGTTCGAGTTCACGGAATGGATCAAGCACAGCCTTGTGCTCGGTCTTGACCGTGATGATGTGCTTGCCCTTATCTTTGTAAAAATGTGCAGCGCCCTTGATTGCGAGGTTGTTACTCTCAGTCGCTCCGGAGGTCCAGATGATTTCACGCGGGTCGGCGTTGACCAGTGCAGCCACGTCCTCACGCGCCTGTTCAACCGCTTCCTCGGCCGTCCAGCCATAGGCATGGCTGCGCGAGGCGGGATTGCCAAAATCACTGGTCAGAAACGGAATCATCTTCTCAGCCACGCGCGGATCAACCGGCGTTGTCGCGGAATAGTCCATGTAAATCGGTAGATGCTTGGTGGTGCTCATGGTGGTACTCACAATCAGACTCTAAAATAGGTACTCAAATAACTAGCAATTGCTCGGCGCACAGGTCACCGTTTTGGCTGTATGGCGATGGTCGTGCAGCACACCAACGTGACCACTTTCCTGGTGGAGACGCAAACGTTCTTTTTGCTGATCAACCAGATGCTGTAGCGTGACTGAATCCATGTATTCGACCATATGCTGATTCAGATCAGCCCACAGGTCATGGGTCAAACAGCGATGATTGTCGAGACAGTTTTCCTTGCCTTGGCACTGGGTTGCATCAATCGGTTCGTCCACCGCGTAGATGATGTCGGCCACCGAGATGTCGATCATCTTTCGCCCAAGTGAATAGCCGCCGCCCGGACCACGGACGCTCTCAACCAATTCATGGCGACGCAGCTTGCCAAACAATTGTTCAAGATAGGAAAGCGAAATTTTTTGCCGCCCACTAATGCCAGCCAGCGTCACCGGACCGGCGTGTTCGCGCAACGCCAGATCAATCATGGCAGTAACAGCAAAGCGGCCTTTAGTGGTCAGACGCATTAGAACCCCCAACTGGGCAATGAAATAACCAGAAACGGTCATTTCGAAGTCGGCTATTTGTGCCACTCATTAATACCCGACTGTTTCACTCAACTATATAATTTCCGAGTGATTTAGTCAAGTTTAGGTGTTCCAGCTAAAGGTGGCGGGAAGAACAGTCTGAAGGGGCGTCGAACAATTTCAAGGAAAACAGCGCGATAGATGGCGGAACGCTCAACACCGGGCAGATTACGCGCGCGCAAGGCCAACTGAAAAGCCAATGCAAAGCTCACCAGGAGATTAAGTAAACCCATTGTGGCAATACCGCCTACGGCTAACCAGAAAGCCCAGGTTTCAAGAATATGCCAGCCAATGACGCCCACTGAAGCAGCCAACGCGCCTGTTGAAAGGGTCACATGCCGAACTTCCAGGTCAAAAGGCAGGAATATGCTGAGGATCAGCGGTACCAAGGCCAACATGACGCCGAGGGAAAGATTTGCGGCAATGCCAGAAACATGGCGCTGCCAGAACTGGGCCAGTTTCACTGTACTTTGCTTACCCAGTACCCAGTTCAACCGGCGGTGATAAGTAATCACATCTGCAATTTTCCGATAAACAAACCAGTTATCGGCCCAACCTGCGCACAGACTGGAAAACCAGAGCAAGACTCCAGTAAAAATGGCAAACAGCGGGGTTGGGCCAAGTATTGAAAAGGATGCGACCGTCGCATGGGCTTTTTCCTCCGTGATGAGACCTTTGCCCAGGAAATGAATTGCTGCCAGCTGCACCGCCAGTGCAATCGGCGTCACGGCGGCGAGGTTACCGACGATGGCAGCAATCTGGGATCGAATCAGACAGACGGTCTCCTGTACAAACTCTTCCAGACCTTCTGGCTTTCCAATCTGTTCGAGTTTGCTGGCTAAAGCCGGTGCAGTCATGGCCGGCTGCTTGGTTGCCAGGGTGAACCCGGCAAAATGAATCGCCAGAAAGCTACCCGCGTAGTTCAAAGAACTGAACAGACCTTCTGCAAGCTTGGGTAGATGCAGCGAGGTAATCAGAAATTTCAGGTAGACCGTACCGGCCGTCAAGACGCCACCACCCAGCGCTGCATGCAGCATCGCACGATAGTCTTTGCGATCTCGCGCAATATAGTGTTCGCCGGTTTCGGCACTGCGCTCAACTACTTTGCGGGCAAGCTGGGCAAAGCTTCGGCGCGTCAAATCGAGGATCGACAGACTGTTTTGATGTTTTCGAATCAGATCAGCAAGCAGGCGTGTGATGACGGCTGGATCATCGGGATGCAACCAGATATCCAATAAAAGTTCGACACGCTGAAGACGAGCCAGGATGCGCTCGACCTGGAAGACGATCTCGACACTGACACCATTTTCATCGAGATGATCAAACACTCGCAAAGCTGCTTCGCGGCAACTATCCAGCTTGGCACGAAACAGGTTCAGTTCCTGGATGCGCGTTGCGTCCTCAGGCTGTGCATTTTCATCGACCTTTAGGGCATCATCCGCTGAACGTCCCAGCATTAAAAAAGGGGAATCATCAAAGGATTTCAAATCCATGCGTGAGCGAATGACCTGAGACAAACCCGCCGCTTGGATCTGAGTCACCAGAAAATAAATACTTTGCGGTAGCGCTTGTCCCAAGTGCAACGCGCCTTGGGAATTCGCTTCATTCGTTTGTGGAGACTGGCGTTGAAGATATCCGCTTGTGCCAAACAAATTAAGCACGCTCTGCAAAGTTTTAGGATCAATGTGGGCCAGCCACGCGCCCTCACCTTGCCTTGGAAACAGCAAAGTCAACAAGGAGGACCAGTCACGCGTATTGGGTGTCGGCGGTATCAGACGAGCGGTCATGCGCTCGCGCAATTCGCTCCAGTACCCTGGGTTTTGCGGTAGACCGGTATCGCAGAGCAATGCTATCGCGTCGAGATCCCGGAAAATTGATTGCAGGGTCTGCACAAAACGCTGTTTCCATTCCGGCTGGCGTTCCAGTATCTGGAGCAGAAAACGCAGACGGATCAGAGGGCGCAGATTCGGGCTCGACGCATCATTGACATCAAGCCGACTCTCACTATGTAGCCAACGCACCAGCTCGATCAGCCACTGGTTGCGCTCGGCAATCGATGCGTCCGGATCGGCTTGCTGCAACAAGGCATCCAGTTGCAGGCGAGCCTGTTCGGAATCCTTCCATTTACGGAGGAACGAGAACAATGAGGAAATCCATTTCATGGCGACCGTTCAGGTTGGTGGAAATTCAAAAAAATGAATCTCCCCGCACTCCAGTGCGAATCAATGAATAGGAACAAAGGGAACCCAGACAGGAAAACCTGTCTGGTTTGAAAGAAGCTTAGGCTGCAGCTTTTTGTGCCATACGGCGACGGACGAAATCGACCAGGTTGGTCGCAGCGTCTTCAACGTAGTCCAATACGACTTCGAAGCCGTCAGCGTTGCCATAGTAAGGATCGGGTACAACCGCCGATTCGTGCTCGGTGGCAAAGCTCATCATCAATTTGATTTTGTGATGATGCTGACGACCTGCTTTTTGCTGTAACAGGGCGTGGTTATCCCAGTCCATCGCCAAAATCAGGTCATGACGCAAGAAATCTTCCGGAGTAATTTGCCGTGCACGGATATCCGATAAATCGTAACCCCGCTTTTTTGCGGCGAGCTGGGCGCGCTGATCCGGGCCTTCACCCGCATGGAAAGCATGGGTTCCGGCGGAATCAAAGACGACGTGGTCATTCAAGCCGGCTTCGGAAACTTTGGTGCGGAAAACACCTAGGGCCGTCGGGGAACGGCAGATATTGCCCATGCACACAAAAAGTACTCTAAACGCTTCTGGTTTCAACATTTCATTCACCTTTCAGGCCAGTATTGTCGCCGCTTACCTGTTGAAAATCAATACATTAGTCAAAATAAATTATTGGAACCGCTCACTTACGATTCAAAAATACCCTTAAAAATTAATGTGTTAGCATGATTCCGGACAATGTCAGGCTTTTCTGGAATGAGATGAATTGCTGTTGGCTAAAGGCACGATGTTGCTCTGACCCGATGCACCGAAAACTTGTTCCTTGAGAAGCAACAATTGGTCTCTGACTTGGGCCGCCTTCTCGAATTCCAGATTTTTTGCATGTTCTTGCATGGTTTTTTCCAGGTGACTGATTTCGCGGGCCAAAGCCTTTTCAGACATGTCGCCATAACGCGCCCGTTCCTGTGCCGCCTTGAGGTCTTGCTGACCGGCTTGTGGATCGTAAACACCATCAATCAACTCACGCACCTGTTTGATGACACCGCGCGGGGTGATGCCATTGGCCTCGTTAAAGGCAATTTGCTTGGTGCGACGTCGGTTGGTTTCATCGATAGCACGACGCATCGAGTTAGTCACCTTGTCACCGTACAGAATCGCCATGCCGTTTAGATTGCGAGCAGCCCGGCCGATGGTCTGAATCAGTGAGCGCTCCGCCCGCAAAAAACCTTCCTTGTCGGCATCCAGAATTGCCACCAGCGACACTTCGGGAATGTCCAGACCTTCACGCAACAGGTTAATGCCGATCAGCACATCAAATACGCCAAGCCGCAGATCACGAATGATTTCGGCGCGTTCCACCGTCTCAATATCCGAGTGCAGATAACGCACTTTGACCCCATGGTCAGCCAGATAGTCGGTCAATTGCTCAGCCATGCGCTTGGTCAGCGTGGTGACCAATACCCGTTCTTGACGTTGCGCACGCAGCTTGATTTCCGAAAGCACATCATCGACCTGAGTACTGGCGGGCCTGACTTCGAGCGCCGGATCAATCAGCCCGGTTGGACGCACGAGTTGTTCAACCACCTGTCCGGTGTGTGTCTGCTCATAATCCGCTGGAGTCGCCGAGACAAAAATGGCTTGGCGCAGCTTGGCTTCGAATTCTTCAAATTTCAATGGCCGATTGTCCAGCGCCGAAGGCAAGCGAAAGCCATAATCGACCAGATTTTCTTTGCGCGCACGGTCACCGCGATACATGCCGTTGAGTTGGCCAATCAGAACGTGGCTTTCATCCATGAACAACAACGCGTCATCCGGTAGATAGTCGATCAATGTAGGCGGCGGCTCACCCGGTTTGGCCCCCGAAATATGGCGCGAATAATTCTCGATGCCCTTGCAGAAACCCAACTCCTGCATCATCTCCAAATCGAAGCGCGTGCGTTGCTCAAGTCGCTGTGCCTCGACCAGACGATTTTCCTTGTAGAAAAATTCCAGCCGCTCGCGCAGTTCAGCCTTAATTGTTTCGATTGCATTGAGTACCGTGGCACGCGGCGTGACGTAATGCGAGCCGGGGTAAACCGTGAAGCGCGGAATCTTCTGACGCACGCGTCCAGTAAGCGGGTCGAACATCTGAATGCTCTCGACCTCGTCGTCAAAGAGTTCGATACGTACTGCCAACTCGGCATGCTCCGCCGGAAAAATATCCAGTACATCACCCCGCACGCGAAAGGTACCTCGTCCAAAATCCATTTCATTGCGGGTGTACTGCATCTGAATCAGCCGCGCGATGATGTCGCGTTGACTCAACCTGTCCTTGACACGCAATGTCAGGATCATCTGTTGATATTCGTTCGGATTGCCGATACCGTAGATCGTCGAAACAGTGCCGACGATGATGGTATCGCGTCGCTCGAGCAAAGACTTGGTCCCCGACAAGCGCATTTGTTCGATGTGCTCGTTGATCGACGAATCTTTTTCGATGAACAAATCGCGCTGCGGAACGTAAGCTTCAGGCTGGTAGTAATCGTAGTAACTGACGAAATACTCAACCGCGTTGTTCGGGAAAAACTCGCGAAACTCGGAATACAACTGTGCGGCCAATGTCTTGTTCGGCGCCAGAATCAATGCAGGTCGGCCCATGCGAGCGATGACATTGGCCATCGTATAGGTCTTACCCGAGCCGGTTACCCCGAGCAAAGTCTGAAACGACAAGCCATCTTCAATCCCCTCAACCAGCTTCGCAATCGCGTGCGGTTGATCACCAGCGGGTGCAAAGGGTTGATATAACTGATACGGACTGCCCGGGAACGAGCGCAGTTGATCATTCCCCGGAGCTTCACTCAGGCGATCAGATGGGGGGATGGGATGTTCAGACATGATAAAATTCGCCCGCTTTGGATTGGGGATTTAGCTTCAGACCTTTTCCCCTGATCACAATTCCACAAAATTGCTGCAAAGCGGTAATTTTTGATTATCGCCCTGATGCGGCCCGAATACCAGCCCAATCTCACACCACCATGAGCCGTTCCATTTTCGAATCTGTCGAACTCGCCCCGCGCGACCCTATCCTTGGCCTTACCGAAGGCTTCAACGCCGATAAAAATCCGAACAAAGTCAATCTTGGCGTCGGCGTTTACTATGACGACCAAGGTCGTCTGCCTCTTCTTAGAGCCGTCAAGGAAGCCGAACAAAAGCGGGCCGCCAATCCATCGCCACGTGGCTATTTGCCCATCGAAGGTTTGGCTGGATATAACAAGGGTGCGCAGAAACTGTTGTTTGGCGAAAATTCGCCACTGATCAAGGACGGTCGCATCGTGACCATCGAAGCTTTGGGTGGCACCGGAGCATTAAAAATCGGTGCCGACTATCTCAAACGTCTCGTTCCCTCGGCGCAACTGTGGATCAGCAACCCGAGCTGGGAAAATCACCGCGCCCTGTTCGAAACAGCCGGATTTGAAGTTAACAGCTACCCTTACTACGACGCCAATACCAATGGCATCGACTTCAACGGCATGCTGGCCGCACTAAACAGCGTCGCCCCGCACTCCATCATTCTTCTGCACGCATGCTGCCACAACCCCACTGGTGTTGATCTCACTGTTGATCAATGGAAAAGTGTCGTTGACGTTCTCAAGAACCGTGACCTCATTCCTTTCCTCGACATTGCCTATCAAGGTTTTGGTGATGGTCTGGAAGAAGACCGCGCTGCCGTTCAACTGTTGGCTGATTCCGGCATCAGCTTCCTGGTTTCCAGTTCGTTCTCGAAATCGTTCTCGCTCTATGGTGAACGCGTCGGCGCATTGTCCATCGTTACCGCAAGTGCAGATGAAGCTGCACGCGTCCTTAGTCAAGTCAAGCGCACCATTCGTACCAACTACTCCAATCCGCCCACGCACGGCGCGACCGTTGTTGCCGATGTGTTGAGCACACCCGAACTCTTTGCGATGTGGCAACAAGAGTTGGCAGAAATGCGTGAGCGCATTCGTACCATGCGCAAAGCTTTGGTCGATGGCTTGACTGTTAGTGTTCCAGGGCGTGATTTTTCTTTCATCACCCAACAACGCGGCATGTTCTCGTACTCCGGTCTTACCGCGACACAAGTGGAACAACTCAAAAATGAGTTCGGTATTTACGCCGTCAGCACGGGCCGCATCTGTGTCGCTGCTTTGAATTCGAAAAATATCAACTACGTATGCCAGGCCATTTCCAGGGTCTTGTCACATTGATATATAATTCGCATCCTTCTGTTCCCTGATAGCTCAGTCGGTAGAGCGACGGACTGTTAATCCGCAGGTCCCTGGTTCGAGTCCAGGTCGGGGAGCCAGTAATCCAATAAAAAAGCCCGCATCAGCGGGCTTTTTTATTTTGGGCTAGAAACTCAATCAAGAAAGTTAAAAGCTTTCATTTGCAGCGCATGTTGTATTCAGCCTGAATCGCTTGAATCCTTTCTCGGTCTGCAATGACATCATTCAATTTCACAGTGTTGCTTTGACTAATTCTTTCATTGAGTTCAGTCGCTCTACCTAGTAAAAATTGGCAGCGGCGTTCTTCTACAATTGATTTTTGAGCCAAACGTACCATTAAAGGATCCGCCGTTGCTTGGGGATCCTTCAACTCGGTCCGATTTATATTTGCTTTGGTAATTTCAGCAGCACGTCCGCCGGGTTTGACTTGGTAAAGGGTGTCGCTGTTGATATTGCTCGCAGCACAACCCTGATCGGTGTAAATCGTTTTGCCCGAAGAATTAACGCAGCGGGACATTTGAGTCGCATTAACATTTGCGGCAAAAGAGAAGGCTCCCCAACAAAGAGCATACAGAATGATTGGTAAATATTTTGTCATTGAAGCCCTCGTAATGCTGATCGGCGGAATCGGATAGAAGTAGTACAAATTATCCAGCCAGGCTAATGAATAGGATTAGCAGAATCTAGGTGAGCACGTTCCGTTCCACAATTAAAATCTCAATACTTTCAGCAACTTAAGATTTTTCCAAACTAACTAGATTGATGATTTTGTAAGAAAATCCGACGATATAAGTGACTTATTCAACGAATTTATTTTGAAGAAGTAAGCTGTGAAGCCACTTCAATCAAACCTCAAACGGTTGAGATACCAAGATGGAAAACTTCAGTATGAAGAACACTGGTCATACCTCCGCAGATGTCCTCGACTTCTGGTTTGGGACAAATGGTGAGCGTGGCCAGAGCCGAAAACAATGGTTCCAGAAAGTTCTAGCATTCGATGCTGAAATTCGCGCGCGCTTTTTAGTTCTGTATGAGCAAGCTGCCGCAGGCCATCTCGATGACTGGAAGAATCATCCACATCATTGTCTTGCTCTGATCGTGTTGCTGGATCAATTCCCGCGCAATATGTTTCGCAACAGTGCACGAGCATTTTCGACCGACCAATTAGCGCTCGAAGCAGCCAACCATGCTCTGGCAAGGGGCTATGACCCTATACTCAGGCCGGTTGAGCGCATGTTTGTCTATCTGCCTCTGGAACACAGTGAGTCATTAGAAGATCAAGAACGTTGCCTCAGCTTGATGAAGGCGCTTTCAATCTTCCCTGAAACCCAAGACTTACATATCTGGTCCGAAAAGCATCGCGCCATCATTAAACGCTTTGGACGCTTTCCCCACCGCAATGAAGTATTGGGACGTGAAAGCACTCCGGAGGAAACAGAGTTTCTCAAACAACCCGGTTCAGGGTTTTAGGACTATGGGTTAATTCGCCACCAATCCAATCGCAATAAAAGTTCTTTAAAAAAGCGGTTGACATTAAAAAATCTCGCGCTAATATTCAATCACTTGATTAAATCAAATGATTGAATATGAATCCTACCCAAAAAGCCATACTTGAAGCGGCGGTGGTGCAATTCGCCGAAAAGGGCTTTGACGGCGCTTCGATGCGGGAAATCCTCCGTGACGCCAAAGTGAATGCCGCGTCAGGCCATTACCACTTTGGATCGAAGGAAGTCGTTTACGAAGAGGTGATACGCCGCTATGTAACGCCCCTGTGCGCGCAGCGCCTTGAGGCACTTAAGAACATGGATCCCCATCTAAGCGGCAGAAAACGGATCGAAGCGCTGATCCGCAACTATGTCGCACCCCATCTGATGTTATGTCGTGATCCATCAGCACATGCCTATGTTCGGTTACTGGCCCGGTTTATTTCCGAGCCACATACTCTGACCGGAAAAATTTATACCGAGTTGCTGGAACCCGTACGATCTCAATACCTGACGGCCTTGGGTCAGGCTGCTCCCTTTCTATCCAGCGACGAAGTCAAACGTCTGTTCGGGTTTGTCGTCACGCTGATGGCCACGTCACCACTAGACGTTTCTTATGGAGATCTTTCCGGACACGAACCCTGGCCAAACAATCCAGAAGACCTGATTGATCAAGTCGTCGCATTTACTTCAAGCGGCTTCTGGGACCTCGCCAAGAAAGCAGACCGACAGGCGCCCAAGACCGCCTGACCCATCACGTTGATTGACAAGCACGATGCCATAGAAGCATCGGAGGGACAGGCTTTGCCGCCTGATCCACACACATTAATTTTTATAAGAGGAGACATCATGAAACGCACTAGAACAATCGTTACCCGAACCACACTTACGCTGGTTGCTGGATTGATTCAATCCGCATGGGCCCAGTCTACGGTGCCGACTGGAGTGCTGGAAGAAATCGTGATCACGGCACAACGGCGTGTCCAGAATCAGCAAAGCGTACCCATATCGGTGACCGCGCTGGATGCAGTCTCTCTGCAAAACAGCAAGGTCATCACCCTGGAAGACCTCGGAGGCAAAGTGCCCGGTTTGGTGGTTACCAACTCAGCTGGTTATGGCAATGCGCCGGTCAGCATCCGTGGCATTGGCGGTCCGAATGGCGGGGGTTCGTTTTTCAACGACGAACCGGTCGCGGTCTATAGCAACGAAGCCTATCTTCCACGCGCCGCTTCGTTGTCGAATATGCTCGACGTGAAATCACTGCAGGTTTTACGCGGCCCGCAAGGCACGCTCTACGGTCGCAATTCAACTGCAGGCGCCATCCTGATTACAACGGCACGGCCAACGCCAGAGTTTGAAGGTGAAGTACGCGCCAGCTATGCAAGCTATAACGAAAGCCGAGGATCCGTCATCCTGTCTGGCCCGCTCACTGAAGAGTTGCGTGGCCGCGTTGCACTCGACTATGGATCAGGCGGCAACTATGGCACCAACATCAATGACGGCAAGAAAGTGGGCGGTGCGCAAGATTCCACTGCGCGTGTTTCCTTGCGTTACATCCCGACTGCTGATCTGACGGCTGACTTAATTTTGCAGAGCCAGAAACAAAAAGCCAATCTCGCCAACATCGCCGTAGCCAGTGTCAGCGTCGTTCCACCGCCGCATCCGCCTTATGTAACAGCAACCGTGTATGGCGGCAATCCGTTTGTGCCACGTACTGATTTGCAAGGCGCCATTGAAAGCAAACGATTTGCAATGGATAGCGCCAACTTCAGCAAAGTCGATTCCGATTCGGGCACGCTGCTGGTGAACTGGAACCTGGGCAAGGTACAACTGGATTCGGTCACCAGTTATCAAAACACCAGTATCAGTGGCGCCTTCGATGCAGACTCACAACCCAATGCCACGACTTATGCTGCGGGAAACAAAGGGGTACGTCTCGGCGACAACAATTCAAACCAGCCCGATTACAAAACCTATTCGCAAGAACTGCGTTTCAGTTCTGCAGAGGCAGGAGACTTGGGCTGGACCGTCGGTGGCTACTACTACCATGACACCGGCAATCCCAACATCGACATTTTCAATTACCAGGCCGGACCTCCCATTGCCGGTCTGTACGCTGGAACCGATGCAAACTTCAACTCACGTCAAACGCTCAAGGCTTATGCCGCATTTTTTGATGTGAACTACCGTCTGACCGATCAACTCAAGCTGACCATCGGTGGACGCCACAGCAATGAAAAGAAAGACTTCCAGGCCAGTCAACGTGTGACTAATGCAACATCTGGCGCAACATTGGCGGCACCTCCCAGCATCGTTCGTTCCGCCACGTTCACCAATTTTTCGCCTCGTTTGGTGCTTGACTATACCGTCAGCAAAAATCTGTTGTTCTACGCCAGCTTCAGTAAAGGTTTCAAGAGCGGTGGCTTCAATGCCTTTGATGTCAGCGCAAGCAATCAGTCCTTTCCGCCAGAAATCATCAAAGCTTATGAGATTGGTTTCAAGAGCGAGTTGTTTGATCGGAAACTACGATTGAATGTGTCGGCCTTTACCAGCGACTATTCCAATCTGCAAATTCGACAAGCCGTGTTTACCGGCGGCATCTCGATCAAGACCGTGCCCAAAGCAAAAATTCAGGGAATGGAAATCGAAACGACTTGGCTACCCACAGAGCATCTGACCCTGACCGCAAATCTTGCGTACCTCGATGCCAAGCTCAAGGAAGGCAGCCTGGCCGCACTGCCCACCAATATCGGATTCATCACTTACGGCGCGCAACAGTTTGCACCGCCCGCCGTGTTCCCGACTGAAAACATCAGCGGCAACAGTCTGACGCGCGCACCCAAAATGCAGTACTACCTTTATGGGAAATACGATTGGAATACATCCTGGGGCAAGGCCTTTTTGAGCACTACATACCGAGGTCAAAGTAGCGTCTACTTTTCCGAAACTAATCAGAAGTCAGATGCTTATAAAGGTGCCGCTTGGCACGAGCTTGATCTGCGTCTTGGTCTGACCAGTAACGACAAGAGTTGGGATTTCGGTGTGTTCGGGCAAAACGTTTTTGACAACCGTCACATTACCCAGATCGCTCCCCTCAACGGTTTCCCGGTAGCCTCGGTCAATCGACCGGTTCGCTGGGGAATTGATCTCACCAAACGCTTCAACTAGCCATAACGATTCTGCCGTCAACTCAGCAGCTGGCGGCATTTGATGATTACTCCCTGAAAGTTCGCTCCGCCACCGGTAATCTGCAACATGAAATTAGCCACCTTTCGTATCAATGATGAGCAAGATAAAGTCGGCGCGCTGATGAAGGATGGCACGATGCTGGATCTCGCTCACGCGGGACTTCTGATGCAGGAAAGTCGTTCGACTTGTTTTGACAGCATGCTGGCGCTGATTGAATCCGGTGAAGCAGGATTGGCGTTGGCGCAACGCCTGCTGGATGCAGCACCCGAAGCCGCTGGCATTGCTACCAGCACTTATTGTTTGCGTGCGCCACTTCCGCTTCCTTCACAGATGCGCGACTTTGTTGCCTTTGAACAGCACATGCTCACCGCCGGTCGACAAATCGGAAAATTGCTTGAGCAATTGGCTGGCCCGCCTGCGCCTCTTCAACCGCCGCCCATTCCACCCGTCTGGTACCGACAACCGATTTACTACAAATGCAATCGTTATGCCGTTACAGGCAGCGGCGAGATCAATTGGCCTGCGACTTCTTCAGTCATCGATTACGAACTTGAACTTGCATGCGTGATTGGCAAAGCTGGGCGTGACATTTCATCAAAGAACGCCGAGTCGCATATTTTTGGTTACACCGTCTTCAACGACCTGACCGCACGTGACCTGCAAATCAAGGAAATGCAAGGCCCCTTCGGACCATGCAAAGGTAAAGATTTTGATCGTGCCAATGTATTGGGACCAGTCATCGTCACCGTCGATGAGATTGGCTCCCTGCCCTCTCTGGCGATGACCGCAAAGGTGAACGGTGAACTCTGGAGCAGCGGCAATAGCGGCACGATGTATTGGAGTTTTGCCCAGATCATCGAGCATGTCAGCCGCTGCGAAACACTACATCCCGGTGAAATTCTGGGGTCGGGCACAGTCGGCGGTGGTTGTGGCCTTGAACTGGGCCGTTTCCTTAAACATGAGGACGTGGTCGTGCTGGAAATTGAGGGGATCGGCCGCATCGAAACCCGCATTAACGCGCCCCATGTCACGACGAGGAGAGTGTTATGAGCCGCCCGGTCTTCATCGATATTTCGATGCCCATCAGTGCGGAGATCGTGACCGATCCCGAACCCTTGCGTCCAAAAATAAGCTACTCCGATCATGCCCAGGGCGCACTTCAGATGCTGCATTTCTTCCCTGGCTTGAGTGTGAGTGATCTGCCTGAAAGTCAGGGCTGGGCGGTCGAAGATTTACAACTCTCGGCACACAGCGGTAGTCATATGGATGCACCATGGCACTATCACGCAACGACTGATCATGGAACACGCCGTTCGCCAACCATTGACGAAGCACCGCTCGATCTGTTCTGGCGTCCCGGCGTCAAGCTCGATTTCCGCCACTTTGCCGATGGCTATGTGGCGACGGCTAGCGATGTCGAAGCCGAATTGCAACGCATCGGTCATGTGCTCCAGCCCTTCGACATTGTGCTGGTGAATACGTCTGCGGCGGCGGCCTATGGCGGCCCGAACTTCGTCAACAGCGGTTGTGGCATCGGACGCGAAGCAACGCTGTATCTGACAGAACGCGGCGTGCAGGTTGTGGGTACGGATGCCTGGTCATGGGATGCACCCTTCGCTTACACAGCTCAACGTTATGCCCAGGAACATAATCCTGAAATCATATGGGAAGGCCATAAGGCCGGTCGAGAAATGCCCTACTACCAGATGGAAAAACTACACAATCTTGAAAGCCTCCCAGGCAGTGGTTTCACTGTCGTTTGCTTCCCTGTAAAAATTGCACGCGCCTCGGCGGGTTGGGTACGTGCGGTTGCGATGCTGGATGCGCTATGAGCGGCGGCAATCGACGCATCGAATTCGCGCGGAGTTGGCCCATCGTCCTGGTGTCCTTCATTGGCACCGCCTGCAGCGTTTCTGCCTTGCTGTTTTATACCCCCGGTTTATTCATCAAACCTCTGCAAGCCGAATTTGGCTGGAGTCGCACTGCCCTTTCTTTTTCGAGCCTGATCGGTGCGGGAGGCCTGGCCCTGATGTCACCGATGATCGGAAGGCTCATTGATCGACATGGAGGTCGCGTTGTTGCAGGATTCTCGACACTCGCTCTGGCTGTCGGCTTTTATGCCATGAGCTTCCTACCCGACTCGCTGCTGGTCTATTACGGCCTGACCCTGGCCATTACCTTGCTGGCGGCAGGCTCATCTCCCGTCGTCTATTCGCGAGCCATTAACCAAGGGTTTGATCGCGCTCGAGGTATGGCCTTGGGCTTTGCTTTGACCGGGACAGGGGTCGCGGGTGTTTTGATCCCACGATTTTTGCCAGCCTATATTGACGAGCACGGCTGGCGCAATGCTTATATCGCTCTGGCGTTCGTCATCATCCTGGCCATACCATTGATCGTATTGTTGTTGC
The DNA here is from genome assembly GCA_025362735.1 of Betaproteobacteria bacterium. Classification (GTDB taxonomy): domain Bacteria; phylum Pseudomonadota; class Gammaproteobacteria; order Burkholderiales; family Burkholderiaceae_D; genus JANYFL01. The sequence continues at coordinate 40,219 of JANYFL010000057.1, read as the reverse complement.
GTGAGAAGTCAGTCAAGACTTCACTGGCTTCCAGTCCATCGCTTCAAACCATCGGCGTGACGCGTAAGCAGGCCTTCCATGATCGACGTTTCTGGTTGATGGGCGCGGCATTCTTTTTGGTCGCCCTGGGCATCAGCGGCATTGTGATTCATTTTGTGCCGATGTTGACCGACGCGGGACTCTCGCCATCACAGGCGGGGAGTTATGCCGCTCTCATTGGTGTAGCGGTCATACTCGGGCGCTGTACCAGCGGCCTGTTGATGGATCGATTTTTTGCACCCTATGTGGCGGCCTCTCTTTTTCTTTTAACCATGCTGGGCTGCGTGGCCATTCCAGTCGGCGGTGTCGCCTTGGCACCGGTGGCCGCCGGCTTCATCGGCTTTGCCATCGGTGGCGAAGTGGACATGATTGGGTATATGGTGGCCCGTTACTTTGGCATGCAAGCCTACGGTTCCATTTATGGCTGGCAGTATGCCGCGTTCCTGACCGGAAACGCCATCAGCCCTTTGATTGCGGGAGCAATCTATGATCGTTTCGGAAGCTATTCGATTGCTTTAGTGGGCGGCGCATTTTGTTTGCTGGTGGCCGCAATACTCTGTTTGATTCTGGGTCCGTTTCCCAACATTCAGGACGACCCTGCTGAACACGCTTCCAACGCCAAAGTCTTCAACAAAAAAGCATTATTGCAGCAGTAGGCTTATACGAGCACATTGACTCCTCCCGCATAAGCATCACAAATCCTCAGGCGACTGCTTCCGCGGACTGTTTCAACAACAAGGCCAGCAAGCGCGCAATCTCTTCGCGCATTTTGCGGCGATCCACAATCATGTCGATCGCGCCCTTCTGCTGCAGGAATTCGGAACGCTGGAAACCTTCCGGCAATTTTTCACGTACGGTCTGTTCGATCACGCGCGGGCCAGCAAAGCCGATCAGCGCTTTGGGTTCAGCGATGACCACGTCGCCCATGAAAGCAAAGCTGGCAGAAACTCCCCCCATGGTCGGATCGGTCAATACTGAAATGAACGGTAGCTTGGCTTCCGAGAGTTTGGGCAACATGCTGGTGGTCTTCGCCATTTGCATCAGTGAAACCAACCCTTCCTGCATGCGCGCTCCACCACTCGATGTCACGCAAATATAGGGGACTTTCTGTTCGAGCGCAGTCTGTGCGCCTCGCACAAAACGCTCACCCACCACCGAGGCCATTGAGCCACCCATGAACTGGAATTCAAAACACGCAACCACCACGGGAATGGTGTGAATCGCTCCGCCCTGGATCACCATAGCATCGGTCTCGCCGGTTTCTTCCAGCGCATCACTCAGGCGTTCGGTGTACTTGCGGCTGTCTTTGAATTTGAGACTGTCAACCGGCAGAATTTCCTGGCCGATTTCATAACGCCCCTCTGCATCGAGCAGCGCATCAAGACGAGCACGCGCGTTGATGCGCATGTGATGATCGCACTTGGGGCATACCATCAGATTGGTTTCGATGTCAGTCTTGTAGAGCACCGCCTCGCAACTCGGGCACTTGACCCAAAGTCCTTCGGGCATAGCCTTACGGCTCATGCCTTCGCTGCGTTGAATCCGGGGGGGCAACAGTTTTTCGATCCAGCTCATCGTGACTCCTTGCGTTGTACTCATCCCCTTGAAGGGGAGGGAACCAAATTAAGTTTAAGCCGCTTTCACGGCTAATTCATCCAGTGCCAATCGAATGCCGCTGACAAATTTTTCGACAGCGGCAACCGCCTGATCGTGCGGCGTATTTTCCAGTTCCTGAATGATTCTACTGCCAATGACCACCGCATCGGCAACTTCTGCAACGGCTTTGGCGCTGGCTGCATCACGGATGCCAAACCCAACGCCGACCGGAATCGCGCCATGACGTTTGATCACTGGCAATTTAGCGGCGACTGAAGCCACATCAAGACTGGCCGAGCCTGTGATGCCCTTGAGGCTGACGTAGTAAATATAGCCGCAGGCAATCTTGGCAACGTTTTCGATACGTGCATCCGTTGAGGTGGGCGCCAATAAAAAGATTGGTGCGACACCAACCGCTTTCAGTGCTGCAGCGAAGTCTTCGCATTCTTCCGGCGGATAGTCCACGACCAATAGCCCATCTACACCCGCATTCTTTACGAATTGCGCAAACGGGTGCAACCCACCCACGCGATGCATCATCAGCTCAATCGGATTCGCGTAACCCATCAGTACGACGGGCGTGATGCTATCGGTCTGCCTGAATTCACGCACGAATTCAATCGTGCGCGCCAGACCGACGCCATTCTTGATCGCACGTTCGGTGGCGCGCTGAATCACAGGCCCGTCAGCAGAAGGATCGGAAAATGGGATGCCCAGTTCGATGACATCGGCCCCTGCACGCGCCAGAGCATGCAATAGCGGCACAGTCAATTCAACTGAGGGATCGCCTGCAGCGATATAAGGAATCAGGCCCTTGCGACCTTGTTGTTTCAGTTGGGCAAAACGCCGATCAATACGATTTGCAATCATGCCTTTTTCTTTTTATTGAATTCAAGCGTGGCTTCGCGACAGCTGGCGCGGCAGAAAAAGTCCATGCCACTGCGTTCTGCAACGGTGTGAATGTCCTTGTCGCCGCGACCGCTGAGATTGACGAGGATGACCTTGTCTTTGGAGAGCGTGGGTGCAAGACGCGCTGCGTAAGCCAGCGCATGACTGGATTCCAGTGCGGGGATGATGCCTTCGATTCGGCACAGATTGTGAAATGCTTCGAGCGCTTCGTCATCCGTAGCACCGACATATTCCGCGCGACCGATATCTTTCAGCCACGCATGTTCAGGGCCGACGCCAGGATAGTCGAGTCCCGCCGAAATCGAATGCGTCTCAGTGATCTGGCCGTTGTCATCCTGCAGCAGATAGGTGCGGTTGCCGTGCAATACGCCGGGCGTGCCTTTTTGCAGACTGGCCGCGTGACGCGGCGTATCGAGGCCATCGCCTGCGGCCTCAACACCGATCAACTTCACTTTTTCGTTTGCGATGTAATCGTAAAAAATACCCATCGCATTGCTGCCACCGCCGACACAAGCCACCACGTAATCTGGTTGACGTCCGATCAGCTCTGGCATCTGCCACTGGCATTCCTTACCCACCACCGAATTGAAGTCGCGCACCATCATCGGATACGGATGCGGTCCGGCGACGGTGCCAATAATGTAGAAGGTGTTTTCGACATTCGTGACCCAGTCACGCAGTGCTTCGTTGAGTGCATCTTTCAAGGTCTTGGAGCCACTCTCGACCGGCACGACCGTCGCACCAAGCAACTTCATGCGATAGACATTGGCTGCTTGACGGCCGACGTCTTCGCTGCCCATGTAGACCACGCATTCCATACCGAAGCGTGCCGCGACTGTTGCACTAGCGACGCCGTGCTGGCCTGCGCCGGTTTCTGCGATGACACGCCGCTTTCCCATGCGCCGTGCCAGCAAGGCCTGGCCGATGGTGTTGTTGATCTTGTGTGCACCAGTGTGATTCAGGTCTTCTCGTTTGAGATAAATCTGCGCGCCGCCGAGCATTTCGCTCCAGTGTTTGGCGTGATAAATCGGGCTCGGCCGACCAACGTAGTGCTTTAACTCACGCTGGAATTCAGCAATGAATTCGGGATCGTTCTGATAATGCGCATAGGCTTCGCGCAATTCATCCAGCGCGTGCATCAGCGTCTCGGAAACGAAAACGCCGCCGTATGGGCCAAAGTGGCCACGGGCATCGGGCTGGTTATAGGCTGCGCCCTCTGGCAGGGTCATGGTATTCATCGATTCGGTGTTCCGGCTTGTTCTTGTTTCCAGCTAATCAGGCTGCATCGGCAGCATGGACTTGTTCAACAAAGCGACGCATCAGTGCGGGATCCTTGATGCCCTTGGCGGCTTCTACGCCACTGGAGACATCGACCGCATATGGACGAACGCTTCTGATCGCGTCAGCGACATTGCTTGCGTTCAAGCCACCACTCAAAACGAGTGGAAGCGCGCGTTTTTCTGGTGCAGGTATCAGAGACCAATCGAACACTTTGCCGCCGCCGCCATATCCGTCGACAAAAGCATCGAGCAGAAGACCGCGTGCTTGTGGATAGTGAGAGGCGAATTCTACCAAATTGAGCTCTGGCCGAACTCTTGCGGCCTTGATATAGGGAAGTCCGAAGCCCATACAGTCTGCTTCCTGCTCGTCGCCATGAAACTGAAGCAGCATTAGTGGCACCTGACGAATCACTTCTTTGACGTCCGCCCGGCTGGGATTGACGAATAGACCCGTGACGGTGACAAAAGGCGGCACACGCCGAACCAGCTCAGCTGCGGCAGCAGACGTGACATAACGCGGACTCGGTGGATAGAACACCAGGCCAATCGCATCGACGCCAAGCGCAATCGCGATATCGATGTCTTCAGCACGGGTCAAGCCACAGATTTTGATGCGGGTTCGTTCAGGTTTCATGGATCAAGGCAGCAAGCCGGGAAAGACCGCATTTAATGCTGGCGGGAGCGGGATGTCAAAGTGTGCCGGATATTCCACTTCTGCCAAGTAGAGGCCGTCAGCCATAAAAGTCGGCGCCGCTTTGGAGCGATCACGACCTTGCAGGACATCGGCCAGCCATTGTGCAGTTTGCTTTCTCTGCCCTACGGCGATGAGGCTGCCCACCAGATTACGCACCATATGATGCAAAAAAGCATCGGCCCGAAAAGTGAATGCGATGAAGTCTTGTTTCTGCTGAATATCGAGAATCTGCAAAGTCTTGACCGGGCTTTTAGCCTGACACTCGGCACTGCGAAAAGCGCTGAAGTCATGCGTGCCAACCAGTGCTTCCGCTGCGGCACGCATGACATTCAAATCCAGAGGACGATAAAACCAGCCAGCGCGCCCTGCCAGATGGGGAGAGCGAATTGGGTTCACATGAAGTACGTAATGATAAGTACGTGCAATGGCCAGAAAGCGCGCATGAAAATCATTCGGCATCTCATCGGGCACTTCACGCGCCCAGCTTACGACGATCGACTCTGGCAGCAGCGCATTCACGCCACGTACCCAGCCATTCAATTCGCGCACGGCGGTCGTATCGAAATGCACAACCTGACCCAGCGCATGGACGCCGGTATCGGTGCGTCCGGCGCAGATCACTCGCAGAGGCTGATCGGCAAAACGGGATAGAGCCTGTTCGAGTGTGTCCTGCACGGTATGGCCGTCAGACTGCGATTGCCAGCCGTGCCACGGACGGCCATCGTATTGAATTCCAAGAGCAATGCGCATGAACAGACTTTACACGTGAAAACGGGCGTCAGCGACGCCCGTTGAGGTATTGCGAAGGCTTGCTTAGAGTGCCGCCAGCATCTCCTTGGCCTTGTCGCTTTGCACAGTATCGCCTCCCTTGATGACTTCATCGAGCAGTTCACGTGCACCTTCCTTGTCGCCAATGTCCCGATAGGCCATCGCCAAGTCCAGCTTGGTTGCCATTTCCTGCCAGTTGCCGGTGTTGCGTGATTCAATCTCGGTCTTGGCAAAAGAGGAGGGATCAAGAAATGCAGGCGGTTCTGGAGGGGTTTTGTCCAGATCGAGATTGATTTCCGGCATCTTGGACTGCCCACCCATAAACAGGGTGCTATCGGTCGAAAAAGACGAAGCTTCCAACTCCGTGCTGGTGTCATCGCGTGGGGCGACCCGCGTAGCCAAATTGAGATCCAGATCAACTTCATCAGAGATGCTGGGCTGTTTGGCTTCTGGGGTACGGCCCACATGGACCGTTTGCATCAGGTTTTCCATCGGTTCGGCGACCATGGGCAAGATAGGTGCCGATGTTTCCACAGGTTTTTCGGCCGCAGCTCCATCTTGCAGATCGAAACTGAAGTCAACTTTACCGGCAGCCCAATCTTCCGACCCCTTGGCATCCGGTTCTGCAGTGGATGGTTCGGCGTTAAGAAAGGTCGAGCTCAAGTGGTCACCTGCACCGAAATCAAGTTGTCCCGGCAAAATCTCTTCAGCAAGTGGTGCTTCGGTATTGAGGGGCTCGGTCTTGGTCAGATCGATGTCCAGCACAGGCGAAAGCGTAACGGGATTGGAAAAGGTGTTCTGAATCAGTTCTGAAGTCGGTAAAGTCGGTACGACTTCGGGAAGAGAAAACTCCATCGGCTGGGTGCTCGGGCCAGCGCTTTCCAGAGGTGCGCGCACGACCGGAATCGATCCTGCATCTTGATACAAAGGATTCTCAGGATCAATCGTGCGTCCAAGCGTTGCCGCCTGGGCCCAGTCAGCGCCTTGCCCACTGGTTGCAGCATAGAGTTCATTCGCTGTCGTTTCAAAGCTCTTTACATCCTGACGCTTGGCATAGATTTCGAGCAACTTTACATGCACGGCATGACGTTCTGGTTGGGTGCGCAAGGCTTCCCGCAGAATTTCTTCCGCCTGCGCATCGCGTCCATAAGCGATATAAACCTCGGCCTCGGCAATCGGATCGACTTCATTTTGTTCAACTTGAGCACCGGCGGCAGGCAGGAAGTTGGAATTGAAGGTGCTGTTACTGGTATCGACCGACTGACCGCCGGTCATCCCAAAAATGGAATTGGCGCGCAGGCCGCTGTTACTGCCCAGGAAACCGTCGTCATAAGCGCCATCCGTTTTCTTGCTGCTACGCGAGCGATATACCGCAAAGCCGAGTAAGCCGATGACCACTGCGCCGATCCCATACAAGGCCATGGGATTGCCAGTCAGGCTATCCAGAAAAGAGGTCTCAGAAGCAGGAGTGGGCTTAGGCGGTTCAACCTTGGCTGCTGGAGCTGGCTTCGGCGCAGCAGCCGGAGTTGCCGGTGCTGGAGTCGAAGCAGCAGGCGTGGCTGGGACTGGCGTTGCAACCGGTTCACCCTTGCCTTGTACCTGTTTTTGCAGTTCAGCCAGATTCTGATTTTTAAGTTCGATCAACTTTTCCAGATCAGCCACATTCTTTTCCAGCATGCCGACCCGGGTATTGGCTTCCTGCAAGACTCTTTCTTTGGCGGCCAATTCTTCGGCAGTGGCTTTAGCAGCCGCATCCTGCCTAGTTTGGTCGAGCTTGGACAGTTTGACCTGATCCTGCGTCGCGGCTGGAGCAGCCTTTTCTTCGACCTTGGCACTAACACGACCGGATGCTTCCGTACGTGGTTCGGTCGACTTGGGTGATTCCGTGACTGACTGGGCTAAATTTGCACGATAGGCAGAGAAATCACTCGTTTGTGCGCTCAAAAACTTTCTGGCTTCACCCGATTCAACGGCTTGGGCCGTTTGCGCATCGGGTATGCGCATCACCACACCCGCTTTCAGGCGATTGATGTTCTGGCTATAAAACGCATCCTGATTGTTTCGAAACAGAGCCACCAGCATCTGATCCAGCGAGGCACTGTCAGGCTTATGATCGCGGGCGATTTTCATCAGCGTATCGCCGGATTTGACGCGATATGTGCCATCACCACCCTGGGCTGCACCGGCGCCGCTACTCACTGCCGAGGCAGCGGGAACACGCTCTGCGGGCAGTGGCGTTGGCGCCCGTGATGGGGTGCTGGCAACAGGCGCAGCAACGGGTGCCTGTGTTGCGGGCCGCATTTCCGGTGGATCAAGCAGGAAAGTGTATTCGCGTACCAGACGGCCGGAACTCCAGTTCAGTTCGACCAGCATGTCGATATAAGGCTCGTTGACCGGTTGCACGGAGCTGACCCGGACATATTGCTGACCATTGGCGCGTCGTTCGAGCGAGAAGCGCAGACTGGTCAAGGCCGAACTGAATTCGACCCCGGCTTGAGCATAAGCACTGGTCGGCGCCAAACGGACGGACAAACTGCCGCTTTCGGCGGCAGTTGCGGAAATATCGATTTCGGCCCGCAAAGGCTGGCCCAGACTGGACAGGACATTGAGTCGCTCCAAACCAGCTGAATAAGTGGGGGCTGCGTAAAAGGCGGAGGTGGAAATGCTGGCGGCCAAAAAACCAGTCAGTGTGAGAGCACCTCGATTTTTTGCGATATACGACTCCACCGACTGCTGGATGGAGTGCCGCAAAAGGGCAAGATGAATAGGTCGCAAGGTATTTTTGACTGGAGGCATTTTTTTCATTTCAGGCGTCGGCACGGTACACCCCATATTATTTCGACAAGTTCCAACATAACATCATAGACTTACGCTAGCAATCTTAAGCGGCTTCGAAGCAGATAAACAACTTGTTTTTGTCGTTATCCTGCTCAAATTATCTGCTCTTACAAGCAAAACCAATGCCTTGAAAACTGCGTGACTGTAGGAAGGTTCCGAACCGAAGATCGTCAAGAATCCAGCAGTACCCGCAACATACGTCGCAGGGGCTCCGCAGCTCCCCAAAGCAATTGATCGCCCACCGTAAATGCACTCAGATAATCGTCACCCATGGCCAGCTTACGCAGGCGCCCGACCGGAATCGTCATGGTTCCGGTTACCGCAGCAGGCGTCAGGTCATGCATGCTTGCTTCACGTGTATTCGGCACCAATTTGGTCCAGGCTGTTGACTGGGCAACGATGTCATTGATTTCGTCTAACGGCACATTCTTCTTGAGCTTGATAGTCAGCGCCTGAGAATGACATCGCATTGCACCAATACGGATGCAAAGTGAGTCAATTGGGATCGCTGGCGTGCCAAATCCCTGACCGCGGCCCAGAATCTTGTTGGTCTCGGCCCCGCCCTTCCATTCTTCCTTGCTCATGCCGTTGCCTAGATCCTTGTCGATCCAGGGAATCAGGTTGCCAGCCAGCGGCACGCCGAAGTTTTTGGTCTCGTCGGCGCTCAGGTTGTGTTGTTTGGCCAAAACCTTGCGGTCGATTTCCAGAATGGCCGAAGCCGGATCGGCGAGCAGGTCTTTGACGGCACCGTTGATGGTGCCGAACTGGGTCAGCAACTCACGCATATGCTGCGCACCGCCGCCGGAAGCCGCCTGATAGGTCATGCAACTCATCCATTCGACCAGGTCGTGACGGAATAAGCCACCCAATCCCATCAGCATGCAACTGACGGTGCAGTTGCCACCGATGTAATTCTTCACGCCCTTTTTCAGCGCGGTCTTGATGACATCCAGATTCACCGGGTCGAGGATGATGATGGCATCGTCGTTCATGCGCAGGGTCGAAGCCGCATCAATCCAGTAGCCATTCCAGCCCGCTGCGCGCAGTTTGGGATAAACCTCGGTGGTGTAGTCACCGCCTTGGGCGGTCAGAATAATGTCGAGTTTCTTCAGCGCCTCGATGTCGAAGGCACTGTGCAGCTTGCCATTCACGGTTTGGCCAAATGCGGGTGCATTGCCACCCGCATTCGAGGTACTGAAAAATACAGGTTCGATCAAGGCAAAATCATTCTCTTGCTGCATGCGCTGCATCAGCACCGAACCGACCATCCCACGCCAACCGACTAATCCCACTGTTTTCATGTTGTTCTCTGCTAAAAATGACTAAACATTACAGGGCGGCCAAAACTGCAGCGCCCATTTCCTGCGTTCCCACCTTTTTCGTACCCGCCTCATAGATATCGGCAGTACGCAGCCCCTGGCTGAGAACTTTTTTCACAGCCGCTTCAATACGATTCGCTTGTTCAACCTTACCAAGCGAAAAACGTAGCATCATCGCTGCCGACAAAATGGTCGCCAATGGATTGGCAACCCCCTGCCCCGCAATGTCAGGCGCAGAGCCGTGCGAAGGTTCGTACAAACCTTTGTTGTTGGCATCCAGTGATGCAGAAGGCAACATACCGATCGAACCGGTCAGCATCGCTGCTTCATCCGACAAGATATCCCCAAACATGTTTCCGGTCACGACGACATCGAATTTCTTCGGTGCGCGCACCAGTTGCATCGCCGCGTTATCAACATACATGTGATCAAGCACCACATCGGAATATTCCTTACTGACCTCAACGACAACGTCCCTCCAGAACTGTGAGGTTTCCAGAACGTTGGCTTTATCAACACTGGTTAGACGCCGGTCACGCTTGCGCGCGGCTTGAAACGCCACGTGGGCGATGCGGCGGATTTCCGGTTCGGAGTAACGCATTGTGTCGAAGGCCTCATCCGCACCCGGAAATAGACCATCCGGCGACTTGCGACGCCCACGCGGTTGCCCAAAGTAGATGTCCCCGTTCAATTCACGAATGATGAGAATGTCCAGTCCGGCAACCAATTCCGGTTTGAGGCTCGATGCATTGGTCAGCTGCTCATAGCAGATCGCTGGACGGAAATTGGCAAACAGAGCGAGATGTTTGCGCAGCCCCAGAATGGCTTGTTCTGGACGCAAAGCCCGCTCCAGCGTGTCGTATTTCCAGTCCCCCACCGCACCGAACAAAACAGCATCCGACTGCTGCGCCAGCTTCAGCGTCGATTCCGGCAAAGGATGACCATGGGCTTCATAAGCAGCACCACCCACCAGGGCGGTTTCCAGATTAAATGTCTCACCCAGCGCGTTCAAAACCTTGACCGCTTCTGCGACGATTTCGGGGCCGATGCCGTCCCCTGGAAGTATGGCGATATTCATGGATCAATACTCTTGGTTCAATGCTTTGATTCTTGCGGATGGGTGATCGGGTCAATCACCCAATGCACCAGTACGTATTCACAACACTTAAACAGAAAATAGGACGCCATACTCAGGAAACCGGATCCGATCAGCTCAACCAACTGCTGCAATCCACCATCGCGAATCACCATGATGATGCCGTTGTCGAGAAACAAATTGATGTTGGCGTGAAACATATAAACGATGTTCAGCGACGACAATCCAAACATCAAAAAAAACACGCACATCAGAATGAAAGTGAGCCATTTGCGCTTCACCAACAAGCGCCGGAACCAGCCAATCATGAGAAGAAGTCCTTGATTTAACCCGGCAGGGTATTGGCCAGCCAGGGTTGCTGTAGCAGACGCTCAGACTCGAAAGTGCGGATTTTGTCGGCATAGCGCATGGTCAGACCGATGTCATCGAGACCATTCAATAGACAATACTTGCGAAATGGCTGCACATCAAAACCTATGCTGCGACCGTTCGGAGCAATCACGATCTGTTGCTCCAGATCAATCGTCAACGAATAGCCGACAAACGCCAGTACCTCATCGAACAGGCGTGACACTTCGAACTCGGACAAAACAATCGGGAGCACACCATTCTTGAAGCAGTTATTGAAAAAAATATCGGCGAACGAAGGCGCGATGATGGCGCGGAAACCATATTGTTCCAGCGCCCAGGGCGCGTGTTCTCGCGATGAACCACAACCAAAATTTTTGCGAGCCAGCAGGATGGAAGCGCCTTGGTAACGCGGCTGATTCAAAACGAAATCCGGATTCAGCGGACGATGTGAATTATCCGAATCCGGTTCACCATGATCAAGATAGCGCCACTCATCAAACAGGTTCGGGCCGAACCCAGTGCGCCGGATCGACTTGAGAAACTGCTTGGGGATGATGGCGTCAGTATCGACGTTGGCACGATCCAGAGGTGCAACCAAACCCTTGTGAACAATAAATTTTTGCATCACGTACTCATCTTCCTGGAACCATCATTTTTGAGCGGCGCCCTGAACCTTGTCGCCAACTTTTTCGAGATCCTTGCCAAATCCTGCAACTGTATTGCATCCCGTTAGCACCGTCATCAAACCCAAGGCGAGTAGCGTGGCAATCCACTTTTTCATGCTCATTTCCTTTCTTCTGATTATCTAAAATTAAAGACGACGCACATCGACAAAATGGCCTTCCACACCAGCAGCTGCAGCCATTGCCGGACTGACCAGATGAGTGCGTCCACCCTGACCTTGCCGACCTTCAAAGTTACGGTTCGAAGTCGAAGCGCAGCGTTCACCCGGCTCCAACCGATCTGCATTCATCGCCAGACACATTGAACAACCCGGTTCGCGCCACTCAAACCCCGCGTTAGTGAAAATCTTGTCCAGTCCTTCCGCCTCGGCCTGGGCTTTGACCAGTCCCGATCCCGGCACCACCAGCGCCAACTTGACGTTCGACGCCAAGCGCTTGCCCAAACGTTGCACGACCCAAGCGGCATCGCGCAAATCTTCGATGCGTGCATTGGTACAGGAACCGATGAAAACTTTGTCGATCCGAATGTCCTGCATGGCCGTATCGGGCTTTAAGCCCATGTAGCTCAGCGCACGTTCAATGCCCTCGCGTTTGACCGGATCCTTTTCTTTCTCAGGATCAGGTACGCGATCATCAATCGTCACGACCATTTCGGGCGAAGTGCCCCAAGTGACCTGCGGCTTGATCGTTGACGCGTCAAATTCGACAACCTGGTCGAACTGAGCCCCGGCATCGCTGTGCAAGGTGCGCCAGTAAGCGACCGCTGGCTCCCACATCGGGCCTGCCGGGGTATAGGGACGTCCTTTGACATAGTTAATCGTCGTGTCATCACAAGCCACCATACCCGCGCGCGCACCGGCTTCAATCGCCATGTTGCAAACAGTCATGCGGCCTTCCATCGACAACGCGCGGATGGCGCCGCCAGCAAATTCAATGGCATAACCGGTACCACCTGCGGTACCAATTTTGCCGATGACCGTCAGCACAATGTCTTTGGCCGTACAGCCGCGCGGCAGCTTGCCTTCCACACGCACCAACATGTTTTTTGCTTTTTTCATCAGCAGGGTCTGGGTCGCCAACACATGTTCGACTTCCGACGTGCCGATACCAAATGCCAAGGCTGCAAATGCGCCATGCGTACTAGTATGCGAATCACCACAGACCACTGTCATGCCCGGCAAGGTTGCACCCTGCTCCGGCCCGATGATGTGCACAATCCCTTGCCGTTTGTCGAGCAAGTTGAAGTAGGTAATCCCGTGAACTTTCACGTTCGCATCCAGCGTCTCAATTTGCAGACGCGACACGGGATCGGCAACACCATCAATGCGATGAGTCGTGGGCACATTGTGATCCACCACAGCCAGATTGGCCGAGATACGCCAGGGCTTGCGCCCAGCCACTCTCAGCCCCTCGAAAGCCTGCGGACTGGTTACTTCATGAACCAGATGCCGGTCGATATAGAGCACCGTCGTGCCGTCTTCCTCGGCATGCACGGCGTGGGCATTCCACAATTTGTCGTAAAGCGTCTGTGCAGTCATCTCAAACCTGTAGTGTTGCCGGGAGCAAAGCCTCGTCAAAACGAGCTCAAATACTCCCTCTAGCTGGTTTTTGATTATGCCATAGGCTCAGGCCGTCATTCAGCGCACGTTGACTGGGAATTTCACTTTTGCATGTAACCCACGTGCCATGACAGCCTCAAATCGCAGCAAGCAATTTGACCGCGTTATCGCGTCCAATGGCGCGCAGCTCCGACTTTGAAAAAATGCCACAGCTTTCGAGGCCTGCAGCAGTCTCTTCAGGCGTTCGGTAAAAGTAATCGGTACCAAACAAAATTTGCGACGTCGGCACCAATTTTCTCAGCGCGGCCATGGCCACAGGATTGGCACACTGGGCGGTGTCGTAAAACATTTTGCGAACCTCATGCAAGGCGCCGGCCGGGGGCTGATGCGGAACATAGGGTGGGCCCTGTCCCTGCGTCACCACTCCAGGAATAATTTCCGCTTTGGTGCCGCCGAGAAAGCGTTCAATCAAATACGGCATGGTGCCGCCGCCATGCGGGAACAAAAAGCGAATATCCGGATAACGCGTCGTGATCCCGTTAAAAATCAAACTCGCGATCACGCGCGAGGTGTCCGTACCGTACTCGATAATGTTGTCTGGGATGCCCGCAATCAGGCCGCGGCAACAGTTGGCAATGACGGGATGCACAAAGACAATGGCTTTGCGGCGGTTGAGTTCGGCATAGAGCGGTTCAAAGCTGGCGTCCCCAACCCAGCGATCCCCCACATTGCTATAGATCGCAACGCCGTCCACTTTGAGGGTATCGAAGGCATAAGCCAGCTCGGTCAAGCAGGCATCCATATCCGGCATCGGCAAGCTTGCAAAATGCCCGAAACGGCCTGGATGATCCGCTCTCAATTTGGCTGCATATTCGTTGATATCGCGCGACAAGCGCACACGCTGCTCAAGCGTGCCCACGTCAGTGGGCGTAAAAATCGAGAGCACCGCCTTCGCCGTTCCGCCACGCTCCATTGCTTCGAGGGTGGCCTCCAGACTCCAGTTCGTCGGTGGAACGATTGGCGGCCCCCCAGATGGTGTTTTGGCAACAGCGAAAAAATCGCGGTAAGCGGGAGGGATGAAGTGATGATGAACATCAATTCTCCAGGGAGAAGTCGCTGCGCCGACTCGTGGCGAACATAGTGCACAGCCGACCAGGCCAGCGATGCCCTTGATGACTGCCCGACGCGAAAGCCCCGACTGAAAATCCAATTCAGTATGCATGCTTAATGCCTCCCGATTAATTGGTTCACTGCACCGGCTTATTCAAAAACTGGGCTTTACCGAAAAATTCGCCAATTTCAGTCTGGCCTTTTTCCTCAGAAGCAAATACAGGTAGAGCCTATGGCAATCGGGCAAAGCACGCAAGCGATGTGCAGGCGGTCAACCCCGCTTGCCCAATATGAAGCCTAAACGATTTAAAACAGATTCAATTAAGGCAGATTCAAAAAATTGGTTTGCAGGCTTTGCATCAAGGCCCGATTATTGTAATCGTCCGCATCGTTGATGCCATCTTGACTGTTGAGCAGATAGCCCTCTGCAACAAGTTGATCAACGGTGGCGCGCACCTTAGTCACATACGCGGCACGCGTGGGGTAAAGCTCCTCGACCGTCTTGCGTGGATCACCGACAAGCCTAGTCGCGGGTGTCATGGCAAGGGCCCGCTGTGAGCTGGCCAGGCCAAACTGGATGCCCGCTACGAATCCGGGTTTGCGCGGGCTGTTACCGCGAAACGTGGCGAGCGGCACAGCGATGTCGGGCATCTTGATGCCGGCTTTGTCATTGCCCAAGGCATCGACAATCGGAAGATGGACGACATAAAACCGGCTCGATGCAACCACCGGAATGACGCTGTCGTCATTGACGCTGAGGGTGTTGTAATGGCCGGTGAAGTCAAGGCCGATAGCGGATAGATCAGGAGCGCCAATACTCGCTGGACTGGCACTTGGCAGCGCGAGCGTACCGGTACTCAGCAAGGGATAGTTGTTCGGCAAAGGTCGGGCGGTGCCGTTAACCCAGCCTTCCAGATTGACGAACAGCGCTCGTACGAGGGCTGTGCTGGCGACCAAAGCAGGCGGTGCAGCCACGGGGGCGCTCGCAGGTACTTCACGATCCACTGAGTAGTCCGGCTGTAAGGCCGCGTTACTCGCCAGGGCGGTTGGCGTATGGGATGTACCTGCGGCATAGAAGAGACGCACGCCTTCCGGAATGGCGAGTTCCTTTCCGGCACCATTGGTCACCAGCAACGAGGCGCGCGCGCTGGTGAACTCAATCGGGCTGTCATATTGAAAGACCTTGGGACAAGTACGCAGCTCAGAACACTTCTGCAACAGCCCGTCCATCTTTCCGGTTAGTGGATCCGTGATAGTGGCGTAGGCAAAAGGAAACTGATCCCCAGGCGTGTAATGCGTTTCATGTTCCTGCGAGAAATCGCCTGGCTTGGCCCAACGGTAATTGGTATAGGTTTTGCGCGAGCCACCAACCATGGGCATCAAGCCGTCGAATACCGGTCTGAATTGCGCGTCGGTATTGAAGCCTTGCCAGAGAAAATCACGAAGGTAACGGCCCGACTGTGAAATGCCAATCGCCAGACTCGTTTTGATGCGACCAGCGAGCGGGTTGGGATGGCCCGCCGTATCTTGCGTCTGATAGCGCAGAAAAGAGATCAAATCGCGTGTGGCGAGAAAACCCAGGCCCATGACCTTGGGGTCAATCGCTGTGTAATTGAAGTGAAAGATTGATCCTTTATCACTCCCGCTATCAAGCGCGTTCGCATATTTCTTGTCCGCCACAACAGCCGCGTGGTTGATGGTCACCATGCCTTCGCCTGCGCTCGATCTATTTCCCGGCGCGGCAACAAAATTCCACAAAGAAGAATCGAGCCGGACCGGAGTCGACGTGGCTGTTTTTTGGACGGTCATGTACGCGGTTGCGATTGTGTCCGGTGCCATCCTGAAGTTGGTGACCAGCTGGCTGGACATGGCATTGCTGGCAATGAACTCATCCTGAACCTGGCCAGTGATGTGCGCATTGTTGTTGGCCTTGTCCAGAGCGACCGGCAGACTCATGCCAGGCCCATACCATTTTTTGGCAGAAGTAATGAGCGCACTGCTAACGTTCAGACTCTGTGGCTTGTCGCCCTGCCAGCCCGACCAGACAACGGTGACGCCCCGGTTCATCAGGAAACCGTTACCCGCACCCAGGCCAGGAATCACAGCGGATGCAGAAGTCGGAATGACAGGCTTGACCGCATCGAATAAATTGTTCGGCGTGCCGTCATTGAGTACGGCAAAGCCAAGCGAGGTGCCACGATTGACGACTTCGTATAGCAGCGTGCCATTGGCTTTGGCAAGCTCAGTGGGATGCAGGATGACGACATCGAACGCGTAGTGCACCCGGCCATTCCGGTCACCTGCATTTTTCAGATCGACGATGGTGGCTGCACAGGGATCATTGCTCGAAACACTTGCACTGGCTTCGGCCAGCACATAGGTATAGGTACCCACCGTGCCAAAGCGGGCGCCATTGAAGGCGAGCCCCGTCCCCTTGGTCGTCAAGGTTTCGATTGTCGAAGTCTGGATCGGACAGGCTTGTATCAGATCAGGGGGAACGAGCGGGCTTCTGGCTGCAGGCAGGTGGGGTGTCTGGTAGCTGGTCTTGATACCACCTGAACCGCAGGCCACGAGCAGCACAGATATTGCTGCCGCAAGGAATGACCGTCCGCGCCTTACTGAAATTACGATCCAGGCCTCTATCACGTTCCCTCCCAAACCGAATGATCGTGCATGGACAATTTATCGAACCCTACGCAAACTGAAACACGACCCACTACTCATGCCAGGTATGGCCGTGACGTTCCGGTAATCCAATCGCTGCGCTGGGTCCCCAACTACCTGCTCCATAGAGCTTGGGTTTCTGCCCGGTCGTGCGCCAGCCTTTAACGATACCGTCGATCCATTGCCATGCGGCTTCGACTTCATCACCGCGTACAAATAGTGCCGAATTTCCTTGCAGTACATCCAGGATCATGCGTTCGTAAGCAATGCGGCGGCGGCCCGTTGCAAAGGCGCTGCCGAGCGAAAGATCGAGCCCGACTTCGCTGAGTTTCATGCCGTGCAAACCGGGCTGCTTGTGCATCAGGGTCAGGGTAATCATTTCGTCCGGTTGCAACTGAATATGCAAACGGTTCGATGTCAGGGTTGCGCCGACATCGGCAAAAATGTTGTAAGGCGCAGCCTTGAACTGAACGACGATTTCACTCAGGCGCTTTTGCATGCGCTTGCCGGTGCGTAGATAAAACGGCACGCCCGCCCAGCGCCAGTTGTCGATTTCCACGCGCAGGGCAACGAAGGTCTCTGTGTCCGAAACAGTATTGGCACCCTCTTCCTCGCGATAGCCGGGTGCAGAAACGCTGCCGCTAAAGCCAGCGCTGTATTGACCCGTGACCGTATTTGCAGCAACGTTGGTTTCGTCAATGGGTCGCAACGACCACAACACTTTAACTTTTTCGTTGCGCACTGCTGAAGGAGTAAAGCCAGCCGGCGGTTCCATCGCCAACAGACAAAGCAATTGCAATACGTGACTTTGCACCATGTCGCGCAAAGCCCCCACGCCATCGTAATAGGCCCAACGGCCTTCGACGCCGACGGTCTCGGCGACCGTGATCTGCACATGCTCGATGTTGTTAGCGTTCCAGAGCGGCTCAAAAATCGAATTGCCAAAACGCAGTGCGAGCAGATTCTGAACCGCTTCCTTGCCCAGATAATGGTCAATCCGGTAAACCTGCGTTTCATCAAACGCTGAGGCAATCGCCGCATTTGTTTCGCGAGCTGTCACAACGTCCGTGCCAATGGGCTTCTCGACCACCACCCTGCAGCTCCGTCCCGCCAAACCACTTTGCCCCAACGCTCGGCAAATCGGACCAAACAGTTTCGGTGCGGTGGAAAGATAGTAAATGACACCACTCTTGCGGTCGCCCTTTTTGCCGATCACCTGTTCCAATGGCATCAGTCCATCCGGTGCCAGTGCATCTACGGATACGTAGCGGATGCGCTTGGCAAATCGGTCAAAGGTTTCATCGTTAAAAATTTTTCCGTTGGCCGACTTGAGAACAGCCTCCTTGACCCGTGCGATGAATTCCTCGTCGGTATGCGCAGAATGTGCCGCGCCTATCAGGCGAAACTCGGGCGATAGCAGACCATCATGATCCAGTGCATAGAGCGATGGCCATAACATCCGCCGGGCCAGATCTCCGGTTGCACCGAATAACACAAGCGCGCCGCAGTTTGATGTTGAGGATTCTGAAATCATGTAGGTAGTCTCTTCATTTGATTTTTTGTCAGGTCATTTCAACCAGCAGATCTTTGGCAGAAATGACTGATCCCGGTTTGACGTGAACCGTCTTGACGACACCATCCCGTTCGGCGCGCAACATGGTTTCCATTTTCATCGCCTCGATTGAAACCAATGGATCTCCCTTGAGTACTTTCTGATCGGGTTTGATCGCTACTGTGACGATAATGCCGGGCATTGGTGCGCCGATGTGATTCGGATTATTTTCATCGGCGCGTGGGTGGGCGCTGATTTTGACCACACCCGCATGGTCGATGCGGATCAGCCTCGGCTGTCCGTTCAACTCAAAGAACAGTTTGCTTAGTCCTTCGTCGCTGATGTCGGTGCGGCCCTGCATGCGGATCACCAGCGTCTTGCCTTGATCGATATTGACCGAGACTTCCTCGCCATCATTCAGACCGTAAAAAAATACCGGTGTTGGTAACAGACTTACGTTGCCAAATTGACGACGATGCGCGACATAATCGCGAAAGACTTTCGGATACATCAGATACGAAGCCAGTTCCGGTTCAGTGATCTTGCGTTCCACTTCCTGCTCGACTTGCGCACGCACTGTGACGAAATCAACTGGCGGCAAATGCGCGCCAGGTCGCCCTACCAAAGGCTTGCCTCCCTTCAACACTTTCTGTTCAAGTTCTTTCGGAAAGCCATCCGCAGGGAAACCCAGTTCGCCCTTGAATAGCGAGACAACTGATTCCGGGAAAGCAATCTCGCGTGAAGGATCGCGCACGTCCGCAGGCGTGAGGTCGTTGGCCACCATGAACAACGCCATGTCACCAACCACTTTTGAGGTCGGCGTGACCTTGACGATGTCGCCGAACAACTGGTTCACATCGGCATAGGCCTGCGACACTTCGGTCCAACGGTGCGCCAGCCCCATCGCCCGCGCCTGTTCACGCAGATTGGTGTATTGACCGCCGGGCATTTCGTGACGATAGACATCCGACGTACCGGAACGGATATCTGCTTCGAAAGGTTCATATGCCCGGCGCGCGCCTTCCCAGTATTGCGAAATGTCGAACATGGCCGCCTGACTGATTTGCGGATCGCGTTCGCTCCCAACCAGCGCTGCCGCAATCGAGCCGAGATTCGGCTGCGAGGTCAGGCCACTCATCGCATCCATCGCGCCATCGACCGCATCGCATCCGGCTTCCACCGCAGCCAGCACGCTGGCCGCCGCAATACCGCTGGTATCGTGCGTATGGAAATGGATGGGTAAGCCTGTCTCTTGTTTCAAAGCACTAATCAACATGCGTGCAGCTTGAGGCTTGCAGATACCCGCCATATCCTTGATCGCGAGGATGTGCACGCCGGCACGTTCGAGATCCTTCGCCATCGTGACGTAATACTTGAGATCATATTTAGGCCGATTGGGATCAAGCAGATCGCCGGTGTAGCAGATGGCACCTTCACACAAAGCACCAGTCTCACGCACAGCATCAATCGCCACGCGCATATTCTCGACCCAGTTGAGTGAATCGAAGACACGGAACAGATCAATACCGCCGCTTGCCGCTTGCGTTACGAAATGCTTGACGACATTGTCGGCATAGTTGGTATAGCCGACAGCGTTCGAGCCGCGCAACAACATCTGGAACAGGATGTTCGGAATGTGTTGGCGCAACTGTGCAAGCCGATCCCACGGATCTTCCTTGAGAAAGCGCATGGCCACGTCGAAGGTCGCTCCGCCCCAGCATTCCATCGAAAACAGGTTGGGCAACAGACGTGCGTAGTAAGGGGCAATCGCAATCATGTCGGCCGTACGCATGCGCGTCGCAAACAGCGACTGGTGTGCATCGCGCATGGTCGTGTCGGTGAGCAGCACTTGCGGCTGATCCTTCATCCATTGCGCGAATTTTTCGGGACCGAGCGACTTGAGAAGGTCACGACTACCCGGTGTGACTGGCAACATGCGTTTGGACAGTGGCAACAGCGGGTGCGGCAGAGGGCCCTTCGGGATGATCCGCCCTTTCATTTCCGGATTTCCGTTGATATTCACTTCACCAATAAAACTGAGCAGGCGGGTGGCGCGATCACGCCGCGTTGTGAACTGGAACAGCTCCGGCGTGGTGTCGATAAAGCGCGTAATGCACTCACCCGATTTGAAGGTGGGATGATTGATGACGTTTTCCAGAAACTGCAGATTGGTCGAGACCCCGCGCACGCGAAACTCGCGCAACGCGCGATCCATACGTGCAATGGTTTCATCCGAAGTCGGTGCCCAGGCCGTTACCTTGACCAGCAGCGAATCGTAATAAGGCGTGATGACTGCACCCGCATAAGCGGTGCCGCCGTCAAGGCGGATACCAAAACCGGAAGCACTGCGGTAAGCGGTCAGTCGGCCATAGTCGGGGGTGAAATTATTCTCAGGATCTTCTGTGGTGACACGGCATTGCAGGGCGTGGCCGTTGAGCCGAATATCCGCTTGAGCGGGGACGCCTGCCGAAGGCAGTCCCTCGCCAACATGCGCACCTTCACTAATGCGAATTTGTGCCTTGACAATATCGATGCCGGTCACTTGTTCCGTGACGGTATGTTCAACCTGGATGCGCGGATTGACTTCGATGAAATAAAACTGGTTGGTGTCTGCATCCATCAGAAACTCGACCGTCCCCGCATGGGTATAGCTAACAGCACGGCCCAGTCGCAAAGCCGATTCGCACAACTCTTTGCGCGTGGCATCGGTCAGATACGGTGCGGGCGCACGCTCGACCACCTTCTGGTTACGCCGCTGTACCGAACAGTCACGCTCAAACAGATGCACCAGATTGCCATGCGTGTCTCCAAGGATTTGCACTTCGACGTGGCGCGCACGCCGCACCAGTTTTTCCAGATACATTTCATCATTGCCGAAAGCAGCAGCGGCTTCGCGTCGTGCCAACTCAAGTTGCCCGGGCAGTTCCACTTCGTTTTCGATCACGCGCATGCCGCGTCCGCCGCCGCCCCAACTGGCCTTGAGCATTAACGGATAGCCCACTGCTGCGGCCATTCGTTTGGCCTCGTCGATATCTTTCGGCAAGGCACCGGTCGCGGGCATCACGGGCACACCCGCAGAAACCGCAGCGTGACGCGCAGCAACCTTGTTGCCCAGTGTGCGCATCACTTCCGGTTTGGGTCCGACGAACAGAATACCGTTGGCCGCACAGGCATCAGCAAAGTCCGGGTTCTCGGACAAGAAGCCGTAACCGGGATGAATCGCATCGACGCCAGCTTCTTGAGCGATGCGAATGATGTCGGCAATATCCAGATAGGCAGCAATCGGTTTTTTGCCTTCGCCCACCAGATAACTTTCATCGGCCTTGAAACGATGCAAAGCAAAGCGGTCTTCCGCAGCATAAACCGCGACCGTGCGTATGCCCAACTCAGCCGCCGCCCGCATCACCCGAATCGCAATTTCACTGCGATTGGCAACCAGGAGCTTCTTGATTTTCCGGGACGTTCCGAGGATTGTGTTCATCGTGCCTGGACTGGGTAAATTGAAGGACTAGGTAAATCAATCGATTGTTCGATGCGCAAGAACCACACCAGTCTACGGCACACGCTGCTCATCGTTTTCATTTACTTCAAGCATTCGACTCATCCATCATTTCAAGATAGCGGTTTCTGTTGACGCACGTGGATTCACCCCTAAGGACATCGCAGCCCCTAACAGCGCAGGATTTGAAGCGCGGATGACATAAGTGGGAATCGCAGCGAGATAGGCTTCAAAACGCCCTTTCGCTTCAAACCGTGCACGAAACGGTGAGCGGGCGAAATAGTCACCGAGCCGGGTCACGATCCCGCCACCAATATAGACGCCGCCCAAAGAACCCAGCGTGACGGCAAGATTTCCGGCGACCGTTCCCAACATGCCGCAGAAGGTTTCCAAGGCATCCACACAGAAGGAATCCTGAGCACTAAGCGCACGTTCTACGATTTGTGCAGCGGTCAACATTTTTGGTTCATTCTTTTCTAGCGTAGCAATAGCACGATAAAGATTCTCGAGACCCATCCCGGAAATCAAACGCTCTGCTGAAACATGGGGATATTGCCGCTGCGTAAACGCGATGATGTCCGCTTCGCGCTGACTCACCGCGCACAGCGTGACGTGCCCACCCTCACCCTGAAGCGGAATCCACTCATTTCCAGAAGGAATCAAGCCGGACACACCCAGGCCGGTTCCCGGCCCGATAAGGCCCAACGGAGTATTGGCTACTGGTGCGCCTCCTCCAACCTGTTCGAGTTGGTTCTCTGGAATTTTCGGAAGGGACAAAGCCAGCGCAGTAAAGTCATTCAACAGGAGCAAACGCGCCAGTTTTAATTCATGACGCGTTGACTCAACCGAGAAAGCCCAGTGGCAATTGGTCATCTTCACCCAATCGCCTGTAATGGGATTGGCGATTGCGACCGCAGCTTCGATGGGTTGCTTGCTTCCGACCTGAAGCAGGTAATCGCGAGCGGCCTCAGTCAGGGCCGGATAATTTGCGGTCGGTAATGTTTTTTCTTGCTCAGGCAAACCGTGCGGCCCTCGCACCAAAGCAAAACGCGCATTCGTGCCGCCCACATCGGCAACCAGACGCAAAGTGTTTTCAGATTCGGCAGTTAACATCCAAGCCTCCAGACCAATCAAGTACGTGCGCCGCCGTCACTTATTTTTTCTTAATACAGTCGCTTCCTGTGCGAGTCGGGTAATTGCTGCCCAATCGCCTTTTTGAATTACATCCTTAGGTGTCAACCAGGAACCGCCAACGCAGGCCACGTTAGGCAGAGCGAGAAATTCAGGCGCTGTTGCAGCACTGATGCCGCCGGTCGGACAGAAAGTCACATCGGGGAATGGTCCGCCGAGCGCCTTGAGCATGCCGATCCCGCCGGCCTGTTGCGCCGGGAACAGTTTGAGTTCGGTGAATCCAGCGGCGCGAGCGGCAATGACGTCGGCAGGCGTCATCACACCGGGCAGAAGAGGTAAACCGCTCGCTTTGGCGGCTTCAATCAACAAGGGCGTCAGGCCGGGACTCACGCCGAAGACCGCTCCTGCTTCGAGGGCTTCATTAAAATCCTGAGGGCGGGTCAAGGTTCCGACGCCGACAATGGCGCCTTCTACTTGTTGAGCAATCGCGCGGATGGCTTCCAGTCCGGCAGCCGTGCGCAGAGTCACTTCCAGCACGCGCACCCCTCCAGCAACGAGGGCGCGTGCGAGTGGAACCGCTTGGGACAGTTCGTCAATGACGATGACCGGAATGACCGGGCCGACACGCATCACTTCGAGAACGTTCAAGGGTGGCTTCGTCGAACTATTCATATGCTGATTCATTTGCGGACTCATTTAGATTCGCGATTTTCTATGATCGAATCTTCTTCGGTAAAGGGAAAATGATTTTGACCGGATCGACTCGCTGTTGCACTTAGATTGGCACCGGATTCGGGCGCATAAAGCGACGAGGCGCCCTGTTCTGCACCACTCACATTGGCACGAAATCCTGCAAACAGGTCGCGCCCCAATCCAAAGTGATAGCCACTTAAATCTACTGCATCGGGTTGGCGTTGTTGCCATTCGGATGAGGCAACCTGGGCTTCGAGAATGCCTTGCGCGGCATCCACAACAATCATGTCGCCCGTCCGCACCAGCGCCAGCGGCCCACCCATCAAGCACTCAGGGGTGACATGAATGGCAGCGGGCACCTTACCCGACGCACCCGACATACGACCGTCTGTGACCAAGGCCACATGAAAGCCCTGTTCCTGCAACACGGAGAGTAGCGGTGTGAGCTTATGCAGCTCGGGCATGCCATTGGCACGTGGTCCTTGAAAGCGCACCACGGCGACAAAGTTTTTCTGCAACTCGCCACGTTCAAAAGCAGCAATCACATCGTCCTGATCGTCAAACACAATCGCGGGCGCTTCGACACGATGATGCTCTGGCTTGACTGCGGAAATTTTGGTGACAGCTCGACCGAGATTGCCGCACAGAAGTTTCAAGCCACCTTCCGGGCTGAAAGCTGCGGACACAGTCGTCAGCACACTGGGGTCAAGACTTGTCGCCGGTGCATCGCGCCAGGCCAATACGCCATCGTCCAGATAGGGCTCCTGACAATAGCGCCACAATCCGCCCTCGCCTGCAACGGTTGTGACATCGGGGTGCAGCAGACCCGCATCCAGCAATTGCCGGATCAGAAAACCCATTCCTCCTGCCGCATGAAAATGATTGACGTCAGCTTTGCCGTTTGGATAAATGCGGGCGAGCAGTGGCACGGCCGCGGAGAGATCGCTAAAGTCATCCCAGTTGATGACGACGCCAGCTGCATGCGCCATCGCAACAAGATGCATGGTGTGATTGGTTGAACCGCCGGTTGCGAGCAAGCCCACAATCCCGTTGACCACAGCACGCTCATCAATAACATGGCCAATCGGTGTGTACTCCGCGCCTTGCTCATTACCATGTTTATTACCCAAGGCGCTGATCTCAACCGCACGCTTGGCGGTAGCAGCGGTCAAGGCATCGCGCAGCGGCGTATTCGGATTGACGAAAGCTGCGCCCGGAAGATGCAAGCCCATCACCTCCATCAGCATCTGATTGCTATTGGCGGTGCCGTAAAAGGTGCAGGTACCGGGACCGTGATAAGACTTCGCTTCCGATTCAAGCAGTTCTTCGCGCCCGACTTTGCCTTGGGTGAACAACTGACGCACTTTCGCTTTTTCGTCGTTCGGAATGCCGGAAGTCATCGGCCCTGCAGGAACGAAAATCGTGGGCAAATGACTGAAGCTCAAGGCGCCGATTAAGAGACCCGGCACGATCTTGTCGCAAACACCGAGACAAAGCGCCGCATCGAACATGTTGTGAGACAGGGCAACGGCAACCGACATGGCAATCACATCGCGACTGAACAGAGACAGTTCCATCCCCGGCTCGCCCTGGGTCACGCCATCGCACATCGCCGGAACACCTCCGGCAAACTGGGCGGTGGCCCCGGCATCACGAGCTGCTTGTTTAAGAATCGCCGGAAAGCGTTCAAAAGGTTGATGGGCCGACAGCATATCGTTGTACGCAGACACAATACCGATGTTGGCACGCTGCATTTCACGAATAAAAATCTTGTCTCCCGGAGGTGACGCAGCGAAGCCGTGCGCAAGATTGGTACAGGCCAGCCCTTTTCTAATGGGGCCTTTGCTGCGCGCCTGTTCCAGACGCTTGAGATAACTGGAGCGCGAGTCTTTGCTGCGCGCGCGAATACGTTCGGTGACAGCCGAAAGGACAGGATGGAGACTCATCAAATCTTTCCTATAAAGAAGGGACTATCTGAGTGACTATATTGACAACAGAAAGTGCCGAAGAATTACACGACAGGATGATCGAGTTCAATTCAGGGGCTCCAGTAAATATCAACAGGCACTTGTGTCTGACGGAGAATCGAGCGAATCGGCATGGCTTCAATTGGGCCCTTTGCCAAGGCCTTTTGATAGACGCCCCATTTGTCTAAGCCGCTGATCAGCACAACGATACGCCGACTGTTCAACAACGCAGGCAAAGTCAGGCTCATGCGCGCATGCGGCGCGGTCACCGGATCGATGGCGATACATTGTTTGCCAGAGTGCATGTCCAGCGCAGCAGCCAGTTGGGGTGCTTGCGGGAACAGCGAAGCAGTATGACCGTCGTCACCCATTCCAAGGACAACCACATCAAATGGCCGAGGTATAGGAGTCAAAGCTTGTTCACACACTGTCTCCCCTGCGACTGGCATGGCGGCAGAATTTTTCAGGCCAACAAATTTTGCATGAGCTGCCCGGTTCTGCAGCAGAGTGCGTCGAACCAGGGCTTCATTGCTGTCCGCGTGGTCCACGTTGACCCAACGTTCGTCAGCCAAAGTGACGCCCACTTTGCTCCAGTCCAGATCCACCTGGCTGAGAGCGACCAAAAAAGGCGTCGGTGTGCGGCCTCCCGAAACAACCAGACTCGCTCTGCCATGCTGGACAAGTCCATCCCGCAGACTCTCGGCTACATGGGTTGCCAGTGCAGCTTTAAGCGCACCGCTGTCACCGAATTTGACCTCCACAGGCATGTCCTGGCCCCCGAAGCGTAGCTGGTCTCAACGCTCGTTTGCAGTCGCTGACCGCCGCGCATACCATCCGAAGCTGAGAATGACCATATAGCAGATTGCTGGTACCACGAGCGCCATCTTCAGCCCTGCTAAATCGGCAGTGTGGCCCGTGATCAGCGGCACGATCGCGCCACCGACGATGGCCATGCAAATGATGCCTGAACCTTCCGCTGCACGTCGACCAAGTCCTTCTGAAGCAAGTGAAAAGATCGTCGGGAACATGATCGAGTTGAATAACCCAATCGCCAGTAACGACCAGCCCGACACGGCACCGCCGGTGTTAGCGGAAATCAGCAACAGCACGACAACCATACTGGCTGCCGATGCCAGGACTTTACCTGGTGAGCATACCCGCAACAGGTAAGCACCGATAAAGCGACCGACCATCGCGCCACCCCAGTAGAACGGTACGTGCTTGCCAGCTTCTTCGGCGCCGAGCCCGAGCACGTTCGCTTGCATCAGATAGTTGACGATCAGCGAGCCAATTGCGACTTCACCCCCGACATACAGAAAGATGCATAGTGCGCCGAATGAGAAACGTGGACGCTTCAGCAGATTGAAGGCCTGTAGCATGCTGGCCGCTGGGGCGGGTGTCTCGACCAGCCGGTTACGCCGGAACCAGACCAGTGCAGCAACAATGAGCAATGCGATGGCCAAGCCGATGTAGGTTCGAACCACAACGCGGGTCTCTTCTGAACGAAATGTGTCGAGCGCGGCACCGGATAGTGTCGCCGGATCAATCGTGGCCAGCGATCCCAGAATCAAGATCGAACCCACAAACGGAAAGACGGTGGTGCCGAGCGCATTGAATGCTTGCGCAAAAGTCAGGCGACTATGCGCGGTAGCCGGAGCGCCGAGCACCGAGATCAGCGGATTCGCAACGACCTGAACGATGGTAATGCCGGAGGCCAGCACGAACAGCGCAGCGAGGAACATGATGAACATGCCCGACGAAGATGCGGGAATAAACAGTAAACATCCGGCAGTCATCGTCAACAGGCCGATCACTGCGGTGCGCATATACCCGGCACGCCGCACAATCGCAGCGGCGGGAATCGAGATGATGAAATAGGCGGCGAAAAATGCCGACTGCACCAGCATCGCTTCAGCGTACGACAATGTGAACAGCCCCTTCAGCTTGGGGATGATGACGTCATTCAGGCTGGTGATCCCGCCGAAGATGAAGAACAGCGCAAATACGAAAATACGCAGGTCAGGGGCATCACCGTTCGCCGTTACCGCATCATCGGCGGGTATCGGATCGGACGAGGATGTATCGGGGATGTTCAGGCTCATGTTTGACCTCAGGGTAATGGTAGAACGAGAGCTCACTCTTGCGAACAGCTTGCTTCAACTGGTCGCAATGCTCAGAAGCAATATGCAGCGATGGTTAGAGTACGGCAAATATAACAGCAGCTTTTTTATGAACCGGTAGCAATCGAGTTGCCATAGCCGATGATGACAGTGGCCCCTACCAGCAATGCAATGCCGCTCCATACGATAAGCCTTGTACGGGCACTGGAGCCACGCCATTCCTTGAGAGCGAAGCCCCAAAGTGTCGAGAAAATAATGATGCTGGCCATGTGCAGTGTCCAGCTGGAGAAGCCATAGCGACCCATCTGGCTTTCGCCCATCGTGTAGAAGAAAAATTGAAAGTACCAGAGCAACCCACCCAAAGCACAAAGAAGGAAATTACGGATGAGTGGTGGAGCCATCCCATCCGCATCCGGTGCCGGACCTGGTCGACCCAGCCATTCGCCTGCAGATTGGTTTTTCACGATCAGATAGGCACACCAGATAAAGTTGGTCGTGAATCCACCTGCGAGTACGACGCAAAGCACTGGTAATCCTTGCCAGAGTTGTCCGGTTCCAGCCGCCAGTGTGGCAAGACGAATCGGTTCGCCCGCGGCCAAGCCGTAGGCAAAGCAACTGGACATGATGCCGGAGAAGACAGCGACCATAACCCCTTTGCGAAAATCAAATTCCGCGATGGCGGCACGATTTGCTTCCGGCGAAAGTTCTTTTTCCTTCGAGTGGCCCGCCATGGCTACCACTGCGATACCAACCAGGGTGACCACAATGCCGAGCAGGATGACATTGCCACTTGCAGTGGCTAGCAGCTTGGCTGTGAATTCACCGGCAAAAATCGGCGGGATCAGAGTTCCAAAAGAAGTGGTGAATCCCAGGGCAATGGCCATACCCAGCGACATGCCGAGGTAACGCATGGTCAATCCGAAAGTCAGTCCACCGACGCCCCAAAGTGCTCCGAAAAAATAACACCAGAACAGGGTTTTTGTTGGTGCGTTGGCGAGGACCGACAACAAATCATTGGTCTGGAGGGAAGCAAAAAACCAGGGGCCAATGACCCAGCTGAAAAATCCGCCAGTCAGCCAGAAAATTTCCCACGACCAGCGCCGAACACTTTTATAGGGAACATAAAAGCTTGCTGAAGACAGTCCACCTAACCAGTGAAACAGCAAACCAAGAAAGGGGTTCGAATTCATTGTTTTATGTCTCCAGTATTTTTTCTAAGCCAACGCAGATTTCTGACGGGTTATTGAATCAGGTTATTGCGATTCAGATCAGCGACCCGAGAAGCACCGGTCAATGCCATGGCAACCCGCATTTCTTTGGCAAGGATTTCCAGCACGTGACTGACGCCTGCTTCGCCGCGGGCTGCAAGTCCATAGATCCAGGGCCGACCAATCAACACGGCTTTGGCTCCCGAAGCAATGGCGCGGACTACATCAAGTCCTGAGCGTACACCGCCATCCATCATGACAGTCAGGCGATCACCGACAGCATCAGCAATCGGAGGCAGTGCCTTGATGGCTGAAGGCACGCCATCGAGCTGGCGCCCGCCATGATTGGAAACAATGAGTCCATTGGCACCAGCATCGGCAGCAGCACGAGCATCTTCCGCATCAAGCACGCCCTTGATGATGAGTGGCCCATCCCATTCGGCACGCACGGCTTCGATGTCTTTCCAGGTCACCGTGGGATCAAAGTTCTGGCCCATCCAGGCCCAGAATTGTTCAACGCCGGCCTTGCCTTGCGTCAAAGGCGCGACGTGTCCGAGCGTATGCGGGCGACCCATGACGCCCACGTCCCAGGCCCAGCGCGGGCGCATCATGACTTGTGAAATTTGTTTGACCTGTCGTTGGAGCGGTGTACCTGCTGATAGTCCGCTACGCATGTCCCGATAACGGATACCGGGAATGGGCATGTCCACCGTGAACAGCAGTGCATTGCAACCGGCAGCCTTGGCGCGTGCCAGCATATCGCGCATAAAGCCGCGATCACGGGTGACATACAACTGAAACCAGAATGGCTTGGTTGTCCCGCGTTGGACTTCTTCAATTGTGCAGGCCGACACGGTCGAGAGCGTGAACGGAACGCCCGCTTTTTCTGCGGCACGAGCGCCCTGCACTTCGCCACGCCGCGCATTCAGCCCGGCCAGACCAACTGGAGCCAGCGCAACCGGAAGGGCTAATTTTTGTCCGAATAATTCAGTCGATAGATCAACTTCACCAACGCCGCTCATCACGCGTTGGCGCAGGGCAATCGACTGGAAATCGTTTGTGTTGTTGCGAAGGGTCGTTTCCGTGAAAGCGCCACCGTCGACATATTCATACAGGAAGCGCGGCAAACGACGCCGTGCGGCCTCCCTGTAATCGGCAATATCTGCGACGAACATACCCCAGTCTCCAGCTTTTATATTTTGAATAGCTGGGGATACTAGCGGCCAACCCGATAACAATCCAATTGTTTTGCGTGATTGCCAAATTCCAAAATGGAATGACTAACGCCTCACTTCAAAACGATAGCTGCCTGAACTGACCTCGACCACGGCCACAGCGTCATTGCGGTTGACTAGCTTGGCTGTGGTTCGAGCCGTCACTGCAGAACGACCTTCGCGTACCTGCATGCCTTTTTTAGCAGGCAGGTAAACATTGGCCGAAGCATTGGGTGGCACCACCAGTTCGAGTATGAAAATGCCGCCCGGCTCCTGACGCCATTTAACTGAAATTCGTCCCAGCACGCTGTCGTAATCGGCACCGGCACTTTTGACGCGGCCATCGAGTACGGGCTTGACTTCAAACTTGCGAAAGCCTGCAAGCAAGGGTTCCATGCCAACGATGCGACGGTACAAGAAGCCACTGATCGCACCCAAGCCGTAGTGGTTGAACGAGTTCATCGCCGTGTCACCGGTATCGCCGTTCCAGCGTTCCCAGATGGTGGTTGCACCCTTGGCGACCATGTAGCCCCAAGAAGGAAACTCGGTGCGCAACAACAAGTCGTAGACCAGCGCATCGTGTCCGGCATCGGCCAGCGCATCGAGGCTGCTGGGCGTGCCAAGAAAACCCGTCGAGAGCAGAGTGCCGCGTCTTTTGATGTCGGCGACCAATTTATCCGCCGCCGCCTTGCGCAATGTTGGTGGCACGAGCTGATAGCGCAGTGAGAGTATGTAGCCGGTCTGGCTGCCATTGCCAACCGTGCCATCGGCCTGAACGAAATTGGACTGAAAAGCTGTTTCAATATGGGCTCGCAACGCGCGGTATTGTGCCGCTTCGGCATCACGTCCCGTTGCTTCGGCCATCTCGA
Source organism: Betaproteobacteria bacterium (assembly GCA_025362735.1). Lineage (GTDB taxonomy): Bacteria > Pseudomonadota > Gammaproteobacteria > Burkholderiales > Burkholderiaceae_D > JANYFL01. The sequence continues at coordinate 9,060 of JANYFL010000057.1, read as the reverse complement.
TCATGCAGTCGGTCGAATGCGTCCAGGTTGCAGTGCCGATCAGGTCTTTAGGCGTAGTGGGATCACCGGGGGCTTTGGCGTCAAGCGCCAGCCAGTCGCCAAAATCGGCGCTGCGTTTGTTACGCCAGACATGGTCCGGGTTGGCCTCTAGAATAAAGCCGAGATAACGCGTCATGGCGTCCCAGTTCTTATCTATGACGCCAGTATCCCCATAACGTTTCCATGAGGTCCAGGGGAGGACGACACCCGCATCGGCCCAACCTGGGGCGGAGCCACGGCCTGCAACGGGTGTGCTGGTGTAAGGGGTGACGAAAGGAAAGGCGCCGTCAGAGGTCTGGGCGTCGCGCACGTCACCCATGAAGCGTCGCGTGAAGGTAGCGATGTCCATGTTGAATGCAGCGGCATCCCAGAACACGTTGGCATCGCCCATCCAGCCTAGTCGTTCGTCGCGTTGCGGACAGTCGGTGGGCAAGCCAACGAAATTGGATCGCTGACTCCAGACCGTGTTTTGCCACAGTTTCTGGATGACGGGATTGTCGATGCGTAGCGTGCCGGTTTCGCGGAGGTCGCTGAACACGACCTGGCCTTCGAGATCAGATGCGGTCGGTACGCCGGGATAACCAGTCACCTGCACATAGCGAAAGCCGTGATAGGTGAAGTGCGGTTCATAGGTTTCACCTGCCGGGTCACCACGCAGCGTATAGAGGTCAGCAGCGCGGGCGGCGCGCAGGTTGCTCTGATCGATATCGCCATCCGCTTTCAGAATTTCGGCGAAGCGCAGAGCGACCGTTTGACCGGCTGTGCCCTTGACCTTCAGGCGACACCAGCCCGCAAAGTTCTGACCGAAATCGAAGATGAAAACACCGGGACGAATTTGCGTGATGCTGCGGGCCGACAGCACCATCTTGCGGCGCACGGGCGGACTGACCTGCCCCACCAGTTGACCACTGGGTGCAGCAGCGATCGCTGCTGCATACCATGACGCAGACGCGAATCCCGACTTGGCCCAACCGGGTTGTTCCAGCCGCGCATCGTAGTCTTCGCCGTTATAAATCTCGGATATGGTGATCGGAGCTGCGCCCGATGTCCAATTCTTGTCTGTGCTGATAACCTCACGTGTGCCATCGGTATAAGTCAATTCGAGTTGCGCCAGCAAGCGGCGTGGCGCGGGGCCAAACGCATAGCGGCCACCGGGGGCGAGATAGCTCGCATAAAAGCCATCACCGACCATCGCGCCCAACACGTTCTCGCCTTGCGTAATCATGTGGGTCACGTCATAGGCTTCATACAGAACGCGCTTGCGGAAGTCCGTGCTTTCTGCTGTCAGTTGCGAATCGCCGACGCGCTGGCCATTGATGTGCGCTTCATAAGCGCCAAGGGCGGTGGCATAGAGGCGGGCGCTTTGCACGGCCTTACTGGTATTGAAAGGGCGGCGCAGCAATACCGCCGGTTCAGCGGGCCAGGGTTCATTCTTGTTTGTGCCTGTTGCAGCGATGGGCCAGCTGGCATCGTCGTATTGTGGCGATTCCCAACCTGCCGTTTCAGACAGACTGGTCTTCCAGCCACTGGTGCTAAAGCGTTGTGTTGATCCATTCGCAAACTTGACGCGCAACATGGCGGCGAGTTGGGTGTCGGTGTTGGCAGCTGTGTTGACTGCACCACCAAAAGCTGAGCGTGGCGGTTTGGAAATAGCAACGGCCAGCACATGATGGCCTTTGGGTAATCGCAGCGGTAATGCGGCAGCAGGTGCAGCGCCAAAGGCTTTCTTGTCGTGAACCGGTAACGTGAGCGGTACGCCATCAAGCCACACCGACATCGGACCGCTGGCGATGACGATCAACTTCGCATTGCCTTCTTCGGCCAGATCAAACGTGAAGCGGAATTTGCGCGGCGTGTCTGAGCTGGGACCGGCAATCCATTTCAACCCGGCTGCGCGATCGCCGCGTTCATCGAGAGTTTCTGCGGCAATCCATTGCGCGCTCCAGTCGGAGGGATTGAGCAGCCCCATCTCCCATTTTGCTGGGGCACTGAGGTCGGGTCTCGATTCATTGGACGCGCTCAGGTCATCCCAAACCTGAACCCGCCAGCAACAGCGTTGCCGGGAAATGAGCGGAACACCTTTGTAGGGGATGCTAAAGCAGTCTGAAGAAACGACGCGGCCCGAGTCCCATAAGTCACCCTGACCTTGTGCAAGCAGAGCTTCGGAACTGGCAACAAGAACGCGGTAGGCAGTCTGTCGGGCCCCGCGTCGATTGGATTCCAGGCGCCATGAAAGCAGCGGTTGAGGGTTCTCCAACACCATAGGCAGTGACGCGTAATCGACCCTCAGATCAGTGACAATCAACCCGTTTGTGCTTGACTGTGGCGCAAGCGCCTCAGCTGCCATCAATTCTGGACAGACCCATTGCATGGCCCCTGCAGCAGCTGTTTTACCCGTACTGGTGATGAAATCGCGACGGGTGAATTTCAATGACATTTAACACTCCTACGATCTGCCCTGGCAGGCAAAGTCATTCCTACTTATGGCCCATGATGTTAATGGCTATGCCTATAACAAACTAATCGCTATTTGTAATTAGCCCATTCCAAAAAAGAATGGACAGCCATTTCATCTCAGCTTTCCAGTCGTGCTTGCAGAAACGCCCTAAACAAAACGGACAGTTCCCCCGGCTGCGCCGGTAAGGCAGTCGAAGTTTGACGAATACGGAAGTCGTCCATCGGTGAAACTTCAAAGCATGAGCAGACAAGCACACGATCGACATCTGCGCTCAGCGATGACGTGACTACAGCCTGCGCTTTTCGATGTATTGAAAAGGGATCAAATAGAGGCTGGCCGCGCCAACAAAGATCGGCGTATAGCTACCAATTTTCTCCATCAGATGGTCGCCTTCGGCAATGGATTGAATTCGGTTGAAGCAAGTTATGACAATGCCAGTGCGCTAGCAATAGCACATACATCCCAAGCAGCGAATGCGTTGTAGGGCCATTGCTACTTTGTTAGGGCGTAAGAAGGGCCCAACATGCCGACTTCACGCAACATGACCGGACAGCATCCTTCTAAATCAGAATGCCACATTATCCTTGCCTTTTAGTCGAAGCATCGTGCGTGCTTCATCTGGAGTCGCGCACTCGAGTCCCAGTTCTTCAATCAGGCGACGAATCTTCGTGACCTGTTCAGCATTGGTCTTGGCCAACTGGCCTTTGCCGATCCAGAGGTTGTCTTCCAGGCCGACGCGCGCATTGCCGCCGAGTCCAATCGACTGTGTAGCGATCGGCATCTGATTCGTACCGGCACCGAGCACCGACCACTGGTAGTCGGTGCCGAACAGTCGATCTGCCGTGCGCTTCATGTGCAGCACGTCTTCAGGATGCGCACCAATGCCGCCGCGCACGCCGAAGACCGATTGAATAAACAGAGGTTCGTTAACCAGTCCGCGATCCAGAAAATGCGCCGCATTGTAGAGATGGCCGATGTCATAACACTCCATCTCGAAACGAGTGCCGTTATCGCTGCAACTGGCGAGCACGTAGGCAATATCCTTGAAAGTATTTCTAAAGACGCGGTCTTCGCTGCCCGCGAGATAAGGTCGCTCCCAGTCGTACTTGAACTCCTTAAAGCGATCAAGCATTTCATAGGCACCAAAATTCATCGAGCCCATATTCAATGAGGCAACTTCGGGCTTGAACTGATGCGCCGGGGCGAGGCGCTCATCAAGCGAATGCAGCGGGCTGCCGCCGGTGGTGATGTTGATGACCACATCACTCGTCGCCTTGATTGCAGGCAAAAATTCTTTGAAGAGCGCCGGATCTTGCGAGGGCAATCCGTTCGCGGGCTCACGCGCGTGCATGTGGACGATGGCCGCGCCTGCTTCCGCAGCACCAATCGCGGCAGCGGCAATTTCATCGGCCGTGATTGGCAGATATGGCGACATGGTCGGCGTGTGGATGGAGCCAGTAATGGCGCAGGTGATGATGACTTTTTTTTTCGGGTTTGCCACGGTATCTCCTTGGGGCATAAGTATTCAGGATCGAACCAGTCGTGCAAACAGACCGATGGCGTTGTCACGTTCAATCGCGCGTAATTCGTCTGTGCTCAAGCCCACTTGGTGTAGTGCGGCGAGATTGGCGGAGAGGATGGGTGGTGGCACAAAAGGAAAGTCGGTGCCCAGCAGAATATTTTTTGCCGAAACCAGCTTGAGCAAGGTGGCAAAGGTGGCCGGATAGACGGACGCAGCCGTGTCGTAATAGAGCTTGCTCAATTCGGCCTTGGCACCCTGCGGGGCGACTTTGGCGAGACGCTGATCGACGCGACTGATGCCTTCGATGCGTTCAGCAAGAAACGGCAGCGTGCCACCGGCGTGGCAAAAAATGAATTTGATATCAGGGCAACGGCTCAGTGTGCCGCTGAACAACAGGCTGGTGACGGCCCGCGTGGTGTCGTGCGGAAACTCGATCATCGACGCGGGCTGATCGGGCAGGAGGCCGAGGCTGCAATTGCATTCATTCGGATGCACGAACACCACGGCCTTGCGCCGGTTCAGGGCATCAAATACCGGGATAAAGGCGGGGTCGCCCAGATAGCGATCCGCATAGTTGGTCATCAGTCCAATGCCGTCGGCATGCAGCACATCGTAAGCATGATCAATCTCTTCTAGACTGGCCGGCACATCGGGTAGGGGCAATGAAGCAAAGCTGCCGAAGCGGCCCGGATGGTCGGCCACCATTTGCGCAGCAAACTGGTTGCTGGCGCGGGCCAGGCGTTGGGTGGCTCTCGCATCCTGCAACAACACCCCAGGCGAGGAGATTGACAGCACGGCGCTGGCAATATCGTTGCGATCCATAGCCTCGATGGCACTGGCGACCGACCACGGCGGTACCATGCGATTGGGTGCCGGGAAACCGATAGCCGTCGCACCGATGATGGACACATATTCGGGTGGCAGGAAGTGATGGTGGACGTCTATTCTGCGTGCACTGTTCATGTTGTTCTTTCTGACGGGGTCAGGTGATGCTGTAAGCGACTGCGCAAACGCAGGGATACTGGCGGGCAGTGCCGCCAAGCCTATGCAGAAATCGCGTCTTAATATATCCATTCCACCAGCTACCGACTAGGCTTATTGCAATATCAATTTCTGCCGCGCCAGCGCCGTTTCCTTGAGAAAGAAAATCGTAACCAGACCGATGAGCAGGCCCACCAGAGAAATCGTGAAAATGGTCTCGATACCGAAGTGTTGTGCGCTATAACCGGCGATCACCGGGGACACGCCGCCACCGAAAATTTCCGCTACACCAATCACGAGACCCGATGCGGTAGACATCAACGCGGGCGGAACGGACTCGGCGCACAGCGGGCCGACCGTGATCGTGCTGAGCGTCACCATGAAGCTGCTGGCGATGAACAGCAGGCCAAATAAAACGGGCGGGTTGGCCTCGGCCCGCGACAGTGTCCATATGAACAGAATGGCCCCGATGACGGAGATGAACATCACCGGCTTGCGGCCAATGCGGTCGGACAGCCCTGGCAGGATAAAGGCGCCAACGCCGGAACCAAAGCCAATCGAAGACAGGACGAAACCCATCTGCGGTAGGCTGAGGCCAAGATGGTCGGTCAGGTAGCTGGGGAGAAACGCACTCAGTGCAATCAGGGTGTTGAGCCAGCACAACATGCAGATCACGTTCAGTGGAATGTTGTGATACTTGAAGACGTCACTCCACTTGTGTTTCGACGTATCGTGAATATTGGTATGCGCAGCCATCTCGGCCAGCGTTGGCTGGCGCAACACTTTCCAGGTTAGAAAGGCCACCATCAAACCGGGCAGCAATACACCTAAAAATATCCAGCGCCATTCCACCAGTTGCAGTAGCTGCGTCACAAAAATCGGTGCCACACCGAGACCCATGATGGGCAACAAGGCCTGCTGCATGCCTAGGTTGCGACCCTGGCGCTTGGGCTTGGATGCATTCAGGGTCGTGACAATAGAAGCAGGTGTGAACGCTCCTTCAGAAAAACCGATCAATGCGAGAATCACCAGTAAGCTCATCAGGCCACCAGCCAGCCCGCTGAATCCGGCCATCAGGGAAAACACGGTCAAAGAAATGACGAGTACCTTCTTGGCACCGACGCGATCTGACAGGTTCCCGGCAAACATGGCAGAAAACCCCCAGGCCACAGCAAGTACGCCGGTGATAAGTCCCAGATCTTTGTAATCAAGATGCAAGTCCTTCATGATCGACGGGAACATCGGTAGGATCATGAAACGGTCGATGCCGAGCAGGCCGTAGCCCAGTGCCATCAACAGCACTACTTTCCATTCGTAACTGGCGTCCCAACTTTTATCTTGATGCGGCTTCACTTGGTCTCCTTGCGCTTGGTCTCATTGATCCAGATCAGGATCGGGTTGTTTTTTTAATCAGGAACAACGGGTCTGAAATCCATCACTCATTCGTAAGGCATCTACCAGCGCATTGATCTCCTCAGGCTGTGCGCAACTGCCAAATAAATAAAAGTCAGGCCGCGCCAGGGCCACACCATAACCCTGCGACTCGAACCACCTTGCATAGCTGCCATTGACGTCAACGACCGGGCCCGTTGGCGTGACCCAAGCGCTGACACCTCCAATGGCCTGCCAGAAGGCGCGATTCGCTGGGGATAGCTGCTCCAGTGGATCACATACTGTACTGACGATACTGAAGCCGCGCCCGATCACGTCGTCAAACAAACCTTGTCTGGAATCAATGGCCACACGCCCCTGGACAAACAGGGTACCGGCATTTTTGTCACCATTGAGCTTGATGCCCGCACCGAGTGTGGGCTGCGGCAAGGGCGGTGGATCGCCTTGCAGATCGGCGATCATCTTGGCGTCGCGCTGCGCGGCCACCGCCGGATCGGGAATGCAGATCACGTGGCCCAGTTCGACCGAGAAGTTGACCAGATGCTCCACGTGCGGACGGCGTTCGCTGGTATAGCTTTCCAGCAAGGCATCATCGGCTGCGCCGCGCAGGATCAGGTCGAGCCGCCAACTGAGGGCAGTCGCATCACGCACACCTGAACACATGCCCTGCCCCGCAAATGGCGGCATGAGGTGCGCGGCGTCGCCTGCGATCATCAAGCGGCCCTTGCGCCAGTTCTCAGCCCATGCGCCACGAAAGGTGTAGACGGCATGTCGTTCGAGACGGGCATTGTCGGGGTTGATGCCCCAGGGTTCGAGCAGCTGCCACGACACGTCGGCGTTGTTCATCTCGGCCAGAGTTTCGCCCGGCAGCAGCATGAATTCCCAGCGACGTCGTCCGGGCCCGCCGGGAACGATGGTGGTAGGGCGTTTCGGATCGCACAGTTGCCAGGCCCGCGGTTCCCATACCTTCTCTTCATTGGGTAGCACGTCCACGACCAGCCAGTTGAATGAGAAACCGAGGTCGTGCATGGGCACGTCCATGGTCTTGCGGATGAAACTGTTGGCACCGTCCGCACCGACGATATAACGCGCAGTGATGCGCACATTCTCAGTGTGATTACCAGCCACCTGCACTGTGGCTACGCCTGGGGTCGGACGCACGATCAGGGTCGCTGCTTCGCCATCCTCTTCAAGCTCGATGGCCTCCCAGCCACGGAAGGTCGTCACGTTCGATAAGGTGCGCAACTTCTGATCAAGGATGTCTTCAAGCTGGGGCTGACAGAAGTTGACCGACGCAGGCCAACCCGACGGTGCTGTTGCACCGGTATGAAACTTCAACAGCGTGCGGCCTGCAGCGTTGCGCCACTCATAGTAGTCATTGACCTCAATGATGGCTTGCAGCTGCTCGCTAATGCCCAATGCCTGAAAGGTGCGGGCGATCTCATGATCAAAAACAATCGCGCGCGGCAGGCCATACGGCTGGGGCCAGCGCTCGACCACAGCAACCGAGTGGCCTTGCTGGGCCAGCAGGATCGCCAAGGTCTGACCGACTGGGCCATAGCCAACAATGGCGATGTCACACTGATGTTGGGCAGACATGTTCAAGGCTCGGCAATCACTCGATTTTCAATGTAGCCGAGGCCTTCAATCTCGACGCGCATCACATCACCAACCTGAATGAACTTTGGCGGTGACAGTGCAATGCCCACGCCAGCGCACGTACCGGTAGCGATCAGATCACCTGGTTCAAGGGTCATGACTTTGGACAGATGTTCGATCTGCTGGAAGATGTTGTAGACCATGTCCCCAGTGATAGCCTTTTGGCGCTGTTCGCCATTGACGTACATGCGCATTTCCAGCGCATGCGGATCGGGAATTTCATCCGGGGTCACGATCCACGGACCGATGGGGCCGTGCGTGTCAAAGCTCTTGCCCAGCGTGAAAGTGGGGCTGGCAAGTTGCCAGTCGCGCGCGGTCACGTCATTGGTGACGCAGTAGCCGCCGATCACGCTCAGTGCATCTTCATACGACACATGGCGACAGCGCTTGCCGATCACCACGCCCATCTCGGCTTCATAGTCCATGCGGTCAGAAACCTTGGGTTTGTGCACGTCATGGTATGGCCCGGTGATGCACGACACCTGCTTGTTGAACCACACCTGTGTCTCGGGAATTTTCATACCGGCCTTGCGCGCTTCTTCGACGTGATCCTTGTAATTCATACCAATCGCCATGTACTTTTGCGGATCGGGAATCGGCGCCTCCAGCACAACTGAAGTCAGCGCAATGCCGCCCTTGACCGACTTCAAACCTTCAGCAATCTTCGCCAACCAGGGTGTACCCAGGGTAATGATTTCCTTGATGGAAGCAGGTGCGCCAGGCAACACGTTCGTCATCGGAATGACTTGATCTCCTAGCACCACGCCAATCTGGGTGGCGCCGTTCACGGTATAGCGGGCTAGTTTCATGGTCTTCTCTTTCTGGATGAGTGTGCTGCAAATGGATGGGAATGAAGCATGTTTTTTTATGGTAATTAGGGCGTTTCGTAACCGGAGTATGGTTGGAGATACGCATGGTTACTGGGCGCAACAGGGTATTTAGTTGTTCGACCAACTATTTGAGTGGTCGGAAGTGCATTTTTTGCGGTTCGTACCAGACTGTGAAGACC
>JANYFL010000038.1 GCA_025362735.1 Betaproteobacteria bacterium | reverse complement strand
TGAAAGTTGGGCTTATGCTGGATTTAGAGATGCAATTAAACTATTCTGTGATAAGTGCAGCCTTACATTGGAAAATGAGCTTCCAGATTATTCGGGTTTTGCGTTGAAATGAACTGCGATAAATTTGTAGATATGACGGGTATGCGATGCAACCAATTGGGTACTGCAATTGAGGTACTCACGCCGTTTACTTTTTCGGATGGCAATGTAATTGAATTATTTGCTCAAGAGCGTGGCTCACAAATTCATTTTTTTGATGATGGATTTACTCTTTTGCATTTGCATAGCATCGGCATACAGTTAGGAAATAACAGGCGACGCTGGATGCCACTGAAAAAGATTGCTGAGACTTATGGCGTAACACTATCTGACAATGGCGTCTTTGAAACGCTTGGCCCCATACAGAATGCGCGTCAAGGTTTTGCCAGAATAATGGCAACACTTGTTGGCGTTGCTACGTGGGAGCGTGAACAAGTTGGTATCAATGCAAACGCGGCTTTTTTTGTTGATGAGGTTGCCTTTTTTCTTCGGGCTTGGAAGCCATCGGAAAATCTTATTGAAAACGTGGCCGTCAGTGGATTTAGTGGCCGTACTTTAAATTTTGATTTTGAGTTCGATGGTAAATATGTTGACGCTATTTCTCCGCACAGTTCTAGCACTGGCGCTGAACTGCGGAAACTTGTAGATTTCAATAGTGGCCCAACTCACTCAAGGCGGGAAGTCTTAGTAATTGTCGATGATCGCCGCAACGCTGCTTTAGCTAAACAAGAGATTGGGATTATTGGACGCGTCGCCAAAACATGGCCGATGTCGTCACTGATAAGCGCATCAGGAATTGCGTTAACAACGAATCAATTGCCAAATTGAGAGTATCGAAATGACACTCAAGACAAAAAACAAAGAGGAAGAATCTAAACCTATTCCCATGCCATTTAATGAAGCTCTAAAGCGAGTTTGGAGTGCGCCACCAGCACATAAAGTGGCAAAGAAGCAGGAGAAGAAAAAACCCGGCTAGCGCCGGTTTTTTATTTATCTATCTATGGGATTAATTGGATGATGCTCAGCATATTTTGCATAACTCCTTCTGGAGTGCGTTGGTATCAGAGATATGCAAATAGGACAGACCATATCAATGGAGCCCTTGAGATTGGAATTTGGATTCAAGATAGATTTTCGTCCGTCCTCATAGCATTTTGTACAAAGATAATGGGGTGGTTCGGACGCGCTCATCGATTCCTTCAGCGCATAGGCAACAGAACCAATCCACGGGCTTACCAACTGATAGCGTTGCTGCTCTGTTCCCCATGCTTTTACGCGTCCGATTTCTTTTTCAAGATCGCGTATTTTCTCGGTCATCGTAAATTGCTCAGACTGGGCCGCGATTGCACTCGATTGGGCGGCCAGAATGGTGCTTTGCAAGTCGATAACTTTCCCTTGGACATCAGCCATAGACTTAAGCTCAAGAAAGCCCTTAGCGATGTCGCCCGCAGTCTTGAGTCCAGCAACAGCGCCTTGGATCAACGTCATATCCATTACTAATCCTTTGCCTTTGTATGTTTATGCGTTATTAGTGCGCTGATACGTCAAGCGCTTGCCGCTAATGCCTTTCAGCGCTTCATTTGTGCGTTGAATATCATCAATGCCTAATGCAGAGCGATTGTTCCATTTGAAATCAAATTCGGTTGCGTAGCGTTGCAAATGCTTTTCGCTCACGTTATGAAACGTGCCATATAGACCACGCTTGAGAATGGCAAAGCTGGATTCAACGGTATTGGTATTGATGTCGCCGCGTGCATACTCTTTGGCACTGTGTTTCACCACGCCATGCGATGCAAACTCTTTGCCGATCTTGGTATAGACCGCAGCCTCATCCGTCATTAAACGGGCTTGAGCGGCAATTTGTGATTTGAGAATCGGGCGTAAGGTATCGGCGTTCACATTGGCAACATGGAACGAACGTTTTTCGCCATTGCGCTCAACGAGTGTTACGACTTTCATCTTGTGGGCGTAACCACGCGCACCCGTTGGCTTTGGGTTGGAGTTGCCCCAATATGTTTCGTCTGCTTCAACAGGTGTGCCATTGCTACCAAGCAAGCCGCCAGAATCGCCGCTCATGGCTTCACGAATGCGATGGGACATAAACCATGCGGTCTTGTAGGTAACATCAAGCATGCGCTCTAATTGCTTGCTGCTGATGCCCTTCTTACTTGAATTGATAAGGTATACAGCTTGCAGCCAAATATGCAGACCAACTTTGGAACGCTCGAACACTGTTCCAACGGTTACAGTAAATGGTTCGCGGCAATCGCTGCACTTGTAAAGACCGGGGCGATTGGTTTTGCCGTTCAGTTCGTAATGGTCGCCAACAGAGCCACAATGAGGACACACGCGACCATTCGGCCACACTTGCGCTTCGAGGTATTCGCGGGCTTTATCGGCGTCTTGAAAGTGTGGTGCGTTTAAGTTACTCATGTTCATCTCCGTCTTGATGGTGCAAGTATCGGCGGCAAACATGGGGATGTCAAGTATATACTTCCGTTTTTTATTGGCTACGACTTTGCCGTTCGCGGACTTGTTGTTGGTATTAAAACTCTTCTGTATCAATCTCGGTTTGATTCGCCGCGTTGTAACGAGGGCCGGTAACCGTGTTTTGATTAATCAGTGCGTTGAGTCGACTTAGGTGTTCAGTGCCAAGGACGATCTTGTTGGCGACCAGATTTTCTTCGAGGTGTTTGATGCGGGTTGTCCCAGGGATGGGGATGATGTGATCGCCCTGAGCCAGCACCCACGCCAGCGCGAGCTGAGACATCGTGCAACCTATCTCTTGAGCGATAGCAGCATAGCCATTGAGCAGACGTAGATTGGCGGTGAGATTTTCGCCTTGGAAACGCGGCATGGCGCGGCGGATGTCTTTGGCATCGAAGCCATCGACATCTGCCTGAGTCCGCAAGGCACCGGTCAGAAAACCGCGCGCAACCGGACTGAAGGCAACGAAGGCAATGCCGAGTTCCTTGCAGGTTTTCAAGATCGCAATTTCAGGATTGCGTGTCCATAGTGAATACTCGGTTTGCAAGGCGCTAATGGGATGGACGGCATGGGCGCGACGCAGTGTATCGGCTGAAACTTCGGAAAGACCGATGGCGCGGACCTTGCCCTCACGCACCAGATCACTCATCGCGCCAACACTGTCTTCAATCGGTACTTTCTTGTCCCAGCGATGCAGGTAAAAAATGTCGATGACATCGGTCTGCAAGCGCTTGAGGCTTTCGTCACACGACCACTTGATGGTGTCGGGGCTGCCATCAATGACACGCTTGCCATCCAGTCCGTGCACGCCGCATTTGCTGGCCAGTACGAACTTCGAACGGTGCTTGCTCAGCACACGACCAACCAGAGTTTCATTGGCGCCAAAGCCATACAAAGCAGCGGTGTCGAACAAGGTCACACCCAGGTCGAGCGCGCGCAACAAAACGCGCTCGCCAACTTCAGGTGAAGGTGGCACGCCATAGGCATGACTGAGATTCATACAGCCAAGACCGATGGCTGCGACGTTGAAGGGGCCGATTTTGCGTTGTTGCATGACTGGAATGTGATTTAAGAAAAACCCGAAGGCTTGACACGGAGATTCACAGAGGTCACAGAGAACCCCTATGTTTTCCTCTGTGAATCTCCGTGCCTCTCGTATTGTCTCTACTACGTCTGTGTTGAGAGGTTTAACGTACTCAGCCCGCCGCGTTCAGTTGCTGTTCCAGTTTATGCAGCACCTGATAGCAAGGCAGTACCTTGGCGACGCTGGAGTTGGGTTCCCTGCCTTCCTTGATGGCAGCAAAGAACTCACGATCCTGCAGCTCGATGCCGTTCATCGACACCGCCACTTTACTGACGTCAATCTTTTCTTCCTTGCCACTGAACAAGTCGTCATAGCGGGCGATATAGGTCGCGGTATCGCCGATGTAACGGAAGAAAGTACCCAAGGGTCCGTCGTTGTTGAAGCTCAAGCTCAAAGTACAAATGGCGCCGTTGGCAGCTTTGAGCTGAATCGACATGTCCATCGCTATTCCAAGCGCCGGATGAATTGGGCCTTGTACAGCATTCGCCGCTATGATCGGGCTATCGGTCTGATATGCAAACAGATCGACCGTATGCGCGGCGTGATGCCACAGCAGATGATCCGTCCAGGAACGTGCTTCGCCGAGCGCATTCATATTGGTCCGGCGAAAGAAATAGGTCTGCACATCCATTTGTTGAATGTTGAATTCACCCGCCTTGATTTTGTTGTGCACAAATTGATGGCTGGGGTTGAAGCGGCGCGTGTGGCCGCACATGGCAATCAGGCCCGACTGCTTTTGCAGCGCGACCACGGCCTCGGCGTCGGCCAGTTTGTCAGCCAAGGGAATCTCCACCTGCACATGTTTGCCCGCTTTGAGACAGGCAATGGTCTGTTCGGCATGCATCTGGGTCGGTGTGCAGAGAATCACGGCATCGACTTCTTTCAATGCCAGGCTGTCAGCAAGATTGGTCGTAACATGGCCGATGCCGTACTTGACGGCCACTTGTTTGGTCTTTTCCAGTTCTCGACTGACAACTGAAATAACTTCCACACCGTCGATCAGTTTGATGGCATCGAGATGCTTGATTCCGAAAGCGCCAGCACCGGCCAGTGCGACTTTAATCGTGCTCATGAATTCTCCTTGGACAAATGTTTAGAACTGGTTTTCCAGAATAGCGTGTCCCACTGCCGTGTTCGATGCGGGCACATGATAGAAACGATGAGCCAGCTTCGGCGGCTTGGTACTCATGGCACCGCGCGCAATCAGCCACATCACCAACTCGATCCCTTCTGATCCAGCTTCGCGGACGTAATCAATGTGCGGCACGCTCGCTTGGGCAAGCGGGTCGGCGATCAGCTTGTCGAGAAAGTCGCTGTCGAATTTTTTGTTGATGAGACCTGCACGCGGCCCCTGCAATTGATGGCTCATGCCGCCGGTGCCCCAGATCTGCACATTCAGATCCTGATCATATGATTCGACGGCCTTGCGTATCGCTTGACCCAACTTATAGCAACGCATGCCGGAAGGTACCGGGTACTGCACCACGTTCACGGCAAACGGAATCACTGGACAAGGCCATGCAAAGTTTGACACTGGGGGTTGACCACACATCAACGAGAGCGGCACGGTCAGCCCATGATCCACATCCATCTTGTTGACAATGGTCAGATCAAAATCATCCTGGATCACGGACTGAGCAATGTGCGACGCAAGTTCGGGATGGCCGATCACCTTGGGCACCGGACGTGGGCCCCAACCTTCATCGGCAATCTGGTACTCCGCTGCCGTACCAATCGCAAACGTGGGAATCATTTCCAGACTGAAGGCAGTCGCGTGGTCATTGAACACCAGAAAAATGACATCGGGCGTGTTGTCCTTCATCCATTGCTTGGAAAAGTCATAGCCCGCAAAAACCGGTTTCCAGTAATCTTCCTGAGTCTTGCCCAGATCAAGCGCAGCACCAATGGCGGGAATATGCGAGGTATAAACCGAGGCTGTAATTTTCGCCATCTCACGCACTCGCTTTCTGACCGCTACTTGAGTTTCGTTTGCCCTGCGGTTGATTCTGGGCCTGGGCATCGCCGTCTTCACCAATGCGACGATTGCCTTCCACCGAGCGACCACCGGCGATCATCATGTCGCGATACTCTTCTTCAGTCATGCCGGTCATGCTGCCCGCCATTTGCTGGAAGCTCTTGCCATGGGTGGCACCGAGCTTGGCGAGGAAATAGATATTGCCGCCAAGGCTGATGCAGCGGTTCAGATCGACCGCCAGCACCGCCTGCTTCTGCTCTTCGCTCATCGCCCATTCATCGAGATACGCACGCTGATCGGCTTTGAAGCGCTCACGGTTCTCTGCCTTCATCAGTGACATACAGAATTGGTTGAGCCAATAGCCTTTGCGCGACTCTTCAGCATCGAAGATGGTCGTGCCGGGAACATCTTTGTAGGGTTTATCCAGTGACATTTGTGCTCCTTAATTCATTCCGTCGTTCAGTCCGCCCAATACAGACGCATCGGATTGTCGACCAGCAGTTTTCTCTGCAACTCCGGCGTCGTGGCAATGTGGGGGATGTAATCGACCAGCAAGCCGTCATCCGGCATGTGGTCTTTCAAGTTCGGATGCGGCCAGTCCGTTCCCCACAGCACGCGATCCGGGAAGGTGTCCACAAGATATTTTGCAAACGGCACCACGTCACGATAAGCGTTCTGTTCACCGTTCAGCGCGGGTGGGCCGGACACCGAAAGCCGCTCCGGACAGCTCACCTTCGACCAGATGTTGCTGTGCTCGCGCATCATTTTTACGAACAACTGAAACTCCGGGCCATCAACCGGCTTGGTCGGATCAGGCCGACCCATGTGATCGACAACTACGGTCGTGGGCAAAGCCGTGAAGAAATCGTACAGCTCGGGCAGGTCTTGCGACTCGAAATAAATCACGACATGCCAGCCCATTGGGGCAATGCGGCTGGCGATATCAAACAGGACTTCACGCGGCGTGAAGTCAGCCAGACGTTTGACGAAATTGAAACGCGTGCCCCGCACACCGGCGGCGTGCATCTCTTTCAGTTCGGTATCGGTGACATTGCGGTTGACCGTCGCGACACCCCTGGCTTTGCCATTTGCAGCCTTAAGCGCATCGACCAGCGCACGGTTGTCTGAACCGTGACACGTCGCTTGCACGATGACGTTCTTGTCGAAACCGAGATGGTCACGCAAGGCAAACAACTGCGCCTTCGATGCATCGCAAGGTGTGTACTTGCGTTCGGGCGCATAGGGAAATTCGGTGCCCGGGCCGAAGACGTGGCAATGGGCATCCACCGCGCCGGGCGGCAATTTGAAGCGCGGTTTGGATGGGCCGTTGTACCAGTCCAGCCATCCGGGAGTTTTGGTGAATTCCATATGCATCCCTCTTTTTAAGCTCCTCCCCTTTCAACGGGAGGAATAAAACCATGTATCGCGCTTAAATTTAAATCAGTCGAACATCAATTACTTTGTCATTCTGAGCCTGGCGAAGAATCTCAGGTCGTTACCGACTGCGGGCTCTTCACCAACTGAGATTCTTCGCCAGGCTCAGAATGACAAGCAGGATTTAGTCGATGTACTTCAGCCCCGCCTGCTCCAGTGGCTCACGCATCTTGTACATGTCCAGACCCAACACGCCCACGGCCAGCTTGGCGCGCTTCTCACCTTCGAAACTCTCGCGCTTTTGTGCGGCTTCCAGTGTCTTCACGGCCAGCGCTGCTGGCACACAAACCACACCGTCGTCGTCTGCCACAAT
Organism: Betaproteobacteria bacterium; assembly: GCA_025362735.1. Taxonomy (GTDB): domain Bacteria; phylum Pseudomonadota; class Gammaproteobacteria; order Burkholderiales; family Burkholderiaceae_D; genus JANYFL01. Next base: position 138,157 of record JANYFL010000038.1, on the reverse strand, counting down.
CACATCACCCGGTGTGACCAGCATGCCGGCACACACCACAGGGATGTTCACCGAGCCGAGTGTTGCCTTGATCGTGCCTTTGCTGGAAATTGCTTTGCTCCACACCGGGAAGTTCATCTTCGTCAGTTCTTTCACATCACGCACACCGGCGTCGATGATCAGCGCGCGTGCGCCGCGAGCCTGAAAGGATGTTGCCAGCAAGTCACCGAAATAACCATCGGTACATTCAGCCGTGATCGCCGCCACGACGATGTCGCCCGGTTGTATTTGCTCGGCCGCCACGTGCATCATCCAGTTGTCACCCGGATGCAGCAGCACGGTGATTGCCGCGCCTGACACTTGGGCGCCACTGTAGATCGGACGCATATAAGGCTTGAGCAGACCAACGCGGCCCATGGCCTCGTGTACCGTAGCCGAGCCCAATGCGGCGAGACCATCAGCTGCAGCGCGATCTGCGCGCTTGATGTTGCGGTAAACAACTCCGAGTTCGTACATGATCACTTTCCCTTCTTTTTCAGTGCTGCATCCAGTCTAGGGAACACGCGACGCGCATTGCCTTCATAGACTTGCTGTTTCTGCGCAGGCGTCAGCAGTGTCGATGCCTCGATGTAGCGCTTGGTATCGTCATAGTAGTTGCCGGTTTCCGGATCAATACCGCGCACGGCGCCGATCATTTCCGAAGCAAACAGGATGTTGTCGACCGGAATCACTTTGGTCAGCAGGTCAATGCCGGGCTGATGATAGACGCAGGTGTCGAAGAAAATGTTGTTGAGCAGATGGTCTTTCAACAATGGCTTTTTGAGTTCCTGCGCTAGGCCACGGAAGCGACCCCAGTGATAGGGCACTGCGCCGCCACCGTGCGGAATGATGAACTTGAGGGTCGGAAAATCCTTGAACAGATCCGAGGTCAGGCATTGCATGAAAGCGGTCGTGTCGGCATTCAGATAATGCGCGCCGGTCGTATGGAAACAGACATTACAGCTCGTGCTCACATGAATCATCGCCGGGATGTTGTATTCGACCATCTTCTCGTAGATGGGATACCACTGACGGTCGCTCAGCGGCGGCGAAGTCCAGTGACCGCCTGAAGGATCGGGATTCAGGTTGATGCCGACATTGCCATATTCCTTGACACACTTTTCCAGTTCGGAAATGCAAGTCTTTGGATCGACGCCGGGCGATTGCGGCAGCATCGCCGCAGGAATGAAATTGTCCGGGAATAGTTGCGAGACGCGGTAACAGAGTTCGTTGCAGATCGCTGACCAGGTCGATGAGATATTGAAGTCGCCGATGTGATGCGCCATGAAACTGGCGCGTGGCGAAAAGATGGTCAGATCGCTGCCACGCTGCTGCATCAGCTTGAGCTGATTGGCGATGATGGTCTCGCGCAAATCATCATCACTGATTTTCAGGTCGGACACCTTGGGCATCATGGCGGGGTCCTTGATCCCGGCAATCTGTTTGTTGCGCCACTCTTCCAGCGCCTTGGGCGCCGTAGTGTAGTGACCGTGGCAATCAATGATCATATTTTGTCTCCTCTTATTCGTAAAAGTACAGCGTGTTCATTCCAGCAAGGAACCCAATTCAGGCGGGCTCCATGCCTTGCCGACGCTTGGCATCGGCGGCTTGCGGTGAAGTCATAAAATCGAGCATGGCACGTACTGCATCGGCCTGCGTCGAATTGGTACACACGCCCGCAGAAAAAATCGTGATGATTTGAATGGCCGACGGTAGTGGTCCGACCACGGCAATGCCTTCAAGGTGCATCAATTCGCTTAACTGCTGGAAGCCCAATTCAACCTCACCGCGCGCAACCAGCGTGCCTACTGGCACGCCCGGCGGCGCCTTTACAATGCGGCCCTGGATCTCTTCCGCAATTCCCCAACGCTCAAACAGCTTGGCCAGCGCTAAGCCGCTGGGCCCTGTGGAATAACTGATACTGCGCGCCGCCAGCACAGCGCGTCGAACCGCGTCTTCTGTAGTGATGTCTGGCTCCGGCGCACCCGCTCGCACCGCGACCGCAACCCCGGAGCGAACCAGATCAACCTTGCTACCCGCCACGATACGGTTGGCCGCAATGAGTTTATCGATCGCTTCGGATGCAAGGACCACTACGTCAAACTCTTCTCCAGCCTGGACCCGCATGGCCGCATCCACTCCACCTACCGACTCAATCGCAACCTTCAATCCCGAGGACCGCTCAAACGCCTCCACTAACTCGGCCAGCACCTGGCGAGTGGCCATCGATGAAATGCCTTTGATCGTCGGCATCATCAATTAGACCCGCTCAGGATCGGCGCAAATAGTGCGCGACCGTCACGTTTGATTGAAGTGGAAAGCGATGTCTGCATAGGATCATTCTAGAGGGAGCACTATGCTGTGCACCAGAATATTTATTATCTCATATAACCATATCGATGAACAAGCCCGCTATCAAACCGCCGATTACTAACAGTTTTACTCTTGTCCGCCATGTTTTCGATTTTGTCATAACTAGTTAGTTAATTTAATAACTATTGCTGACTTGGGCCAAGTCCAGCCAGCATGGGAGTTAATGCAAGTAGCGGAAGCTGGGTTTCTATATAGTCTGACATTTTCCAATCTGGCTGATCTGTATGCCGATCAAACTCATCGTGGGCCTGGGTAATCCCGGCCCGGAATATGAAGACACCCGCCACAACGCCGGGTTCTGGCTGGTCGAGCGCTACGCTCGCAGCGTTGGTGCCAGCCTGAAAAGCGAGCGCGGCTTTTTCGGCCTGGTTACAAAAACCCCGTCGGTCTGGCTGTTATTGCCGCAAACTTTCATGAACCGCTCCGGCCAGTCCGTCGGCGCCCTCGCCCGCTTCTACAAAATTGCCCCCGAAGAAATCCTCGTCGCCCATGACGAACTCGACCTGCTCCCCGGTTCGGTCAAACTCAAGCAGGGCGGCGGTCATGCGGGACACAATGGCCTGAAAGACATCACCGCCGCCCTCAGCACCCCCAACTTCTGGCGCATTCGCATCGGCATCGGCCATCCCCGCGCGCTCAATCTCAGACAAGAAGTCGTCGATTTTGTCTTGCATTCACCACGACGCGAAGAACAGGGGCCGATTGATGAGGCGATTGACCGCAGCCTTGCGGTGCTGCCGGATTTGTTGGCGGGGAATATCGAGAAGGCAACGATGCGACTGCATACAAAAGACTAACCCTGTCATGTTGAGTACCGCGAAACATCTCAGGTCGTACTCAACTACCGGCAATCCTTTGCCACCTGAGATGCTTCGCGGTGCTCAGCATGACAGAGTGGAAATCGCGCCCCTTCGATACGCCCTTCGGGCTACTCAGGACGAACGGCCAGTGGTAAATTACAAAACAACCGTTCGTGCTGAGTAGGCGATTCATCGCCATATCGAAGCAGCAAGAACGTCAATAAACCAAAACAAGATCATGCCTAAAACCACAACCAAACCATCCGTCAAAACCAAGACGTTGCCCTATGACTTGGCCGAACAACTGCGAACACCGGAAGAAATGGCCGTCTACTTGGATGCGTGGTTCATCGAAGCCCCTGAAGATACCGCAGGCATTGCCCGTGCGCAGAGCGACATCTTGACCGCTGAGGGCAGATTTATACTAAGAAGCCGCTTGACATGAGAAGGCGTTGCGGCAGCTATCCCGGCAGATTCTTTCCCAACATAGTTATCAGGCTATTTATTACAGCCTTTACGGCATCTACTGTTCTGATTGGATGTTCCAAATCAATAGATCCCAATAGCTTGGAGGAAATCAAACTTGAGGACAAGACAGCCACTGTATCTTTATTGTTGCCAGCAGGATATCGAACCGAAGTGACAGGTGGGTACTTGGCTTTTATTCGATGCCGCTACCCAGATATGAGCCCTCTCGATCCAAATGAAATTCCAAGTAAAGACGATATAGCAATATGGATTGATTTATCAGATGGCCGCCACAGTCGTGCTGAATACCTTATGGAAAGAGCGATAGATCAATTTGACCCAAAGCGTCCAGGCCTGGAATACCGGGCAGAGAAGCAAGAACCTTACGATGTTTATCGCCATATTCGTGGCAAGGAAGGCCGCGAGGAAACGACTTATGTCTTTAAAGCTAATGATGGTCAGTGGGTAGAAGTACAAGTTCATGGGGATTGGTCTGGGAGATATACCATCCATCGAAATATTGGCAGCGATTTAAGAATCATGTATGCAGTAGCCAAACCAATTGGAAAAGATTTTATTCATATTGATGAAGTGGTCACCGATTTCATTACACGACGCATCAAGTCCATATCACGCAAGAAATAGTTTCGCAGAAGAATTATTCTGACCCCCGCGTCATCTTCAACGGCACAATCCACTCGTCATACTGCTCCGCAGTAACATAACCCAGCGCCATCGCAGCCTCTTTCAACGTCGTCCCCTCGTGATGCGCTTTCTTGGCAATCTGGGCAGCCTTGTCGTAACCAATATGACGATTCAACGCAGTAACCAGCATCAGGTTCTTGTTCAGGTTTTCTTCGATACGAGTGATATTCGGTTCGATGCCGCGTGCGCAGTGTTCATCGAAGGCAAGACAAGCATCGGCGATGAGGGTGATGCTTTCGAGCACGTTGTGAACCATCACGGGTTTGTAGACGTTGAGCTGAAAATTGCCTTGGGTGCCCGCGAATGCGACGGCGGTGTCGTTACCGAAGACTTGTACGCAGACCATAGTCAGGGCCTCACACTGAGTCGGATTGACTTTGCCGGGCATGATGGAGGAGCCGGGTTCGTTTTCGGGAATCAATAGTTCGCCGATGCCGCAACGCGGGCCACTGGCGAGCCAGCGGACGTCGTTGGCCATTTTCATCAGGCCGCCGCTGAGGGTGCGCAAGGCCGCTGAGGTTTGCACCAACGCGTCGTGCGCGGCCAGTGCGAAAAATTTGTTGGAGGCGGACTGGAATGGTTGACCGGTCAATGCGCTGATGTAATGCGCGGCGCGGTCGCCAAACTTGGGATGTGCGTTGAGGCCGGTCCCGACAGCAGTACCGCCGATAGCCAGATCATGCAGGCCAGGCAAGGCGCTGCGCACGGCGCTCAAACCAAAATCGAGTTGCGCGACCCACGCGCCGATTTCCTGGCCGAGTGTGATCGGTGTGGCGTCCTGCAAATGCGTGCGACCGGTCTTGACGAGGTCTTTATATTCCTTGGCCTTTGCGGCAAGCGTATCGCGCAATTGCGTCACCGCCGGAAACAGGCGCGCATGCAGTTGCTCGACGACAGCGATGTGCATGGCGGTCGGAAAGGTGTCGTTGGATGACTGGCCGCGATTGACGTGGTCGTTCGGATGCACTGGTTTTTTGCTGCCCATGACACCACCCGCAAATTCGATGGCGCGATTGCTGATGACTTCATTGGCGTTCATGTTGGACTGGGTGCCAGAGCCGGTCTGGAATACGACTAACGGAAAGTGATCGTCGAGTTTTCCAGTGATGACTTCGTCAGCGGCTTGTTCGATCAACCTGGCAATATCAGGTGGGAGCTCGCCGAGTTCGGCATTGGCTTGGGCAGCAGCTTTCTTGAGGATGCCCAGTGCACGGATCATGGGTCGCTGCCAGCGGAAGCGATCCACACCAATGGGAAAGTTGTGGATGGAGCGCTCAGTCTGCGCGCCCCAGTAACGGTCGGCGGCGACTTCGATGGCGCCCATGGAATCGGATTCGGTACGGGTGGTGGGCATATTGGCCTCCATTCGGTGAGTGACGCTAAATCAATTGAGTCATTCTGAACGCAGTGAAGAATCTCAGGTCATTCAGTAACTGCGGACTGCAATGGCCAGACTCAGTTTGGACAACTGAGATCCTTCGACTCCGCTCAGGATGACACCCTTTTAACGCCGCGCCCCGTTCCTGCGTCCCTGCTTGTGCGTATTGAACTTGGTGTTTATCTTTGGCGGCGGCTTGCGAGTCAAGCTCACACCGCTGACTTTTGCGTAGAACTGGCTGAAACTGGGACAAAGTTCCTCGGGTTCAGAAAACATCTTGCGATCAGGCCGAACTTCATCGGCCAGCTCCTGCAAGCTTTCGGCATACCCCGGATTCAATGTAGCCAAGGTTTGCGTTTGCGAATCGACCAGGTGCGGCGTCAGGTCCTTTATATCGCCCACAAAAATTCCATGACAGCGTTCGCGCATGCGCGTCAGCACAAAATTCCAGCGGGCTGCGGACCAAGGGAAGCGGTGATGAAATGGAAGATGAATCACGCCGAGCCGGAAATCCGCACTGTTGCTTTCGGTGTCTTCACCTAGATTCCAGGGATGCACAAGTTCGACGACGCGGCGTTTGAGTGCAGGCAATGTGCTCGAAATACAATCCGGTGGTAGTTCGATCAACGCCGGTTCGATACAAGCCGGATGATTGCCCGGCTCAGGGCCTACCTGTTCCGTAGTCTTCGCCAGCGCTTCGAGCACCTCATAGTCCTGATCGACTGCAGTACCCGGGCTGTGCCATTGAGCGTGCGTAGCCACTGGCGCATAACGCGCGACGTTCTCAGCGTTGAATAAATAGGGCTTGTTGCTGAAGGTGCCTGCGACCCATTGCCATGACAAATGATTGCTGGCGAGATCACCATCAATTAAATGGCCGTAGAGCCAGTCGGCTCCAACACGCCAATGCACCTTGCGCAGATGCACGACATAACTGGCCAGCCACATGCGCGCATGGTTGTGCAGATAACCGGTGGCGTAGAGCGTGCGCACCGCTTCGTCAATGACCGGCACACCGGTCGCGCCTTGGCGAATATCGTCCGGCAAAGTCTGTGCGTATTCGACCGGCGAAACGGCCGGGCCGCGATCTTCCAGAATGCCATCGCCCAGATGCTGCCAGACGTGATGAAAAAACTCGCGCCAGCCGAATTCCATCATCAGCTTGTCTGCGGGCTTGAGTGGATGCCGGCGCTTGATGGCGTTGATGGCATCGGGCAGGGTCAGCATGCCGTGCGTGATGTAAGGCGACAGCAGCGTGACGGCACCGTCGAGGGCATTGCGCGTGTTGGCGTAGTGCGCGGGGCGAATCGCATCCAGACGGGTACGTGCGGCCTGCAGGTTTGGGGGGAACATCGTCATTGGAGAACTTCTAAAACGTGAGCATGGGAATGCGAATGACCCATTCTAACGGCTACACGCTCAGCACTTCTAATTCAGACGGAACTGAATCTGTTTTGAAAAAAGCGACCGGATTGGTCGCCAGCCTGTAAAATTGAAGTAATTCGTCAAACTAATTCTCAAGAACCTCGGATAGGGCTCTCATGAGCGAAATCATTTTTGTAGTAGAGCAAGACGCAGACGGTCATCTGGAAGCGCGGGCACTTGGTCATTCCATTTTTACTCAGGCTGACTCACGCGATGCCTTGCATACAGCGGTGCGTGACGCAGTGCGTTGCCATTTCGATGCCGACAAGCTACCGAAATTAATTCGATTGCATTTCGCCCACGACGAAGTCATCGCAGCTTGAATCCAGAATCGGCTAGCCCAAAAAATGTCACGATTACCACGTGATCTATCGGGTTTTAAGCTGACAAAGAAGCTCTCTAAGCTTGGCTATGCGGTGACACGCCAGACTGGCAGTCATGTCCGGTTAACGTGCTCAACACCGAGCCAGCATCATGTGACGATTCCCGCGCACGACCCTCTCAAGATCGGAACGCTAGCAGCGATCATTACCGATATAGCCAAGCATCATGGGCTTACCCGCGACGAGGTCATCGCCCTGCTCGATTGACAAGCAATAGATTCGCTACCGACGAGCAACTTTCCCGCTCCGGTAAAATCCCTGCTTTCTCGCAACACCAACCGGAATCATCATGGCTCTGCAATGCGGCATCGTCGGCCTGCCTAACGTCGGCAAAAGCACTCTCTTTAACGCGCTTACCAAAGCGGGTATTGCGGCCGAAAACTATCCTTTCTGCACCATCGAGCCGAATGTCGGCGTGGTCGAAGTCCCTGACCCGCGTCTGGCCAAGCTGGCCGAGATCGTCAAGCCGGAGCGCATCCTGCCTGCCGTGGTCGAGTTCGTTGATATCGCCGGGCTGGTTGCGGGCGCCTCCAAGGGCGAAGGCTTGGGCAACCAGTTTCTGGCCCACATTCGCGAGACCGACGCTATCGTCAACGTGGTGCGCTGCTTTGAAGACCCCAACGTGATTCACGTTGCAGGCAAGGTCGATCCCATTGCCGATATCGAAGTCATCAACACTGAACTCGCCCTGGCCGATCTGGGCACTGCCGAGAAAGCCCTGCACCGTCATCACAAAACCGCGCGCTCCGGCGACAAGGACGCCGCACGGCTGGTCGCGATTCTGGAAAAGCTGATGCCGCATCTGAATGAGGCGCGGCCCGTGCGCGCACTCGGCTTGTCAGAAGAAGAACTGCTCTTGATCAAACCACTGTGTCTGATTACCGCCAAACCCGCAATGTTTGTCGGCAACGTCAGTGATCACGGTTTCGAGAACAATCCACTGCTCGACAAGCTGGGCGAATACGCCAAAAGCCAGAACGCGCCAATGGTCGCGATCTGCGCGTCGGTCGAATCTGAAATTGCCGAACTTGATGATGAAGACAAACAAGTTTTCCTTGCCGACATGGGCATGACCGAACCCGGTCTCAACCGCTTGATCCGCGCCGCCTTCAAGCTGCTCGGCTTGCAAACTTACTTCACTGCCGGGGTAAAAGAAGTGCGTGCCTGGACCATTCATATCGGTGACACGGCTCCACAGGCCGCCGGTGTGATCCACACTGATTTCGAACGTGGCTTCATTCGCGCCCAGACCATCGCCTACGACGATTTCATCGCGGGCAAGGGCGAACAGGGCGCGAAAGAAGCGGGCAAGATGCGCGCGGAAGGCAAAGAGTATGTCGTCAAGGATGGGGATGTATTGAACTTCCTGTTCAATGTTTAGGGAAGCTCTGATTAAGTCGTCATTCCAGCGCAGGCTGGAATCCAGCGGCTTAAAAGTTGCGATACAGTCAATGGGTTCCTGCCTGCGCAGGAACGACGGATTTTCATTTGTTCGCACTTAATCAGGGCTCTCTTAGTTTTCGTGTTGCAAACTTTTTTGAAGCATTCTTTCTGGAGCCCTCATGCTCGAACTACTCGCTGACCCGCAAGCCTGGATTGCCCTTGCCACACTGACCGCACTGGAGTTGGTGCTTGGCATCGATAACATCATTTTCATTTCTATATTGGTCGACAAGCTGCCGCAGGCGCAGCGCGATATGGCCCGGCGCATTGGGCTGTTCATGGCGATGTTCATGCGTATCGGACTGCTGCTCGTACTGTCATGGATCGTCGGCCTGGTCGCGCCGCTCTTCACTATCCTGGGTCAAGACATATCGGGGCGAGATCTGATTTTGATCGCGGGCGGCTTGTTCCTGATCTGGAAGAGCACCGGTGAAATTCATCAATCGCTTGAATGTGAAGAAGGCCACGCTTCGGGCGCCGTGAAGGCCACGCTGACGGCGGTGATCCTGCAGATCATGGTCATCGACATCGTGTTCTCGCTCGATTCCATCATTACCGCCGTGGGCATGGTGCAGCAAATCGAAGTGATGATTGCCGCAGTGATTATTTCAGTCGGCTTGATGATGCTGTTCGCAGCTTCGATAGGCCGCTTTGTTTCCGATCATCCAACGATCAAGATGCTGGCACTTTCCTTCCTGGTCGTGGTCGGCGTCGTGCTGATTGCCGATGGTTTCGGACATCACGTGCCCAAGGGGTATATCTATTTTGCGATGGCATTTTCTATTGCGGTGGAAATGCTCAACATCACGATGCGCGCACGGGCAAAAAAGGCGGTGCATTTGAATGCAGCCTATGCTGCGGATGAGAATCACAACAAGAAATAAATAGACGCAATTCAAACGGTCAACAGGCAGTGTCTCAGTTTCCGTTCGTCCTTAGTATCGCTCAGAGCGCGATGTATCGAAGGATGAAAGGAAAACTGAGGTACTACCGGTCAATGTCTTGGCGGTTTGGGTGTTCCATAAGACTGGGTTGCAACGCTGGTCGCCTCCTACGGCCTTGGCTATACTGCGAGCGCCCATTCAATTTTTGTGACTCCGCGAAAAATTAAAGCGCGATGAAAGCACTTCGCATTTTTGGCTTGACTGTGATCGTTCTGGTCGCTTTGCTGGCGACTGCCGCCATTGCGTTGCTGTTGCTGGTTGATCCCAACCAGTTCAAGGGAGAAATCGCCCGCGTCGTCAAAGAAAGCAAGCAGCGCACGCTGACCATTCAGGGCGATCTCAAGCTCACCCTGTTCCCTCATCTCGGCATTGATCTGGGCAAGACCAGTTTGTCCGCACACAACAGTGACGAGCCCTTTGCCAGTGTGGAATCGGCGAAAGTCTCTGTCGCCCTCCTGCCCCTGCTGAAAAAGCAATTGCTGATTGATCACGTCCAGATCAGCGGTGTCAATGCGACGATTAAACGCAATCAGGATGGCAAGACCAACATCGACGACTTGCTGAAAAAGAGTGATGCGCAGAGCAACACCGTGCAGTTTGACATTGCCGGATTTGAATTAAGCAACAGTACGCTCCAACTGGACGATGCCATCACGCATACGGTCGCGACCCTCGACCAGATCAATATCCGTACCGGACGCATTGCCGATGGCGTACCCACCACCCTGGAAGTGAACACCGGCTTCAATGCCAAACACAACGAAACTCAGTCGATGGCGCAGGCCAAGCTACAGATCAAAACCGAGTTGCTGTTCAAGCTCGATGCTGGCGAATTCAGTTTCAACAATATGGAAATCAAGCTGGATGGCGCTCTCGCCAGCCTGCACGATGTGGCACTCACGCTGTATGCAACCAGCCTGAGCTTGTCTCCGGCCCGAATCAGCGCGGACAACCTTAAGCTACGCGCGCAAGGCAAACAGGCAGAAAACACTTTCAACGCCCAATTCAACATTCCCAAATTGAATTTATCTCCCGCGGCGGCGAGTAGCTCAGGTCTGTCGGGAGAGTTAACGATCAATAGCGACAAGAACGAAGGAAAGAATTTAAGCCTGAAGTTCGACGCCTCGAGCCTGAGCGGTACGGCCAAGACCTTCAACATCGACAAGCTGAGACTGACTGCTGACGGCCGGCAATCGGGCCAACTGCTCAAAGCCCGAATCGACACTCCGCTCACTGGCAGTCTTGACCTGCACACGCTGGACATGTCGGCCATTTCAGCCGACGTCACACTCAGTGGCCCAACCAATACAACTACGCATTTCAATGGCTCCGTTCAGACCGACTTAAACAAGCAAAGCATTGCTGCCGAACTGGATGGCCGGATCGATGGCAGCAAGATCGAGGCAAAACTCGGTATCACCAATTTTTCCCAACCGGACATCAACTTCGATGTGGTACTGGACCAGATCAATTTTGATCGTTACATCAAGCCTGCGGCCAAGGGGAGTGCGGCTGCTTCGGGCACGACGGCTCCAGCTGAGAGCGAAAAGCCCATCGATCTCAGTGCTTTCGCAAATTTGAAAGCACAGGGCAAGTTGCGTATCTACAGTTTGCAAATCCAGAATATCCGCGCACAAAGTGTCTTGCTCGGCATGCACGCTGGCGATGGACACATCGAAATTTCGCCGTTCGATGCGGAGTTGTATTACGGCAGAATGAATGGCTCGGCCAGCGTCACGGCGAGCGCTCATCCACAACTGACCCTCAAGCAATCGCTGAATGGCGTCTCCATCAACCCGCTGATGAAAGACGCGTTCAATCGCGATGTTCTGGAAGGCTATGGCGACGTCAATCTCGACATCCACACAACGGGCAATACGGTCAGCCAATTAAAAAGCGGCCTGGATGGCAGTATGGCTCTGCGCATGCGCGATGGCGCCATCAAGGGTTTCAATCTGGCCAAATCCCTGCGCGAATTCAAATCGCAGCTGGATGTACTTCAGGGCAAAACACCAGACCAGACCAAGAGCATCAACACCAGTGAAAAGACCGATTTCAGCGAGCTATCCATCAGCTTCAACTTGCGCAATGGCGTCGCACACAGTGATGACCTGAACATGAAGTCGCCGTTCTTCCGAATCGGCGGCTCCGGAAATTTCGATCTAGTGCGGCAACAGATCGATTACATCGCGAAGGCAACCGTGGTCAACACGTCCGGTGGACAGGGTGGCAAGGAACTGGCCCAACTGACCGACCTGACCATCCCGGTTCGTTTGAGTGGCCCGTTCCACCAGCCAACGTACAGCATCGAATGGAGCGGCGTCGCCAGCAAGGCGGTCGAAAACAAACTCAAGAGCAAACTGACCGAAAAACTGTTCGGCAAATCCGGAGACAACAACTCCAGTGATTCCAGCGGCACAAATTCCAGCCCGAGTAAAACTCCGCAGGATCAACTCAAAGATAAATTACGAGATGGACTTAAAGGCTTGTTGAGCCGTTAATGGGTCAGCATGAGGTGCCCCGGAATTGGTGGACGGGACAAAGAATGCGGCCTCATCATTGAAATATGCAGTCGAGCCTAGGCCTTTGATTTGGTTGCTGTCGGTCATATTGCTCGCTCAATTTTTTGAACGAAATTGGATCGATTCACGGTACCATGATGGCATCTGTCATTGATATAGCAAAAGACCCTGAACACGGTGATCATTCAGCATGCAGGAAAGCAATTACGATTTTGAGTGGGACGCCGTCAAAGCATTAGCAAACGTGCGCAAGCATGGCGTAACTTTTGACCAAGCGGCAACGGTGTTTCTGGATGCGCTATCGTTAACGGTGTTCGATGCAGCGCATAGTGAGTATGAGGAACGCTGGTTTACGCTGGGGTTCGACGCCAGTGGAACACTTTTGGCAGTGGCCCATACATATCAAGCAACCGGGCCGATGAATATTCGTGTGCGGTTGATTTCGGCACGACCTGCAACCAAGCGCGAACGACAGTTTTATGAGGATGAACCTCGATAGGTGAAACGATGACTCCAACAACGCCCCCACCCCAAGATGATGACGACATGCCAGCCGAGATCGATTTCAAAAGCGCAGAGCGCGGCAAATTCCATCGCCCGAATGTGAAGCTGAATTTGCCGGTTTATCTTGATGCAGAAGTGCAAGCCTATCTGACCACTATCGCGTCGAAGAAGGGCGTGCAATTATCCGATCTGGCCAACGATCTGCTCAAGCGCGAAATCGCAATTATTGAAGCCGTGAAATAAAGCTGGCCGATCTCGCATTACTAAGAAAAAGAAGCCGATCACGATCCCTTTAATTCGTCAATTTACGTTTGTGTCAATCCCACAAGACTTCCCACACCTTCATGGTTGAGGTGGTTTCTACTTTGCGTCTAGTTTTTTCTGTTGCTTCAACAACAGCCGTAGCTTTGAGAACGCGCGCAAATTCATCAATAGCACTTGGTCGACCATTTGAGGTAACGACAATACTTGTGATCGCAAAATCGTCTTTTTCAGCATTGGCTGGGGATAACAGCACCTTATGCACATCGGGTGCAGCGCGGAGCTGGTGGAGCAATTGGCTTACAGTTTCAAGCGAGGGATGTGGTTCTAGATTCGGGGCGAACTCGTAGGGATCTTGAGCGCGCCGAACGAACTCATCTACGGAGAGTAACCCTGGGCCTAGACTCGCATAACTCCCCCATCGGTTGATCATTTCATGAAGTAGCTGTGATATACGCCCAGACCAACCTTTAGCTAACTCGTGCAGTTCAATGACAACGGTACTACCGTCTGAAACAGTAAGCACGGATTGTTTTTCACCACAGCCGTGTTTTGTAGAGCAGGCAGTGATGCTCGACCAAGGGAGCCTTTGGACGGCTTCTCGATTACGAAGAATAAGCGAGAGCGGTGTGAACACATATTTGTTTTTGTAGATTCCGTAAACTATTTCTCCATGTTCCAGCGGCAGATCATCTGGCTGGCTTCCCGAGGAAAACACTTGGCAATATGCGCCACGCCCCTCGCTCGTTTCCATCTGAAACATGCGAAGGATGTATGTCTTTGGATCATCAATGAGAGCCATGCGAGACTTAACGTTGAAAGGTATTAATTAAAGGTAATTTAAGGGACCGTGCTCGGCTTTTTTTCGGCGATCGCCTAATCAGGTCTTTTCAGAAACACTGGCTTGTAATCGGTGATATTTCGCCATCAACTCTTCCTGACTTTCGCGCCATTCCGGATTGAAAGGAATGCAATCCACCGGACACACGATCTGACACTGTGGCTCATTGAAATGCCCAACGCACTCGGTGCATTTATCAGGATCGATCTCGTAGATTTCCACGCCCATGTAAATCGCAGCGTTCGGACACTCCGGCTCGCACACGTCGCAGTTGATGCATTCATCCGTAATCAGTAGCGCCATGTCATGACCATCACTTCAATTACGTTTGCCCCATCTTTTCCTTCAGCCATTTCTCGACCGAGGGGAAAGTGAATCGGCTGACATCGCCACCCAAACGAGCGATTTCGCGGACGATGGTGCCGGAGATGAACATGTACTGTTCGGATGGGGTCATGAATATGGTTTCGATATCCGGCATCTGGATTCGGTTCATTCCGGCCATCTGAAATTCGAACTCGAAGTCAGAAACAGCACGCAGGCCACGAATCACGACTCGGGCATCGTGCTCACGTACAAAATTCTTCAGCAGGCCGGAGAATGCTTCCACGGTGACATTGTCGTAATGCGACAGCACTTCGCGCGCAATGCTCAAGCGCTCGGTCAAGGTGAAAAACGGCTTTTTGTTGCTGGAGTCGGCAACACCGACCACCAGTCTGTCGCACAGTTTCGCGGCGCGGCGCACCAGGTCTTCATGGCCGCGAGTGAGTGGATCGAATGTGCCGGGATAGACGGCTGTCAGCATCTTGGTGCTCCCTGTTTTATTGTTATTCATTGATTCGGCGGAGCAAATGATAGAACACCTGCCCGGCTTTGTCTGCGCGCAGGATTTCCAGACCAAAACCTGTCATGGCGGCTGGATCGAGTGCCGTTTCGGCTTCGGCGTAGATCAAGCCTCCTGGCGTGAGCAGGTCTGACAACTGCGGCAATAGCTGATCCAGCCAGCCCTGACGGTAAGGGGGATCAAGAAAAATCACATCAAAGTGCTCCGCGTGTTCAGGTGCGCGGGCAGCTGCCTGCCGATACGATTGCACGAGTGTCATGGCGGATGCATGCTGAATTTCGACCATGTCTGCCTTGAGTCTTTCCCGGGCCATGCGCAGGTTTTCGACCAGATTCGCATCCTGTTCGGACAGAACCACTCTTGCCGCGCCGCGCGAAGCCGCTTCGAAACCCATTGCACCGGTTCCGGCAAACAGGTCCAGCACGCTCAGTCCGGCAAGACTGCCGCCGAATTGATGCGTCAGCCAGTTAAATACCGTCTCACGCACGCGATCCGGCGTGGGCCGCAGACCGGGGATATTGACGACTGGCAGCGGCGTTCTCTTCCACAGCCCGCCAATGATGCGAACACTGGAAATTTTCGCGTTGGCGGACTTGCCAGACTTTTGTGAAGGGGTATTGGAGCGTGAGGCTGAGGGTGCCATACGTAGAAACTTTGCGGAAAAACGGGCCTGCCGAACTGTTACCAAAGTGCGATGTTAAAATCTGACTGAATCCGGTAACCGAGTTTAGCACTGCACAAGTGCTGCATTCACAGCTCATCCCACCTCATTGCCTGCTTCATTGCCAGCATAACGGCCCATTTGAAATCGAGTATTGACCTTCGCGGTCTGATCCATGCTGAATTTCTGGAAAAAATCTGAAGCCCCCGAACCGGGGCCCGCCGTCAAGCCGGATCAGCAATCCGAACGTGCGGCTGCGCCTGTATCCGTTCCCGTAGAAAAGCGTTCCTGGATCAGCAAACTGAAGGCCGGCCTCGCCAAAACGGGTTCTGGCATTACCAACCTGTTTGTCGGCGTCAAGGTCGATGAAGCACTGTTCGAGGAACTGGAAACCGCCTTATTGATGGCCGATACCGGGGTGGATGCAACGGCGCATCTGTTGACCCAACTGCGGGCGCGAGCCAAACGAGACCGGATTGAAGATGGCCAGCAACTCAAGGCTGTACTGGCCGAACTGCTGGTGGATCTATTGACTCCTCTGCAACGTGCGCTTGATCTGTCTCGTCCCAGCCCGATCGTGATGATGATTGCCGGAGTCAACGGTGCGGGGAAAACCACCAGCATCGGCAAGCTTGCCAAGCATTTTCAATCCCACGGCAAGACGGTGTTGCTGGCAGCAGGCGATACGTTCCGGGCCGCTGCGCGCGAGCAACTCGCGATCTGGGGCGAACGCAACGGCGTGCAGGTTATCGCCCAGGAGTCCGGCGATCCGGCGGCAGTGGTGTTCGACGCGGTGGCCTCGGCCAAGGCACGGAATATCGGCGTGATGATGGCCGACACGGCGGGCCGTCTTCCGACCCAGTTGCACTTGATGGAAGAGCTGAAAAAAATCCGCCGCGTGATTGCCAAGGCGATGCCCGATGCGCCGCATGAAGCACTGCTGGTGATTGACGGCAACACCGGGCAAAACGCGCTGGCTCAGGTCAAGGCCTTCGATGAAGCCATAGGTCTCACGGGTCTGATTATCACCAAGCTTGATGGCACGGCCAAGGGTGGTGTACTCGCTGCGATTGCACGCACGCGCCCGATCCCGGTTTATTTTATTGGTGTCGGTGAGGCTCTCGACGACTTGCAGCCCTTTGATGCGCGTGAATTTGTCAGCGCGCTCTTAGGTTGAACTCAGGCTGAACTCAATTTCAGCGCATGCTGTTCCAGCAAGGACGGCAGTTGCACGAGCGTTGTCGATTCAGCATGACTGGGTTGTGGTGCGGCGTTCTGCAAGCCGTCCAATAGTCGTTTGACGATGCCCTGTTGCGGCAGGCTGATGCCAAAATGCAGTAATTGTTTTTCACGGTATACGACCAGAGTCGGAAAATTTTCAACGTCGATGTCACCGGCCAGTTCGGCATCATCCTCAACATCCAGCCAGACAAAACTGGTGTCTTGCCGTGAATGGGCGATCAGCTCGAATGTGCGGCGAAATTCAGTACAGGTATCGCACCACGCCGCGCACAAAGCAATGACCAGGAATGGGCGTTCCACCAAACTGCGGGTTAACGCAGCTGCGTGATCGGCAGATGTGGTGAGGGCGGATTGCTGGGCGGTCATGGAATTTTGGAACAACTAAACTCGAAGCTTATGTTGATGCTTATGTTGGGACTTATCTTGATGCTTATGTTGGGACTGATAATCAGGCTGGCGATTTTAACCCTTGGCATGCGTTTATCATCTCGGCTTTTCAAGCCACACTCTCTTCTGCAAAGCCGGTCACCCGTTCAGACATGATTCAATTCGATCAAGTTGGAAAATCCTATGGAGAAGGCTACAACCGCAATGTGGCGCTGGCCGGGATCAACTTTAAAATCGACGCAGGCGACTTCGTTTTTGTGGCCGGGCATTCCGGAGCAGGCAAGACGACGCTGCTAAGGCTGGTTGCGGCCATCGAGCGCCCCAGCACGGGCAATATAGTGGTGCATGGGCAGAATGTCACCGAAATCAAATCCCGCGCGATTCCTTATTTGCGGCGCGATCTCGGTCTGATTTTTCAGGATCAGAAACTGCTCACGGATCGCAGTCTGTTTGCCAATGTCATGCTGCCGTTGATGGTGACCGGAACTCCACCCAAAGACGCGGCCAAACGCGCACGAGCGGCGCTCGACAAGGTGGGTTTGCTGGATCGTGAGAAGCTCAATCCGCTCGCGCTTTCGGGCGGCGACCAGCAGCGTCTGGCGATCGCCCGCGCCATCGTCAATCGGCCCACCATCCTGATTGCCGACGAACCCACAGCGAATCTCGATCAAGAGGCCGGGATGCAAGTGATCGATATTTTTCGTCAATTCAATCAGGTTGGCGTCACGGTTCTGCTGGCCACCCACGATGAAAGTTTGTTTGGCAATTTTTCGCCGCGCGTTCTGCGCCTGGATCAAGGTCGCTTGATCAATGAAACCTCTAACGAAACGCCAAAGGAAGCCTCCGCATGAATACCTGGCTCACCGAACATCGTTTCGCGATCAGTAGCGCATGGGAGCGCATCAAGCATCAACCCTGGTCGTTGCTGCTTAACGTGCTTGTAGTGGGGATCGCACTGTCGCTGCCCTTACTCGGCTACACATTGCTGAAAAACCTGCAGCCTTTGGCCGGACAATTGGCCAAAAATCCAGAAATCAGTGTGTTCATGTCACTCAACGCCAGCCGTGCTGAGGCCAGCGCGCTGGGACCAAAACTGGATGCGCTCGAAAACGTCGCCAACGCCCGTTTTGTGCCTCGCGAGCAGGCGTTAGACCGCCTCAAGCAACAGGCCGGAGTGGGCGAAATGGTCGGCTTGCTAAATCAGAATCCACTGCCCGATGCCTGGGTGCTGCAAATCAAACCGGATACGCCAGCAGCGGCGCAAGAAACCCTGGCAAACCGTCTCAAGTCTCTTCCGAAAGTCGATCATGTCCAGATCGATTCGATCTGGGTCCGGCGCACAGAAGCCTTGGCGCGGGTGCTGCAGTTGGGGCTGACCATTCTGGCTACGGCGCTCGGTGCGGCAGTCGTGACGGTCATTTTCAACACAATCCGTCTGCAGGTGCTGACCCAACGCGACGAAATTGAACTGGCCAAGCTGGTTGGTGCGACCAACCGTTATGTCCGGCGGCCGTTTTATTATCTCGGCACGCTTCAGGGACTGGTCGGAGGTGCATTTGCCCTGGCCTTGGTTGGCGGCGTGTTGATGCCGTTGAACGGCGCTTTGGGCGATTTTGCCCGGCTTTATGCATCAGATTTTCAGTTTCGGCTGCCTGCTCTTGAGCAGATCAGCCTGTTTTTGCTCGGAGCCGCCGGCTTGGGATGGATGGGTGCCATGCTCTCTACCCATCGACATCTCAGCCAAGCCTAGGTTTTATTCATATTATTCAAATATTTAGGAAATTTGCGCCTGGCTTTTCTTTGGACAACCTTTGACCTCAGAACTATCCAAAAGATAGTAAGTCTTAATTTAGCACTCTCATCAAGAGAGTGCTAAAATTGCCCTGCAGTAAATGACTTATTGGTCATAAATTTTTTATCGGCTTTTACCAAAAGCCTGGAGAACTTTCCATGACGAGCTTGGCTATGCAACCCAATGCGCTGATCCCGGCGCCCACCGCTTCGAGCAACAGCTTGATGTTGGCCATTGCCAACCCGGGCGCGCTCGGCAGTATTGACAACTATATCCAGGCCATCAACCGCCTGCCCTTGTTGACGGCCGAACAAGAAACCGAGCTGGCCACACGCTTTCGCGATACAGAAGACCTGAGCGCAGCGCGCCAGCTGGTGCTTTCGCACTTGCGTCTGGTCGTTTCGATTGCCCGCGGCTATCTCGGCTACGGCTTGCCGCATGCTGATCTGATTCAGGAAGGCAACGTCGGCTTGATGAAGGCCGTGAAGCGTTTCGACCCGGATCGCGGTGTACGTCTGGTCTCGTTTGCCATGCACTGGATCAAGGCCGAAATTCACGAATACATTCTGAAGAACTGGCGTCTGGTCAAGGTCGCAACCACCAAAGCCCAGCGCAAGCTGTTCTTCAACCTGCGCTCGCTGAAGACCGGTTCGAGCACCTTGTCGCCCGACCAAGTCAATGCAATGGCGAAAGAACTCAACGTCAAGCCGGAAGAAGTCGTTGAGATGGAAATGCGCCTTTCCGGCGGCGATGTCGCGATTGAAGGTCAGATTGATGATGGCGAAGAATCTTTCGCTCCGATTGCCTATCTGAAAGACGAGCACAACGAGCCGACCCAAATTCTGGCGGCTCGCCAGAAAGATCGTCTGCATAACGAAGGCATCACCGCTGCGTTGGACAAGCTGGACGAGCGTAGCCGACGCATCGTCGAAGCCCGCTGGCTGAATGAAGAAACCGACGGCAGTGTTGGTCAAGCGACCTTGCATGATCTGGCTTACGAATTCGGCGTTTCTGCCGAACGCATTCGCCAGATCGAAGTTGCCGCGATGAAGAAAATGAAAACGGCTCTGGCCGCCTATCGTTAAGCCGAAGTTAAAGAGACGCCGAATAAGGGGTGAGAGGTACGGGCCAAAACCTCTCAACACAGAGACACAGAGGTCGTAGAGGAACACAGAGATTTTTCGGTAAACATCCGCTCTTGCTTTTCTCGGTGTCCTCAATAGGCTCTGTGTTCTCTGTGTCAAGATTTTTGGTTTTGAATGGACTTAATCAGAGACTCCTTAGGCCGAAGTTAAGCCAAAATTTTCCCCGATTCCGCTCGCTCTCTGGAGCGGAATCCTTGCTCCCGCGACGCTAGCCTTGGTCTCGGGAGCTTTTTATTAGGGCATGAAAAAAGCCGCTGGGTTTCATCCGCAGCGGCTTGGTTATCTGAATTGACCCCTCAAGACATTTTTACCAGTGGCTTGGCAATGGCATCTGAAGGAAGACTCTGTTTGAAGTAGGTGCCCTCATGACTGCTGCTGGCATGCTCATCTTTGCGGTCGCCATGTTCACCCTTCATTCCATCTCGTTCGCCGTGGTGATGCCATGCCTTGGCTCTCATCTCGAAACGAGTCCGCAAGAATTCCCGCACTTGCCCACGTTGACCCGCATCCAGGCTGTCGTAAACCGTAAACCAGGCTTCCTGGATGGTGTTCATTCTGGCTTTGCGCTGGGCTTGCATTTCATCCCGTTGCTTTTCCTGTTCTGCCGCGAACTTGCGCGGATCAAACTTGGGATCGGCCAGCGCCGCCAAGGCTTGAGCATGATGCGCTTTCATCATTTCTTCCATCTTGGCACGTGCGTCAGGTGGAGGCGTCATGGCTTTCTCGGCCTTGTCCCATAACGCTGTTTGTTGTGGTGTCAGGTGCAGCGATGTCTTCAGTCCGGCCAGTTGATGGGGCATGAAAAAACCTCCATGCTCGTGGTCCATGTCCGGGTGTTGCATCCCGTGCTCCATACCGGGTCGCGCTGGATGCGGCCCAGTAGGCGGGGTCGGCGCGCTTTGCGCGAAAGCAACTGCCGTAACGAGAGCGGCTGCCGATACAATGACTGACTTGCGCCAAATCCTGGGAATGCTGGAATGAACTTTCATGGTGCTCTCCTGGTGGTATGAAATACGATGATTTCATTATCTTCAGACTACGCCAGGCATTCATCTCCAAACCATCACGCCCCGAACAAATTAGTATCAAATTGTTTCCCGTTTGGTTGCAGATACAAGCACTGTCTAGAATGACAGGACCATGAGCATGCCTTCAACACAAGATAAATCGTCACTTCCTATCAAACGTCGCCTCCTGGTCGTGGACGATGACGCCGAGTTGCGTCAACTGCTCTCCAGTTATTTGACCCGGCACGGCTTCGACGTACTGTTACTTCCCGATACAGTTCAGCTCGACACCTATCTCGAACGCTACAGCCCGCACCTCGTGATTCTCGACCTGATGATGCCGGGTGAAGATGGTTTGACGGCTTGCCGCAGACTGCGCACCAGCGGAGCCAAAAATGGGGGCGAATCGGTCCCGATTATCATGCTGACCGCTCGGGATGAAGCGGTTGATCGTATTCTCGGCCTTGAAATGGGTGCCGACGATTACCTTGGCAAACCGTTTGAAGCACGCGAGCTACTTGCACGTATTGAAGCCGTATTACGACGCAACCCGACCATGCCTTTCGAAGGCTTATCAAAGCCTTTTCATTTCGGTCCATTCAGCTGCGACTTCGATGCCCGGGAGCTACGCCGCGAGGGCAACCTGATTAATTTAACCGGAGGCGAATTCAGTTTGCTGTCGGTGCTGATTCGCAATGCGAACCGCCCTCTCAAGCGCGAGCGTCTGCTGGAATTGACCCGCGGTGGCGATACCGACAGTCTGGATCGTGCAATCGACATGCAGATCTATCGCCTGCGTCGCAGCATTGAAGACGACCCCTCCCGTCCACGTTATATCCGTACCATCTGGGGACTCGGCTATGTCTTTGTACCAACGGGCGAAAGCAATAACGATATTGCAGAATCGGAATCATCAAAAGGAAGTGACGCGTGAATTTTTTTCCGCGCTCGCTAAGGGCGCGCACCTTGTTGCTGACCATGGCCGCCATCATTGCCTGCGAAGCCATCACTTTCGGCGTATTCGCACGCTTCCGTTATGACTTTTTAGAGCAACGTGGCCGTGAAGTCGTGGGAAGTTATGTCTCATTGGTGCGCACCGCCCTGCAGCGTTCGCCACCAGAAGAAGTGGCACGGCATCTGGTGGGCAATACGGGTATGCGGATTCGTTTGCTCAAGGACCCCCCGGTGCCGGCGCTGCGTACCTTTGATCCATCCCTGGTTGCAGATGAGCGCAATGGCATGGAAAGCGGTACGAACCAAAACATTGCCAGCCTGAACGATCCGAATGACAACGGAATATTTTCGAATGATCTGGTACGATATTTAAGTCGACGTTATGGCTTCGGTACAGTGCGTCATACCATGCCGCCCAATGAGATCCTGTGGATCCGTATGCATAAGGACAACTGGTGGCTGATGATTCCACCACAGGGATTTCAGGCGCCCATTCCCTGGACGATCATTTTTTCTATCGTGGCAGGCGTGATGTTGGTGGTCACACTGGTTTCGCTTTATGTGTTGCAGCTGTCGCGACCTTTGCGTGCGCTGGCTCAGGCCGCAGGAAATTTTGAATTGGGACAGCGCCCGCAACTACCGTTGGCTGGACCAGACGAAGTGCGCGCCGTGACCAGTCAATTCAATTCCATGGCTGAACGTCTTGCCGATCACGATGCTGAACGACGTGTGATGTTGGCAGGTTTGCCGCATGATCTGCGCGCCCCGCTGACCCGAGCCAAACTCAGACTGGCATTGATGGACAGCCCCGAAGAAGCTGAAACCAAACGCGGCTTTGAAAGAGACTTTAGCGAAGTCGAACGTATCGCTAATCAATTCGTTGCCTATCTGCGTGGGCTCGACAATGATCAAAGCAAATTCGAACGTGTCGACATTCATTCGCTGATCATGAATCGCATTGAATCCTGGCATGGAACAGGTCAAGATGTTGTCCTGCAGCGGGTCGATCTTTATAGCTTTGCTGCAGACCGCATTGCCATTGATCGTGCGATCGATAATCTGGTCAGCAACGCGCTGACGCATGGCGCAGCACCCGTGCGTGTGCGCGGCATACGCAAATCAGATTGCTATCGAATCGAAGTCGATGATCATGGTCCTGGTATTCCCCATGACATGCGTGAACAAGCACTCCAACCATTTGCCCGGCTGGACGCCGCTCGCAGTGATTCCGGTCATTGTGGCCTGGGTCTGGCCGTTGTTCAAAACGTCACCAAGCTGCACGGTGGGCGGATTGAATTGAGTGATGCGCCTGGCGGCGGCCTGCGCGCAGCCCTGATTTTTCCGATTGGGCGCAGTTCCGAGTCTCGCAGCGATATAACGACGAATGCGAATACGACTACAACGCCATCTTCACCATCGGGTGACTTGATAAGGCACGATACAAGTCATCAAGCTGCTCGCGGCTAGTCGCGTTGATGGTCGCGGTCAGACTCACATACTTGCCTTCGCGCGAAGGTCTCGATTCCAGTGTCGCCAAATCAAAATCCGGCGCGTACTGCAAGACCAGCGCACTGACCAGCGCGACAAATTCCGGCTCATTCAGCCCCATCACCTTGATGGGAAAATCGAGTGGATATTCGATGATGCTGTCGAGCTCAGCCATACAAAAAACTCCTGATGCAAAATGTTTTCAATGCAGCGCTTTCAGCGTCGGTTAATTCCATACCCCATCAAACGTATCGCATGAGTTCATGTCACCGCTGTCGATACCTTGTTTAAGCCAGGTCACGCGAAGTTGTGATGTTCCATGCGTAAAGCTCTCCGGCACGACGTGGCCCGTCGCCTGCTTTTGCAGGGTATCGTCACCAATAGCTGCGGCAGCATTGAGGGCCTCCTCAACATCACCGGGATCCAGCTTGATCGGACTTTGTCCGGTTTTGAGACGATGTGCCCACACTCCCGCGTAACAATCAGCCTGTAATTCCATTCGCACCGAAACCTTGTTGAAATCAGCCTCGGACAAACGCCCGCGCAAGTCCTGCATTTTGGCCGTCGCACCCAGCATATTCTGTACGTGATGACCCACTTCATGGGCAATCACATAGGCTTGCGCAAAATCCCCCGAGGCTTTGAAACGGGTTCGCAGCAACTCGTAAAAATTCAGATCGATGTACACCGTCTCGTCAGCAGGACAGTAGAACGGACCCGAGGCCGCGTTTCCCTGACCGCAATCGGTGGAAGTCGAATTGGAAAACAAAACAAGGTGCGGCTGGCGATAGTCCTGACCCGATCGCTTGAAAATGGCAGCCCAAGTGTCTTCTGTGTCGCCCAACACGACCTTGATGAACTTGCCCATTTCGTCATTGGTGAGTTGGGACTGAGGTTGCTGGGTCGTGGGATTGCCTGAGCCTGCCAAACCGAGAATCACACTCGGATCAATGCCAAAGAAATAAGAGGCTGCCAGTGCAATGACAATCGTGCCGATGCCGATCTTGCCGCCACCCGGAAAACGACCGCCCCCGCCACCGCTGCCACGCCGGTCTTCTACATTCTGACTTTCACGACCATCTTGCCATTTCATGATGCAGTTCCTTCAGGGTCGATGGGGCGGAAACGCTTAAGGACTCCTCCCCTTGAAGGGCAGGGAACAAAACCAACCATGCTGCTTTGTTACTGCATCAATTATCCCGCAGAATTTCCCGTGCCGCATTCTGGCCCGGCAATCCCGTAACGCCCCCACCCGGATGCGTGCCGGAACCACACAAATAAAGATTACGAACCGGTGTGCGGTAATCGGCATGACCCAACACAGGCCGTGCTGAGAACAACTGGTCGAGACTCAGTTTGCCATGAAAAATATCGCCATCGACCAGGCCAAACTTGGTTTCAAGATCTTCGGGCGAATGAATCTGTCTGGCGATGACGCTCGCCTGGAAATTGGGCGCAAAGCGCGTCACCGTTTCAATGATGGTATCGGCAGCGGCTTCACGCGGGCTAAGGTCAGCGTTGCCGGCCCAGCCCTGTGGGAATCGAGTCGCATCAAGATGCGGTGCAAACTGCTGACAAAACAGGCTGGCTACATGTTGGCCTTGTGGTGCAAGACTGTCATCAACGGTGCTCGGAATCAGCATTTCCACTACCGGTCGCAGACTCCAGCCGTACTGTCGCGCATCAAAGTAAGCCTGCTCCATATACGCGAGCGAGGGCGCGAGAACAATGCCCGCACCATGGTGCGCTTGCTGATGGGTTCCCGGTAATGCAACGAAATCAGGCAATTCGGAGAGCGCCACATTCATGCGGAAGGTGCCAGAACCACAACGGTAATTCTGCATACGCTGGTTGAAGTCATCTGGTAAGCGTTCCGCCGCAACCATGCGTCCAAACAACAACTTTGGATTGACGTTGGCAATGACCTGCTTCGCATGAATTTCGCTGCCGTCTTCCAATACAACCCCAACCGCCTTGTCCTGCTTGATCAGTACCTGCAACACTGGCTGATTGACGGACAACTCGACACCTCGTGCAAGCGCTTCCTTCGCCATCGCTTGCGTAATCGCACCCATGCCACCGATTGCATGTCCCCAGGTACCGGACTTGCCGTTGACTTCGCCAAACACGTGATGCAGCAGCACATAAGCCGAGCCGGGTGTGTAGGGACTGGCGTAATGACCCACAATGGAATCGAAACCCAGAGCTGCTTTGATCGGTTCCGATTCGAACCATTGATCGAGTAAATCGCCTGCACTTTGTGTGAACAAGGCCAGCAAGTCACGCTTGCCCGGCAAATCAAGCTTGCCGAATTGTCGACTCGTGCTGAAGGCTCGCGCCCAATCCACAAACGTCGCAAAACCTTTGTCGCCGATATTGGGCGGCGTCTTCTGCAACAGACTACGCAACACAGCCACGACGCGATCCAGCATGGCGTAATAGGCAGGCAAACGCTCGGCATCACGAGGCGAGAATTTGGCGACTTCACGTTGCGTCGCTTCGAGTCCACCGCCCAATTTCAAGAAAGATGATCCATCTTGTAGCGGCAGGAAATTTGAGAAGGGGCGCTCGACAATGCGCAAGCCATGTTCATACAACTTTAAATCGCGAATCACCGATGGATGCAGCAAGCTGACGGTATAACTCGCCGTGCTGTTACGAAAGCCCGGATGAAATTCTTCGGTGACCGCCGCGCCCCCGAGGACATGACGCCGTTCCAGAACACGCACCTTGAGTCCGCGTGCCGCAAGATAGCAAGCGCAAACCAAGCCGTTATGGCCGCCACCGATGATTACGGCGTCATAGGGTTGCAGCGATGTAGTCATCAAACTTTCCAGACCGCAGATTGCAGTTCAGTTTGCCGACGGCTCAAACAATTTTCCGTTCGCCCTGAGTGCCTGCTTATTGGACACAATAAGCAGGCGTATCGAAGGGTGGATGGAAAATCACTACGAACAGTAAAGTGAAGCACTATCGAGCTTCCCGTTTCGCTTGCTGATACCAGGCATACAGTTTTTCGTAAACGGGCCCCGGCTTGCCTGCCCCTGCACCCTGACCTACAAGCTGACCATCCAGCCGCGTTATCGGCAAGACTTCCTTCGTGGCCGAGGACAGCAAGAGCTCATCCGCCTGACGTACTTCAGTTTCCGCAATCGGCCTGCACTCCACTTTCAATCCGTGCGCCGCCGCCAGTTCCAGCAAAAAGGCGTAGCGAATACCCTCCAGCATGCGGTTGTCACGCGGCGGCGCAAGTAACACGCCGTCCTTAACAACCCAAACATTGGTCGACGATCCCTCGGTCAGAAAACCATCGCGAAACAAGATGGTTTCGGTCACCCCTTGTTCAGCCGCATACTGTGCCATCAGTACATTACCGAGCAGCGAGGTCGATTTAATATCACACCGCAGCCAGCGATTGTCCTGCGCACTCACAACCGCAACGCCTTGCGTCCGCATCTCGTCTGTCGGCAACACCAGTGGGCTGGTCATCATGAAAACGGTTGGGACCGTGTCTTTCGGAAACGCATGTCCGCGCTTAGCTACACCGCGTGTGATCTGCATATAAACAAATTGGTCGTCCGCCGGAAACGATGCAATTAACTGCGCAATACGATGTTTCCAACCTGTGGTATCAAAGGGATTCTCAATGCGGATCGCCGCCAGACTGCGCTCCAACCGTTTCAGGTGATGGTCCAATCGGAACGGCAACCGCCCATAGACCGGCACGACCTCGTAAACCCCATCGCCAAAGATAAAACCACGATCCAGCACCGGAATGCGCGCCTCCGACAATGACAGCATTTCGGCATGACCGTCAATGCTAAGGTAGACGAGGGGATCGTTCATAAATCGTTATTGCCCGGGCATTGATCGCAAGTCTTCAAGTAATGTGACGAGATACCGTAAAATTAGTGACCATTCGGCTGTCTATTGTACTGACCCAGCCAAATCTCATGAGCAGACCATTGCTGCTCTTTACCCGGACATAATCACTAAATAATGCCGCTTTTGCATACCCTCAAACCAATTGTAGGCATCCCTGTGCATCCCGTTATTCGCTTCTTTTATCCATGCGCGACATTGTTTTAGTCATTGGCGTCTTTGTCGCTCTTTGCTATGGGCTGACCCGTCCATGGGTCGGGATTGCGGTCTGGACCTTTATCAGCCTGCTGAATCCCCATCGCTATTCCTGGACTTTTGCCTATAGCTTGCCTTTCGGAGTAGCAGCGGCCGCAGTAACCATGCTGGCGATGTTCACATCAAAAGAACCCAAGCGCACGCCGACAAATGGCCCGGCCATTACGCTGATGCTATTCATTGTCTGGGTTGGCATCACGACGGTGTTTGCTTTTTCACCGAGTGGCAGCACGGAAATGTTATCCAAGGTATTCAAAATCTATTTGATGACCATCCTTGCGATGTCGGTGATTGTGACCGAACGGCATATCAAAATCATGATGTGGGTCATGACGCTCTCCATCGGATTCCTGAGCGCCAAAGGCGGTTTTTTTACGCTGATTACAGGCGGAAGTTATCGTGTCTGGGGGCCACCAGAATCTTTTATTGAGGACAACAATAGCTTTGCGGTGGCCGCAATCATGGTCATCCCCATGCTTTCTTTTCTATCGACTCAGGTATCGAAACGCTGGCAAAAATGGGGATTGTTGGCGGCAATGCCCCTTTCCCTGCTTTGTGCATTGGGCAGCCATTCGCGCGGAGGCTTACTCGCCATCGTGGGTATGCTGACCTTCTTCGTTTACAAGAGCAAAAACAAGTTCCTGTTGATTGTCTTGATTATTGCGGCGACCCCGTTTGTGATCAACTTCCTGCCAGACGAATGGTTTGCCCGGATGGAAACGATCAAAACCTATAACGAAGATGAATCAGCAATGGGCCGGATCAATGCCTGGCATATGGCCTGGAATCTGGCGACCTCCCGGATTACCGGTGGCGGCTTTGAGATTTACAACCCCGTCGTGTTCAACCTTTATGCGCCGAACCCATCTGACGTTCACGCCGCCCACAGTATTTATTTCCAGATATTGGGTGAGCACGGATTTATTGGCCTTTTTCTTTTCCTGGCGCTCTGGCTCCAAACCTGGCTATCCGCAAACTGGATTATTCGTAACATAGGAACTCAGCCTGGCAAAGAATGGATGGGGAACCTTGCGCGCATGATCCAGGTGAGTCAAATCGGTTATCTCGTCGGCGGTGCGTTCCTGAGTCTGGCTTATTGGGATATGCCCTACTATCAAATGGTGCTCATTGTTGCCTTACGTCGTTTGATAGAGGAAAGCCAAGGCAGCAAAATGGCTGCGTTCCGACAAACGAAAAGCCTAGGTCCACAGCCGACGGCTACGAATTCGACCTGATGTCTGCAGTGAAAAAATTGTTTTCTCTATTATCGCCCTCAGGCACGCGTGCACGTCTTTCCATCTTGATCTGGCATCGTGTTCTGCCGGTTCAAGATCCCATTTTCCCGGAAGAAATGTACGCCTCACGTTTTGATGCCACGCTGTCGTGGATCAAATCCGCCTTCAATGTCTTGTCACTGCCCGATGCGGTAAAGCATTTGCGTGAAGGGACTTTACCCAGTCGCGCTCTAGCCATTACTTTCGATGACGGCTATGAAGACAACTACAGTGTGGCCCTGCCCATTCTGCAAAAACACGGTCTGACCGCGACGTTTTTCATCTCGACTGGTTTTACCGATGGCGGTTGCATGTGGAACGACCAAATCATTGAAACGGTGCGCCAAGCTCCCGTGGGACTATTTGATGCTGATGCGTTTGGGCGCTTTGATTTATCTGATGCCGCCTCACGTCGAAACGCCATTGATGCGCTCATTGATCAAATCAAGTATCTCGATATCCATACTCGGCAAACGACCGTCGATGGTCTTGCTCAAAAAGTGGAGGTCGAACCTTCCCCCGAGCTGATGATGACTGCGCTGCAAATTCGAGCCATGCACCAAGCCAAAATGACTATCGGTGCGCACACCTGCTCGCATCCCATTCTTGCCAGACTCTCTTCCGAAGTTGCGCGGACTGAGATCGCTACAGGGCGCACCAGGCTGGAAGAGATCCTCGGCCATCGCATTACTTTGTTCGCTTACCCCAATGGCAAGCCAAATCGTGACTACGAACGGGCCCACGTCGACATGGTGCGTGATCTCGGCTTTGATGCGGCGGTTACAACCACTTGGGGAACGTCGAGGCACGGAGACAATCTCTTTCAACTGCGACGCTTCTCGCCTTGGGGCACAACCCGTACGCGTTTCTTGATGCAAATGGCTCAGAATCTAATGCGCCAGCCGAATGCTTATCCGCAGTTGTGATTTTTATTCTTCGATGAAATAACACGACATCCATGATCACTGTCGTCATTCCTTACTATCAAAAGCAGGCCGGAGTTCTTCATCGGGCGCTTGCAAGCATTGCCGCTCAACATTCCTGTGGACAGCCTGTTCACGTTTTGATCATTGATGATGCTTCGCCCGCACCGGTCGAACCCGAATTGGCAGGCATTACGCTGCCACCCTCCTGCACTGTTCAAGTCATTACCCAAGTGAACGGTGGCCCTGGCGCCGCCCGGAATACCGGCTTGAATCATGCTGCACCTGAGACGATTTACCTTGCCTTTCTCGACTCCGATGACGAATGGGTTCCCGATCACCTCGCGCGCGCCACTGCAGCACTTGATGCGGGGTTTGACTTCTACTTTGCCGATCACTTTCAACTCAACCAGAACATCAGCGCCTTTGCTCGCGCAGGTCGAATTAAAACCGATCAACATCCTGTGTTGCCCGGTGCGCCATCAGGGCTGCATGCATATCAAGGTGACATGCTGGATCAGATTATTCGCGGCAATGTGATCGGGACGTCAACCGTTGTCTATAGCTTCAAACGTTTTGCAGATCAACGTTTCCGCGTGGAATTTACCAATGCCGGAGAAGACTATTTGTTCTGGATGGAACTGGCATACAGAGGCGCCAGAATCGCTTTCTCCAGTCAGATTGGTGCCCGTTATGGCAAAGGAGTGAATGTTTATTCCGGCGTAGATTGGGGTAGTGAAGAGCATCTGCTCAGAGTACATAACGAACTCAAGTTCAAAAAAATTACTTACCGCTTGTTTCCTGTTACGGCAGCTCAGAACGAGCATATTCTTTCGAGTATTCGTGGTCTGAGAGTTGCATTTGCACAAGACCTTCTTCACCGCATTTCTCACCGAAAGAAACTGTCTTTTAGATTCTTGGGCAAACACTTGAGAATGGATCCCTTGAGTTATTTCTATCTGCCTCTTGCATTTACAAAGATTTTTACTCGATCTCACTAAATGCCATTCACAGTCTTATTCTGCAAACCCGGCCTTGCTTAAAACGGCACCTTGAACCGATGAACAATCCACCCACTCAGGCCGCATCCGAAACTTCGGGTCAAGTTTCATCGAACCCTGCGACCGGGGGACAAATTGCTCGCGGCGCCGCATGGATGATGGGCTTCAAGCTATTTGATCGCAGCATCGGCCTGGTCAGTACACTGATGTTGGCGCGCATCTTAACGCCCGGCGACTTTGGTTTAGTCGCAATGGCTACGGCTGTCGTCGCCATTCTGGAATTGATGGGAGCATTTGGCTTTGATTCGGCCCTGATTCAGCGGCAAAACACTCAACGCGAACACTACGACACCGCCTGGACATTCAACGTCATTTTCGGAGTCACCATTGCGATTTTTCTTTTGATTCTCGCAATTCCTGCGGCCGGTTTTTATCACGAACCCCGATTGAAATACATCCTTCCCGTATTGGCAATCTCTGCGTTTACTAGCGGCTTTGAAAATATCGGCACCGTGGCGTTTCGCAAGGAATTGGATTTCAAGAGTGAATTCCGCTTCCTTGCCTTCAAACGCGTTACAGCTTTTATTGTCACGGTTACTCTGGCTTTCACGCTTCGAACTTATTGGGCTTTGATTGCCGGAGTCGTGACCGGAAAACTCGTTTCTGTATTCATCAGTTATCGCTTGCATCCTTATCGCCCACGCCTTTCACTGGCCGCGAAAAAGGACCTGCTTCACTTTTCAAAATGGATTTTTTTCTCCAACTTGATTAACGTCTTGCAAGGCCGATCTGTCGATTTCATTCTTGGCCGAACCGTAGGTTCGCATGGGCTGGGCATCTATAACATCGGCTCTGAAATCGCCGTAATGCCGTCGACCGAACTCATTGCTCCACTCAATCGGGCTGTATTTCCTGCTTACTCCCGTTTGGCAGGAAATACCTCACAACTTTGGTTACGCTTTCAAGATGTTTACGGCACGATATGCCTGATTGTCTTTCCCGTTACGTCTGGATTGCTTTGTATCGCGCCACTCATCGTACAAGTGCTGTTGGGACAGCAGTGGCTTGAGGCCATTCCCATTATGCAAATTATTGCAGTTTGCGGTCTTGCTGGAGCCTTGCAATCCAATCTTTATCTTGTCATTGTTGCCCTGGGAAAACCCAAATCCAATACCATGCTTTCTGCATGCTTACTGGTTGTGTCTTTGCCCACCACGATCTACGCCAGTCTTCAATACGGCGCTTTGGGAGCGGCTTATGCACATCTGGTCATTTCATTATTCGGGCTCGTTGGAATTATTTTCGTTTTTTCGCAGGTCACCGGAATTCGAGCTCGCTTTCTCGGTCTAGCCATGTGGCGCCCCCTATTGGCCTCAGGTATCATGTCGGCGATTGTGTATTCAGCTGATGCCTGGACTGTTACTGCTTGGCCTCACCTGCCCCCACCTATCAAGGTCATCGGACTCATTTCCTTGGGAGCAATCAGTTACGTTCTTTCCGTCTTTTTGATTTGGGTGCTGCTAGGTCGACCACAGGGTGCAGAGTTAACTCTTATTTCAGGATTTCAAGCAAAGTTCAAAATGTGGAAGCATCAGCGTTTTCCGACCACTTCATAAAAGACTGACATGAGTCAATTTTTCAAACACCCCAATGCACTTGTTGAATCCAATAACATCGGTGACGACACCAAAGTTTGGGCCTTCGCGCATATCCTTCCCGGCGCGCAGGTAGGTTCTGATTGCAACATTTGCGATGGGGTTTTCATTGAAAACGATGTGGCGATTGGCAACCGTGTCACCATCAAGTGTGGTGTGCAAATTTGGGACGGCATAACACTTGAAGACGATGTCTTTGTTGGACCGAACGCGACATTCACGAACGATCCGTTCCCACGCAGTAAACAATACCCAGAATCGTTTCCACGTACGGTAGTCAAACATGGTGCATCGATTGGCGCAAACGCGACGATATTGCCAGGATTGACGATTGGCGCCAATGCCATGGTCGGAGCTGGTGCCGTAGTGACCAGTGATGTCCCTTCGAACGCGATTGTGATCGGGAATCCAGCCCACATTGCCGGATACGCCAATACGAGCCACGGCACAGGTATTCCTAGTCCTGCATGCTCGCCTGATGGTTTACCGCGCCCGCTTACTGTGAAAGGAGCCAAGCTACGGCAAATACCACTAATTGAAGATTTAAGGGGAGCGCTTTCATTTGGTGAAATCGATAAACACTTGCCGTTTCAACCCAAACGTTTTTTTGTCATATTTGACGTGCCGAGCAAAGAGGTACGTGGCGAACACGCCCACCATGATCTGCATCAATTTCTGATTTGTCTTCGAGGGACTTGCTCAGTCGTACTTGATGATGGCCACTCTCGAGACGAAATCCTATTGGACACGCCCAAAATCGGAATACACATACCGCCTATGATTTGGGGTATACAGTACAAATATTCGAGTGATGCGATGCTGCTTGTATTGGCTTCTGACATCCACAAAGCCGAAAGCTATATCCGCGATTACGATCAGTTTATAGAGCTTGTTCGGAAGACTTTTTGAAATGGGTATATAAGTTGCTGGATTAGGGTGGCGCAGTGGTTGGAGTGCTGTTGCTCCACTGGAAAACTCGGATCTGGAATACCCGTCTCCGGATACTCATCATACTTTGAGTGCAATGTTCCGAAAAGGCGATCCCAAAGACTGATCATCACACCGAAGTTCGTGTCGTAGTGTTGCGGTTCACACGAGTGATGGACACGATGTGATTGCGGCGTAACCAGAAAATATTTAAGCGGTCCCAGGTTCGTTCGAATATTGGAATGAATGAAGGCATCATAGCTGTGACGAATCAAATAGCCGGTCAGAACAACATCCAGCGACCCCATCAGAGCGGTCATGGGAATGGCCCAGATATTCAATGTAACTAAATACCCAACAGGATGGGTTCGGTTGATCGTGAATGGATTCAATTCCCGCTGTGAGTGATGAATGGCATGAAACTGCCAAAGTGCGGGCACTTTATGCATGACGACGTGACGCAGCCAATAAAGAAAATCGGCCACGATAAAAACCAAAGCTGCCCGAAGCAAGAACGGCCAGTCACGTCCAGTTTCAATAACCATCCAGCCAAAATATTTTTGAAAAATGGTCTGAATAAATGACGCATAGGCCGTAAGCAAAAGTACCGTCAAAGATGTTCTTGCGACGGACCAAAGAACATCCTGGAAAAATCCACGTGAAAAAATAGGTTGCGCACGATCGGCTGGAAAGACGGCGGTCAGAAGCAAAAGCGATGGCACCACTAACAAGAAGAATGGGGACAGCCAAAAAGCGAGGCTGGATCGTAATGTCCAATAGACTGGCTTCACGAGATTCTCGATGAATAGACCCGCAGTCGTTACATCAGGGATTTGTCCAACCATCCATAGAGCAAATGCAATAAATAACGCTCCGGTCACGCATACGAGCGCGTCACCAGTGACACGTTGAACCAGAGTGATACCTACTGGCCTTGCTTCTGCCCTGTAAGAACGCATAGGGTCTTTTTGAATATTTTCCATGCCAAGTCACATTCAGTTGAGACATATTTTTCTGTAATGCAAGATTTACACCAACTTAATTTCCCCTATGAGAGTGATCGGATGTAAGTTAAATTCTGTAAAACTCATCGACAAATTTTATCTGTTCATAACATGATTGCTTCATCCTACAAGCCAACGATTTTTTGTCGGCTGACGCGCATTACTTTCGAAGTTCCGTGATCGATAAACAATATTCGATCACAAGCTTTCGATTAGGATTCGCATATTCGAATTCACTCATAGCATTTTTAAGATGATCCCTTTTCTTGATTTCGGTGCAATGCACTCAGAACTGAGACCGCGACTAGACGCGGCCTATTCAAGAGTGATTGATTCGAACTGGCTGATTCTTGGACGCGAACTCGAAGCTTTTGAACACGAGTTTGCAGCTTACTGCGGAGCCAGGAATTGCATTGGTGTTGGCAACGGACTTGATGCCCTGTTTATGACACTCAAGGCGATGGGAATAGGGCCAGGAGATGAGGTCATCGTCCCATCCAATACCTATATCGCGACTTGGCTGGCCGTTTCTTATGCTGGCGCGACACCCGTTCCGGTTGAGCCGGACGTATCGACTTATAACATCGATCCGGCTCGCATTGAGGTGGCGATTACCTCTGCCACCCGGGCCATTATGCCGGTCCATCTGTATGGTCAAGCCGCAGACATGGATCCGATTGTTGAATTAGCAAAGCGGTACGGGCTCAAAGTTATAGAAGATGCAGCCCAAGCCCATGGGGCACGCTATAAGGGAAGACGTGTGGGAAGATTGGGTGATGCCGCTGGATTCAGTTTTTATCCAGGCAAGAACTTGGGCGCGCTCGGTGACGGCGGTGCAATTGTGACGAATGACGATGCTCTAGCAGAGCAGGTACGAATACTGCGCAATTATGGGTCACGCGTTAAATACCACAATGAAGTCAAAGGCTTTAACTCTCGCCTTGATGAATTGCAGGCTGCTTTTCTGAGAGAAAAACTTTCCGTACTTGACGCGTGGAACGAGCGTCGATGTGAGGTGGCAACCCGTTACCGAGAAGGGCTCCTCAACGTCGGCTTGGTCTTGCCTCATGTGCCGGACTGGGCTGATCCCGTTTGGCATTTGTTCGTCATTCGGCATCCCAATCGCGATCAATTGCAAGCCCATCTGACGATGAGTGGAATCAGCACGATGATTCACTATCCAATACCTCCACATTTGCAAGGCGCCTATGTTGAAATGGGTTTGCCTCGCGGCGCCCTCCCTATTGCCGAAGAAATCCACGACCAAGTACTAAGCCTCCCCATGTGGCCACAAATGCGCATCAAGGATACGGATCAAGTCATTGCGAACTGTGTTGCCACACTCAACCGTGGCTAGTCGCTTGCAAAACGTATCGAATCAATCATGAAAATCAAGCAGCATTCCCACGCCGTTACGGTGATTGCACTTTGTTATAACCACGCAAAATTTCTGATCGAATGTCTGGAGAGTATTCAGAAACAGACCTTTCAGGATTTTGACTTAATCATTACAGACGATTGCTCAACTGATGACTCACCTGCACTGATTGAAGTCTGGATAAAAAAAAATCGCCCGACTGCGCAATTTATTCGTCACCGGGCCAATGTCGGTCTGTGCAAGACCCTAAATGAAGCCATCGATCAAGCTCAGGGTGAATTCATTAGCATGATTGCCACTGACGATATATGGGAACCCCAAAAAATTGAACGTCAATTTTTGGTCATGCAGTCACAACCGCTCTCAGTAGCCGTAGTTTATTCAGATGCAATACAGATGGACGAATCTGGCGCCACGCTGCCCAAGAGCTTTCTGGAAGCGCATTTTCAATTGGAAGGCATTCCACCCACGGGCAAAATCTTCCCGGCGTTAGCGCACCGAAACTTCATTCCAGCAATGGCCACGCTAATTCGGCGCGAGGCCATCAAGGCTGTCGGTGGTTACGATGAACGCCTGTCCTATGAAGATTACGACATGTGGCTGCGCCTGTCAGAGAAATTTGACTTCACTTTTCTTCCAGAAACTCTGGCTCGTTATCGCATCGTCTCGACCTCGATCATCCGTACAATTTTCAGCAAACCCACACCCAATCATTGCTATACACTTTTCCTGATTCACGAGAAGTGGATTGCCTCTAAACTATTATCCCTAGCTCGTCGGGATGAGTGGAAGGAGAAAATGTGGGGGGCCGCGTACATGCTCTACGCACATGGCGACCGAAGGGCTAAGTCATGTCTCTGGAAAGCCTTCTATTTGAATCGAAGACCTCGGACATTCCTGATGGCAATTACATGTTCGCTGGGCCTCTCAAGGCTTCGAGTAAAAAAACTTCTATCTTTGTTGTTGGTTTCTACGAACCATGATTGATTTGGACTAAAGATGAGCCTATTTGATCGACCAGAATATTCTGACGGAACGAGAGTGGGTCTGCTTGCGCGTGTGCCTGTAACCGCTCAGAAAATTCTCGATATCGGTTGTAACCGCGGAGCCTTTGGCCGCTCAATTAAAGCGAAGCGGAAGGTTGAAGTGTGGGGAGTTGAGCCGGATCGAGCCTCTGCTGAATGCGCTGGCGAATGTCTTGATCAAGTAATCATCGATTACTTCCATGAGAGAAATCCCATTCCTGATGCCTACTTTGATCTGATTACGTTCAATGACTCTCTCGAACATATGCCAGATCCGGCTTATGCTTTAGTGCTTAGCAAAAGAAAGCTGATACAAGGAGGAAGAATTCATTGCTGTGTTCCAAATATGAGGCAAATCGATAACCTTGAACACTTGCTATTTGAAAAAGACTGGCGCTACGAAGCACAGGGGATTCGAGACAGAACGCACTTACGCTTCTTTACCGAGAAAAGTATCGTTAGGCTCTTTGAGGATACGGGCTTCAAGGTTCTTGAGGTTACGGGAATAAATGAACAGTGGTGGGCATCAGACAAATTTTGGAGACGCGTTTTTTTCGTCTGTTTCCGAAATTTACTCGTGACATGCGTGCCATCCAAATACTCGTGATTGCCGAACCCATCTTGAGCTTGCCGAAAGATTAGATAACACAGTGGATGTCACAACCGAAGTCATTCTTTGTACGTACAACGGTTCCGCATACATTGCAGACCAGCTTCGTTCAATCCTCGAACAAACGTCAAGTATCAATAAGATTTCAATCTACGATGATCTGTCGTCCGACGACACGGTCGCAAAGATTCACGAGTTTGTTCGCCAAAGACCTGCGCAGCAACAGCAACTATTCAATATTCAGGTCAATCCAGCCAATCTTGGCTACGCTCTTAACTTCTGTCAGGGGATTGCAAATGCCACGGAAGATTTACTTTTTTTATGCGATCAGGACGATATCTGGGAGCCAGAAAAAACCAGCGCGCTAATGCAACTATTCGAACTACACGGCGTAGACATGGTTTTTTCGGATGGTAAATGTGTAGATGTTATTGGACAGCCACTAGATCGCAAATCCGTTCTTGAGTCATACGGGCTATGCAGAGACCAGATCGAGAATTTCTCGGCTCACGCGTTTGATCACTTGATCAAACGAAACTATATCAATGGGGCTGCTGCTGCGATTCGGCGCACAGCGGGTCAAGCCGCACTGCCTTTACCAGGCGATATGCCTCATGATTATTGGTTGGCCATCTGGTGTTCTCTGCATAACGGCATCGTGGCCACGCCGAAATACTTGTATCAATACCGCCTTCATCTGAATAATGCAATTGGTATGGGTTCAGATAATTGGCTTTACGAGTGGATGGGTATTTGGAGACAGCCCACGGCACCACGAGACCGAGAATTTCGTATTTGGCAAGCCGTCACGCAACGACTGGCATTGCCGCCAAGCTCTAAAAATTTTCAACTAGTCCAACTAAAATTGAGTTTTCTTTCTCTTGTTTCTTCCAACAACGAAAATAAATTGTCTCGATGTTTAGCAATCCTGAAATTTCTTACGAATGGCGGCTATCGGAAATATTCGTCAAATCAGGGTCTGCTGTGTGATATCTTGTCTCTTCTGAAATAAAAAATAGCCTAGCCATCAATAGGCAACTCACATTTAAATGACCAATACAAGCAAACCCAAAGTCAGCGTCTTAATGGTCGCTTACAAGAACTCAGAATATACGGAACAGGCTATTGAAAGTGTACTGTCTCAGACAAGTAATTTCCCAATTGAACTGGTCATTGGTGAAGATGCGAGCCCTGACGATACGCCTGCAATGATTCGACGTTATCTGGAGAGGAATACGGGGAATGTCACCATTCGCGCCAGATTCAATGAAACCAATCTGGGGTTGATTAAAAATTTTGCGCTGACGCTTTCCGAATGTCGAGGTGACTACGTTGCCATTCTTGACAATGATGACTACTGGACTGATCCATTAAAGTTGCAACGACAGGTCGATTTTCTGGAGTCCAATCCTGAATTTTCGATGTGTTATCACCCAGTTCAACTTCTTAAAAAAAATAAACTGGGGCCGGACACCGAGGTCCGCGATACGCCTGAAGTCAGCGATATTTATGAGCTTGCAAAAGGAAATTTCATTCGCATTAACTCCGCTGTTTTCAGGGCGTGTGCTTTTAATGGATTTCCTGAGAGTTACTTTAAATCTCCTGTAAACGATTATTTTTTGTGGATGATTGTTGCCAGTTATGGACCGATCAAGAGACTACCGCAAACCATGGCTGTCTATCGAATCCATAGCGGTGGAGTGTGGTCCTTATATGATCAGCAGGATCTCAAAATTCTCGACTATCTTGAGACGATAATTGGCTGCTTCGGGCCAAAAATTGATCAACTACTGATTGAGCGTCATCAGAAAGTTGCCTATGCGTCGCTGATGAAACGGGTGGGAGAATCCGGATTTAAAGAGCGGCTGCTGAAATGCACCCAATATGGTGAATCCTATTTGCACGACAAACTTGCTGAAACGAGTAAATGGGAACAACGCGTCAATAAATCGTTTGTGCTGAGGAATCTACGTCGTCTACTTGTGAATTCATGACCCCAGTCAAGATCGGTTTTGTATTGCTGTCGAATTCACGGAATCCAATTCCGAGCACCCGCATTTCGGTATTGAATATTCTTCCTTTTTTACGCGCTGCCAACTTTGACCCTCACATCGTATTTGAACCGCAGCAAGATACAGAAACGCCTGATGTTTCGCACTTGTTGCCACGCTTGATAAACGAAGGGTTTGATATCGTTTTTTTTCAGAAAGTGCATGGGCCAAGTGTGGAAAACTTGGCGTATCAGCTTTCGAGTAAAGGAGTGAAAACTGTTTATGGCGTGTGTGATCTTGTGAAAATAGCCATGACCTCTGCAACCGACGCAACAGTAACCGTCACTGAATATCTCAAAAGTTTATATCCGCCCTCGCTGCAATCAAAAGTCCATGTTGCTCATGACGGAATCGAACGACCGGAAATACACAAGGCTGAATGGGCCGGGCATTACGGTTCACGCACGAAACCACTGAATGCGGTCCTGGTTACTTCGCAAAGCCTGGATCAATTGCCTGTCATCAACAAGCCCCCACCCTGGCTCAAAGTGACGATTGTCGGGCGCTATCCCGCGACTGGCCAAACTTTGCAGCGCTTGACTGAAGCCCGTTGGAAATTGGGAGCGCAGAAAAATTTTAGCGAGCGTTTAGCGTACTTAAGATTTCTGGCGAACCGGCGCATAGAGCGCGTGAAATGGGAGGCGGTTGGTGTATATGAAATCATGCGGAACGCGGATATCGGCATCATTCCAATCGATACATGGAATGATGCGGATGACAATTTTCCACCTTCCTGGAAAGTCAAATCAGAAAACCGTTTGACAATGAAGATGGCGGTGGGCTTGCCGGTGATTGCTACGCCCATACCCGCCTACGAACCTGTGATCAAGCAGGGAGAAAATGGCTTTCTGGCACGTTCACCACAAGAGTGGTTTGAATCTCTCGATGCCCTGCGTGACCCTGAATTGCGTTACAAGATTGGGAATCGGGCTCGAGAATCGGTATTAAACCGCTATTCGATTGAAGAACAGGCACAACGCTTGATTAATGTATTACGCAGCGTGATGCTCAATTCATGAGAGCCGTACCTCATCAAGCTTGGTATTTACTGAAACATCAAGCGCACCGAATCCCATGCCCGACCAATGATGCTTGCTTCTTCGACTGGTTCCAGCGCAACGACTGGCAACGTCGTAATGATTTTCCCATCCACGGTCAGTTTCAGGCTCCCCAAAACTTGGCCAACCGTAATCGGGGCAACGATTGGATTTTTGCGTTCCAGCACAGGCTTGACCTTGGCGGACAGGCCTCGGGGCAAGGTCGCATAGACGGATTTCTGGAAGCCTAGCTTCACCTGTTTGGTCTTGCCTTTCCAAACTTCGGGCGTTTCGATGGCCTGGTTGGCGTCATAGAGTTTCACGGCATCAAAATTCTGGAAGCCCCAGTTGAGCAGCTTGAGGCTTTCTTGCGCGCGTGCATCGGTAGAGGTTGCGCCCATCACAACCGATAACAAACGACGCTCACCGCCGCCTGCGACGGTGGGTTGTGTGCGGCGGGCCGATGCGATCAGGCAATAGCCCGCTGCATCCGTGTGGCCGGTCTTGACGCCATCAACCGTTGGATCGACCCACAAGAGCTTGTTGCGGTTAGACTGCTTGATGCCGTTGTAGATGAATTCTTTCTGGGAATAGATGGGATAGAACTCGGGGAAATCGGCAATCAGATTCTTGACCAGAATCGCCAGGTCGGTTGCCGTGGTGTAGTGCTGCGGATCGGACAAGCCGGCAGGATTACGAAAACTGGTGGCATTCATGCCCATGCGTTTGGCTTCGCGATTCATCATCTCGACAAAGCTGGCTTCGCTGCCGCCTACCGCTTCAGCCAATACCAGTGCCGCATCGTTGCCGGACTGGATGATCAGGCCATGCAGAAGGTCGTCCACCGTCGCGGTCTTGCCGGGCGGAATGAACATGACGGATTCTTCCTTCTGGCTGACGCGCTTGTACAAATCAACCGGTACCGGCACGGCCTGATTGAGAGTCAGCTTCTTGTCGCGGATTGCGCTCAGGGTCAGATAGTCGACCATCAGTTTGGTCAAGGAGGCCGGTTCGACACGGGCATCGGCATTTTGCCCAGCGAGGGTCTGCCCGGTCGTGACATCCACGAGTACCCAGGCTTTGGCGGCGATGACTGGAATAGGGGGGCCGCCGAAGGCATTGGAATCAAAAGCGATTTGCGCTTGTGCAGTTCCGAAAATGGACAGCAGGATCAACAGAGCGGAACAGTAAAGACGGGAGTAGGGTTTCGATTTCAGCATGCTGGGTTAGTAATAAGTAATGAGAAAAGTCTCTGAGTAAATGTCATTCCCGCGCAGGCGGGAATCCAGAGGCTTCATTTTACGATGGAGTCACTGGGTTCCCGCCTGCGCGGGAACGACGGGGTATGTGCAATACCTCTCGGTTGCCCTACGTGGCTGCCATTGATGACTCAGACCAGATTACGGCCCACGCGTTGCACGAACTGACGCACGACTTCTGCATCGGGGCCACCCGCAATGTCGTTTTGTGCAGCCCTCAGACAGGCACGCATTTCCTGGGGTGTCAGGCAATTCTGGATTTTGACAATGAGTGGACGGGCATGTTCGCCAAACTTTTCGAGCAGCTCATCCACGGCACGACGTTTGAGTTCCGTAAACATGTCCTCGGTCAGAGCTGCTTGCGAGAACGGGTCGGTGAAATTGGAGACACTGAAATCAGACAATGTGGTTTCACTCGTCTTGCTGATGTAACCCTGCTGGATCAAATAACGTATCGTCTGTTCAAGCTCACCGGGACGCGCCACAGTTTCCAGTTCCGCCACGCTGCGTGTGCCGTCTACCAATTGCAAAAAGCGCAGATACGGCTGAGTAACCGTGCCCGCAAGGATGGCAGCCCGGCCTTTTTCAGTCTGGTCGTAAATGATGTAGTTGCTCATGGCGCGATGATACCCATTTTTTGGTCGGCCCTTTCAAATTACCAGATCAATCCTCCGCCCCGTTCAATGCTGCGCGGCCGAGCCACGCCTGCAAAACCAGTTGCTTGATGATGGTCAAACGGCGGTGAAAAAAGTGGTCGGCGCCGGGAATGACAATGACCGGCAGCTCTTGCGGACGAGCCCAGTCCAGCACAGCCGAGAGCGGCACCGTTTCATCAAGCTCACCGTGAATGACGAGGGTATCTTTGGGAACCGTCGCGACATCCCAGCGACTGGTGGCCGTACCCACGAGTGCGAGTCGTGCAGCGGGTGTGCCTTGTTCGGCCAGACGCGTTGCCACATGGCTTTGCACATAACTTCCGAACGAAAAACCGCCCAGCACGACTTCCTTGTAAGCCTGATTACCTTGCCGCTCTGCCTGCAAATGCGCCAGTACCGCGAGCAAATCATCTGTTTCACCGCGGCCTTCGTCATGCACGCCTTCGGTCGCACCGACGCCACGGAAATTAGCCCGAGCCGTGACATAGCCCAGCTGTAAAAAAGCGCGGGCAAGCGTTTGGGTCACTTTGTTATCCATCGTCCCGCCAAACAAGGGATGCGGATGAGCGACTAACGCTAGTCCACGTGGCTCAACAGACGCATTCAGATCTGGAAAGTCCACTGCGACTTCAATGGCACCCGCCGGACCGGTCACCATGATTTTTCGGGTTTGAGCGTTCATTGCAAAACTGGAAATTTACTTTGGATCAATCAGTAGCCGCTCGACCACCTTGCCATCGCGCAGATGCGACTCGACGATTTCATCAATGTCGTGCTTGTCAACATAGGTGTACCAGACAGCTTCGGGATAAACCACGGCGATGGGCCCGAGTTCGCAACGATCCAGACAGCCTGATTTGTTGACACGAACCTTGCCTACACCACTGAGCCCCAACTCTTTGGCGCGGCGCTTGGCGTATTCCTGCATCTT
The DNA here is from genome assembly GCA_025362735.1 of Betaproteobacteria bacterium. Taxonomy (GTDB): domain Bacteria; phylum Pseudomonadota; class Gammaproteobacteria; order Burkholderiales; family Burkholderiaceae_D; genus JANYFL01. Next base: position 94,704 of record JANYFL010000038.1, on the reverse strand, counting down.
CACCGAACCGCAATCGGCACAGGAGGGTCGTCCATCCTCACGCTGATTGAGACAGAAAAAAATATGGCGCTCAAAGTAACTCATAGCCTTCTTGCCGCTTTCGACTCAGTGGAATCTCAGTGAACTCCGTGAACAAGCTCGGATTATAGAGTCTTGAAACGAGGCCGACTGCCTTGGTAGATCAGGTAACCCAATGCCCAAAAAGGCCAGACATAGCTCAAGCCTATGGTTAGCCCATAAAAATTCAGCAGGCGACCATAGGCCCAAACGTGCTCATTGATATCGTAATAGGGGTTTTCAGGTAGAACATTGTTAAGCGACACCGCGACGAGCAAAGCCACAACGCCTACCCAGGCACAAAGGCGCGCCGGGACCGCGCTCAAGATCAGCAGGATGAATAAACCAATTCCTAATCCCCAGGTGGCACCTTCGGTAATCCAGGAAAATACGCCTTCATCTTCATACGCCATGCCTTGGGAAAGTAGTTTGGCCAAAATCGTCAGCACAACAAAGAGCAGCACCAACCATTTTTTAGGAGCACGAGGTCGAGTCAAACTCAACATCAACGCTCCTGCACCGATGAGTGTCAACGCGCAGACACTGGCTTCAGCCAATATGAAGCGGCTGGTGACCAATGGTTGCAACATGGGGATGCCCCAACTCTCCGGCAGGCTATCCAGTAAAGGCTTGACGACACCGCCGATTCCCAGGGCAAAAGGTTCGGGATAGGCCAGGGCGCCAAACCAGAGGACGATCAAGACCAGGCCCAGACTGCCCCCCTTTTCAAAACACTGATTGCGGAAATCGCGCAGCCGGCCACGAACCAATAAAGGTCGTGCCAGACCAATCGCCAACAAAGCCCCCATCAGGCCGCCGATACTATTGGTGAGTAAATCGACCTTGGATGGCACACGGGCGGGTAACCAGGTTTGCAGCGCCTCGAGACAGCAGGACAGCCCGGCACAATACAAGCTGGCTGGCAAAACCGCCCATGCCGGACGCAGTCGGGGGAACATCGAAAAACTGGCCAACAGGCCCAGTGGCAGATAGCCCAGAATATTGACCACCACATCGAAACGTAACTCACGGCGCGGCCATTCAGCGCTCAAATAGGCAAAGGCAGGGATGCCCATGTCGCGCCAGCCCGCAAATGGGAACAGACTGGCCACAATAATCAGAACGGTGTAGATCAGAAGACTTAACCGCGCGATTGGAGATGCCCCAGGGGAAAATGAATGGCGCTGATTGATGTTGGCCTGCTGCGCTGAAAATCGGGAGGAACGAGACATAGCATAATCATAAACTTGAACGGTCAAAGTCAAGCCTCCCTCACCCTAACCCTCTCCCCGTGATCGGAGAGAGGGGACTCAAACGCCGGACTTTTATTCCCTCTCCCGCATCAGTGGGAGAGGGCTAGGGTGAGGGAAGTTTTTAAGGATGACTACTCTTTAACTGTCATAAATAAATTCTCAAAGAAACATCGATGTCCGCACTCAGCACCTCTGTCTACCCTGCACCAGCGGCTTTGCCTCTGGATGCACACGCCATCCAGCGCCTGCTCGGAGAAAACGTGGCGGGCTGGCAGGTCAAAATAATGGGTGAGGTCGATTCCACCAATTCGGCATTGCTAAGGGAAGCCCGCAATGAGCCTCTTGTTTTTAAGAATCCCATACTGCTAACCACTGAAACCCAGACCGCCGGTCGCGGCCGTGCTGGAAGGACTTGGCAAGCCAGTCCCGGCGCCTCGCTAACGATATCGTTTGGCTGGCAGATGCAGCGCTCACTAGCCGATCTCTCTGGCCTGAGTCTGGTATGCGGACTGGCGGTACACGCAGCCTTGTTGCAGTACCGTCTCTCCACTAAGCTGAAATGGCCCAATGACGTATTGATCGTTAGAGATCGCGAACCGCGCAAGTTGGCCGGGATTTTGGTCGAGACGCAAAGCGCAGCCGAGCAACCGGGGACCCTCGTCGTGATTGGCATCGGAATCAATCTCACTCCAGACGCTTACGCCAATCTGAACGATCAAAATCAACGCGCCGCGCTGCTGGCAAGCGACCTGCAGACCGAAGGCGCAAGCCAGCCTGTGGATCGCAATCGTCTGGCTGCCAATCTGGCCCTGGCATTGACACCACGACTTTTACGTTTCGAGAAAGAAGGTTTTGCCGCATTTGTTGACGACTGGAATGCAGTACACGCATTTCAGAATCAGGCCGTATATTTAATCGATCAGGGTCAAGTGATCTGCGAGGGCGTGGCGCTTGGCGTCAATGCACTGGGCCAGTTACAAATCGATACGGCCACTGGTCTGCGCCTCATTAACACGGGCGATCTTTCGCTGCGACCACGATGAATGCACTATTGATCGACATCGGCAATTCGCGCATCAAGTGGCGTTACGTTGATGCGATGGGATGGCGCACCGATAATCCACAAGGTCACGCGGCCCATGCTGAAGTTGCTGCTCTCGCGCACAACTGGCACACACTGGCTTCGGCGGTCGAAGCCATCCATATTGCAAATGTCGCTGGCCCTGCGATGCTTGCGCAGATAACGGCTCTTGTGCCAAAGGCTTCAACGGTCCAAGTTCTAACGCCCAGCGATAAACAGTGCGGTGTGCGTAATATCTATGCGGAACCTGAACGTCTCGGCGCCGACCGCTGGGCTGCACTGATTGCAGCGCATGCAATTCACCCGGATACGGCTTGCCTGATCGTCAGCCTGGGCACCGCAACCACCATTGATTTCCTGCAAGCAGACGGCCAGTTTGCCGGTGGCGTGATTCTTCCGGGCATTGCGACCATGCGCCGCTCGCTTGCGCAGAGCACAGCGCAGCTATCCGACGCCGTTGGTCATTTCACGATCCTGGCAGACAATACCGCTGATGCGATCAAGAGCGGTATCCTGCATGCCCAGCTCGGCGCCATCGAGCGCATATGGAAGCATGCACAGACGTGCGCGGATACGTTGCAAATCCTGGTGAGTGGCGGAGACGCGGCCCTGGTTGCACCCTTGCTGCCTTTTACCAGCCGAATTGAAGATCAATTGGTGCTGCGTGGCCTGTACGAAATCGCGCGCAGCCGCATTTGAAATCCCTCTGGAAATAAATAATCGACATGCGCCTTTTCCTTCTTATTCTTGTCGTTGCCAACCTGGCATTTTTTGTTGTACATCAGGGTTATATGGGCAAACTGTTGCCGGATCCCCGTGAACCGGGGCGCCTGACCAAACAGATCAAGCCTGAACTCATGCGCTTGAATGGAGAAGTCAGCACACCGCCCGCTGCTCCTGTTGCGGCGGCAACCAGTAGCCCTGAGATCAAATCGGCATTGGCCTGCGTTGAGTATGGCGGTTTCAATGAGGAAGACAGCAAAGCATTGCTCGCAGACTTCGGGGTGCGTTTTTCGACGGCACGGATCAATACGCGCAGCGCGGATGAAGTGACGAGTTACATGATTTATCTGGCGCCCAGCAAGACGCGCGAAGAGGCGGTCAAGGCGACAGAAATACTCAAACAAAACGGCATCACCGACTATTTCATCATTGATGACAACTCACCACTCCGGCTTGGCATTTCGCTGGGAGTCTCGCGTAATGAAGAGATGGCCAAAGCCCAGGTCGCGACACTGAGTCGCAAAGGGATCAAAGATGCCTTGATCAACCCGCGCACCTCCAAACGTTATTGGCTGCAGATTCGCGACAACACGCCGGATTTGCGCAAGACTTTGGCCAGCCGGCTGACAGATCTGAAAACCAAATATCCAACTCAGGAATTGAAGGACTGCCAGCCTTCATAGCGTCATTGATGAAACCACATTGAACAAGTCACCGGCCCTTTCGCACAACATGGCTTCATTACCACAGGGATATGTAGCAGAGACCGCTTTCGGGGTCTGGTTTCTCCGTACGCATGTTTGGGAACATCACGTACTACGCGTTGCGATCAACGACCTCCAGCAATTGATGCCGCCATGCGCTTTGGAGTCTCCGTCCATTCTTGATGTCGGCTGCGGTCAAGGCATCTCATTCCGACTGTTGCAGGACGCGTTCCGACCGCAGCGTCTTGTCGGCGTTGATGTGCATCGCGAATCGCTCGAAGCGGCGCGGCTTTCGGCAGACCGGCTCGACACACCGGTCGAACTGATCAGGGCCGATCTGACCAGCATCCCGATGGCGGACCGGTCAGTGGAGATGGTTTTCTGTCATCAGACTTTTCACCATCTGGTGGATCAGGAACGGGCTCTCGCTGAATTTTGGCGTGTGCTCAAGCCGGGTGGTGTCTTGCTTTTCGCTGAATCCACTGATGCCTATATCAAGTCATGGCTGATCCGGCTGCTGTTCAGGCATCCCATGGAAGTTCAGAAAAGTGCCGCAGGCTATCTCGAAATGTTGCGCTCTGCCGGTTTCGAATTTGCCAGCACCAACGTGTCTTATCCTTACTTGTGGTGGAGCCGTGCCAAAGACTTCGGACTGTTCGAACGTCTTGGTCTCTACAAGCCTCCACCGCCCGGGGAACGCTGCGAAACGCTGGTTAACGTCGTAGCAACCAAACGGGTTTGAAAAAATTCTCAGCCGTGTGGCTGAGAATTTTTCACAACGAAGCGCGAATCCGCTTGAGTGTCTCGGTGGTCGAACGTTGATGGATGAAGGGAATCGCGAGAGCCTTGCCACCCCAGCCGCGCACGAGTGCTGATTCAGCCAACTTATCCATGTCGTAATCGCCACCCTTGACGAGTATGTGCGGATGCACGAGCCGAATGAGTTCGAGCGGCGTGTCTTCATCGAAGATCGTCACGAGATCAACACAGCCCAACGCCGCCAGCAACGCGGCGCGATCATCTTCGCGGTTGATCGGTCGATCATCACCCTTGCCGAGTCGCTTGACCGAAGCATCGCTGTTGACGCCCACAATCAGACTGGCACCAAGTTCACGCGCCTGCGCCAAATACGTAACGTGGCCGCGATGCAAGACATCGAACACGCCGTTGGTGAAAACCACTGGATGCGGCAATGCGGACGCGCGCTGGGCCGCTTCGTCACGCGTGCAAATTTTGGATTCAAAGTTGACCATCAGTCGGCGGACTCTAGTGATTTGAAAATTCTGGATATGGCGACGCATGCTCGAATGCGAGTTTCCTGATTCTAGCAAAGCAGCTCCGCCCTCCCTGAATAAAAGTATTTGGAAATACAGTGCCTCTTTGGTTTTCTGAAGCTAGTACTATGGCCAAAGAGGAAGACGGGAATGAATCAATGCCAATCAATTACGCTAGACGCCTGACCGGGCGGAAACGCACGAGCGAGGCCAACCGGCATCTCGGATTTGCACTCGCGTTCGTCGCGGGCGCTACAAACGCGGGTGGGTTTTTGGCGGTACAGCAATACACCTCGCATATGACTGGCATCGTATCGGCAATGGCCGATAACCTGGTACTTGGTGTCTATGACCTTGTGCTGGCCGGTGCCGGGGGACTGTTTTCTTTTGTGACCGGTGCAGCGTTAACGGCGGTATTGGTGAACTATGCCCGACGCAGGCAGATGCACAGTGAATATGCCTTGCCTTTGCTGCTTGAAGCTTTTCTTCTGATTTGCTTTGGCATTCTTGGTGCCTGGCTATCCAGAATTGAAGGGCTATTTGTGCCCATGACCGTCATGCTTTTGTGTTTCATCATGGGGCTGCAGAACGCCGTCATTACCAAGCTCTCCCACGCCGAGATCAGGACCACGCACATCACAGGGGTCGTTACGGATATCGGTATCGAACTCGGCAAGTTGTTTTATTGGAATCGAGAGACCACATCAAAAGATTCCAAAGTAATCGCCGACAGGGGGCGCCTCAAAGTACTTTCACTGCTGGTACTTTTTTTCTTTCTGGGAGGTGTGGTGGGTGCCTTGGGATTCAAACGCATCGGTTACCTCTCGACCGTACCTCTTGCGCTCGTTTTAATCATCCTGGCCAGTGTTCCCGCTTTTGATGATCTGGCCTTTTTAATACGACGCCGGTCAAGAAAATAATTTTATGTGCGCTGGAATCAAAGCCCGGTCGCGCGATGAATCGCTTTGAAATAGAAACTGTAAGGCAAGAGCCGCAGAAATTTCAGCACGCGCGTAAAACGTTTCGGGAAATGAATCTCGAAGTCTCCGCGCTCAAGCCCGTGTACCAGATCACGGGCCGCTTCTTCCGCACTGATCAGCGCTGGCATTTTGAAATCGTTGTGTGCCGTCAGCGGCGTGGCGACAAAGCCCGGACAAATCAATGAGACTGCAATGCCTTGCGGATGCAGATCCAGATAGAGCGATTCGGTGAGGTTGATCAGCGCGGCCTTGGATGCGCCATAGATCAGCGCCTTGGGCAAGCCGCTGTAGCCCGCAACTGAAGCCACAATCCCGATGCCTCCGCTTTTTTGCTTCTGCAGATCGGGCAGCACCACGGCCAGCGTATTCAGCACGCCATGCAAGTTGATCTCCAGCAAGGCTTTGGCTTTAGCCAGATCGAAATCCTGAGCGCGCATTTCAGTGTACGACCCGGCAACGATGAGCACCTGATCATAACCACCCCATGCAGCAACGATGGCGGTACGCGCATTGACCAGCATATCCGGTTGCGTGATATCGAGCGGAACCAGTAGCGCATTGGCATTTTCCCCTGCGACTTCATTCAGGGCGGTGGCATTGCGAGCTGAGAGCGCTACGTGCGCGCCCTTTTGCAGCAGCAACTTCGCGGTCTCTGCGCCGATGCCGGTTGAAGCACCGATGATCCAGACGCGCTGTCGGGTCCAGTCGGAAATAGGTGGATTTAAGGACATAGGGTGTGTTGATCTAGCGTTTGGTAAACGAGAGTGTCACGTCGCCGACATGAAAACCAAACTTGCTCATTGCCGCACGATTCAGCATGACCTTGTCATCCATTAAATACATCCAGTCGTTGAAATCCACGTTATAGACCTTGTCGCCCAGAGGCAAGGCAAGCGTATATTTCCAGTTCAGCGCATTGCCTGCCGTAATGCCGATGGCTTCGCCCACGACATCCGGCGCGGTGCCGATGTAGCGGTTAGGGGCCACTTTCTTTAGCGTCCAGACCCGCCGCTGTCTGGTTCCGTCTGAATAAGTGAAGTCTTCATCCAGTGTACCGGTCTCGACACCGTTCACAACCGCCCACTTGCATTCGATCACCACCTTGAAACGTTTGACCACCTCTCCAGAGCGATTCTGGAACATACCCCGGGCATCCAGTGTTCCGTTGAAATAAGTCTTGAGATCGAGCACCGGCTTTTCATTTTTGTAAGCCGTGGGTTCAATGGAAGCGCAAGCACTCAGAATCAGTAACACCGATAACACGAGCGTTTTCCAGCGCAGCAACCTGTTCATATCGACTCCTTGAAAAATGACGAACGCCAGAGTAGCCCCACAGCGAGCAGCTTGAGTCCGCAAGGTACGAGCGCGTAGGCAATTGAGAGTGCATGCGCGCCTGTGATGCTTGGCATTTGTGGCACGTAACCGAGCAGCCCCAACAGAGGCAGACTGATGCCTGCAGCCAAAGCAAGATTGAGCTTGGTCGCAAAACTCCACAAACCGAAATAGGCTCCTTCACGGCTGCCACGATGACCGGCTGCGGTAATGACTCCCGCCAGAATCGCGGCAGGTAAAGCTAAGTCAGCACCCAATGCAAAACCGGAAACAATACAAATGATCAAAAATCCAGTCTGGTCGCCTGCACTCAACCAGTAAGCCCAGACAAAGGCTGCGATGCTGGCGAGCATGCCAACAAACCAGGCACGTGCGAGTCCGAGCCGTTTTGCCAGTGCAATCCAGAGCGGAATCGAGCATGCGCCCGCGATGAAATAGGCGCCGAGGAACAAACCGGAATTCACGAGTTGCAGGACATCGCGCACGAAAAAAAGAATCAGGTTCGCGGGGATTGCACTGGCGATCCCATTAGCCAGAAAAATCCACAGCAGCATGCGAAAGCGTGGATTGCCCAGTGGTGCGGTCAGGCTGGTTCGCAAGCCGAGAGAAATATCGCTTGATTGTTTTCTTGCGATGGCTGTTACTGGATGCGGCGCCAGTATTAGTAACAACCAGGCCGAGCTACAAAGGCTGACGATAAATACCGTCGTTAATGCGGACATGCCGAGTTGCTCGGGTAAGACAGCAGCAATGATCACGCCAACCAAGCCCAAGCCTTCGCGCGTGCCGGTGATACGTGTGCGTTCAACCGGATCCGTTGACAGTTCTGCGCCCCAGCCTTGATAGGTGATCGTCGCTAGCGAAAAACCAAGATAGACCACGACAAGAGAAAAGGCCAGCCAGACTGATGCCATACCTGATGCCGACGCGATCAGCCGAGGATGAAACAATGCAAGATAACCGAGTGCAAGCAGGGGTAAAGCGTAAAGAATGAAGCGACGGTATCCGGCTATCTTGCCGCGTTCGGTTGAAGCAAGGCGGCTGCGATCCACCCACCAACCCAGTAGAGGATCAGTGAACGTATCGAGCAAACGCGTCGCGAGCAGGATCGTGCCGATCAGCGTCAAGGAAAGACCAAATTGATCGCTATAGAACTTGGCGACATAGACATAAATCGGCAGTGCAACCAGGGCCAGCGGAAAACCAAATGCGCCGTAGCAGATCAAAGGGCCAAGACTCAGATGTGTATTCGTGCCCAGATTTGTGCTGGCCACCGCTTGGGTTGTCATGTCAATGAACCGGGTTTGCACCCGTCAGCATTTGCTCACGCACTTTGTTTGCCTTGGTACGCGGGTCCATCCAGATCGCGGCAAAGGCCTTCGAGAAAGCGGCATTCCTCACTTCACCAATCGCTTTACCGTTGAAGAAAAAATGCACGCCTTGAGCAGTGAAGACACCGGTGATGTGCTGGCCTTTTTTGACGTCGGGGAAAATAGCTTTCATCTGCCCGAACCACTGCTCTTGCTGAACAGCTGTGCCGTATTGCATTCGTTCCATTTCTTCGCGGCTGGTCTTGGCAATCTCTTCACCATCGAAATTGCGGGCATAGTTCAGGTCGATGGCAAATGGAGCATCGGGTTTGTAACCCTCATCGCCGACCCACAGCTGAGCATCGTAAATGTGAAAACCGAAATAACGGAAGGGACCGCCACCGGAAAGGCGGGCATTGGGGATGGCTTCGGCGATGTGATGCGGGACCTCAACGGCATAGGTTTGCAGCGAGATGATGCTCATCAGCATTAATAAAACCAGTCTTCGTAATATGTCCCCATCCCAACCTTCCCCCAGAGGGGGAAGGAGTTTTAGTTCCCTCCCCCTCTGGAGGAGGGGGAGGGTAGGGGCCACTTGAATCCTCTTAGCCAGAATGTTCATGCTCCAACGTGAACTGAATCACATCCGTATTGGCATTGCGAAAAGCGGCGATGCAGTAAGCCAGATAAAAAGCCCAGGTACGCATGAACTCAACATTAAACCCCTGCGCGCGAATTTCTCTTTCCTTTGCATAGAAGCTGCGCAGCCAGGCCTGCAGAGTGCGCGCATAGTCTTGACCAAAAGCAAAGGTGTCGGTCACCTTCAGGCCGACCCGCTCGGCTTGCTGACGAAAGATCGATGGGGTCGGCAGCATGCCGCCGGGAAAAATGTACTGCTGGATGAAATCACTGCTGACGCGATAGTCGTCAAATAATTCTTCGGCGATGGTGATGGTCTGAATCACTGCCTTGCCGCCGGGTTTGAGATTGCGTTTCAGGCACTCGAAATAGCCTGACCAGTATTCTTCGCCGACGGCCTCGAACATTTCGATCGAGACAATGCCATCAAACTGGCCATTGGAATTTTGCCCAATGTCCCGGTAATCACGCAGACTAAAATCCGCCTGCTCTGCCAGACCAGCAGATGCAAGGCGCTCCTGTGCGTAACGCATCTGCTCGGTTGAAAGCGTTAGTCCGATCACATGCAAATCGTTGTGTGCAGCCTGTTCCGCGAACCCGCCCCAACCGAAACCGATTTCCAATACCTTTGATCCTGCGGGCAGTTTCAGTTGATCGAGAATGCGCTGATATTTCGCGGTTTGAGCAATGGACAGGCTTTGCACATCATCCAGGTCTGGTGCCAGCGGACTGGCCGGACTTGAATAGAGCGCGCTCGAATAAGTCATCGTTGGGTCGAGCCATTCGGTATAGAAGGCATTGCCGATGTCGTAGTGCGCATGAATATTCTTGCGACTGCCTTTGCGCGTGTTGCGGTTGAGCAGATGCTTGATGCGATACAAGACCTTGCCCCACCACTTGCCATAGATGACCGCCTCAATCTGATTGCGGTTTGACACCATCACCTGCATCAGCGTTGCCAGATTAGGCGTGGTCCAATCGCCCGCGATATAAGTTTCGCCGAAACCAATGTCACCGGTTTTCAAGGCAGCATCGCAAACGTTCCAGTTGTGTAGAACAATTTCACCATGCGGCTCAGCACTGCCAAAGCGGGCGCTACTGCTGCCTTTGCCACAATCAGGAAAGCTGACCGTTAGTGAGCCTTCGGTCATGCGCTCAAGCAACTTGATGATGAAGCGCGCCGAAGCAGGAAAGCCATCGGTGCAAAGCTTGTTGCTTTCAAAACCGGGGTTGGAAAATGTCTGTTCGTGATTCATCGCAGGGCCTCAACGTGTTACCGCAGCAACGGGTGGTTTGGGTTTGGAAATGAAAGGAATACGTTTGATCCAGAGCTTCAGCGCCTGCCAGTGAATGCGGCCAATCACGCCGAAGGTGAACAAAGGAAAACGGAAAAAAGCACGCAACAATGCGCGATCAGTCAGCGCTTCGAGTTCACCGCCAACGCTGGTCAATAACAATGGCCCCTGCGCATCGTCGTAATCGATACGTGCGACGGTACGATCTTTTGCATCCAGAAAACGAAAGCGATATGTACCTTCGATCTTGCAGAACGGGGAAACATGAAAGACCTTGCGTGTCGTCAGCTCCGTACCCCACTTCAGCGGCGTGCTGTCATCCTGATCGAGTAGATAGCAATGCTTTTCGCCAAAGGTATTACGGACCTCACACACAATCGCTCGTAAGGCGCCATCGGCACGATGACAGAACCAGAAGCTGACGGGATTGAAGACATAGCCCAGCACACGTGGAAAAGCTTGCAGCCAGATCGGGCCAGTTGCATTGGTAATGCCTTCACGTTGCAAAACCTCTTCGATCCACTGCAGCGGAGATTGGATCGGTCTACTGGCATCTTGATCACCGTGATCACGGTCATAAAAGCTGAACAGATTCCAGCGATTATGCGAAAGCCAGCGCTGGCTGCTCAGCGCGACATCAAGTTGTCGCACGGGTAAACGCAAAAAATACGCGGGGTAACGAAAGGCGTTACGAGCCGGACGCAAGCGCGTATGACGCACCTCACCAAAACCAATCAAGGCGCGGCTTTCTGTGTCCGGGTTCAAGTGGATGACTGACATTGCAAACGCTCAGGCAAGGTGGAGAGAGGGCGAACCGGGTTCGGTCAGGCTCTCGAGTTTTTTCTGAATAGCTGACGCAATCCCAAGACCCGACTTAAGACCGTCTTCATGAAAACCATAACCAGTCCAGGCGCCGCAAAACCAGGTGTTGTTGCGACCCTGCAGTTCGGGTAAACGCTGCTGGGCCGCGATGGCTGGGCCGTCAAACACCGGATGGGCGTAATCGAACTCACCCAAGATGCTGGCTGGAGCAGGACGATCGAAGGCATTCAGCGAAACCACGACCGGGCGCTGGAACGGCACCTGCTGCAGACGATTAATCAGATAGTGAACACAGACGGCACGCTGATTCGGGCGCGTCTGGTCGATGCTGCACTGATAATTCCAGGCCGCATGCGCCAAGCTGCGGCGGGGTAACACGCTAGCATCGGTATGCAGAATGGCGTGATTCGGCTGATAGCGAATGGCGCCGAGCAGTTCGCGTTCAAGCTGGGTCGCATCGCCGAGCAGGGCCAGCGATTCATCGCTATGGCAGGCCAACACAACCTGATCATAGGTCTGCGTACCCGAGTGGGAATGGACATTGACTTGACCACTGGCCGTGCGCTTTACGGACTGCGCCGATTCGGAACGGCGTACATCTGGAATATCCATCAGCAGCTTACTGACATATTCACGTCCGCCGCCGACCACGCTATACCACTGAGGCCGGTCGTTGACTTGCAGCAAGCCGTGGTTGTGACAAAAGCGGATGAAAATCGCCATCGGGAAAGCCTGCATCTGTTCAGTCGAGCACGACCAGATCGCAGCCGCCATCGGCAGCAGGTACCAATCGCGGAAGGTCTGTGAAAACCGATGTTCGTCCAGAAATGCACCAACGGTCGTATTGGCGCTCACCGCTTCGCCCTGTTTGGCCAGATCCGTCGCCAGCCTATTGAAGCGCAGAATGTCCAGCAACATGCGCAAAAAACGAGGATTGACCAGATTGCGACGCTGGGCAAACACTGCATTCAGATCGTGGCCAGCCCATTCAAGGTCGGTTGTAGAGCGTCCGTTCTTGTCCTGTTGCTTCAGCATGACTGAGAACGACATGTCCGATTTGGCGGTTTTGACGCCGAGGTGATCGAAGAGCTGCACCAGATTTGGATAAGTGCGATGGTTGAAGACCAGAAAACCGGTATCGACCGGATGGCGAATGCCGTCCACCTTGATGTCGACGGTGTGCGTGTGCCCGCCGAAATAATCGTTGGCTTCGTACAGCACGACCTCATGCCGGCCTGAACGAGCCAGTTGCCAGGCACAGGACAGTCCGGAAATTCCGGCACCGACGACCGCGATCTTCAATTCATCTCCCGTTAGTGAATATGACCTTTCTTGTACGGAGTCTTTGCCCGTTTGGATTCATTCTTGTCATCCTGAGCGTAGCGAAGGATCTCAGGTGGTTATGCATTGCCGACGGTCAAGAATGACCTGAGATTCTTCGCTGCACTCAGAATGACAGTGGTTTAATCCTGCCGTTTGTCGTGCTCAATCAAGGCGTAAGCTGAGTGGTTGTGGATGGATTCAAAGTTCTCCGATTCCACGGTATAGGCAAGCACCCGAATGTCTTCATTCAAGGCCAAAGCAATATCACGCACCAGGTCTTCGACAAACTTGGGGTTGTCGTAGGCGCGTTCAGTGACGTATTTTTCATCCGGGCGCTTGAGCAAACCATAGAGTTCGCAAGAAGCAGCAGTCTCCGCAACAGCCACGAGTTCTTCTATAGCCATGTCAGCCTCGATTTCGGCCGCAATCGTGACGTGAGAACGCTGATTGTGCGCACCGTATTCAGAAATATTCTTCGAGCAGGGGCAGAGACTGGTCACCGGCACCAGGACTTTCTGTACGAACCTGGTCACACCATTGCGGGATTCGGCTTTCAATGTCACTTCATAATCCATCAGGCTTTCGACGCCCGATACTGGCGCTTTCTTGCGGATGAAATATGGGAAACGAATTTCAATATCGCCGCGCTGCGCATCCAGTCGCTCCAGCATGTCGCGCATCATGGACTTCAGAGTTGAGTAAGACAGCGCTTGTTCTCCACCCAAATCACGCTCGAGGATTTCCAGAAACCGCGACATGTGCGTACCCTTGACGTCATGTGCCAGACCGACATACATGTCGAAATGGGCCACCGAGGGCTGAGCCTGACCGGATGCTGTGACTACCCGCACAGGGTAAACAACTGACTTCACACCAACACGTTGAATGGCGATATTGCGGCGATCTGCCACGGACTGAATGTCTGGCAGGAAGATTTTTTCAGGGGCGTTCATAAGTGTCCTTGGTTAATACCCGACGCATTATGTGAATCGGGCCATCCGGCGAGGGCCGGACAGGATTGAGCTACGAAATTCACCCTTCAAAGCAAGGGTGTGAAACAACAAACTTTAGTGCTACTTGCTGGCTAGCAAGCGTTCCACTTCGCTGATAAAACTGCTATCTGTCGGGGAAACAATAGACCCAAAACTAGCCACTGGCTTGCCATTGCGATCAATCAGATACTTGTAAAAATTCCAGCCCGGTTTCTTTCCGGTTTGTTTTGCCAGCTCGACATATAGCGGGTTGGCCTCTTTGCCGACCACCGAAGACTTGGAAAACATCGGAAACTTGACGCCATAGGTGTTGTAGCAAAAGTCGGCAATGTCCTTGTTACTACCAGGCTCTTGAGAAAAATCATTGGAGGGGAAACCCAACACGACCAGGCCTTTGTCCGCATATTTTGCGTACAGCTTTTCCAAGCCTTCATATTGGCTGGTGAAGCCGCAATAACTGGCGGTGTTGACAATCAAAATCACTTTGCCGCTGTACTGACAGAGGGACTGATCGGACTCATCCTGCAATTTGTTGAAATGGCGATTCAGTAAATCCGGGCATTTTGCTGCTGACACGGCAGCATCTGCGACTTTCATCGGTACCGGCTGTCCCTGAGCCTGAAACGCGCATAAAACACCGGCCACCGACAATATTGCCGCGACCATCCAATTCATCAAGCTTTTCATCTGAAAACGCCTCATAACCAAGTTGTGCTTCATTCGGGCCTCTGACAATAAACGGACTCAATTTAATGATTGTCCGGCATAATTCACTCACACCAACCCATCGGCATTCCAAATATTTAAGGCAATCAGGCCGTTGAGTGACTCTTTTCAGCAACACAACCCAGATAGTCGTCCTAGTGACAGAGATCGCTTTTGATCACAATATCGGTGTACTCTGGTTTCGTCAACAAGTTTGTCCTGGACAAATAAAGGTTAACAGCAAATAATCCGAATGCCAATGAATGTTCCTAATCAGATGCTACAGTCTGTAACTATCGCTGCGGTTGAGCGGGATACCGGCCTGCCCAAGGATACGTTACGGGTCTGGGAGCGGCGTTATGGCTTTCCGATGCCGGAACGTGACCAGTTCGGAGAACGACTTTATCCACAAGAGCAAGTCGACAAACTGCGCCTTCTGAAACGCCTGCTTGATCATGGACATCGGCCGAGCAAAATTATCAACCAAAGCGCCGAAAATCTTTTGAATGTCCTGAATGGCATTCGCATGCGCGGCCCCAATGCCGCAGCCAAGGAAGCGGATCCATTACTTTTAACCTATATCAACCTCATCAAGAATCACCGCATTGAAGAGTTGCGCCACTCGCTTTCCCAGAATTTTCTGAAGCACGGACTGGCTCATTTTGTTACCGAGATCATTGCCCCGCTCAATACGCTGGTCGGAGAGGCTTGGTCCTGTGGGGGCCTGGAAATCTTTGAAGAGCATCTCTATACCGAATCGCTGCAGATTATTTTGCGCAATGCCATCAATGCTATTTCCGCTCCCAAGTCGCAACCGCGTGTACTGCTGACCACCTTCCCGCAAGAACAGCATGGTCTCGGTATCTTGATGGCCGAAGCGCTGTTCGCATTGGATGGTTGCAGCTGCGTATCGCTGGGTGTGCAAACGCCGATTATCGACATTGTTCACGCAGTCCGCTCTCAACGGGCCGACATCGTGGCCTTGTCTTTCTCATCAATCATGAACAACAATCAGGTCATTCACGGCCTACGTGAATTGCGGATGAAATTGCCTGATAACGTCGAAATCTGGGCCGGAGGCAACCACTCTGCACTGCGTCGCAAATCTCTGACCGGGGTCCTGGTAATCGCCACACTGCATGACATTCGCACGGCCCTGGCTTACTGGCGGCAGCGCGCTGGCGTTTTGAATTAAATAAACCTCTCAACACAGAGGCACAGAGTAAAGATTCAAGTTTTCTCTGCGTTCTCCGCGCCTCTGCGTCGAAAGATTTTTCAACTCAATCCGCTATCCCGACTCGCCCCACTGCTGTCCAGCCTCTGCAAATAGTCCTGCCATAGTTTTTCCTGATTCCGGCCTAGCCAGACCAGATAATCCCAGGAATAAATCCCGGACTCGTGCCCATCTGTGAATACGGGTTTGATGGCGTAGTGGCCAACCGGTTCGATACTTTCAATACCGACCTCACGCTTGCCGGTTTGCAGTACTTCCTGGCCGGGCCCATGACCGCGCACCTCAGCCGAAGGAGAATAAACGCGCATTAATTCGAATGTCAGTTGATAGCGTGCGCCATCGTCAAAAGCGATTTCAAGCAGGCGCGATTTCTGGTGGACGATGATTTCTGTCGGATTGGGGGTGGACTGGGTCAAACCGGCCATATATATTTCCTGTCATCTAACGGTCACAAAATTGACATACTGTCTCAAAATCAAATTTTGAACGAGTATCCAATATGCCGAGCACCATTCTTGTAGTCGAAGACGAACCCGCGATCCAGGAGCTGGTTGCCGTCAACCTGACCTTTGCCGGACACAAGGCCCTGCGCGCCGCCAGTGTTGATCAGGCCAATACCTTGATCCGCGCCGAATTGCCCGATCTGATTCTGCTGGACTGGATGTTACCGGGTTCTTCGGGCGTGCAGTTTGCGCGCAAGCTGCGCAGTGACGAACGTACGCGTGACATTCCCATCATCATGCTGACGGCGCGCTCGAACGAGTCGGACAAGATCGAAGGGCTGGAAGCCGGAGCGGATGATTACATCACCAAGCCCTTTTCGCCAAAGGAATTGATTGCCCGCATCAAGGCCGTGCTACGTCGGCGTGCGCCGCAGTTGACTGACGATCTGGTTGAACTCGGCAATCTCAAACTGGATCCAGCCACGCATCGACTGAACGGCATCAACGCCGAGGGCAAGCTGATCAATCTGGAAATTGGTCCCACCGAATTCCGCCTGCTGCACTTTTTCATGACCCATCCCGAACGCGTCTATTCGCGCGCGCAACTGCTCGACCAAGTTTGGGGCGATCACGTTTTTCTGGAAGAACGCACCGTGGACGTTCACATCCGTCGCCTTCGTCATGCACTGACACCCAGCGGCCATGAATATCTGGTAGAAACGGTGCGGGGTAGCGGCTACCGTTTCAGCATTAACGCAAGCAAGGCCGTTGCAACGGTCGATTGATGCTGCCCTAGCAAAAACCTTCGGGATTCCGGTACTGCAATAAAATGTCGTACCGTATGAATGGAAGTACCGACGACAGGCCGCACTTTGAATTCGATCTGGACCCGAACTTTTACCCTGCTGGCCGCCCTGCTACTGGCTGCGCTGCTGCTTTATAAACTGGCCGGTATCGACGCTGCCCTGAGTTTGTTCGCGGGCGGTGTGTTGATTTTGTATTTGCGCGACAAACGTTATCTGCACGCGCTGTGGAAATGGGTGCAATCGGATCAAACCAGCAAGTTGCCCCCTGCAACCGGTGCCTGGGAATTACTGCTGGCGATGTTGTACAAGCAGCATCGGCGCAATCAAAAACAGAATGATGCGCTTACCGAGGCCTTGATGCGCTTTCAGCGTGCTGCACAGGCACTACCGGACGGCGTCATTACTCTGAATCGTGACAACCAGATTCTCTGGTTCAATGCCCACGCGGGAGAACATTGTGGTCTTCAGTATTCCGCCGATGTGGGCCAATACATCACCAATTTGTTGCGCACACCCGATTTTCTTGCTTATCTGAGTCAATCCGATTGGGAAACGCCGATCGTGATTCGCCTGCGCACCGACCGTGTACAAGACCGGA
This sequence comes from Betaproteobacteria bacterium, assembly GCA_025362735.1. GTDB lineage: Bacteria > Pseudomonadota > Gammaproteobacteria > Burkholderiales > Burkholderiaceae_D > JANYFL01. The sequence goes on along the minus strand of JANYFL010000038.1, from coordinate 77,133 downwards.
TCCTCTCGCTTCAATTGGTCGGTTATGGCGATGACCAGAAGCTACTACTGTCACGCGACATCACCAATATCGAGAAGCTGGAAACCGTGCGCCGCGACTTTGTCGCCAATGTCTCGCACGAATTGAAAACACCACTGACGGTGTTGTCGGGTTTTCTGGAAACCATCCGCGAACTCAAGTTGCCGGCCAAGCAGCAAGAACATTATCTTTCCCTGATGAGCGAGCAGGCCGAACGGATGGAGCGGCTGGTCTCGGATCTGCTGACACTCTCCGCACTGGAATCGAATAATCATCCTGCCGAGGAACCGGTCAACATGAGCGCACTGATTGAGCAGATCGAACAGACCGCACGCCAGCTCTCGGCAGGTCAGCACGATATCCGGTTCGAGATTGAGCCTGGACTCAATCTCATTGGCGCGGAAACCGAATTGACCAGTGCACTGACCAATCTGGTCACCAATGCCATTCGTTACACACCAGCTGACGGAAAAGTTGGCGTGAGCTGGAAGCTGGTACACGTGAACGACGAGTTAACCGCGCAATTCTCAGTCAGCGATAGTGGCATCGGTATCCCAGCCCAGCATATCCCGCGTTTGACCGAGCGCTTTTATCGCGTTGATCGCGGGCGCTCACGTGAGTCGGGCGGAACCGGCTTGGGTCTGGCCATCGTCAAACATGTGATGACGCGGCATCAAGGCCGTTTGGAAATCGAAAGCACCGTCGGAGTTGGCAGTCGCTTCACCGCCATTTTTCCTTCGCGGCGGGTAGTCAAAAACGCGTTATCTAGCCTGGAGCAGACGATGCCAAAGGATCAGTACGCAGCTTGAGCGAAACGCGATCAAAATCGAGACCGCGCGCCAGCAGTTCATCCAGTTGTAATTCAATCAGCATTCCAGCAATGACCAGGCGAGCAGGACGCTCAATCCGGAAACTGGCGACCGGAAGAATCAAACTGAATCCTGTTGGCTGCTTCTTGATTTGAAGTGCCAGATCGTCCAGCTCTTCGCCCAGCACACTGAATTCAGGTGGAACCAATAAATAGCCGAGAACTGTATCTTCTTCATCGAGCATGACGCTCTGAATCAGCACCTGTCCGGGGAACAGGCGCACCCGGACCATCTGGCTAGCAGAGGGACGCATCATTCCATTGAGATCTTCGCTGATGGCTTGCTGCATCCCGTGGATCCAGCCCAGTTGATACGGCGTGGCCTGGTCCTTCTTGCCAAGCTTGATGCCGACCAACTGATTCAGATACAAAGTTGGCTTTTGCTTGCGCCGGGCACACAGCAAGCTGCCGCCCTTCTCGCCAGCAAGGTTCCAGGTTTCAGCGCCTTGCAGGAGTTTTTGTACGCGGATTTGTTCCACCTCGTTATAGACCGGCGTCAGACGATCTTCACGCGACTGCTGGTATTCATAGATCGACTTGGCGCGTCCTCTTGGATCAGTGGACAACAAACTGCGCCGTTCACCTTGAGTATCGGTCTGCAGCGCCACGGCCGCCAACATAACGGGATAGCTGGGTTTATCCCAGGCATGGAGGGGATAGTTAATCGACTCGGGTTCAACATAGCCCCAGCGCTGCTTCAACATCCTGAGCAGGGCTTTGCTCGCATTCAAATTTCCCCGGCTCTCCCGCGCCCACTCCTTGGGCATCTTGCCGTCGTCCAGATAACCGAGTGCGCGATCGATATTGCGCATCAAATTCTGACTGTCAAAGCGCACGCGGTACTGCCCCAGATAAACGCAGGGACCCGGTTTCGATTCCTTGCGTGCAGTCAAGGTGATCGACCCGGCCGGATCAATTCGGAATGCGACCTTGCCCGACCAAAGCTGAGCCGCCAGAATGGCCATCGATAATTCCATCGTGCTCAGGGTGGGAGGATCGATCAAAGCCAGCAGCACCGGCATCACAAAGGCCTTGCGGCAGCTATGGGTCAAGGCCATATAGGTTGGATCGGCGACTTCATGATCCTGACAATGGAAATCGCGTACCAGTTTGCCCAGTTCGCAATGCCGGTCCCACAAGGTATCGGGCACCATCACTCGGGTTCGCTGATGCAACAAAATAATGATGGCATTCAGATCGAGTGCGCGCTGCAAGGCATCCACGTTGGCCGGTTTGCGCTTGGCAGCAACGACATCGTATTCCTCTACGGTCGGCAAACTGGGAACCAGATTGGCATAGGCCTCACGCAGAACCTCTGCGGCTTCAAGCAGAAACCAGAGCGGACGGCTTTCTTCCTGCGTCATCAGCACACTGCGCAATTCGGTATCACGCAGGCGGTCGCGCAGCAGATTCATAATGACATTGCGAACCGTCTCGACAATCAACAGCTTCTGCGGCGCGGTCAGATTGGCACGCGCAGGGTTGGTCAGAAGATCGTAGAGAAATTCACGGAGGATCAACAAGTGCGCTTCGATCGGCACGAGCGTATCCAGCCAGACCCTGCAGGTCGCGGCGTCATTGATCCGGCCAACCATGTCCGAATCCTTCGCCTTTTCGGTCCGCACAAAACCTAATACCACTTGACCCTCGTTTGATCTGGGTGCTTTTGAGCACACCCTTGAATGTAATCAAGAGTTTAACGAGGAATCAGCGGAAAACATCAGCCAAAAGTGCCGTCTGGCTGCTGTTTTTCCGCTCTTGTCGGCTTGTATGAGGGACTTTAGACCAACACTCTTTCAATTCCACCCGAATTGGCACGAGCAACATATTCCGGCAACCAATTTTTCCCGAGCACATGACGCGCAATTTCGACGACGATGTAATCGGCCTCAGTCGAAGAATCCTCGTTGTAACGCGACAGACCTTGCAGACAGGACGGGCACGAGGTGAGGATCTTGACCTCGCCCTGAAAACCATCGGTACGCAGTTTGTCCGCACCCTTGCGCATTTCCTCTTCCTTACGGAAGCGTACCTGGGTCGAGATATCGGGGCGGGTCACCGCCAACGTGCCGGATTCGCCGCAGCAGCGATCATTCTTCTCGACCTTGCCATTCAGATCGCTCGCCATCAAAGTGTTGACGACCTTGAGTGGGTCATAGGTCTTCATTGGCGTGTGGCATGGGTCGTGATACATGTAGCGCGTACCAGTCACGTTCTCCAGCTTGACGCCTTTTTCCATCAGCAACTCATGGATGTCGATGATGCGGCAGCCGGGGAAAATCTTGTCGAATTGATAACCCTGCAACTGGTCGTAGCAGGTACCGCAGCTCACCACCACAGTCTTGATGTCGAGATAGTTGAGCGTGTTGGCCATGCGGTGGAACAGCACGCGATTGTCGGTGATGATTTTTTCGGCCTTGTCGAAATCACCGCTGCCACGTTGCGGATAACCGCAGCAGAGATAACCCGGCGGCAATACAGTCTGCACGCCGACGTGCCAGAGCATTGCCTGCGTGGCGAGACCCACTTGCGAGAACAAACGCTCCGAACCGCAGCCAGGGAAATAGAACACCGCTTCGGTATCGGCCGTTGCCGTCTTGGGGTCACGGATGATCGGCACGACTTTGTCATCTTCAATGTCGAGCAAGGCCCGCGCCGTTTTCTTCGGCAGATTGCCCGGCATTTTCTTGTTGATGAAGTGAATCACCTGTTCCTTGATCGGCGCGCGCCCCAAGGTCGCAGGCGGGGCTTTGGTCTGCTTTTTCGCAAATTTCTTCAGGACCTCATTGCCCAGACGCTGGGCCTTGTAGCCCCAGTCCATCATGAGCTTGCGCGTCAGCTTGATGGTATCGGGATCGGTCGCATTGAGAAAGAACATCGACGCGGTCGTACCAGCGTTGAATTTCTTCTTGCCCATCTTGCGCAACAGATTGCGCATGTTCATCGACACATCCCCGAAGTCGATATCAACCGGGCAAGGCGTCAGGCATTTATGGCAAACCGTGCAGTGATCCGCCACATCCGAGAACTCGTCCCAGTGCTTGATCGACACCCCGCGTCGGGTTTGTTCCTCATACAGGAAGGCTTCAACCAGTAACGAAGTCGCAAGAATTTTATTGCGCGGTGAATAAAGTAGATTCGCGCGCGGCACGTGGGTCGCGCACACCGGCTTGCATTTGCCACAGCGCAAACAGTCCTTGACCGAAGCCGAGATCGCACCAATGTCCGACTGCTGCATGATCAGCGATTCTGAACCCATCAGCCCGAAGCTGGGCGTATACGCATTGCGCAGATCAGCAGGCACCGCGGGCATGTTCATCAGCTTGCCGAGATTGAAATGGCCATGCGGATCAATGCGCTGTTTATACGCACGGAAAGCGGCCGTTTCATCATCGGTCAGATATTCAAGCTTGGTGATACCAATACCGTGCTCACCCGAAATCACGCCGTCGAGACTGCGGGCAATATCCATGATGCGCGCGACAGCCACGTTGGCCTCTTGCAGCATCTCGTAGTTGTCCGAGTTGACTGGGATATTGGTGTGGACATTGCCATCGCCAGCGTGCATGTGCAGTGCCACGAACACGCGGCCCTTGAGCACGCGCTTGTGAATGTCACGCACCGCAGTCAGGATGGGCTCGAAGGCTGCACCGTTGAAAATCTGCGCGAGTGGCGCTTTGACTTCGACCTTCCACGAAACGCGAATGGTGCGGTCTTGTAGCAAGTCGAAGACAGTGCTCCCCTCGCCCGCATCAGCGGGAGAGGGGCTGGGGGTGAGGGTGCTCTCGTTTAGATTAACTTCAACATCGGCCCTCACCCTAGCCCTCTCCCAAAGGGAGAGGGAACTTAACATTGCCTGCGCTTCACTCAACGGCACATCCATGTGCGTCAGCAGATAGCTCCAGCGCGCACGCGTAATCCCAATCAACTCACGCGCACGCTCGCCGCGATCATCCAGAATTTCTTCATGCGACAACTTGGCGACTTCGGCATCGCCCGGATTACCCAGCGGCAAAGCGCGCTCGTTCTCGGCGCTGAAAAAGACATCAAATTCATCGAGCAGCTTGAGCTTGTTCTTGATCGATAGCTCGATGTTGATGCGCTCAATGTGGTCAGTGTATTCGCCCATGCGTGGCAGCGGGATTACGACGTCTTCGTTGATCTTGAAAGCGTTGGTGTGCTTGGCGATGGCAGCGGTGCGCGAGCGATCCAGCCAGAATTTCTTGCGCGTTTCGGCGCTGACCGCGATAAAGCCTTCACCATGACGACCATTGGCCAATCGCACCACTTCTGAAGCAGCTTGAGCGACGACGTTCTCATCATCACCAACGATGTCGCCAATCAAAACCATTTTCGGGAAGGCGCCGCGCTTGGACTTGGGGCTGTAGCCCACCGCGCGCAAATAGCGCTCATCCAGGTGCTCCAGGCCAGCGAGTATCGCACCGCCCTTTTGGGTTTCCGCGTCGAGGTAATCCTTGATCTCGACAATCGAAGGCACGGCTTCACGCGCCTGGCCGAAGAATTCCATGCAGACCGTGCGCGTGTGCTTCGGCATCTTGTGCAGAATCCACGTGGCTGAAGTAATCAGGCCATCGCAACCTTCTTTCTGCACGCCCGGCAGACCGGCGAGGAATTTGTCGGTCACATCCTTGCCGAGACCTTCCTTGCGGAACACGCGTCCCGGAATTTCGAGCAACTGCGTGTCGACTAAGGTCTTGCCATCGGGCTTGAACTTGGTGATCTCGAACTTCGCCACCGCCACGTCGTGAATCTTGCCGAGGTTGTGTTCCAGCCTCGTGATGTTCAGCCAGTTGCCATCGCAATCAACCATGCGCCATGAAGCCAGATTGTCCAGCGCCGTGCCCCACAACACCGCCTTCTTGCCGCCTGCATTCATCGCGACGTTGCCGCCGATACACGACGCTTCGAGCGAAGTGGGATCCACCGCGAAAACATAACCCGCGCTATCTGCCGCATCGGTCACGCGCTTGGTCACGACACCCGCGCCAGAGAAAATCGTGGCGACCGGTTCACTCACACCTGGCAAGATGCTCAAAGTCACTTCACCCAACTGCTCAAGCTTCTCGGTGTTGATCACTGCCGAGAAGGGTGTCAGCGGAATCGCCCCGCCGGTATAGCCGGTGCCGCCCCCACGCGGAATGATGGTCAGGCCGAGTTCGATACAAGCGGTCACAATGCCCGCCATCTCTTCTTCAGTATCCGGCGTCAGCACCACAAACGGATATTCCACGCGCCAGTCGGTTGCGTCAGTCACGTGCGAGACGCGCGACAGACCGTCGAACTTGATGTTGTCTTTGGCCGTAACCTTGCCCAGACGCTTGGCCGCATCACGGCGCAGGCGGGCAGTAGCCTCAAACTCTTCTTCAAAGCTTTTGACAGCGCGGCGGGCTGCATCGAGCAATTCACCCACCTTGACATTGCGTTCCAGGTCTTCAGGCTCGCGGCGTTTCTCAACTTCACCCAGCCGGTGATACAAAGCCGCGATCAGCGCGGCACGGCGCTTGGGATTGTCGAGTAGATCATCCTGCAGATAAGGATTACGCCGCACGACCCAGATGTCGCCCAGCACTTCATAGAGCATGCGGGCCGACCGACCGGTACGCCGCTCACCACGCAACTCGTCCAGAATCGCCCAGGCCGGAGCGCCCAGCAGACGCATCACGATCTCCCGGTCGGAGAACGAGGTGTAGTTGTAAGGAATTTCGCGAAGACGCGGAGGCGCTTCGGGCATCTCTGCCGCACGAAGCAATTCAGGGGATAACGGGGCGTTCATGAACGGGGCAGGGCCTTGCAGTAATGCAGCAGTGAATCACCCTGTATTTTAGCCCATTGCCTCGGTCGTACCGGGGAAACCATGCTGCGTCTGTGGAGATGGAAACAGCTAACTACAGTGATATAAGCTGAGAGCGGAGAAATATCATTTGTGGCTCTTAATGTTTCAAACACCTTTTCGGAAATTCTTCAAATCAAATTTGCATTGATGCCTATTCAAATTCAATCGAAACAATTGAATATTTAGTGGGCACTTCATTCCCGATAGCAGTCTTGCCTCTGACAATTACAAAGAAATTTTTTTCCAATCCTTTTATGTAAAAAGTGAATTCTTTATATCCCTCACTGGGAGGTATGTTGGGATTAATTGGAATACTCGACATAACAGTTCGTCGTTTTATCACTCCAATTTCCTTGATTAAGCCAATTTCTTGATGAATCTGTTCATTCCCTCGTAAAAATAGTTCGGCACTTTTAATTGCTTCTCTATCGGGATAATTACTTGGAGTAACACTAGCAAGTATGGCTGCAAGTATTGCAAGAGCAATCCATACCGGAAACTTTTTTACGGTTTTTAGAATCACATTCATCATCTAGGTTGCCTCAAAGGACTCAGTTGTATAGAGCCCACCTCGTGGCCACGTTCTGTCCTCAGTGATCGTCCGCAATTTCCATCAAGTATGGGCGGGCCTGTGCCACCAGACGAACGCCCAACGCCGTACAGACGCGGTTGATGGTGTCGAAGCACGGTTGCGCATCTGGGCGCAATGCTTTGTACAAGGCTTCGCGGGTGAGTCCGGACGCTTTGGCAATCTCGCTCATGCGATGTCGCCCAAAGCGGAAGCCAGTAACGGGGCATCGTTTGCGCCCAGAATATCAGTGAGGTAGGCCGCAATCGCCGTCTCATTGTCGAGGTAGCTTGCTGCATCAAATTCGGGTAGATCAGCAACCTTGATACGTTTGGTCATATTCATCTCCTTGACGTTAATCCAGCTGCGCTGCCAACACTTTGGCACGTTTGATGTCAGCCTTCTGCGTGCGTTTGGAACCGCCGGCCAGCATCGAAAATAGGTGCCACAGTCGCATTATTTTTCATTTCAAATACCAATCCCCGTTGATGATTTGAAAACAATACGGGACGAGCCTCAATATCCAAGCGAAACAATTTTTCTACACGGATTCAAGTTCCAAGACTGCCTTGATCTGGCGATCAAATTGACGTTCGGCAAGCTTCAAATCGTAGGCAGTTTGGAGATTCAACCAATACTGGGGCGACTGGCCCAAAGCACGGCCAAACAGCAGTGCCAACTCGGCGGTGACCGGGCGCGTGCCTTTGACCACATGCGAAACGCGCATAGCAGAAACGCCAATCGCGCGCGCGAATTGTGCCTGTGGCATTTCGCGGTCCTCAAGAATTTCCCGGAGAAACTCACCGGGGTGAATGGCTGGCAAACCGTTCTTCATAAAAAGCTCCGATCAGTGGTAATCGACGATCTCGACATCAAGCGCATCACCCTTAATGAATTTGAAACACAGCCTCCACTGGCTGTTGATTCGAATGCTCCATTGTCCTTTGCGATCACCTCGCAGTGCTTCGAGGTGATTGGATGGTGGCTGCCTCAAATCCTCGATTTGTGTTGCAGCATTGAGCTGAGTGAGGCGCATTGCGACTCGGTACCGAATCTCGGGAGGAATGCGGCGAGATTTTCCAGTCGCATAGAACTGTTCGGTTTCAGTGTCGGCAAATGACAGGATCACGTTTCAGAATGTAAACGATTTGTTTATGATGGTCAAGCGTCTCGAAAAATTGATACTGAGACTCAATAGCCTTTTGCCAGCCCAGTGGTGCGCCGTGGATCAATCGTTCCGTAATAGCGATTCTTGCCTACTGGTTTTTCATCCAGAGAAGGCGCGCCGATGAGAATCGCGGCGACCTGATTTGCGGGTCGTGACGGGCGCAGTTTATGGCCCATCTTGAGCAATTGATCGCGCACTTCGGGCAGTAGTACATCGTCTTCCACCGAAGTTTCTTCCGGCAACCATTGCTGATGAAAACGCGGCGCGGCGACGGCCTGCTCGATGTCCATGCGGTAATCAATCACATTAACGATGGTCTGCAGCACCGTAGTCGGAATACGGCTGCCACCCGGGGTGCCGAGAATCAGAAGGGGCTTGCCACTCCGGCTCACGATGGTGGGACTCATTGATGAGAGTGGGCGCTTGCCGGGAGCAATCGCATTAGCTTCGCCCTGGACCAATCCAAACGAATTGCCTTCGCCCAATTTGGAAGTGAAATCATCCATCTCGTTATTCAGCAACACGCCGGTGCCTGCGGCAGTTACGCGTGCGCCGAACCAGCCATTGAGCGTATAGGTGACGGCAACGGCATTGCCCCAACGATCAACGATGGAATAGTGCGTGGTGTTGGTGCCCTCTTGTGAGGGCTGGGGTCGCGAGGACGATGAAGTTGACCCATTCGGCGATCGGGGTCCTAGGCCGGGTTGGATCTCGCTGGATAGGGCACGATCTGACGGAATCTCCATGCGCATGCGTTCCGCATAGGCCTTGTCGAGTAATGGCGCCACCGGATTGTTGACAAAGTCGGGGTCGCCAAAATAATAGTTGCGATCCACATAGGCGCGTCGCATCGCTTCGATCTGCACATGCACGGCTTGCGCGGAGTGAAAATCGAAATCCTTTAGCGGATAGCCTTCAAGGATGTTGAGCATTTCGCAGAGTACAACGCCACCGGAACTGGGCGGCGGTGCCGAAACGATATGGAAGCCGCGGTAATTACATTCAATGGGCGCACGTTCGCGGGCTTGATATTGATCCAGATCAGCCTGCGTAATGAGACCGCCACCAATCTGACTGGCTCTCACCAGCGCCATGCCAACCGGACCTTGATAAAACCCTTTCGCGCCTTGCGCACTGATGGCGCTTAACGTCCTCGCGAGATCGCTCTGCACCAGGGTTTGCTTCGCTTCGAAAGGCAAATCGTGATTCAGGAAAATAGCGGCGCTGGCTTCATCCAGCCGGAAAGATTCGGCCGCCGCGCTGAGCATGTCGGCATCGCCCTGATCAAGCACGAAGCCCTTGGCCAGGCGAATCGCCGGTGCGATCAGAAGCTCACGTTTACGGGTGCCGTATTTCTCACGCGCCAGCTCCAGTCCGGCCACGGTGCCTGGCACGGCAACGGCCAGATGTCCGCGCACACTCAGACCCTTGACCTTCTTGCCATCGGCATCAAGATACATGTCGGGTCGTGCTGCGAGCGGTGCCTTCTCGCGAAAATCGATAAAGCGCTTGCGTCCATCGGCCATCTGCAAGGTCATAAAACCACCGCCACCAAGATTGCCCGCCGCCGGATACACCACGGCCAACGCATAACCCACTGCGACCGCTGCATCGACGGCATTGCCGCCCTGCTTCAACACATCCACTCCCACCTGAGTGGCAAGGCGTTGTGCTGTAACGACCATACCGTGCTCGGTAGCGACGGGCGCCGCACTTGCACAGAAGTTCGTGATCGCAAGGATCGATGCGAAGAGTAATCGACAGGAATTCGTTAATGGCATGGCTTGGCTTTATTTCATGATCCAGCCAGGATCAACTCTGGCTTGATGTTTGGAGGAAGGGTCGAAGACTGAACAGTATCGTAGTTCAGGGCGGCTCAGCTGTGTTGGTTATCGAACAGACGATGGGTCAAGGATCGACTAGTTTAGAAAAAAATAACCTTTAACTGACCAGGCTCCCATTTTGATACGCAGAAAGTTTATTTTTAGCACAGTTGTTGCGGCTACAGCACCCGCGCTGGTGGCTTGTTCGCCAGGAGCTAGTCAGGAGGAGGCCGCGCGCAAGCTCCGTCGTCCTGCTGTGATCAATACCAGCGGCAGGGCATTGTTGCTACGCGAACTCGTGCGGTTTGCAACGCTGGCACCATCGAGTCACAACACCCAGTGCTGGAAGTTTCGAATGCAGGGTAGCTTGATCACCATTGAACCCGATCTGTCACGGCGCTGCCCGGTTGTCGATCCTGATGACCATCACCTGTTTGTTTCGCTCGGTTGCGCCACAGAGAACCTCGTGCACGCAGCCCTCGCCAGCGGTTTCCAGGCCAGCACCAACTTTGCCACAGGAACTGCCGACGTGGTCTCCGTCAACCTTGAGACAACAAAGGCCAGGACGTCCCCTTTGTTCCAGGCCATTACCACGCGGCAATGTACGCGCACTGACTATGACGGCAAACCACTGTCCACGGTCGAGCTGGGCCTGCTTGAACAAGCGGGCAGCGGCAAGGGCGTTCGGATGCTGCTTCTGACCGAACGTTCGGCCATGGAGAGAGTTCTGGAGTACGTGGTGTCCGGCAACACTGCGCAAATGAATGATCCGGCATTTGTTGAAGAACTGAAAACCTGGATTCGTTTCAGCGATGAGGAAGCCATCCGCACAGGTGATGGCCTGTTTTCGGGCGCAACTGGCAACCCTGTGGTGCCGCAGTGGCTGGGCACCCGGATGATGGGTCTGTTCTTCACACCAAAATCTGAAAACGAGCGTTACGCACGACAAATACGCAACTCGGCCGGACTTGCCGTGTTCGTGTCTGACGTCAGCGACAAGGCACATTGGGTGGAGACCGGCCGGTGCTATGAGCGCTTCGCGCTGCAGGCGACTGCGTTGGGGATTCGCAATGCGCTTCTGAATCAACCGGTCGAAGTCGGCGCGGTACGCGCCCAATTTGCCAGCACACTTGGCCTGGGTCAACTGCGACCGGATCTGGTCGTACGGTTTGGCCGTGGCCCGATGCTGCCCATGTCGATGCGTCGACCGATTGAATCTGTACTGGTCTAATCTCGCCAACAAGTGAACCGAGGTACGACTGTGACTTTGATCGTTTGGCTAGGGGTGGGCTTGATTGCTGTCTTAGCCATTGCGGCCGGATTAGTCGGGTACGGTGCCGGGCGCTGGGCTGACGCGACGCGCACTTTGGTGCTTCGTCTGGACGAAAGCCAACTGACACTGACCACATCGCACTACGACATGCGCGAGCTTGAAGGATTGCCCACACCGGTCCAGCGTTACTTCCGTGCAGTGCTGAAAGATGGTCAGCCGATCATTTCGGCTGCGACGGTTGAACACATCGGTACTTTCAATCTGAGCCAGGCAGGTGAGCAGTGGAAGCCCTTTACGTCAACGCAGCGGGTTGTGACACGCAGGCCGGGCTTCGTGTGGAATGCGCGCATCGCCATGTTTCCGGGCATCGCCGTTTATGTTCATGATGCCTATGTGAACGGTGTAGGGGTCCTGAATCCTTCCATTCTTGGGCTGTTTTCGCTGGCGGGACCGATCAATCCTCATGATCTCGCCCAAGGTGAATTGGTGCGATTTTTTGCTGAAGCCGCCTGGTATCCAACAGCTTTGCTGCCCAGCCAGGGAGTACATTGGAATGCAGTGGATGATCATTCGGCCCAAGCGACTTTGGCAGATAAGCAAATCAGCATAACGATGCTTGTGACATTCAATCAATCCAGCCTGATTGAATCCGTACGCGTCGAAGCACGAGGGGCTCTTGTGGACAATCGCATCGTTCCGACGCCATGGGAAGCGCACTTTTCGAACTATCAGGAGCGCAATGGCATGCTCGTCCCGCTGACCGGTGAAGCTTCGTGGCTCTATCCCGATGGTCGAAAACCTTACTGGCGCGGGACGATCACTTCGTTAACGTATGAGTTCTCCAACCTTGGCATTCAAAAAACCCAGATCAGTCCGGCGGTCATGGTCAGATAGCGCAGGAATTTGCCCACGGCCATCCAGGCGGCGCAGGGCCAGAACGAGAACTTGAGCCAGCCTGCAACACTACAAAGTGGATCGCCGATGCCGGGCAACCATGAAAGTACGCAAGTCACCGGCCCGAAGCGTTCCAGCCAGTCAAATACGCGCTTTGAGGCTTTGGGTCGGTTTGCGTCAACATCGGCATCGACATCGGTATCAGCGTTAGCCGGCATTTCAGAATCATCGTCGGCATGCCTGCGCTCTTGCACTTTGGCGTAAGCCTTGTGCGCGCCGTAGCCGATCCAGTAATTCAGCATCCCGCCCAGCGTATTGCCAAGCGTGGCAACCAATATGGTCGCCCAGAACAGATCGGGCCTGAGCTTGACCATGCCAAACACCACCGGCTCGGAACCCAGTGGAACCAATGTGGCCGAGACAAAGCTGACGACAAAAACGGTGGAAAGACCGAATTGCGGTAAGGCCAGCCAAGCCAATACGACTTGCAGCCAGTGTTGAAAGGTGTGTTCGAGCATGGGTTATTGTAGTGGCTGCTTCAGTCGAGTCGACATAGACTCGAACCAGCACCGAAAGTTGCCCTGCGGTTGCTCCAAGTGGAACAACGGGTTACGCTTCGAGACCCAAGAAACTTTGCATCAATTTTGCGCAAATCAGAACGCATCGCCATTCATGAAACACCCTGACTATCTCAAAAAAATCCTGACCGCACGCGTCTATGACGTGGCGCGAGAAACCGAGCTCGAACCGGCACCGTTGCTGTCGGCCCGGATCAAGAACAACGTCCTGCTCAAGCGCGAGGACAACCAGCCGGTGTTCAGCTTCAAGCTGCGCGGCGCGTACAACAAGATGGCGCAACTCACGCCAGCGCAATTGAAGCGCGGCGTGATCGCCGCTTCGGCAGGTAATCACGCACAAGGCGTGGCGCTGGGTGCGAAGCGGCTGGGCTGCCGTGCGGTGATTGTGATGCCAACGACAACGCCTCAATTGAAGGTCGATGCCGTCAAGGCGCGCGGTGCGGAAGTGGTCTTGTTTGGCGACAGCTATTCGGACTCCTATACGCATGCGCTCGAGATTGAAAAAAAGCAGAAGCTCGTTTTCGTGCATCCCTTCGATGATCCTGATGTCATCGCCGGTCAAGGCACGGTCGCGATGGAGATCCTGCGCCAGCATCAGGGACCGATCCATGCGATTTTTGTCGCCATTGGCGGCGGCGGATTGATCGCTGGCGTGGCGGCTTATGTGAAACAGGTGCGCCCTGAAATCAAGATCATCGGCGTGCAAACCAATGACTCGGACGCGATGGCACGTTCACTCAAAGCGGGACGCCGCGTGACGCTCGCGAACGTTGGTCTGTTTTCCGACGGCACGGCGGTGAAACTCGTTGGCGAAGAAACTTTCCGGTTGTGCAAGAAATATGTCGATGACGTGATCACGGTCGATACCGATGCGGTCTGCGCTGCGATCAAGGACGTATTCCAGGAAACGCGCAGCGTGCTGGAACCTGCGGGTGCGCTGGCGATTGCCGGCCTGAAAGCCTATGCGGAGCGCGAAAAATTAAAAGGCGAAACTCTGGTCGGCATCGCCTGTGGCGCGAACATGAACTTTGATCGACTGCGTTTCGTTGCCGAACGCGCCGAGGTGGGTGAAGAGCGCGAGGCCGTTTTTGCCGTCACCATTCCTGAGGAGCGCGGCAGTTTCAAGCGCTTCTGCCAGCTCGTTGGTGAACACAGCGTCACCGAATTCAACTACCGCATCGCCGATTCAAAAGCTGCGCATATTTTTGTTGGTGTGGCGACTCGTGCGCGCGGCGACAGCGCGAAACTGGCTGCGCAGTTCATCAAGCACGATTTTGCCACCATCGACCTGACTCACGATGAACTGGCGAGCACGCATCTGCGCCACATGGTCGGCGGTCATTCTGCATTGGCGAAAGACGAATTGCTCTATCGCTTCCTGTTCCCGGAACGCCCCGGCGCGCTGATGGCGTTTCTGTCGAGCATGCATCCAAACTGGAACATCAGCCTGTTTCACTACCGCAATCACGGCTCCGACTATGGCCGCATTCTCGTCGGCATTCAGGTACCAGCGAATGAGAAAAAAGCCTTCCACGACTTTCTCAAGACGCTCGGCTATCCGTATGAAGAAGAGACGGACAATCCGGCCTACAAGCTTTTTTTGGGATGAATTGGTTTACTGACTCAATAAATTCTCGACGCTGAGGCGCGGAGCAAAACCAGAGAGGCCATACTGAATTTCTCTGCGCCTCTGAGTCTCTCCGTCGAAAGTTTTTTTAGTAGTCTGCTAAAGCACCACATCTACCACCACAGGCCGATGATCCGACGCGTGCGGATACTTCTTGGTCAGAAACGACCCATCAGCCAGCTGGTCGATGATGCGAGCATTTTGTATCCAGGGATTAGGGTTCTGCGTGTAGAGCACATGGTCGATCCATTCCGCCTGAACCACATTGTTGAAAATCGGATCGGAAAAACGCGTCGTTGCCAGATCACTGAAATCAAGCGCCACGCGCTTCTTGTCTGGCAGGGTTTCAAACAGCGCACTACGCAGACAGTATTGCGGCTCCCAGACATCTCCAAGCAACGCTTCGACACCGGAGCCAAACAGTTTGCGTTCGGCCTCATCCAATCCGGGGCCATCATTGATGTCACCGCAAACAATGAGTGGAACGTCTTTGGTCGCCGCATTCATCAGATAGGGCCGCACAAATTCGTCGTGAACACGCTGGGCTTGAGCCATGATCTTGCGGCGATTGCCCTCGCTCACTTTCCACCAGCGACTCCATTCCAGTGAATCAAAAATGCCTTTGCTTTTCAGATGCAAGCCCATGACCCGGAATTTCTTGCCCCCTGTAAGATTCAGTTCGATATAAGCAGGACGGCGTTCGAAACTGTACATTTCATCGACCTTGTCGCCATCGGTGTCATATAAAAAATCATCGAAGGCCTTGCCGTCTGGTTTGCCTTTGGTCGTGTCAAATACGGTGAATGGCTGGGCTGCAAATTTGCCGGTATCGGTGCGCACGGCAATGCCAATACTTTGTGACGAGCCGGGTTGCAGATGAACCTGCCACTTCCCTTGTACATCGCTGTTGAAAAACAACTGCAATTCGTCGCGCGAGGATGGTCCCTCAAGCACCACGACCACTTCGGGCGCAAATTCGTTGATCACACCGCTTAAATCAGTACGCCGTTGCTTGACTGTGACTTTGCTATTGGCATGGTAAGGATGTTCGGTGTCGGGTCGGTATGCGGCAGCCCCGCTCCCGGCAACGAACAAGTCATTCATCCACTCGACATTCCATTCCATGAATTTAATCGTGGTCATCGCATCGTCCTTTGCTTCATTTTGTGTCAAAGTATCGTGGGCATGAAGAAACGGATGACACGCCCAAGCACAGCCTAGACCTGCAAAGCCTTTGCGTCGCACCTCATTTTCATTCGCTGAAGACTTACTATGAAACATTACAAATACTACGATTTCGTGATGGCCGCTTTCGTCTGCGTGCTGTTATGTTCCAACTTTATCGGTGCCGCCAAACAGGCAGTGGTCACATTGCCGATCGTCGGTACCGTTCCTTTCGGCGCGGGCATCCTGTTCTTTCCGATCTCCTACATCTTTGGTGACATCCTCACCGAGGTCTACGGCTATGGCCGTGACCGGCGCGTGGTCTGGGCAGGTTTTGGAGCGCTGGTCTTTGCTTCGTTCATGTCATGGGTCGTGGTGAATTTGCCGGCCGGGCCAAGCGACTATATGAAGGTATATCAACCTGCGCTAGAAACAGTATTCGGCAACGCATGGCGCATTGCACTGGGCTCGATGATCGCGTTCTGGTGTGGCAGTTTTGCCAACAGCTACGTGCTGGCAAAGATGAAAGTCTGGAGCAATGGTAAACGTCTATGGACGCGTACAATCGGCTCGACCATTGTGGGCGAATTGGTCGATTCATCGCTGTTTTACTTCATCGCCTTTTATGGCATCTGGGAAACGCACGATGTAATCATCGTTGCCATTACCCAGTATTTCCTCAAGACCGGTTGGGAAGTCGTCATGACCCCAGTGACCTACAAGGTTGTGGGTTTTTTGAAGCGCAAAGAGAATGAGGATTACTACGACCTTGGAACGAACTTCAATCCGTTCAAGATTCAGGATTGATGATTGGGCCATCGATATGCGACAGAAAAAATAGCGCGAAATGGATGATCCACAGTCGATTGGCTCCTTGGGTTTTGCACTTCCCAGTGGGGCCTACTTGTTGGGCTCGATTCTCTTTAGTGTGATCGGGTTTGGTGCCTATCGTTACGGCAAGAAAACTTCCACCAGCAACATCAAATGGATCGGCGTGGCTCTCATGCTCTATCCCTATATCATTTCACAGACATGGGCTCTCTATCTGGTCGGTGCTGGCTTATGTGCCTGTATTTATTTTTTTCGATGATGAGAAGCTGCTGCCTGCTTTAGTCTTGGCACCGTGCACAGACGAAATCTCATCTAATCCGGTGTCCAGCGTGCCGCATCAATCACCGACCATAGGTGCATGATCCAGCCCAGCAACACAATCCACAAAACTCCTGCCGAGACAAAAAACAGCAGCGCGGCAAGAACCCGACCCTGGACCAGTTGGCCCAGTCCGGGTATAAAAAAACTGCAAATTGCGGCAAGTACGTTGCCGCCGGAACCCTGGCCTGCCATGGCGCTTCCTTCCTTGAGGATTTCAGTCTTCGTTAAATGCGGCGATCTGAATTGATTTCAAGTCACCTGCGTCATTGGCACAAGGATCTTCATCGAAAGCAATGTCTCCGTTAACATCGGCCTGTCCAGTCGCATGCAAGGTTTCAAATGGATAAAGCGAACGATCCATCAGATGCGACGGCGTCACCGCTGACACGGCACTGACGATGCTTTTGATGCGGCCGGGATAGCGCTTCTCCCAGTCGCGCAGCATTGCTTTCATTTCCTTACGCTTGAGATTTTCCTGTGAGCCGCACAAGTCGCAGGGAATGATCGGAAATTGCTTGAGTTCGGCCCAGCGCGCCAGGTCTTGTTCGCGCACATAGGCCAGAGGACGGATGACAATGTTCTTGCCATCGTCCGACACCAGCTTGGGCGGCATGCCCTTGAGCTTGCCGCCATAGAACATGTTGAGGAATAAGGTTTCCAGTATGTCATCACGATGATGACCGAGTGCAATTTTGGTTGCACCGAGTTCACCGGCCACGCGATACAAAATGCCGCGCCGTAGTCGCGAACACAGCGAGCACGTGGTTTTGCCTTCGGGAATCAGACGCTTGACGATGGAGTAGGTGTCCTGCGTTTCGATGTGAAACGGCACGTCGATTTTCTTCAGGTACTCCGGCAGGATGTGCGCGGGAAAGCCGGGTTGTTTCTGGTCGAGGTTGACGGCGACGACATCAAAATTGATGGGTGCGCGCTGGCGCATTTTGAGCAGAATGTCGAGCAGACCGTAACTGTCTTTACCGCCGGACAGGCAGACCATCACACGATCGCCGTCTTCAATCATGTTGAAGTCGCCAATCGCTTGGCCCATCAAGCGGCATAGGCGTTTTTCGAGTTTGTTGTTCTCGTAGGCAACCTTCTCTGCGTCTTTCAGATTCGCAGCCTGCACTGAAGCGAGCGGTGCATTCATCAGCCGTTCCCCTTCTTCACTCCGTCCTTGAAATGAAAAACTTCCACGCCAACCGCATCGCAATCGGGGTAAACATCCGGTTTTTCAGTCGAAACGCGTACCGCCCGCACCAGAGGATGTTTCAGCAAGGCATGGGCAATGTCATCGCACAAAGTTTCCTGCAGATTGATATGCCCCTGGCCGATGCGGGCGCGAATACTCTCGCGGATGTAATCGTAATCCAGCACTTCAGTAATCTTGTCATGCACGGGACGGGTATCGGCCAGCGCCACAAACAAGTCGGCATTGATGATGATGCGCTGGGCACCATTTTTTTCGAAATCGTGAATGCCGATATTCACATCTATGGCGTAGTTGCGCAGAAAAATTCGGCGGCAATCAGACAGTTGTGAATGAGAGAGTGAACTGAGCATGGTTGTCTACTTCGCAAGAAACATGATGTCGCGCGCACTGGGCACCAGATGCTGGCCGCCATCAATCAGCAGCGTAGTCCCGGTCATGGCAGGCGCTTCGGCAACATAGCAGACGGCCTGTGCGATGTCCTCCGGCGTACTGGAACGACCAAGAACTGTCGCCGTATGTGCACGCTCAAAACCTGTCTGGGTCTGGTTGCCGGAGGGTAAAGAAATTCCGGGCGCTATGCCTACGACTCTGAGCTTGGGTGCCAGTGCTTGCGCCAGTAAAGTCGTTGCAGTATGTAGTGCCGCTTTGGAAAGTGTGTACGACAGAAAATCCGGATTGGGATTGAACAGCTTCTGGTCGAGAAGATTAATAATCACGCCACGTTGATCATCCTGCAAAGCCTTGTGCAACTCGCGTGCAAGCAAAATTGGCGCTGTCAGATTGACCTGCATTTGCTCATTCAGACTTGCGCTGCTGAAACTGGTTGTATCGTCATAGTCGAATAAGGAAGCGTTGTTGACGATACAAGTAGGTAGACCAAGGCCCTCGCAACAACGGCCAATCAATGCGAGGACTTCATGTTCGTTCGACAAATCAGCTTGCAGGGCCAGCGCCTTGCGGCCCAGGGCATTAATATCAGCGACGGTCTGTGCTGCATCGTTAGTAGAGTGCCCATAATGTACGACCACATCCCATCCTTGTCGCGCCAGCGCGAGCGCAATGCCGCGACCGATGCGCTTGGCTGCGCCGGTTACCAGTGCAATACGTTGTGGGTTTACATCTGACATGCGGGAGGGGATGAATGGCAAAGGTGAGAGTTTAAGCCATCACCGCAGCCTGAGTAGACGCCCCAAGGTGAAAGCGGCCATGCCGACACACCCACTAAAATATCGTCATGCATAAAAACCGAACTGCACTCCCAACCCCGTCTCAGAGCGCCCTCGCCATCAGCACCAGCTTGGTCGAACGCATCCTGGCCGAAATCAGCAGACAAGGCGGTTGGCTTTCGTTTGCCCGCTTTATGGAACTGGCTTTGTATGAGCCTGGGTTGGGTTATTACAGTGGCGGCTCGACCAAGCTTGGCCAGGGTTTCAAGGACGACAGCGACTTCAGCACGGCACCGGAGATGACGCCGGTATTCGGCCGCGCGCTCGCCCGGCAAGTTGCACAGATCATGGAATATTCATCGCCGCAGATACTGGAATTTGGCGCCGGTAGCGGGAAGCTGGCCGTAGATATTCTGCTTGAGCTGGAACGCATCAATGCCCTGCCTGAACGTTATGCCATTCTTGATCTTTCTGCTGATCTGCGTGTGCGTCAGCAGCAGACTATTGCGACGCATGCGCCCCATTTAATTGAACGTGTGGTTTGGCTCGATAGCTTGCCTGACCGTATTGACGGTGCCGTGATCGGTAACGAGGTACTGGATGCGATGCCCGTTAATCTGGTCGTCAAATCAGCAGATGGTTGGCTGGAGCGTGGCGTAGCGGCTGACAAAGAAGGTGGTCTGATATTCCAGGATCGCTCACTGAATCAAATAGCCGATGCTGCATTGATCACGGCAATTGAATCCACCATTTCCGATTCAGGCCACTTGCCCGACGGTTATGTTACCGAAATCAATCGCGCGGCAACGGCGTTCGTTACCACCATCACGCAGCAGCTGCATCAAGGCGCCGTGGTTCTGATCGACTATGGTTTTCCTGAGCGTGAGTACTATCATCCGCAACGCATGAATGGAACGTTGATGATGCATTATCGGCATCAAGCCCATTCGGATCCATTTCTCTGGCCCGGCTTGCAGGACATTACTGCCCACGTCGATTTCAGTGCAGTACAAGTAGCCGCACTCAATGCAGAGGCTGATATGTTGGGCTACACCAGCCAGGCCCACTTTCTAATCAACTGCGGCATCACCGATCTGCTCCAAGGAATGCCGGGACCCAATGGCGAAGACAGTGCAGCATGGTTACGTCAGACCAATGTGTTGCAAAAACTAATTTCCGAGGCAGAGATGGGTGAGTTGTTCAAAGTCATCGCCTTTGGCAAAGGGATTGATTTTGAATTGATTGGCTTTGAGCGCGGCAACCGCAGTCATACGCTTTGAATGGATAGCAGCACTGAAAAAACTAAAGGCACCCGAGGGTGCCTTTAGTAGAGCTACATGAAGCTAGATACTTAGAGCTACATCAGAACATGTGACGAACACCGACAATCCAGGCATCGCTCTTGGCAGAGATGTGGTTGCTCAGTGTGCTGTTGCTGGTGGTATCGAACAAGCCGTCCGAATACGCCGTAAAGCCACCCACTGCGGAAGTGAAGTTGTCGTTACGAATGTTGGTGTAACCGGCATACAGATTGGTACGCTTGCTCAGGCTGTATTGATAGTTCACACCCCACATGCGGGCATCGGCTGGACCGGTCGGACGGTACAGCGTGCTGACTTTGTCCTTGACCTTGCCGTACTGAACTGCAATCAGGTTGGCACCAAACGGTACTGACGCGCCCAGCGAGTAGATGCGCTGATCGGTCGGAACCGGCACCAACGGAGCAACATCTTTCTTGTTGGTGAGGTAAAAGCCGCTGAACTTGACGACGCTCAGATCATAGCTACCTGCAATGGTGTTGAACTTGTTCGACGTTGTGCCCGTCGTTACACCCAGCGTGGTGACTGCAGGGTCTTTGCTGCTTTGGTAGGCATAACCGAGATACAGAGGGCCGTTGGCATAGCTGGCGCTCAAACCAACCACGTCGTTGACCGATTTGGCGGTGCCAGAAACGGTGTTGCTTTCGCCGAAGGCGTACAGCGCTTGGGCTTTGAAACCACTGAAGTCAGGGGTTTCATAACGGATCTGATTATTGATGCGACGGGTATAACCGCGACCAGCCTGGGTCAGGATGTCATTGAAACCGAGGGCACTGCCAACGCCATTGGGGTCGACGGCATACAGTGTGTCGGCCAAAGGCGAGTCGCGACGACCCAGTTGAACCGAGCCAAATCCGCCTTGCAGGCCGACTGTGGCACGACGACCAAACAACAGGCCGCCCTGTGCGCTGGCACCGGTATCGGTGGTGAAGCCGCTTTCCAGATTGAAGTTGGCTTTCAGACCATCGCCGAGGTCTTCGGTGCCTCGGAGGCCCCAACGGCTGCCGTTCTGGAGACCGCTTTGGAGCCGTCCGACATTACCGTTCGGGCTGTTGGCCGATTGCACGCCCGCATCCACAATACCGTACAGGGTGACATTCGATTGGGCCTGCGCCGCACCAGCTAAAACAACACCAGTAATCGCAGCAACTAGGAGTTTCTTGTTCATCGTTACTTCCTCTCATTAAAAAAATAGGTATCCGCTACCAGCGGATTGTTGAAAGCGTTTCGGTCAATCTGAAAGACCCTTCACTATGCTTTCAACCGGTAAATTGACCTGACTTCAAAGCCTTCGACTGGGCCAAAAAACAAATTTTCTGTCTTTCGACTATCCATGTTTCGTGCTGAAGAATCAGCGACCTTGCAGCCATGTACCTGACACATTCTATGTTCAAAGGTTCGCGAAAAGCCAGAAAATTTGCACCTGCAACATAGCAGCGGCAATCATGCTGCGCAGCAATAATTACTCGGGCTTTGTTTTTTATATGCTTATTATTTATGCAAAATTAGTCCGCTCAGAACGTCAGACACAGTCAACAAAATCGGCGCGTGAATTTATTAAGCAATTGATTCGTTTAATTTATTATTAATTATTTTTGTAGGATAGTGTTGGCTCACCCACCCGATCAGCAAATTGTAAAAAAATGTTGCAAGTGCACATTTTTTTGATGGATTTTGAACAGAACGACCGTTCAAAAGTGGTTGCCAGAATACAACAGTCCCTACGAGTTAGCTCGCAAAATCCGGAGCAAACTCGCCTTGCATGTGTCATTTTTCAGACAAGGGCCTCCAAGGCATGGATCCGCGCCGCGCGAACGGCCAATGGTATTTTTTGCGGCGTTGCAGCATGCGCTTGGGCGACTGCCCCAGCATCGATGGAGGCGATCCGATCCAGCGCTGTCAAAAGTCTTTGCGTGGGCGGATAGGGTGTTTCCTCAAATCCCAAGCGTCCTCGGGCATCGGCTTCGCAGGCCAGCAAAATCTCGGCGAAACGCTCGGGCCGACGCAGGGCATCGCAACGCTCCAGTAGTCGCACGACGGCCTCCGCGCCAAAATCACCGGAACGATGAATATTGCCGTGCTCTCGTGCCACAACGATTGCCAGTTCACGACAATCATTCGGAACGCGCAAGCGTGAGCACACCTGTTCAAGCAACTCAACGCTGCGCCCTTCGTGACCGAGGTGTCGGGGCAGTATCTCTGCTGGCGTCGTGCCTTTGCCCAGATCGTGTGTCAGCGCCGCGAAACGTACCGGCAGACTGCCGCCCAGACGGGCCGCCATATCGATCACCATCATGTTATGGATACCCGTATCAATCTCTGGGTGATAGTCCGCGCGCTGGGGCACGCCCCAAAGACGCTGAACTTCCGGCAGCAGGCGTTCCAAGGCACCGCATTCCCGCAGGACCTCGAACATGCGTGAGGGACGCGCTTCCATCAGCCCGCGAGCCAATTCTTGCCAAATGCGTTCGGGGACGAGCGCATCTACCTCACCCCGACTGACCATAGCTTGCATCAACTTCAAAGTTTCATGCGCGACACTGAAGTCAGTGAAGCGTGCCGCAAAGCGCGCCACACGCAGAATTCGAACCGGGTCTTCGACGAAAGCGGGTCCCACATGTCGAAAGATGCGCGCCTGCAGGTCTTGTTGGCCGCCGTAAGGATCAATGATTCGTCCATTCTCATCTTCGGCCATTGCATTGATGGTCAGATCGCGCCGCGCCAGATCCTGTTCGAGCGTGACATCGGGTGCCGCATGAAAAACAAAACCCTTGTAACCCGGCGCCGTCTTGCGCTCGGTACGCGCCAGTGCATATTCCTCATGCGTATCGGGATGCAAAAACACGGGAAAGTCCTGTCCCACTGGCGTATAGCCTTCCGCGAGCATCTTCTCAGGGGAGGCCCCAACGACGACATGATCACGATCCTGCACTGGCAGGCCGAGCAGGCGATCGCGCACCGCTCCGCCAACGACATAGGTTTTCATATCAGAACAAATTAATTTCCAGCGTGGCGTTCGCGCAAATGGTCATAGCGCGTACGCGGGTGTTGGCCGGAGAGATAAAGCGGTGCCTCCTGCTCCAGCGGCGTCGCTTGAATGCCTAAAGCCTCAAATCCAGGTAGGCGACCAGAGGCGACATTGTCGGCTTTCATCGAATCAAAATTGTCGCGCGACATCAGCGTTGGGCCCGGTGCGAATTCCATCATGGTGGCTTGCAATCGACCCAAGCCATCAGGTAGACCGAGGATCGGGCGAGGGTATCCGCTGGCTGTACCCGCAAACTTGACCAGTTGCGCGAGACTGTAGACCTGCGGGCCCACCAACTCATAGGTCTTGCCAAAGGTTTCCGGATCATCCAGCGCGTTAACAAAAGCCGTCACGACATCGCTCACATAGACCGGCTGAAAACGCGCATTTGCGCCTGCTAGTGGAATGAACGGAAACCATCTTTGCAAAGTCGCAAACAGGTTGAGGAAATGATCTTCACGGCCAAAGACCACAGAGGGCCGGAAACAGGTTACGGCGATAGCGGGGTCGATAAAAATCGCATGTTCCCCATCCGCTTTGGAACGCTGATACATGGAGGGACCGCTCACGTCGGCACCCAATGCGCTCATATGCAAAATGCGTTTGACTCTGGCTAACTGGCAGGCCGCAATGATTTTTTTCGGCAAGTCCACATGGGCTGCAGCAAAAGCTTTACCGTAAGGAATCCCGGTATCTCCATGCAAGATACCAACGAGATTGATCACGGCGTCCTGGCCCTGTATCAGTGCAGCGAGCTGACCAGCATCGTTGACATCAGCCTCGACCACATCAACCGTCGGCAGCATGATCAAGTGCTTGCCGCGTTCGCGGCGTCGTGCAGGAACCGTGATGCGTCTTCCCAATGCGGCCAGTTGCGCAACCAGATGACTGCCAATGAAACCGTCACCACCAATCACAAGAATATTTTGATGTTTCATTTTTTGCCTCTAACAAACCTCAGGTCTTGCCGTTCCATTTGTTCCGTTCGCATCGTCATTGCCCGTCGGAATGCAAGCCGTGTCAAGATAACTACCCGCGCTCGGCACGACCAGACCCAGACGTGTTTTCAACGATTGCGGCTTGCCGTCCAGTAGCCCATAGTAAACCGCATTGCTCATGACCTTCTTGACGTAGTCGCGCGTCTCGTTGAACGGAATCGTTTCCGCAAAAATAGCGCCCTCAACCGGTTTGATCAAGCTCGAACGCCAGGCGCGCGGACGGCCCGGCCCAGCGTTATATCCGGCTGTGGCGAGCACAGGCAGCTTGTCGAGATTGTCCAAAATCATTCGCAAATACTGGGTGCCCAAGGTCAGATTGGTCTCCATACTCTGAATCGCATTCGCCCGATAATCGCTCATGCCAATTTTTCGAGCGACATACTTGGCCGTACCGGGCATCACCTGCATCAGACCTGAGGCCCCCACTGAAGAGCGGGCAGCGGTGACGAAGCGTGATTCCTGACGGATCAGGCCATAGACCCATTCGATATCCAGCCCGGCTTTGTCGACCTTATCGGCAAGCGCCGCCTTGAATGGCATCAGATAACGCAAACTAAAATTATGTTCAGTACGCGTACGGTCGGCGGTACTGACGACTCGATCCAGAATGGAATTCTGCTGCGCCCACTCAGCAGCGGCCAACAACTGGCGGTCATTCAAGCTGCGCACGGTGAAATTCCATTCGACATTGCCGTTACTGCGCAGGTCAATTTGATAAAAACGCAGCGCGCGGGTAAAGCCCGGCCGGTCTCGCGCCTCGGCCAGTTCCGTTTCAGTGACCGGCAGCGCACGCGGCGGAATTGTCACCGGCAAGCCCAGTTCTTCTGTAGCAAGCTGCGCGTAAAAATTAGTTTGCCCAGCAAGCAAGCGCCATTGCGCCCGGGCCTCTTCGAGCTTGCCTTCCTTTTTCAGCGCACGTCCGAGCCAGTAGATCCAGGCACCATCGTTATTGCGTCGCATCTCTATTGGCATTTTTTCGATGAATGCATGAACCAGAGACCAGTCCTGGGCACGCAAGGCCGCACGCACATGCCAACTCAAAATCTCCTCAGATAGACCCGGAACAGCAAGCGATTTACGCGACCACTCGGACGCTTGCAACAACTGCTTCCGGGCGGCGGCGGCACCAATCTGGGCCCAGATATAGTCGCGATCTTCTTGCTTGAGCCGGTTTGACCAAGGCAACTCTTCGAGCATGCGCGCGGCCTGTTCTGGATCACTTCTGGCCACCTCCGAAAAAGCCATCAAGACCAACTCGCGTGCTGTATAGGTCGGCTCACCACTAAACTTCTGCAGCCACGACAAAGGCTTGTCGAGGATGACCGTTAACACTGCTGTCTGGGGCGGAGCGTTGGGTGAAGGAACATCGGACAGAAAATCGACATAACGTCGAACCGCACTATTCAGATTGGCATCTGCGGCGAGCCGAGCCCAAGTCCAGATTTCTTCGGGCTTGAGGCGGCCATCAATATTCAGCGCGTTGCCCAAAGCAGAGCATCCTTCACCTTCGATGTTGCGCGGATTTGACAGAACGGTACGGATGTTTTTCAGCAGGTTTTCCAGTTCTGGAACCGGGGCGAGAGAAATAGTGGCGGCACGGTAGCGCGACAGCAGGGCATAGCAAGTAACCTGCGCATCGTCATTAAGCACGAAGGCGGGATAGACCGTATCAAATGCGGCAAAGTCACCGCGCTTGCCCAGCGCCAATAACCAGTCACGCCGAGCCAGATCGGCAACCAGACTGCCGTGATTACGCTGGATAAAGCCAAGCACACTGGCATCATCGATCGCTACCGGCCGCGCTTTCAACTGCGCGCTGATTTGCCAATACTCGGCATAAGGCAACAAAGGATGAGTGGGTTCAAGACGGGCCATCAGTGCTGCGGCATCGGCGGCGCGATCCAGACGTCCGGCACGCACCGCATCGCGTACGGCCAGAAAGGCATCATCCGCAGTTGTTGGGGCTGACGATTTAGTTGCTGCTCGTGCGTTGACCGTGGTTACAGGCAGGCTGATCAGCAACAACAAAACCAAGGCAGTGGTCAAAACACGCCATGGCCGGACACAAAACAAAGACATAGGCAGAAAAAGTTTCAAAATAGCTTGCTTCATAAAATCCAAGGCTGACCATCCATTAAAACAGATATGGGACACACTTCCGTCTCACTTTCTCGTCGAACAATGACAACGGGCTTTCTAGAGCTAACGTCTACATGTTTTAATGGATGACAATCCTTTGCAGCCGCCAGGCATGCTCACCATGACGCCTCATTCCAACAATCAGACAGGGGTAGAACCAAGCCGTTCGAGCCTGCGCAAAAAACTCATTGATGCGCGCATGGCAGCCACTATCGCACAGCGCGAAGCTTGGGATCGATCAATCATCGGGCATTTGCGCCCGTATTTGCTGGAACTGGGCTTACGCAAGATCGGCGCTTACTGGCCAATCCGCAACGAACCCGACTTGCGCGGACTTCTAAAAGAGCTGGATCGAGCCGGGTTTGAAATTGGCTTGCCACAGGTTATTGCTGCGGATGCGCCTCTGCAGTTTTTGCGCTGGCATGCAGATAGTCCGATGCGCATGGATGCTCACAAGATCGCCATTCCGGATGCGGCCGAGCCGATGACTCCCGAATTGCTCTTGCTTCCCTGTGTGGGTTTTTTCAGCACAGGCCAGCGACACTTCCGGCAGGGTTATGGCGGTGGTTACTACGACCGCACGCTGGCGGCGCATCCCGCTGCAACTATCGGCGTGGCCTATCAGTGCTCACGCATCACTTCTGAGGACGGGTTTGTACCGGAACCGCATGATGCTGCACTGACTCGCATCGTCACCGAAGCAGGTTGGGCATAGCTTTCAAGCCTGACACAGAGTACGCAGAGATGCCTGAGATCCTTCGCTGTGCTCAGGATGACATGCACTTCTCTGTGAATCTCAGTGCCTCGGTGTCTCTGTGTTGAGAAGGTTTTCTAAAGGAATGAATGCGCCAATTCGAAGTGCCGGACTATCACAGCTTGAGCGCCTGCCACACGGCCATCGATGGACCAGCCTGATTCATCGAATAAAAATGCAAACCGGGCGCACCGCCAGTCAGCAACTGTTCACACATATGCACAGTTACATCCAGCCCGAAAGCACGAATCGAAGCAACATCATCGCCATAACCACGCAGGCGTTCCTCAATCCAGCGTGGCATATCGATGCTGGATTTCTCCGAAAAATTCTTGAGTTGCATGTAATTCGTGATCGGCATGATGCCGGGTACCACAGGCACTTCGGCGCCGAGCTTGCGCGTATCTTCAACGAAACGAAAGTATGCATCGGCGTTGAAAAAGAACTGCGTAATGGCTGAATCGGCGCCAGCCTTGACCTTACGCACATAGGCATTCAGATCATCCTTGGGTGTATGCGCTTGCGGATGAAACTCGGGATAGGCCGCCACTTCAATATGAAACTGATTGCCAGTTTCGGCTCGCATGAATTCCACCAGTTCGTTGGCAAAACGGAATTCACCCGAACTTGATGGTCCCGAGCCCGAAGGCTGGTCGCCGCGCAAGGCCACGATACGGCGCACGCCCAGCGCCTGATATTCCTTGAGCAACTCGCGAATGTTGGCGCGCGTGGAACCGATACAGGAGAGATGCGGCGCAGCGGGCACACGACCTTCGGCGCAGATTTCCTTGACGGTCGCCATTGTGCCTTCCCGGGTCGAACCGCCTGCACCAAAAGTCACTGAAAAGAATTTCGGTTTCAGTGCCGCCAAAGTCTGGCGCACCGCACGCAGTTTTTCCGCGCCGTCCGGCGTCTTGGGTGGAAAGTATTCGAAGCTGAAAGTACGTTCGTTCATATTGTTTTTTAATCTTTGCCCAGCAGCAGTGCGGAGAGCAGCCATGAAATGACGCTGTAGACGATGGCGCCGAATACCCCTGCCCATAAACCGGCCACATGAAAACCTTCCAGCGCATTGCCGACGAACCAGAACAGAAGGCCGTTGATGACGAAGATGAACAGTCCAAGCGTCAGCAAGGTCACGGGTAAGGTCAGGATCACCAGAATCGGCCGGATGATTGCGTTGACCAAGCCGAGGATCAGCGCAGCGATCAATGCCGTACTGAAACTGCTGACTGAAATCGATGGCATGACATAGGGCACGGCCAACAAGGCGACCGCGTTAATGAGCCAGACGAGGATGAGGCGCATGATGGTTTTCCTTTGTATTCCTGCTTGCTTATGACTCCTTCCCCCTCTGGGGGAAGGTTGGGATAGGGGCCAGCTGCTCAATGCAATTACCAGTGAAAGCGGGCCCCCACCCTAACCCTCCCCCAGAGGGGGAGGGGATTCGTTCAGTGCGTTAATAGCGGTAACTATCCTTCTTGTACGGCCCCTGCTGCGACACACCGATGTAATTGGCCTGCTCGGTCGTCAACTCGGTCAGCGTGGCGTTGAGTTTCTGTAACTGCAAGCGTGCCACTTTCTCATCGAGATGCTTGGGCAGCACATACACGCCGACCGGATAGTCAGCATTGCGCGTCCACAACTCGATCTGCTCGATGGTCTGATTGGCGAACGACGACGACATCACATAACTCGGATGGCCCGTGCCGCAACCCAGATTCACGAGACGCCCCTTGGCCAGCAGAATAATCCGCTTACCATCCGGGAAGATCACGTGATCGACTTGCGGCTTGATTTCTTCCCATTGATATTTTTCCAGCGAGGCGACGTCGATCTCATTGTCGAAGTGGCCGATGTTGCAGACGATGGCCTGGTCTTTCATCTTCGCCATGTGATCGTGCGTGATGACCTTGAAGTTGCCGGTCGTCGTCACAAAAATGTCGGCCTTGTCGGCGGCGTAATCCATCGTCACGACACGGTAGCCTTCCATCGCCGCCTGCAACGCGCAGATCGGATCGATCTCCGTCACCCACACTTGCGCCGACAACGCACGCAGCGCCTGCGCCGAACCCTTGCCGACATCGCCATAACCGGCCACAACGGCCACCTTGCCCGCAATCATCACGTCGGTCGCGCGCTTGATGCCATCGACCAGCGACTCGCGGCAGCCATACAGATTATCGAATTTGGACTTGGTCACCGAGTCATTGACGTTGATCGCGGGGAAGGCCAGCTTGCCTTCGTTGTGCATCTGATAGAGACGCATCACGCCCGTCGTAGTTTCTTCAGTCACACCCTTGACGGCGGCGAGACGTTTGGAATACCAGGTCGAATCGGTTGCCAGTTTGGCCTTGATGGCCGCGAACAATTCAGTTTCTTCTTCGCTGCCCGGCTTGCTGATAATCGAAATATCTTTCTCGGCGCGCGTGCCCAGATGCAGCAACAGTGTGGCATCACCGCCGTCATCCAGAATCATGTTCGTCAGACCGCCATCGGCCCACTCGAAAATGCGGTGCGTGAAGTCCCAGTATTCCTTCAGCGATTCGCCCTTGTGCGCGAACACCGGAATACCCGCAGCAGCGATGGCCGCAGCAGCATGATCTTGCGTCGAGAAGATATTGCACGAGGCCCAGCGGACTTGGGCACCCAGTGCGGCCAGCGTCTCAATCAACACCGCCGTCTGAATCGTCATGTGCAACGAGCCGGTAATGCGCGCGCCCTTGAGCGGCTGGCTGGCCGCGTATTCCGCGCGGATCGCCATCAAACCCGGCATTTCCGTTTCGGCAATGCGGATTTCCTTGCGGCCCCAGTCGGCCAGCGACAGGTCGGCAACCTTGTAATCGGTAAAGTTGGTGGATTTCAATACAGCGCTCATCTCGCGCCTCCTTTAAGAAAAATAAAAGTGGGCGAGCGCGGTTCCAAATGAATGGGACTGAACGTCCGCATCAGCCAAGCCTGGTGGATCGAAGATCCATCGCAACGCTCCTTGGCAGGCAGTGATTTTAACTCAAGCTTGGGAAACCGCGTCAATGAGTGCTGTTTTCTATGCACATCAGCCCGGCATGTATAGAAAAGTACGGTTTTCTATACATGTGTATGAATTCCCCCAGTCCGTTCGTCCTGAGTAGGCCAAAGGCCGTATCGAAGGATGAAAACCACGAAGTACCAGGTTCAACGCCTTGCGACTTGCTCTTCGATACGCCTGCGGCTAACCAGAGCATGTCCTGAGCTTTTCGAAGTAGCAAACGGAATCAGGTGTGTGGACTGATGCATAATCCTGTCGGCATTTGAGCTGAAGAATAAAACCAGATGAGCACTCCGCAAGCCCCCAAAAACTTACTCGCACAACTGGACGGCCTCAACGCCCAGCAGTTGCGCCGTCTGCTGGTGGAACATTTGACCAAGCAGAAGCTCGGCCTGTATTGGGAAGCCAGCGCCATCGAACGGGATGCGGCGCTGAATGCGGATATGCCGCTGCCGCGTCTGGTGCAAGAGTGGAGCCATCGACCCAACGACATGGCGGCCGATGCGCCCCATCGTAACCTCATTATCGAAGGCGACAACTTCGATTCGCTGCGGCTCTTGCGCAGCACTCATGCAGGGCGCGTCCGCGTCATTTACATCGACCCCCCCTACAACACCGGCAACAAGGACTGGGTTTACAACGACCACTATGTGGGTGCCAACGACCGCTGGCGGCATTCGATGTGGCTGGAATTTCTTTATCGCCGCCTGACGCTGGCGCGTGATCTGCTGACGCCTGACGGCGTGATTCTGGTTTCGATCAACGATGAAAACCGGGCGCGGCTAGAGCTGTTGATGGACGAGGTGTTTCCGGGGCGGCGAGTGGGTAGCTTTGTTTGGCGCAGTCGAACCGGAGGGAATGATACGAAAGGCGCTTTCCACTCGACCAACCATGAGCATGTGTTGATCTATGCAAATGAAGGTTTTGAATTCACTGGTAGTGGTCGCGATGAAGATCAATACGGAAATCCTGACAACGATCAAAGAGGTGCATGGATCAACGACAATTTGGTTAAAGCTCACAACGCCAAAGAAAGACCTGAGGCTTACTACTCAATCCTCAATCCGGAAACTGATACTTGGTATTTATGTGATCCAGATAGCGTCTGGCGTTTTTCTTCGACAAGCCGGCCCTTAAAAAAGAAACTACAGGCCGACCCGATTGAAACCATCATTCAAGAGAAACGCATTCTGTGGCCAACAAACGAAGAAACGGCCATATATGCAACCGAACAAGAGTTGCTAAAAGCAATAAAAGCAGGGGTAGCCCCAAAGCAGCTACGCATTTACCTTCAACTCAAAAACTTAGCGGCCCTTGCAGAAAAAGATCCTAAAGTTAACCGGTTGCTGAGCTATATCGAGCCTCTCCAAAACTGGGTTGGTCGAAAAATTGGTTACGGCAAACCACGGTACAAACGATTTAGACGGAATTTACTGCGTGATGTAACACCCTTATCGTCATGGATGCAACCTGCGGCAGAAGGTGCGCTTGATGATGAAGATGCAGACGACGTGATTACTTTAACTGTCGGAAATACTTCCGAAGGTACTGCTTTGGTTAAGAAAATTATCGGCAACAAAGATTTCCCTTATCCCAAACCTTTTTCTCTGATTTATAGCTTGCTTGCCCAAGCGACAAAGCCCAATGACATTGTTCTGGATTTTTTCGCAGGCTCAGCCACCACCGGTCAAGCCGTCCTCGAACTGAATGCGGAAGACGGCGGGCAACGGCGCTTCATTCTCTGCTCCAGCACTGAAGCAACGGTCAAAGAGCCGGAGAAGAATCTGTGCCGCGATTTGTGTGCCGAACGCATGCGCCGGGTGATGCAGGGCTATGGCAACAAGCCGGGTTACAGCGTGGCGCAGGGTGGCGAGTTTGCCTATTTGCAGCTTGAAAAAATTCAGGCTGCCGACGCTTATTTCGAGGCCAGTCCGGCGCTGGCTTTTCAGTGGCTGGCGCTGCATCGGCTCGGCGTGGCCCTGCCGCATTCTGACGCGCCAATACAGCGACTGGGCCGCGTGGATGATTGTGAGTTGCTGGTCTGCCATGAAGTGACTGACGATGTGATCGAGCAGCTTGCGGCCTGGCCCGCACAATCGGGCGCGGCGCGGCTGGCGGTGTATTGCCTGCGGCCCGACACACTGCGCGAACAGCTCGCTGCACGCGGGGTACAGGCCAACACTTACGGGCTGGTGGAAACACTGCTGCGCGCACAAGCGGGAGTGGCCGCATGAGTAGCCTGAATCTGTATGCCGCACAGTCGGCCTCGCTGGAACCTGAAATTTTTCAAAGCAGCCTGATTGACGGCATGACGCGGGCGCTGCTGCGTCAACCCTCGCCCCCTTGCCTGCTGCGTGCGCCCACCGGCTCGGGCAAGACTTTCATGATTTCGCGCGTACTGGAAAATATCAGCGCAGCCACGCCCACGCTGTGGTTGTGGTTTGTGCCGTTTGTGAATCTGGTGCAGCAGACGGAAGACGCGCTGGCGGCCAATTGCCCCGGCCTGTCGCCGGTGATGTTTGCGACCGGGCGCAATCAGGAAGCGCAGGCGGGCATGGTCTTGCTCTCGACGGCGCAAGGTGTAGCGCGGGCGCGGGATCGCAACGCCGCTTATGACGCCGATGGTGATGACGACACCCGCACGCTGGCGGCGATGATTGCGCGGGCCAGAGCACGCGGCCTGCACATCGGCCTCGTGGTGGATGAGGCCCATATCGGCCTGGACAGCGCGACCGAGTTCGGCAAGTTTGCGCAGTGGCTGAATGCGGATTTTCTCATCATGGCAACGGCCACGCCGAAGGACGAGCGGCTGCTGGAGTTTCTCAAATTCACCGGCAAGAGCGCGTTTGAAAGCTTTGCCGTCAGTCGCGATGAAGTCGTAAGTGCACGCCTGAACAAGCGTTACATTGAGGCGGTGGTGTATGACCTGCGCCAAAGCGTACAGACCGTGGCCGACCTGAAGCGCACGGTGCTGCGGCAGGCGTGGAAGCGGCATCTGCGCCTGAAGCGTCAGTTGCAGGAAGCGGGCGTGGCGCTGACACCGCTGCTGTTGGTGCAGGTAGCCAATGGCGACAAAACGGTGGATGAAGTTGAAAAAGATCTGGTTACCTTATGCAAGGTGCCGATTGCTGTGATTGGCAAGCATTCGTCAAATGCCCCTGACCCGGTGTTGATGGCGGCGATTGCCAATGACTCCAGCAAAGAAGTGTTGATCTTCAAGCAGTCGGCGGGCACCGGCTTTGATGCGCCACGCGCCTTTGTGCTGGCCTCGACCAAGCCAGTCAACGACCCTGACTTTGCCATGCAGTTTATTGGCCGCGTGATGCGGGTGGCACGGGCAATCCGCGAGAAATTTCCCAAGTCGGTCAAGGTTCCGGCTGATCTCGACACGGCTTACGTTTATCTGGCCGATGCCGAGGCGCAAAGCGGCTTTGAGGCGGCGGTGCTAGCCAGCCAGAACGTGAAGAACCAGCTTGAAGGCCAAACTGAAAAGTTGATTACACGGCAAACACAGTCCGGTGCGGTGGTGTACACGAACCGCGAGACGCCGCAAATGCCAGTGCTTTACGATTTGCCGATGCCCGATAGCGACCCGCATTTGGAGGTGCCCCCTGCCCCTGGTATTGATTCATTCGGGCCGCAGAAGACTCTGTTTGACGATAACGATGAGGCCGGCCAGAGCACGTCCGATTCGGAACAGGATGAGGTTCTTGACGAGGTAATCTTGACCGCGGCAAAGCCTAGGCTTGTGCCTACCGAG
This sequence comes from Betaproteobacteria bacterium, assembly GCA_025362735.1. Taxonomy (GTDB): domain Bacteria; phylum Pseudomonadota; class Gammaproteobacteria; order Burkholderiales; family Burkholderiaceae_D; genus JANYFL01. The sequence goes on along the minus strand of JANYFL010000038.1, from coordinate 42,744 downwards.
CCTGTGACCGAGGCCGAGTTGATGGAAGTGTTCAAGGTCAACGAAGTGCGGGCTTATCGGCGCAAATCCGGCCTGGCCGATTTGCCGCTGGCACTGGCGCGCGAGCAGCGGCCTTTGATGCAGAACATGGGCAAGGTTTCGGAAGCAGTGGCGACACGACTGCCTTTATCGGATGAACTGGCTCGCAACGCGGCGCGGGCCGCACTCAATCGGCTCAAGGAAAAGGAAGTTCATACCGAGTTGACACAGGGCGCAAGGCACGAGGAAGACGTGCAGATCATCACCGACCGCAATGCGCTGTCGCGTGAAGCGATTGCCTGCCTCAAGACTCTGCCACAGGTGGAGGATGAGGACGTGCGCATCATCGTGAACGTGCTAACAATGCGGCTGCAGCCTGCAATCAAGGAGGCGCATGAGCATCAGGATGATGATCAGCAGCCAGATGAAAAGGAGCTGAAACGCTATGCACGCGATGCGGCGTTCTGGGTGATTCGGCGGGAAGCAGAGCAGTTGGTGGAACTGATGCAGAGCATCGTTGCCGAGCACACGACCGTGGATCATGCCGCGCCGCTCCCGGATGCGATGGTCTTTCCCGCTCATCTGCCTCTAATCAGCTCGCGCCGGAATATTTACGGCGTGCTGCCACCTTCAGAAGATGATCTGGCGCAAGTTGAACAAACGCTCCTGCTGGAACAGCGCGAGTGGCTAGCCGACCGCGAACTTGCCGTTGATGGTCAACCCTGGCGCATTGGCCGATATGACGGTTTGAGCAAACTCAATGGCGAGGAACGGGCGTTTGCCAAGGCGCTGGATCGCGCCGATTTTGTGCAGTGGTGGCATCGAAATCCAGACCGTAAACCGTACTCGGTACGCCTGGTGCGAGGCGAGCATCAAAACTATTTCTATCCAGATTTTGTCGTTTGCCTAAGCAGCTTTGACGGAGCAACCCCGACGGCCCGTCTGATCGAAACCAAGCAGGATGTCAAAGATGCCGCTCGCAAAGCGCGGCGCATCCCGAAGGCTTACGGCAAGGTCTTGTTCCTGACCAAAGATCAACAACGCCTGCGCGTCGTGAATGATGACGGCAGTCTGGGCATGGCCGTTGACGGCGACGATCTTGAAGGCGTGCGCGAGTGGATGCGCGCGACCACGTCTGCGGTCTAAGCAAACTCTCGTCCATGCCAATTCCACAGCCAACTCGCCTTTTTCATATTACGGCGATTGCCAATCTGGAAAAAATCTGTGCATCGGGTTCGTTGTTAGCAAAGAATGCCGGTGCTACTGCAGGCATCAATTATCAGAACATTGCCCATCAAGGCGCTCAAAACGCACGAGCTAGACGAAATGTGCCCAATCCACCGGGCGGGTTGGTACATGATTTTGTGCCGTTTTATTTTGCCCCGCGCTCCCCAATGTTGTTTGCTATCCATGGTGGACGGGTAGCAGGCTGTGACTTGAAACAAAGTGACATCGTGCATTTGGAAACCACAGTTGAAAAACTTACGGATAGTGGGGCAGAGTTTGTTTTCTACGACTGCAATGCAACCTTGGCCTGGAGTTCGGCATACACAACTTTGGATAAATTGGACCGAATAGCTTGGGATTTGCTTACTGAAGATCAAGCTCTGGACGGGTTTTGCAAATATTGGCAAAGCCGCCCTGGTCATGACCGTTATTCAGACCGGATGGAACGCAGGCAAGCAGAATTTTTGGTAAAGACACATGTACCACTCGCCCACATAAGCAAGATAGGTGTAATTGATGCAGCAAAGCGAACCCAGGTTCGCGCCATTCTTGAACAAGCAGGGGTACACTTACCGGTGGAAGTCAAACCTGACTGGTACTTTTTGGGGCAATAACTGTGGCGATCAAACTTACCCAGGGCGATCTACTGAAGCAGGATGATGTGGACGCCATTGTCAATACGGTCAATTGCGTCGGCGTGATGGGCAAGGGCATTGCCTTGCAATTCAAGAACAAGTGGCCTGAAAATTTCACTGCCTACGAAGCCGCTTGCAAAGCAGGGCTGGTTCGCCCTGGGCACATGTTTGTGTTCGACTCCGGCGGCCTGGTCAAACCCAATTTCATTATCAATTTTCCCACTAAAGATCACTGGCGTGGCAAGTCGCGCATCGAATTCATTCGAGATGGCCTGGTGGATTTGGTTAAGGAAGTGAAGCGACTCGGCATTCGCTCACTGGCCGTTCCTCCCCTAGGTTGTGGCAATGGCGGGCTCGATTGGAAAGAAGTACGTCCTTTGATTGAGTCCGCATTTGCCGTATTGCCTGATGTAGAGGTGCGTCTTTTTGAGCCGTTTGGGGCGCCCGATGCCAAGAGCATGGAAGTACGAACCGAACGTCCGAACATGACACGTGGGCGGGCCGCAATTCTCAAGGTGTTGAATACCTATCGCACCCTCAACTATGGACTCTCACGAGTTGAGGTACAGAAACTTGCCTATTTTCTTCAAGAGGCTGGAGAAAATTTGAAGCTTTCGTTCACCAAAAACGAGTACGGCCCCTATTCTGATGAGTTACGTCATGCATTGAACCGTATGGAAGGGCACTTTATTCGTGGCGTGGGCGATGGTGTAGTGGAATCGGAAATTGAGCCGGATACCCAAGCTCTTGTTGATGCAGAAGCCTTTATTCAGTCGACCGGCGATAAACAACTCGACGATCGGGTTGCTCGGGTAGCACAGCTTATTGATGGTTTTCAGACCTCGTATGGAATGGAATTACTTGCAACGGTACATTGGGTGGCAACCCACGATCCGGATGTTTTGACGCCCAACGATGCCCTTAAAGCTGTGGGTAGTTGGAATGAGCGCAAACGCAAGCTTATGCAGCCGTCACATGTTCAGGTCGCCTGGAACAGGCTAGCCAAAGAAGGCTGGATCGAAACAGCAGTACACGTTTAATCTCGCGGGGCAATTCCCAGTCCAGCTACCTGGCAGCCCCCCAAGGAAACTTTCCTGAGATGCGGCCAAAATGACTACTTGCAACAATCATTTTCCACTTGCCATTCGTTCTGGGTAGACAACCAACCCTTACCGTATCGAAGGATTAATCCCACGGAGTAGCGGGTTCAATGCGTTGCAAGCTGCCTTCGATACGCCTGCGGCTACTCAGGGCGAACGGCGTTTGGTTTTGCTGCGGACAAATGGCGTTGCTCCAGTCAGTCATGGCAAATCGTTCGTCCTGAGTAGGCTGGCGATTGCTTCACCATCGTCAGCCGTATCGAAGGATGAACAACCACGGCGTGCGAACCTTAACGCCTTGCGACTCACCCTTCGATACGCCTTCGGCTACTCAGGGCGAACGGTTTTAGTTATTGAGACCCGGCACAACCCTTGATTCACCGGTCTACGCCCCGACATGCCATCAATGATTCCCTTCTCCGTTCTCGACCTGGCTCCCATCACGCAGGGCAGCACAGCAGCGCAAGCCTTTCGCAACAGTCTGTCATTGGCGCAACATGCGGAGCGCCTGGGATACCAGCGTTTCTGGCTGGCTGAGCATCACGGCATGCGGGGAATTGCCAGTGCCGCGACTGCGGTGGTGATGGGGCATGTGGCGGCGGGTACCTCCACGATACGCGTTGGCGCAGGCGGCATCATGCTGCCGAACCATGCGCCGCTGGTGATTGCAGAGCAGTTCGGAACGCTGGCCTCCTTGTTTCCGGGACGCATTGATCTCGGATTGGGACGTGCGCCGGGTTCGGATCAAGCGACCTCGCACGCTTTGCGTCGCAATCTTGCGAGCAGCCCGGATCAATTTCCGCAGGACGTGCTGGAGTTGATGGCTTACTTCCAGTCGCCGGAATCAAATGTGGTTCGAGCCGTTCCCGGTGCTGACCTCGATGTGCCGATCTGGATTCTGGGTTCCAGTTTGTTCGGCGCGCAATTGGCGGCGATGCTGGGCCTGCCGTTTGCATTCGCTTCCCACTTTGCTCCGGCGATGATGTTGCAGGCGATTGAAATTTATCGCGCGCAGTTCAGGCCATCAACACACCTGGAACAACCCTACGTCATGTTGGGCTTCAATGTGTTTGCTGCGGATACGGATGAAGAAGCGCATTTGCTCGCCACGTCGATGCAGCAGGTTTTTGTCAATTTGCGCACGGGTCGCCCGACGCAATTGGCACCACCCGATCCGGATTTTCTGAAGCGCATTGGCCCTGCGGAAAAGGCCATCCTCAATCAGGTTCTGCCCTGCTCGGCGATAGGCTCGCCTGAAACCGTCCGGACCGAAATGGATGCTTTTATCGCCCGCACCGGCGCCAATGAGTTGATGATCACTTCACAGATTTTCGATCATGCTGCCCGGCTGCGTTCGTATGCGATTACGTCTGCAGCCCGGGAGCTGCCCCATCAAGCGGCGCTTTCCCGATAAAGTTGTTTGGGACGCGATGCAGGCGCAGCACATCACCGGCCCACAATTGATCGAGATTATTGAACTTCCATTTACCCGCGCTTTCTCGCCGGGTAATGGGGTCTTTGACTTGCGCCAGATCAACCAGCTCGGGCTGGATGAGATTGCCAGTCTGAGCAGAGAAAAACACGCGCACGCGCGGTAGCAGCAAAAAAGCGGGGTTCTGCTCGACCACCACACCGAGGCGACCCGATTCGAGCCGCACTAGCGAACCAATCGGATAAATGCCCATCACTTTGACAAAGGACTGGAAGATGCGCTCGTCAAAATGTCCGTTGCCCCATTCAGCCATCTTGCGCAGCGCCTCGGCGGGGTCCAAGCCTTCCTTGTAGGGTCGGCTCGAAGTGATGGCGTCATAAACATCGCAGACGGCAGCCATTTTGGCGAACAGGCTGATCTTTTCTCCAGTCAAACGATGAGGATAACCACTGCCATCAATCTTTTCATGATGATGCAGGCAAACATCGGGGGCAATCTGGCCCACCCCTTCGCTCTCGGCCAGGATGTTGTAACCCATTTCCGGATGGCTTTTCATTAATCGGAATTCTTCGTCGGTCAGCTTTTCCGGCTTGTCCAGAATTCTTTCGGGCACGCGGGCTTTGCCGATGTCATGCAGCAAGCCCGCCAGGCCGGCCTGAATGATTTGTTCGGGGTCAAGATTGAGTTGTCGTGCCAGTGCAGTCATCAGTGCGCAAACCGCAATCGAATGCATGTACCCGTATTCGTTGGGCGCTTTGAGACGCACAAAACTGATCAGGGCGCCCGAATGGCGTATCAAAGAACCCGAAATCTCTTCCACCATCGGCAATGCCTGATCGAGCTCGAGGGGCTGACCCGCGCGGGCTTCGCCAAACATCGCTGCGACCGCTTGTTTGGCCTTGGCACAAAGGGCTGCCGCATGCTGGAGCTCCTCCTGCATCGATACCGTTGCGATTGGGCCGCCGGAAATAAAACTTTGCTTGAAGCGTTGTGCGACCGCCTCATCCACCTCTTCGCGAGTCTGACCATAATCGGCATCGAGACCCACTACCGTATCGATCCAGACCTCGGTGATGCTGCTTTCCAGAAGCTGCTGGAGATCTTTGTCTTTGACGATGGGGAATGAGGTGCGCCAGAAGGGATGCTCCATCCAGGAGCCGCACAATTCGCGGACGTACATTCCTTTTCTTAGATGTTTGACGCTAATCCGCTTGAGCATGAATTCTCGATGAAGACAGGAAGGGAATGATGGCTATTGGTTTAGGGGGAGACACACTGTGCGTGAAGTCCTGTTCTCAACATATCGGGATAAAAGTCTAATTCTTGAACTGTAAGACACTTTGACACAAATAAAAACGGGCGCCAATCAGGCACCCGTTTTTTACCGCAAATCAGCCCTTAAATTCCGGCTGCTGCCTTCAATGCTGCAGCCTTGTCGGTTGCTTCCCAGGTAAATTCTGGCTCGCTGCGGCCAAAGTGCCCGTAAGCGGCTGTCTTTTGATAAATCGGACGCAGCAGATTGAGCATCTGCACGATGCCCTTGGGACGCAGGTCGAAATGTTCCAGCACTAGCTGAGCAATCTTCTCGTCAGCGATCTTGCCGGTGCCAAAGGTCGTGACCATCACCGAAGTGGGCTTGGCGACGCCGATGGCGTAGCTGATCTGGATTTGCGCCTTGGTTGCCAGTCCGGCGGCAACGATATTCTTGGCAACGTAACGGCCGGCGTAAGCGGCGGAACGATCCACCTTGGATGGATCCTTGCCGGAAAACGCGCCGCCGCCATGCGGAGCTGCGCCACCGTAGGTATCGACGATGATCTTGCGGCCGGTCAAACCTGCATCGCCGTGCGGGCCGCCAATGACGAAGTTACCAGTCGGGTTGATCAGGTATTTGGTATTGATGAGCATGTCCTTCGGCAACACTGGCTTGATCACTTGCTCGATGATCGCCTCTTCGATTTCCTTGTGGGTCTTGCTCGGGTGATGCTGGGTCGAGAGCACAACGGTGTCGATACTGTGCGGCTTGCCGTTGACGTAACGCACCGTCACTTGCGACTTGGCGTCGGGACGCAGCCAGGGCAGGCGGCCATCCTTGCGCAACTCGGACTGGCGCTCGACCAGACGATGCGAGAGATAAATCGGCAGCGGCATCAGCTCATCCGTCTCGTCGCAGGCATAGCCGAACATCAGACCCTGGTCACCCGCGCCCTGATCGAGATCGAGGCCCTTGCCTTCATCGACACCCTGGGCGATATCGGGCGATTGCGTGCCGTAGCAGACATGCACCGAACAACCGTCGGCATCGAAGCGCAGTTCGGGATCGTTGTAGCCAATGCGGCGGATGGTTTCGCGCGCGACGTTGGCGTAGTTGACGTTGGCGCTCGTGGTGATTTCACCGGCCAGCACACATAGCCCAGTCGTTACTAGCGTCTCGGCGGCGACGCGTGCTTTCGGGTCTTGCGCGAGAATCGCGTCAAGCACCGCATCGGAGATTTGATCCGCGACTTTGTCGGGATGGCCTTCCGAAACGGATTCGGAAGTAAAAAGATAATCGTTACTGGACATAAAGTACTCCTGGTCAAAAAAGTGGCTCACATTGCGTGGCCGACCGGGAGAGACTTGGAAAATTCTGCTGGGTCTCGAAGGACGGCGACGCTTTAGCGGAATTCGATCGGGCTTGTGACCGGATCCGGGCCGCCCCGCAAGTTGTCGAATTAACTTGGCTGGCCCGCAAATGAATGCCGCTATTATACGGCCAACTTTCTGTTGCCTGTCGTTCTTACAAGTTCGCCTCACTAACCATGTTGACCGCACTGTTCCGTTTACTAGCCTGTCTGCCGCTTTCATGGCTGCACGCGATTGGCGCCTTGACGGGACGTCTGGTGTTGCGCTGGTCTAAAGGCTATCGTCGGCATGTGATGGAAAACCTGGCCCAGGCCGGCCTGCTTAGTGAAGCCTTGATGCGGCGCGTCGCCGAAGAAATGGGCAAGGGCGTATTGGAACTCCCTTATGTCTGGCTACGCTCGCCAAAGGATGTCGTCAGAAAAATCAGCGCGAGTAATTGGCCACTGGTCCTGGCCGCGCGCAATACTGCGCAGCAAACCGGCAAAGGCATTATTTTTCTGACGCCGCATCTGGGCTGCTTTGAAATCACCGGTCAATATCTGGCCGATATGCCCGCGCCCGATGGAGCCGCGCTCACGGCCATGTATCGCCCACCGCGCAAGTCCTGGCTGCGACCGCTCGTGGAACGAGGGCGCGCGCGCCACAACCTCCATGCCGTTCCAGCCGATCTGAGTGGCGTACGTCAAATGGTGCGTGTGCTCAAGCGTGGTGAAGCCATCTGCATTTTGCCTGATCAGGTTCCCAACAAAGGCGATGGAGTCTGGGCGCCTTTTTTCGGCAAACCCGCGTTCACCGTTACGCTGCCAGCACGGCTACAGAACATGACCGGCGCACGCATCATTTTGATGTATGGCGAACGCATGCCCAAAGGTCAGGGCTGGATCGTGCGCTTTCATCCATTTGATGACCCCTTATTGGGCACCGCCGAACAAAAGGCACAGCAGATCAATGTGGCGATGGAAAACCTGATTCGCCGCTGTCCCGAACAGTATTACTGGAGCTACAACCGCTACAAGTCGCCGAAAGCAGCGGTACCATCTCCTACAACAACAGAAAAGGATAGGTCATGATGGTACGTGTGGCGTTGCGCCTGCTGGCGGCAATGCGCAATTGGCCGTTGCCGCTGGTGCGTGCGCTCGGAGTGGCTCTAGGATGGTTGTTTTATACCTTGGGCGCAGCCCGACGCCGCATCACCCTGATCAATCTGCGGCTGTGCTTTCCTGACAAAACCGAAGCGGAGCGCAAGCGCATCGCGCGCGCGCATTTTCGAGTCTTTGCGCAAAGCATCATGGATCGCAGTCTGCTCTGGTGGGCCAGTGCCGAGCGGATTCAACAGCACGTGCACTGGATCGACTATCACCATTTCGAAGCGGCCCTGGCGCGCGGGCCGGTGATCTTGCTGGCACCGCATTTTGTGGGCCTGGATGCAGGCGGCATCCTGTTGGGAATGGACCGTCGAGCGGGCTCGATGTATGCGCCACAGAAGAATCCTGATTTTGACGCTGCAGTTCTGGCCGGGCGCAACCGTTTCAACAAGCCGGTGCTATTGACCAGGCAGGACGGTGTGCGTCGTACCTTGAAAATGCTCAAGGAAGGCCTGCCCTTCTACTATCTGCCCGACATGGATCTGGGTCGGCGTGATGCAGTGTTCGTACCTTTTTTCGGTATTCAAACCGCGACCATTACCGGCCTAGCCCGACTGGCAAAACTCTCTAGCGCACTGGTCGTTCCATGCGTCACGCGCATGACTCCAGACGGTTACGATGTGCATCTGTATCCTGCCTGGGAGAATTATCCCGGTGATGATATTGAAGCGGCGACGGCCCAAATGAATGCTTTCATCGAACAGCGTGTTTTGGAAATGCCTGAGCAATACTTGTGGACACACAAGCGCTTCAAGACACGGCCCGAGGGAGAAGCTTCGTATTATTGATACGGGCAAAAAAGCTTTCGACGCGGAGCCGCGGAGTACGCAGAGAAAATCCCTTGTGCAGTGTGGACAGTTGGCCTGTAGCCCGGTTTTCTCTGCGTACTCCGCGCCTCCGCGTCAGATTTTTTATTCCTCACTCCCACAACATCGTCCATAATCACGCCAATTCAATTCCACCTACAGACATGCGGCTTAAATTCACCAAGATGCACGGCGCAGGCAACGACTTTGTCGTGCTGGATGCGACGCGCACGCCGCTGGAATTGAAGCCGGAACAATGGAAGGCAATTGCAGATCGACGCTTCGGGATTGGTGCGGATCAGATTCTGGTCGTGGGCACTTCAAACACGCCCGAGATTGATTTCTCATATCGCATTTTCAACAATGACGGTGGCGAGGTCGAGCAGTGTGGAAACGGTGCGCGGGCCTTTGTTAAATTCGTCCACGAAAAAGGCTTGTCGAACAAAACGGCGCTCAAGGTGAAGACCATGAGCGGCGTCATCGAGCCACGCCTGGAAGATAATGGTTTGGTGACGGTGGACATGGGCGCGCCGATTTTTGATCCGTCCCTTGTCCCGTTCGATGCCTTTGGCCTGATGTCGCGACCGGAAGGCAGTGACATGCTCTGGCCATTGGGGTTGGAAAGTTCTTTCGGTTTTGAAACCGTTTGGGTCTCGGTGCTGTCGATGGGAAATCCGCATGCTGTGCAGATTGTCGATAACGTCGAAACCGCGCCCGTGGAAACCGACGGGCCGCTGATCGAAAATCATGCGCATTTTCCCAAGCGGGTCAATGCCGGGTTCATGCAGATCATCAGCCGAAACGAAATTTATCTACGGGTTTATGAACGGGGTACCGGAGAAACCCTGGCCTGCGGCACTGGCGCTTGTGCCGCCGTCGTGTCTGGCATACGGCGGGGTCTGCTTGATGTTGGCGTGCCTGTGACAGTACACACACGGGGTGGTGATCTGATGATCAGCTGGGCCGGTGAAAGCGAGGGTCAATTGCAACCGGTGCTGATGACGGGCCCGGCGGTCACAGTATTTGAAGGCGAGATCGAAATTTAATTACGCGGGGAGAGCATAAAATCGCCTCTCTGAAATGGACTAACAGAAAGCCAGAATCAATGAACCCGCAAGAAATCATTTCCTATCTGCAAGATCATCCCGAATTTTTTGAGCAGCACCCCGAACTGTTTGCTTCGCTGACCCTGCCCTCTGCACATGGCGGTCGCGCCATTTCGCTGACTGAGCGCCAGATGATGACGCTGCGCGAAAAAAACAAAGTGCTGGAACTGAAAATCGCTGAACTGATGCGCTATGGTCAGGAGAACGAAGCGATTGCCGAAAAATTCCAGCGCTGGACGCGGCTATTGTTGTTGCAACGTCAGGCTCACCTGGTGCCGGAGACATTGACCGCGTCGCTCAGCGAAATTTTCAACGTTCCGCATCTGGCCTTGCGGGTCTGGGCCAGCAGCCCTGAACTGACCGGCCTGGCTTGTACCGAGACCGTCCCCGTTGAGTTGATTCGTCAAGCGGACCAGCAGCAATCACCCTATTGCGGCCCGGCCACCGAAGCCAAAGCCGACGCGGTCGCATTGCTCAAGGAGGCCAACATTCAATCAATCGCCTTGATTCCATTGCGACGCGGCGCCGCTTCAGAAAGCTTTGGCCTGCTCGTCCTCGGCTCGGCCGATCCACGCCGCTTTCATAGTGAAATGGGCACCGACTTTTTGTCGCATATCGGTGAAACCGCCAGCGCCGCACTCACGCGCCTGTTGACCTGAGGAGTGCCGCGATGACCGATGCAGCGGCCCTGTCATCGGATTTGACTCAGTTGGATTTAACTAAGCCTGATTCAATCAAGCCGGATTTGATCCAACGCTATCTCGACCACCTCAAATTCGAGCGCCAGCTTTCATCGCATACCCTCAGCAACTACCAACGCGATTTGCTGCGTCTGGCCGGGTTTACTGCCGAGCATGCCAAAGTCGCGCTCGATCAACTGGAAGATCATCACATCCGGCGCTTTGCGGGTAAGCTGCATGCCCAAGGCTTATCTGCGCGTTCCATTGCCCGCAGTCTTTCGGCCTGGCGTACTTTTTATCAATGGCTGATGTTGCGGCAAGAGTGTGACGCGAACGTCAAGGCTAATCCGGTGGCCGATATCAGAGCACCCAAACCGGGTAAACGTCTGCCCAAGGCGTTGTCACCCGACTTGGCAGTCGAGCTGGTCAGCCAGACCAGCCTGAAAAACGAAGACGATGCTTTACTGGCTTTGCGTGACGCCGCCATGTTCGAACTGTTTTATTCGTCGGGACTGCGGCTCTCCGAAGTCGTGGGACTGGATCAGCATTACGTCAAAGATGGCGAGTACAAATCTTCCGGCTGGATCGATTTCGAGGCCGGTGAGATCACTGTCACCGGCAAAGGCAACAAACAACGCACCGTGCCTGTCGGCGCACCGGCTTTGACTGCGCTTCAAGCCTGGCTCAATGTGCGGGATCAATTTATTAAATCCAGTAAGAAAAAGAAACCTAAGGAAGGGGAACAGTACGCCCTATTCTTGTCTGAACGCGGCACGCGTTTGTCGGGCCGCAGTATTGAACTGCGCCTCAAGGCCCACGCGATCCGCTTGGGTATGCCCGCCAAAGTCCATCCGCACATGTTGCGCCACTCATTCGCCTCGCACGTGTTGCAGTCCAGTGGCGACCTGCGCGCCGTACAGGAAATGCTCGGCCACGCCAGCATTGCGGCAACTCAGGTTTACACCAGTCTGGATTTTCAGAGGCTGGCCAAGGTGTATGACGAGGCGCATCCAAGGGCCAAGAAGCGCTGACTGTGCTTTGAAGTAAACCTCTCAACACAGAGGCACAGAGACTCGGAGTTTCACAGAGAAAATCGGAAGATATCTCTGTGGCGAATGGCACTTACTTAAGGCGTGTCTTCCATATTTTGTCATTCCCGCGAAGGCGGGAATCCAGCGACTTCAGGTGGATAAAGACACTGGATCCCCGCCTTCGCGGGGATGACGGTGCTTAAGTAAATGCCCTTCATCTCTGTGAACTCTGTGTAAAGCTTTCAGATTTTAATTGCGCGACACCAAATATTGGTACGCTTAATGCGGTCGTTATAATTCAAGGCTTGCGCATCAATCGATGCGCCCGCTTCACGCTCACTTATGCTCCCCATTCAAAAACAACAGATTGCCCATCACATTGCTGCCGCGTTGACACCGTTGTTGGCCGGAACCGATCTGAAACCGACTGTCTTGCTCGAGCGTCCCAAGGTCGCCGAGCATGGCGATCTGGCCTGCAATATCGCGATGCAGATTGCCAAACCACTCAAGCGCAATCCGCGCGAAGTGGCACAAGCGATTGTTGATACGCTTGCGGCCAATGCAGATGCAAAGGTTTTGATCGCAGCGGCAGAAATTGCCGGGCCAGGTTTCATCAACTTGCGTTTAACCGCTGCAGCGAAGCAGGTCGTCGTCAAAAAAGTATTCGAGCAAGGCAAGGCCTTTGGCACGCAACCTGGCAATGGGGAAAAGGTGCTGATTGAATTCGTTTCGGCCAATCCGACCGGGCCCTTGCATGTCGGTCATGGCCGTCAGGCTGCGTTGGGTGACGCGTTGGCAGCACTTCTCGAAGCGCAGGGACACCCCGTGACGCGTGAGTTCTATTACAACGATGCGGGTGTGCAGATTGCGACGCTGGCCACTTCGGTTCAAGCCCGCGCCAAAGGCGTAAAACCGGGCGATGCGGGCTGGCCGGAAGCCGCTTATAACGGTGATTACATCGCCGAGATTGCTGCTGATTTCCTCGCGAAAAAAACCGTGACTGCTGATGACCGCAGCTTCACCGCTTCGGGCGATGTTAATGATGTCGATTCCATTCGCCAATTCTCCGTCGCGTATTTGCGTCACGAACAGGATCTGGATCTGCAAGCCTTTGGCGTGCAGTTCGACAATTATTTTCTGGAGTCATCGCTCTATACCGAAGGCCGTGTCGAAGCGACCGTCAAAGCACTCATCGAGGCCGGTACCACCTACGAGCAGGACGGCGCGCTGTGGCTGCGCACCACCGCATTCACCGATATCGGCGACGACAAGGATCGGGTGATGCGCAAGTCGGACGGCACTTACACTTACTTTGTGCCGGACGTGGCGTATCACCTCAACAAGTGGCAGCGCGGTTTTGCCAAGGCGATCAACGTGCAGGGCAGCGACCATCACGGCACCGTCGCGCGGGTGCGCTCTGGCCTGCGTGCCGTCTCGGACGCGCAAGGTCTTGGCTTGCCGAAAATTTATCCCGATTACGTGCTGCACAAAATGGTTCGGGTCATGCGCGGCGGGGAAGAGGTCAAGATTTCCAAACGGGCAGGCAGTTATGTCACGGTGCGCGACCTCATTGAGTGGGTCGGGCGTGATGCCGTGCGTTTCTTCCTGATCAGCCGCAAGGCCGACACCGAATTCACTTTCGATGTCGATCTCGCGCTGTCGCAATCAGAAGAAAATCCAGTGTACTACGTTCAGTACGCGCATGCACGCATCTGCTCGGTGCTGAATCAGTGGGGTGGCAATACGGCCACTCTTTCCGATGTTGATCTCAGTCCACTGACCTCGCCTCGTGAGGCGGCTCTCCTACAGCGGCTGGCCGAGTTTCCTGAAACCCTGACGATGGCCGCGCAGGATCTGGCGCCTCATCAAGTCGCGTTTTATCTCAAGGATTGCGCCGCCGACCTGCACAGCTATTACAATGCAGAGCGCGTGCTGGTGGATGATCCGGCGCTCAAACAGGCTCGCTTGGCCTTGCTGCTGGCGACGCGACAAGTGCTGCAAAATGGATTGGCGATGATTGGTGTTTCCGCGCCAGAAAAAATGTAGCAGCCTTAGTGCCTGTTGACCACTAAACCATGCACACGTTACCCCCAATACTTTCGGAGAGGTTTGTATGTTGAGTTCGTTTTCAAACCGTAATTTTTTTCAACGACAGCGGGGCACCACGATGGTGGGTTTCATTGTCGGCCTGGTCGTTGGTCTGGCAATTGCCCTGGCGGTCGCCTTAGCGATCACCAAGGGGCCCATGCCTTTCATGAACAAGGTCACGCCCAGCGGAACGGCCCCCGTTACGGAAGAAGCTGCGGCGGGCAAATTGCCGGATCCCAACAAAACGCTTTATTCCAAAGACACGCCGCCTGTTTCGATCTCCAGTCCACCTACGGTCGCTGCGCCCACGCTGGTTGGACCACAACCTGCGGGCCAGCCTGGGACCGCCACGAATTATCTGCAAGCCGGTGCATTCCGGAGTGCTGCAGAAGCTGAAAACATGAAGGCCAAGCTCGCTTTGCTGGGTTTCGAAGCGCAAACCTCCCCAACGGTCATCAATAATGAAACCTTATATCGCGTGCGTCTCGGTCCATACGGACGCATCGACGATCTGAATCGAGTGCGTCAGCGTCTGACCGAAAATGGGGTCGACGTGGCCTTGGTTCCCGGCGGATGATGCTTTTGTGTAGGAACTCCTGGACCGAGTTGCCATCCAAGCCCTGAATCCTCCGATTTTTTTCGCTTTTTCTTTTCCCCTTTTTCTCTCCCCTCTTATACGATTTGTTCTTTCTCAAACAAAGGCATCCGAGATGAAACACAATATTCTGACTCGCTTTTTCACCCGCGCTTTATTCAGCACCGCCCTTGGTTTGGGTCTGCTGGGAGTCGGCTTCGGCGCAAGTGCGCAGAAAGTACCCGAAGAAGGCGTGGACTATCGCATCCTCAAGCCCACTCAACCGACCGAGTCTCCCAACAAGATCGAGGTCATCGAGTTTTTCTGGTACGGCTGCCCGCACTGCAACGCACTTGAGCCCGCCTTGAACGAATGGATCAAACGTCAAGGACCCGATGTGGTGATCAAGCACGTACCGGCTGCCTTCAGTAATGCCTGGATGCCTCATCAACGCCTGTACTACACACTCGAAGCGCTGGGCAAGGAAACCGAATTGCGTAGCAAAGTCTTCGGTACCATCCATAACGAAAGAAACATGTTGAACACGCCAGAAGCCATGGCCGACTGGGCCGCCAAGAATGGCATTGATCGCAAGAAATTTCTGGACACCTACAATTCATTTACCGTGCAAGCAAAGGTGCAGCGCGCAGGTCAGATGAGTCTTGCTTATGGTCTGGAAGGGGTGCCCTCGATCAGCGTGAACGGCAAAGTGGTTCTCGGTCTTGGCCCTAATACGTTTGGCAACATTGATTACTTCGTCAATGCGGAACGCGCCCTGCTTAACAAATCGGCTGCTGCCAAGAAAGGCTGATTTTTCTAATCCGAGGCGTCAGCCGGATGAAAGTTTTCATCACTGGCGCCTCCAGCGGCATAGGCGCAGCTCTGGCACGTGCCTATGCCGAACGTGGCGCACAAGTTGGGCTGGTTGCACGTCGCCATGAAGTCCTGACTGCACTCATTGCTAGCCTGCCCCAAGCTCAGTCGCATCGGATCTATGCGCTGGATGTCACCGACAGTGCTGCCCTGAGTGCAGCAGCACAGGACTTCATCGATACGGTCGGTATCCCGGATATCGTGATCGCCAGCGCCGGGATTTCAGTCGGCACTTTGACTGAATATGCCGAAGACCTCGAAGTCTTTCAGCGCATCATCGAGACCAATCTGATCGCGACGGTCACAACCTTCCAATCTTTTGTTGTTGCGATGAAAACCTTGCCGAAAGCACGGCTGGTGGGCATTGCCAGCGTGGCTGGTATTCGCGGCTTGCCCGGTGCAGAAGCCTATTCGGCTTCCAAGGCAGCGGTCATTAGTTATTGCGAAAGTTTACGGGTCGAACTGCGCAATACATCCATCAAAGTGGTGACAATTGCCCCTAGCTACATCGCCACACCGATGACCGCGCACAACCCATACGCCATGCCTTTCCTGATGCAGCCCGATGACTTTGCGGCACGCACCATCCAAGCCATTGAGAAGGGCACGAGCTACACGGTCATTCCCTGGCAGATGGGCATTGTTGCCAAACTGCTGCGCGCCTTGCCGAACTGGTTGTATGACTGGGCTTTTTCCAAAGCCCCGCACAAGCCACGAAACGTTTGATATATAACGCAACGCGTTATATGATTTGGCATGATCCAGTCTTTCGCTGATGGTGACACACAAGGCCTTTTTTCCGGGAAAACGGTAGCGCGATTCGTCAATATCCGCACAGTTGCCGAACGCAAATTACAGATGCTGCATCGGGCAACCCGGCTGGATGATTTACGGGTACCACCGAACAACCGGCTTGAGGCTCTCAAAGGTAATCGTGCTGGCAACTACAGTATCCGCATCAACGACCAATGGCGTTTGTGCTTTCGTTTTGAGAGCGGCCATGCTTTTGAAGTCGAGATTGTCGACTATCACTGAATCCATTTAGGAGAACGATATGTCTGAAATCGTGAATGGTCTACGGCCCGTCCACCCGGGGGAAGTGCTACGGGAGGAATTTTTGCTGCCACTTGGACTTTCAGCCAACGCACTGGCGATTGCCCTGCAAGTCCCCGCGCCTCGCATCAATGATGTCGCACGGGAAAAGCGCGGTGTGTCGGCAGACACGGCTTTACGGCTGGCGCGTTACTTTGGCACCAGTGCCGAATTCTGGATGGGCCTGCAAGCGGATTACGACCTGAAAACGAGTTCAAAGGAACTCAAAGCGCAATTGAAACGCATTCACCCGCGCGAGGAAGCGCCGGTTGCGTAGCCCGCCCGGGCATCTCTATACACTCAAATCAAACCTCTCAACACAGAGACACCGAGGCACGGAGATTCACAGAGAAAATCTTGAGGTATTCCTCTGTGTCTCCGGTTTTTCTCCGTGACCTCTGTGTCAAGCTTTTGGGTTTTTATTCGTAGACCCGCCGACAATACGTCCCGGTTTTCGCTGCGCTCTAACCGGGCTACATATTTACAAAACGTAGCGCGCCAAATCCTCACTCTTGGCCAGATCGGTCAAACGCTCATCGACAAACGCCGCGTCGATTTTGATGCTTTGCCCGGACAACTTGCTGGCCTCGAAGGAAAGCTCTTCGAGCAGACGTTCCATCACCGTGTAGAGCCGACGAGCACCGATGTTCTCCATCTTCTCGTTGACTGCGAACGCAATCTCGGCAAGGCGCTTGATGCCTTCCGGCACAAATTCCAGCGTGACGTTTTCGGTCGCCAACAGGGCGAGGTATTGCTTGGTCAGCGCCGCGTCGGTATTGGTCAGGATTTGTTCAAAGTCAGCAACCGACAAGGATTCCAGTTCGACCCGGATCGGAAAACGCCCTTGCAGTTCGGGAATCAGATCACTCGGCTTGGCCAGATGAAACGCGCCTGATGCGATGAACAGGATGTGATCCGTCTTGATCATGCCGTACTTGGTCGAAACCGTCGTGCCTTCAACCAGCGGCAGCAGATCGCGCTGCACGCCCTGACGCGAAACATCAGCGCCACCGTATTCCTGACGCGAGGCGATCTTGTCGATCTCATCGAGAAAGACAATGCCGTTCTGTTCGACATTCTTCACCGCGAGTGCCTTCAAGTCTTCATCGTTCACGAGCTTGGCCGCCTCCTCGTCGATCATCATCTTGAACGCCTCTTTGATCTTGAGCTTGCGCGATTTCTTGCGCCCGCCGCCGACGTTGGAGAACATGTTCTTGATCTGCTCGGTCATTTCTTCCATGCCAGGTGGCGCCATGATTTCCATACTGGCCGTCGGCACCGCGATTTCAATCTCGATTTCCTTGTCGTCGAGTTCGCCTTCGCGCAGTTTCTTGCGGAATTTTTGACGCGCCGATGATTCATCCTTGTTGCCACCGGCTGGCTCAGCTTCCGTATTTCCAGGGGTAAAGCCAAAGTCGCGGGGTGGCGGCAGCAGCGCATCGAGGACGCGCTCTTCCGCTGCGTCTTCAGCACGCGCACGCACTTTTTTCATTTCGCTTTCGCGCGTTTCTTTGACCGCGGTTTCGATCAGATCGCGGATGATGGTATCGACATCGCGACCGACATAGCCCACCTCGGTGAACTTGGTCGCTTCGATCTTGATGAAAGGCGCTTCAGCCAGCTTGGCCAGACGCCGCGCGATCTCGGTCTTGCCAACGCCAGTCGGCCCGATCATCAGAATGTTTTTCGGCGTGATTTCATAACGCAGCGGCTCGGCTACCTGCTGGCGCCGCCAGCGGTTGCGCAACGCCACTGCAACGGCGCGCTTGGCCTTGGTCTGCCCAACGATGTGCTTGTCGAGCTCGGAGACGATTTCCTGCGGGGTCATGTGTTGGGACATGGATTACTTTCTTGGACATAAAAATCTTCCCTCACCCCAGCCCTCTCCCACTAATGTGGGCGAGGTAGCTAAAAACACCTCTGACTGGTTCCCTCTCCCGATCACGGGAGAGGGCTAGGGTGAGGGGAAAGAATTTGAGTGGTTATTCAAGCGTCTCGATGACGTGCGACTGATTTGTATAGATGCACAAATCGCCCGCAATCGTCAGCGCCTTCTTGACAATATCAGCCGGGGCCAGATCGGTGTTCTGTAACAGCGCAATCGCGGCGGACTGCGCATACGAGCCGCCCGAACCAATGGCTGCGACGCCATTTTCAGGTTCCAGCACATCGCCATTGCCGGTAATCATGTAGGTGTGATCGCGGTCAGCGACGATCAACATCGCTTCGAGCCGCCGAAGGACGCGGTCGGTGCGCCAGTCTTTAGCAAGTTCAACAGCGGCACGCTGTAAATTGCCTTGATGTTTTTCCAGCTTGGCCTCAAATCGGTCGAGCAAAGAAAAGGCATCGGCTGTACTTCCAGCAAAACCGGCGAGGATTTTGCCCTGATAAAGGCGCCGGACTTTCTGCGCCGTACCCTTGATGACAATATTGCCAAGGGTGACCTGGCCATCGCCACCCAGCGCGATCTGATTGCCACGCCGTGCCGCGACGATGGTCGTACCGTGATATTGCTCCATGCGGACTCCTGTATTAGAAAATCTGAGTTGAGGGCCGGTAGCTGGAATTCAAGTCCGCATAACTTCAAAGTTGCAAGCCGGTTAGCCGTATCTTAAATCTCCGCCCATCCTTCGATACGCCCGTTGGGCTACTCAGGACGAACGGAGACTTAAGATACGAACGGGAATTTGTAATACGACCGCACCCAGTCCAGGTATTTCTCCATTTCCCGTTCGTCCTGAGTGCCGCACACAGTGCGGTGTATCGAAGGATGAATGGAAAATGGAGGCACAGCCTGAAATCTCCAGAGTCGGAATCACCCAGACAGCGCGCTAGAATACGTCACTCCATTCTCACCCAAGCCCATGACTTCCGCCAAAACCACGCATTTCGGCTATGAAACTGTCGCCGAGGACGAAAAAGCCGCCAAAGTCGCTGGCGTCTTCCATTCGGTAGCACAGAAATACGACGTGATGAACGATGTCATGTCGGCGGGTTTACACCGGCTGTGGAAGGCATTCACCATCGCGCGCGCCGGGGTTCGCCCGGGTTACAAAGTGCTGGATATTGCCGGAGGCACTGGCGACCTGGCCCGCAGCTTCACCAAAAGTGCAGGCCAGACCGGCGAAGTCTGGCTGACCGATATCAACGAATCCATGCTGACCGTGGGCCGGGACCGCCTCATCAACGATGGTTTGCTGGTTCCTGTGGCGCTGGCCGATGCCGAGAAGCTGCCGTTTCCTTCTGATTATTTCAACGTCGTCACCGTCGCTTTTGGCCTGCGCAACATGACGCACAAGGAAGCCGCGCTGGCCGAGATGTATCGCGTGGTCAAACCCGGCGGCAAGGTCATGGTGCTGGAATTCTCAAAGGTTTGGGAACCGCTTAAGCCGATCTACGATGCCTACTCATTCAAGGTTCTGCCGTGGCTCGGCAGCAAAATTGCGGGCGATGCCGATAGCTACCGCTATCTCGCCGAGTCGATCCGCATGCACCCCGATCAGGAAACCCTCAAGGCCATGATGGAAACCGCCGGGCTGGAACGCGTTCAGGTCTTTAATCTGGCCGCAGGCATGGTGGCGCTGCACGAAGGCATCAAGCTTTGAGCGTCGCCCGCAAAACCTTCGCGTTACCACCGTGGCCGTCACCATTGGTCCTGCTCCCTCAGGCCATCAATCACCTGCTGAAGCAGGAACCCTGGGCGCGTGAAAAGCTGCTCCCCTATGCGGGCAAGACGCTGAAGCTGGTCGTCAGTCCGTTTGATTTAAGTCTGAGCGTGACCGAAGAGGGCTACGCTGAACTGGCGAAGCCGGAGGCAGAACACGCAGTCCGTATTGAACTTCCACTCTCAGCCTTACCGCAAATCGTGATGCAAGGCCGACCGGCCGCAATGCGCCAGATGAAACTTGAAGGTGATGCCGATTTTGCCCACACTGTTTCTTTTCTGGTCGAGAACCTGCGTTGGGAAGTGGAAGAAGACCTGAGCAAAGTCGTCGGGGATGCTCTGGCACATCGCATGACCACCGATGCCCGGTCGTTTGTCACCCAAGCCAAGGCCGCACAGGAAAAACTTGCGGCCAACATCGCCGAATACTGGCTCGAAGAAAATCCACAATTGGTGCGACCACGCAGTGTGAACAGTTTTGCCGAACAGGTGCGTACCTTGCGGGATGATGTTGCGCGGCTAGAGAAACGGGTTGAACGGCTGGGCAAGAAAAATGGCTAAGACCGTTTTCTTGGCAACGAACGCCAACAACTACCGTCGTTCCAGCGCAGGCTGGAACCTAGTGACGTTAAGTCTCTGGATTCCTGCCTGCGCTGGAATGACGAGCGAATAGATATGCGTATTTTCCGACTGCTAAAAATCGCCCATGTCATGTGGCGCTATGGGCTTGATGAAATCGCCGTCGAGAGTCTGCGTTCACCGGCCCTGCATCGCATCAGCAGTGCCCTGCGTTTCGGACGCGACTTCAAGACGCCGCGCGGTCAGCGCCTGCGCGAAGCTCTGCAAGACCTCGGCCCGATTTTCGTCAAGTTCGGTCAAATGCTCTCGACCCGGCGCGATCTGTTGCCGCCGGACATGGCCGACGAATTGACGCTGCTGCAGGATCGCGTGCCACCGTTTGATCCTGACCTCGCCATCAAGCAAATCGAGATATCGCTGCACAAGCATCCGGACCAATTGTTCGCGAGCTTCGAGCGCACCCCGCATGCTTCGGCCTCGATTGCGCAAGTCCATTTCGCCACGCTGCACAATGGCCGCGAAGTCGCCGTCAAGGTCTTGCGGCCCAATATGCGCCGCGCCATCGACCGCGATCTGGAGCTGATGGAAACAGCGGCCATTCTGGTCGAAAAGCTCTGGGCCGATGGCAAGCGCCTCAAACCACGCGAAGTCGTGGGCGAGTTCAACAAGTATCTGCACGATGAACTCGACCTGATGCGCGAGGCCGCCAACGGCAGCCAGTTGCGCCGCAACTTCGCCGATTCCGATCTGCTGCATGTACCGGAGATGATCTGGGATTACTGCTCGGAATCGGTCATCGTGATGGAGCGCGTACACGGCATTCCCATTGGTCGTATTGATCAGTTGCGTGCGGCGGGCATCGACTTGAAAAAACTGTCGCGCGATGGTGTGGAGATTTTTTTCACCCAAGTGTTTCGCCATGGTTTTTTCCACGCCGACATGCACCCCGGCAATATCTACGTTGGTGAAGGCGGTGAAGATTTCAATCGCTATATCGCGCTCGACTTCGGTATCGTCGGCACGCTGACTGACTTCGACAAGAACTATCTCGCGCAGAACTTCCTCGCCTTTTTTCAACGCGACTACAAGCGTGTGGCCACGCTGCATATCGAGTCTGGTTGGGCGCCCAAAGAAACGCGCGAGGATGAACTCGAAGCTGCGATCCGCGCCTGCTGCGAACCGGTATTCGACCTTCCACTCGCACGCATCTCGCTCGGTCAGGTTTTGTTGCGCCTATTCCAGACTTCGCGCCGCTTCAACATCGAAGTCCAGCCGCAACTGGTCCTGTTGCAAAAAACCTTGCTTAACATCGAAGGCCTGGGCCGCGATCTCGACCCTGATCTCGATCTCTGGGCTACCGCCAAGCCCTTTCTTGAAAAGTGGATGCAGGAACAAGTTGGCTGGCGCGGTTTCCGTGAACGCGTCAAGCAGGAAGCATCCCAATATTCGCAACTCCTGCCGCAAATTCCGCGACTACTGCATCAGGTGCTGACCCAACAAGCCAGCATGCCGAGCGCGGATGAAGTCAGACGATTGGCTGATGAGCAAGCCAAAACGAACCGCATTCTTTCCGCTGGTTTGGGGCTGATCGCAGGAATTCTGGCCGGGACTTTTGCATTGCTGCTGTTCTTTTTATTGCGTCATTAAAACTAAACAATGTCACGCACTTGTAGCGAGGCCTGATCTTTACATCGTTATTGAGG
The DNA here is from genome assembly GCA_025362735.1 of Betaproteobacteria bacterium. Lineage (GTDB taxonomy): Bacteria > Pseudomonadota > Gammaproteobacteria > Burkholderiales > Burkholderiaceae_D > JANYFL01. Next base: position 20,366 of record JANYFL010000038.1, on the reverse strand, counting down.
CAGACTTTGAGCACTGAAGCAATTTATCTCTCAGGCGCAGTGGTCGTCGGGCTTGGCGCAACGTTGTTTATGGACCTTTGGGCGCTGTTCCTGAAGCGCGTCTTCGGCATTGCTTCGACCAACTATTGCCTGGTCGGGCGCTGGCTTCGCCATATGCCCGAAGGCAGGTTCATGCATGCGAGTATCGCCAACGCTGCGCCGAAAAGTTTTGAATGCATGGTCGGCTGGATCACCCACTACGTCATTGGTGCCATGTATGCGCTCGCACTTGTCGCCATTGTTTCAGGTGAATGGATCGCCCACCCCACTTTGTTGCCTGCCCTGCTCTTTGGCGTTGGCACCGTGCTGATGCCGTTCCTGATCATGCAGCCCTCATTCGGGCTTGGCATTGCTGCATCGAAAACGCCGAATCCAACCCAAGCCCGGCTGAAAAGTCTGATGGCGCATACCGCCTTCGGGGTCGGCCTCTATATGTGTGCGGTTGGCATGAGCTATGTGCTGCCGGTTTAATAATGGAATTAAAGGGGCGGGTTCGCCAAGTTGGAAGAGCGCATAAAATGCTCGAGCTTGGCCCCCTTAATTCCAGTTTTACCTTAGGAGTACTGACCATGACACATTGGGAAGTCGAAGTCTCGGGCTCAGAAGTGGCTGAACTTCAAGAGTCATTTAATCAAGGCCCCATCATTGATGATCAAGGGCGCAGAGTTCTTGTTGAGCGTGAGGTTGATCGAATTGGTGATCTCAAAATTATCGTCTACTCCGACGAGCATCCCCCGCCGCATTTCCTCGTGAAGTGTTCAGAGGGCTCTCGACGTTTCAAGATCAGCGACTGTTCGCCTCTTGACGATACAGGATTGGAAAAATATCTTCGCAATATTCGAAAGTGGCATGATAAGAATAAAAATTTATTGATTACTACATGGGATAGATCTCGGCCCTCTGATTGCTCTGTTGGTGTGTATCGTGGATAAAGGCCTACATAGATGCGAACCATGCAAGACACCGCATTGAACTATCTGCGCCAACTGGCACCAGATTCAACCGCACGTCTCACCGCTTATTTTGCCGCCGAAGTCGAGGAAATGTCGCTCCTCGTTTCGAGAGCAATGGAAACACTGCAGAATTACTATAGAACCAACCCGCAGCAAGATCCAGAGAATCCGAAGCAGGTAGCTTTTGGGCTCATGACGAAGGGTACCAATACTCTGATGGCTGCTTTCCAGCTGTCGCTCAGTGGCTATCTTTGGGAGCCTTCCATTCTATTGCGCAGCTCACTTGAAGGCTTCTCCACTGCCTGGGACTTGGTACACAACCCTGCACGCTTTGAGCAGTGGAAGGCAAATCGCAAGTTTGACTCAACTTACAGCATCTCAAATGTCAAAGAGGTGTGCGAAGAAATCGGAAAGCTTTACGGATATTTATCAAAGTTCAGCGTCCACACAAGTGCGCTCAATAGTTCGCCCTCAATGGTCGTGACGGACGGGGAACCGAAGTTTCAGTTCTTCGGATTGGTAGCTCCGGGCAAGGAGGCAATCCGTAAAACCGAGATCTATTTGTCGTTGTTTGTCTCCTATGTCTGCCTACAGCTTACGGAGTTATCGTTTCATCAATACGCAGTCGAACTGGAAACGATTGAAAGGATTCAAGGGGCCGATCTAATGCGCACGAAAGTTAGCGAGCGTCATAGGGTCATCGTTGACGCCATGAAGGAGCACTTTTCCAAGGTCGCAGCTGATGGTCATGCATCCTTCTGAACGCACAAGATGCCTAACTTGATACGTGAGGCATCACTTGATCCCGATTCGCATCGCTACATTGAGCCAGCTATACAAAGGACAACATTCATGTCAAGCAATCAAATCCGTTTCGATGACGGCGCCGCCTACGAACGATATATGGGGCATTGGAGCCAACTGGCTGGAGAAATCTTTCTGGACTGGCTTGCGCCCAAATCGGGTTTGCGTTGGCTGGACGTGGGTTGCGGTAACGGGGCATTTACCGAGTTGATCGTCGACCGTTGCGCGCCCGCTTCGGTGCATGGCATCGACCCATCGGAAGGACAGCTTGCATTTGCGCGCGCACAACCCTCTGCGCGACTCGCGCAATATTCTCTTGGCGATGCAATGGCATTGCCCTTTGATAACCAAAAGTTCGACGTGGCCGTTATGCCTCTGGTGATTTTTTTTGTGCCCGAGCCGATCAAAGGCGTCGAAGAAATGACACGGGTGGTCTGCCCGGGAGGCGCCGTCACTGCATACGCTTGGGACATGGTTGGTGGAGGTTTTCCTTACCATGCCTTGCACACTGAAATTCGCGAGATGGGCGTTGCCGTTCCTGCGCCGCCGAGTGCAGAAGCGTCGCGCATTGATGTAATGCAAGGTCTGTGGGCGAGCGCTGGTCTGGAAGCAATCGAAACGCGTGAGATTGTGGTGCAAAGAACTTTCGCTGACTTCGACGATTACTGGAACACCATTCTTGGGGGCCCCAGCGTTGCGCAATCACTCAAAGCAATGACGGTCGACGAACTCTCTCTTCTTAAGACCCGAATGCGCGAATGCCTACCCATCGATGCCGATGGCCGCATTACTTACAGCGCCCGGGCCAATGCTGTGAAGGGCATCGTCCCTAACTAGCGGTTGGCAAGAACGCTTTTTTTCTGAATCCACTTCAACGCTCTCCCAGGGTTCCTGACGATGGCTGACACCACCAGAACATTTTCGTCGTCGATCCTGCGCGCGTTTGTTCTGACACTACTGGCGATGATTGCGTTTGCGAGCAACTCTTTGCTCTGCCGCGCCGCGCTTAAACACACCACTATTGATCCGGCCAGTTTCACCAGCATTCGAATGGTCTCCGGCGCGTTGATGCTTTGGCTGGTCGTGCGCTTGCGTGCTGGCGTGCATTCGGGTGCGGGCAATTGGCGATCCGCTTTTGCATTGTTTGCCTATGCCGCCTGTTTTTCATTTGCCTATGTGAGTCTGACTGCAGCGACGGGCGCGCTGCTGCTTTTTGGTACCGTTCAGGCAACCATGATCAGCCGGGGCATGTGGTCTGGAGAACGACTGCGACCCTGGCAACTCGTCGGTCTGGTGTTGGCCCTTGGCGGCTTGGTGGGTTTGTTGCTGCCGGGTCTGTCGGCACCGCCTCTGTTGAGCGGGTTGTTGATGGTCAGCGCAGGCATTGCGTGGGGCATCTATTCTTTGCGCGGCAAAAGCGCCGCAGGCGACCCCACGCGAGTGACTGCGGGGAATTTCATACGCTCAGTCCCGATTGCCATCGCATTGAGTGCGTTGACTTATCGCAGTGCTTCAGTGGACATCGCAGGCGTTGGGTACGCCGTCTTGTCGGGCGCAATGGCTTCCGGAATTGGCTATGCCATCTGGTACACCGCTTTACCTTTGTTGAAAGCGACTCAAGCAGCAACGGTGCAACTCAGCGTTCCGGTCATCGCGGCATTAGGAGGTGTTCTCTTTCTGAACGAAACACTCAGCACGCGTCTGGTGTTGGCGTCGGTCGCCATCATCGGTGGCATTGCCTTGGTTATCCTTGAGAATAAACCCCTTGTCGCTGCCGGCGTCGTTTCGGACGATACCGCTTCTCGGCCTGACTAAGTGGCCCGACTAAGCCTGATCCCTAGAAAATGGAGTTTGTATGATTGGATATATCACGCTGGGTACCAAAGACCTCGCTAAAGCAGCCGCTTTCTATGATGAACTGTTCGCGATCCTCGGGGCAAAAAAGGTCTATGACCTTCCCCGATTTGTCGCTTGGGCGAAAGAGGGACAGGTGCCTCTCTTCGGGGTGACCTACCCATACGATGGGAATGTGGCGACCGTAGGCAATGGCGTCATGATCGCCTTGAGTGCAGACAATACCAATCAGGTGGATGTGATTCACGCCCAGGCTCTTGCCCTCGGGGGAACTAACGAAGGCGCCCCCGGCTTACGCAAAGGGGGTTATTACTGTGGCTATTTCAGGGATCTGGATGGCAATAAATTAAACATTTACTACGCTGACCAGTCGTAACAACTTTGGACAAGCTATCCGTCACTTTTATGCAGGCCATTCGATGGTGAAACAACCGGATGTTGCAGGCCAGCATAAAGTGGCAACTCAGGCGATAATAGCGGCCTTTATACCTTTAGTCCGCTGCACGTCCTTCATTTTATGAGCAACTTCAATATAGAAAAAGTGCTGACTGTCCATCACTGGACCGACAGCCTGTTCAGCTTCACGACCACGCGCGATCCGGCTTTCCGGTTTCTGAGTGGTCAGTTCACGATGATCGGCATTGAAGTCGAGGGCAAGCCGCTGATGCGTGCGTACAGTATCGTCAGCGCGCACTACGAAGAAACCCTGGAGTTCTTCAGTATCAAGGTTTCCAATGGCCCGCTGACCTCACGCCTGCAACACTTGAACGTCGGTGACAATTTGCTGGTGGGCCGTAAGCCAACCGGCACCTTGCTCCTGCAGAATCTGCTGCCCGGCAAAACGCTGTGGCTGCTCAGCACCGGCACCGGCCTTGCACCGTTTCTCTCGGTAGTCAAAGATCCGGAAACCTATGAGCGCTTCGAGAAGGTCGTTCTGGTGCATGGCTGCCGCTTCAGCATGGAACTGGCTTATCACGATCTGATCATGCATGAACTGCCCCAGCACGAATTACTCGGTGAAGACGTCAGCAGCAAGCTGGTCTATTACCCGACAGTCACGCGCGATTCGTTCCGCAATGAAGGCCGCATCACCGACCTGATCAAGGAAGGCAAACTGTTTACCGACCTGGGTGTGCCGCCCATTGACCCCGAGCACGACCGCCTGATGCTATGCGGCAGCCCGGCGATGTTGAAGGATGTGCGTCAGATACTGGATGAACGCAAGTTCGTCGAAGGAAATATGTCGCATGCCGGTCACTATGTCATCGAGAGAGCCTTCGTCGAACGTTAATGGACGAAGCAAGCGGACAAAAGCCGGGTTGCGACCCGGCTTTTTGTTGCGCACAACAGATCGGCACAGGTCTTGCCTCGCTATAATCACGCAAATTTTCCTGGTCTTACAGTCATTGGCGCGTCATTTTCTTTAGGAACACCATGAGCGGACTCTTCTGGTTTGTAATTGCTTACTGGATCATCTCGGTCGCCATCGGCCTGTACGCGGGCAAGCTCGTGCACAGTTCCAGCGACTACGCCAATGCGGGGCGGGCGCTGCCGATGTACGTGGTCACCGCGACGGTGTTCGCGACCTGGTTCGGCTCCGAAACCGTGCTCGGTATTCCGGCCTCGTTTTTGAAAGAAGGCCTGGGCGGCGTGGTGGCCGATCCTTTCGGCGCATCGATGTGTCTGGTACTGGTCGGCCTGTTTTTCGCCCGGCCGCTGTACCGGATGAACCTGCTGACCATCGGTGACTTTTATCGCAACAAGTATGGCCGCATTGTCGAAGTCCTCACTTCGTTGGCGATTGTGATCTCTTATCTCGGATGGGTCGGTGCGCAGATTTCAGCCTTGGGGCTGGTGTTCAATGTCGTTTCAGAGGGCGTGATTTCAGAGACGATGGGCAAAGTCATTGGCGCGTCCACCGTCATGGTTTATACGATCTACGGCGGCATGTGGTCGGTGGCAATCACTGACTTTATCCAGATGATCGTCATCGTCGTGGGCATGCTCTACATCAGTAGCGAAGTCAGCGGGCAAGCGGGTGGCGTGATGCACGTGGTCAACCATGCGATTGATGCGGGCAAGTTCGCCAATTTCTGGCCCTCGCTGAACTGGGTGGGCGTACTGGGTTTTATCGGCGCGTTGGTGACGATGATGCTGGGCTCGATTCCACAGCAGGACGTCTTCCAGCGTGTGGCCTCCGCGAAGAGCGAGAAAATTGCCGGGCGCGCATCGGTACTCGGTGGCGTGATGTATTTCTGCTTTGCTTTTATTCCGATGTTTCTGGCTTATGCGGCAACGTTGATTGACCCGCAGATGGTGACACCGTTGCTGGAGAGCGAGGAAAAACGCGCCAGCCAGCAAATCCTGCCGCAACTGATCCTGAATCACGCGCCATTTTTTGCCCAGGTCATGTTCTTCGGCGCGCTGCTGTCTGCGATCAAAAGCTGCGCTTCGGCGACGTTGTTAGCGCCCTCGGTCACGTTTGCGGAAAACATTCTCAAACCCGCGTTCAAAAATGTGACCGATGCAAACCTGCTGAAGACGATGCGCATGGTCGTGTTCTGCTTCACGATTCTGGTGACGTTGTATTCGGTTGGTTCCAACCTGCCGATCTACAACATGGTCGAGAACGCCTATAAGGTCACGCTGGTTGTCGCCTTTGTTCCGCTGGTGTTTGGCCTCTACTGGAAGCGTGCCAATACGCAAGGCGCGATGCTGGCCATTGGCTTGGGTCTCGTGTCATGGATCGGCATGGAAACGACCAACCCGGATGCCCCGCTGCCACCGCAACTGCTGGGCTTGATCATGAGTCTGCTGGGCATGGTGGTCGGCTCGCTAATGCCGACTATGGGGCAGCCACGCGAACAAGAGCGACCGCTGAAAAAAAGCTAAGGAGTCTCTGATGAAGTCCATTCAAACCCAAAAATCTTGACACAGAGACCTTCGAGGACACCGAGAAAAACAAGAGCGATGCGTACCGAAGAAATCTCTGTGTTCCTTTGCGCCCTCTGTGTCTCTGTGTTGAGAGGTTTTGGCCCGTACATCTCACCCCTTATTCAGCGTCTCCTTGAGTCTCCCTCAATCAGCTTAATCAAACTCACTCGATTTTTTCCAGCTTCAAGTCATAGCCCACCGCGTTAGCATCGGCAAAGCGGATGCGCACCGGATAGCCTTGCGCGCTGGCGTGGACATCCGAGCCTTCCGGAGTGGAGCCGGTAGCAATCCAGATATCCATCGTCTGATTGTCTTCGCCTTGCGGGCTGCCCGGATCGGTACGAGTGCGCGGCGCGCGGCGCAGGTGCAAGGTGGGTAACAGGCCCGCAGGCGTTTCAACATTCTCTTTCCCCACCGGTATAAAACGCCACGCCTCGACCGTGCCACGCGGGCTTGCCACGGCAGTGTCAAAAGCAGCATTCGGCACATTCAAAACGGACTGATTCAAGGCCGGATTGCCACGTAACACGGAACCCAATTGAATGAGCACGCTTTGCCGGTCCTGCATGCCCGCCGCCAAAGACAGGCTGTTTGTCGATGCGCTAAATGTGACGGAGTTGCGTTCGTCGCGATTAAAATTCACTGAAAGCGTCGAGCGGTTGCGCGGCGTTTCGGTATAACGCAGCGGCATCAAGCCGGTCTCGTCCACGCGACCTTCACTATGCGACGAGAGCGCGCCGATCGAGACGAACAAGATGTTGACGCGAATCTGCAGGTCAAGGTCATAACGCTCGCCATTGGTTTTCCATAGCATGCTTGCGGTGCCGTAGTACATGCGTGGCGGATCGCTACGCGGGTCGTTGGCTTCGACCCGGTATTGCAATGTGGCCGAGGAGGGTGGAACCGCCAATAGTGCGGAGCGAGTCGTCGGCTTGACGACCTCTGCTGGAGGCAGCAACACCGGTGGTGGCGGTAAAGCGGTCGTTTCCGGCAAGGCGGTACTGGCCTGGATCTGTTCGGGCAAAGATGGGCTTGGAGAAACTGGCAGAGGTTTTGAATCCTGCTGGCGAGGAACAGGCTTTTCCACTGGAGCCGGTTCGGGCGGCTTCTCAGGAATCGGCTCCGGCTCTTTGGGCGGTGGAGGCAACAGAGTGGCGTTGAGCGTGTGCGGTTCCTGGAAAGAGGGCTCCGACCATCCGGGCAGGCCGCTGATCGTGAGCAAATGCAGCAGCAGCGACAAGCCCAACAACAGAAGGAGCCGACGTCGCCCTGGATTCAATGACACGGCCACGGGTTACACCTCATACAGTCCTCATACAAGTTGGAACTGCCAGATACTGTGCTGGCATCAAACAACAGTGCTTTATTCGTTGTCGGAAGACTGTCATACTTGATTGGCAAGGGCGAAAGGCATCGGGCAAGGGTATTGGTACGATTGAATGATACCTTTCGGCCAAAGGCGGCACGGTACAAACTCACCAGCATGTCAGGTTGATGCTGGCTTGAATCCGTGACGGACGGTTTGTTAATGGACCCTAAGCGAGACCAAGGAGAACCACATGGCCAAGAATCAAAATATCCCCGGTTGGCCCGAAATGCCATCGATCACCGGATCAGCCAGTCATCTCAATAATCCGTTCACCAACGGCTTGGCGGGCGGCATGGATTTCATCAAAAATTTCTGGAGTAACTCCGCCAGCGGCGTGCCCGGCCTCGTGGTGCCCACGATAGATCTGCAAGAGCTGGAAAAACGCATCAAGGACTTGAAAGCGGTCGAGGGCTGGCTGGATGTCAACATCAACATGCTACGTACGACCATTCAGGCTCTGGAAGTTCAACACAGCACCATAGCAACCATTCATGCCCTGAGCGATTCGATGAGTGCCAGCACGGCCGATGCGACGAAAAGCATGATGGACAGCGCAGCAGCGTCTTCAGTCGCCTATTCTGCCAGTCTGCCGACAACAGCACCGACTCCTGAGCCAACCAAGTCACGTCAACGCAAGTCCAAGGAGCAGGCGAATTCGGGCCTGCCACCCGGTTGGCCCACATCAAGCGCGACGCCAGCACCGCAGACCAAGAAGACCAGCAAACCCAAAAAAGAAGCCCCTGCAGTGAAGGCAAAACCAGTCGCCAAAAAAGTGGCCAATAAGTCCGCTGCCCCCGCTGAGAGTGGTGCCGCCAATGCCGCTGAACAGGCTGCCGCATCTGCGGGCGCATGGATGAATTTCCTGCAGGATCAATTCAAGCAGGTTGCCATGAAATCGATTCCGCCAGCGGTCGGCACAGAGTCTAAAGCAGCCGGTACCAAAGCAGCTGCCAAAAAGCCAGCGTCCAAGACGGCAGCAAAAAGTAAAAAATAGGGTGAGTAGTGGACGTGCCCAGAACTTGGGTACGTCCAAGGTGGTACATACAGATTCAATATCGCCTAACGGCGTTCGATTTGGGCCACTTCATGGATGCCCATCACGATGAACAAGGCACCGATGAGATAACTCACCTTGCGGAATTCGATTGTCTTACCGGCTGACTGTTGACTCACCACCCAGTTCAGCAAAGCCCCGGCCGCAGTGAAATCGACACGCATCAGCTTGCTGCAATCAATCACGATGTGGTTCAAGGCATTGGCGAAATTGGTCAGCAAGGCCAGATCATTTTCAGCCTTACCGAGTAGCTCGCCTGTTAGGGCAATCGTATCTGGCGGCAACTCAGTCTGCTGAGCCGCGATTGTGACGGCATCGATAATCGTCGTCTGATCATCCAGTTTGATATTCGCAGGATAAGCCTCCCACGAAGGCGGCGAGACTTCGTAGGTCACACAGTAATCAATACTCTTTTCTTCGAAAATCGCCTGTCTTCCCTGCAGACGATAAAGATCGAGCAAAAGTGTCCAGAGCGACTTGGCCGTATCACTTTGTCCGACCTCAAGACTGGTGGATAAAAGCTCGATCAAATGATCGGCTCCGTGGATTACCAGCACATGATCCGATTTGCTGAATGTGTTCAGCGTCCGCAAAATCAAATCTGCGCCATCGCCATGCACGCTGTTCACCTGACTGAAATCGACATGCACGCGATGATGTTGGGTGGTGAGTTGCTTGAGCTGCTCAAGTTTGGGTGAGATGGAAGCATCGAGCGCGCCACCAAACAAAACACTCATGCGCCCCAGCGGACCGTTTGTCGACTGAGTCAGCGGGACATTGGCGTGCTGACTGACATCCTCAGACCAGGTCGGTGCGGAACTCTCGAAACGCAAGGCATAATCAATCGCAAGATTCTCGAAACTAGCCTTGTCGCCTGCCGCCTGATAAAGCTCCAAACCCATCAACCAGGCCTGACTGTTTGCATGATTGGAGCCGCCCTCGCGTATCGATTCGCCCAGTACTTCGATTGCCGAAGCCGATTCACCATAGGCAAACAAAATCGCCGCTTCTTCAATGGCCGGATTGGTAATCGAATCCGATAATTCGATGGCATTGGATAACATCGAATCACCCAACAAAATGTCAGTCGACTGCCCGACCGAAGGCGTGGTCGTGCCCATGCCGATAAACGTTTGCTGAGGTTTCGGCGTTCCCTGGGGCATTTGTGGGGGGCGAGTGTTTCCGGGTGTGCCGGTCACGGTATTGACGCGAGGACCTAAACTGTTGGCCCCGATACTTGAGTCAGCCGGCGCCGGGCTTGTCTTCGGTTTGGGTTCAGCCGATGCAGCGCGTGATCCGGCCTGAGCTTGCGAAAGTTCGCGGGACATCTCGGACTCGATCAGATCAATTTTCTTGGCCGTCGCATTGGCCAAGTCACGGGCGTTGCCGCCAAAACCGAGCCGGTGCCCAGAAGGGGTCTCTACTTTACTGCTACCTGGATTCGGTGTGGCGACGGTATCTTTCATACCGTAAGAGGTAGGCTCGCCCTTGGCCTTTTTGGCCGGCTCTTTACCCTGGTCTTTTTTCTTTCCGAATAAGCTCGAGAAAACCACGCAATCCTCTGTTCTTTGCGACTGTCAGCCTCGAAGTCAGCTTCATACCCCAGCGTCAACTGTAAGCGTGCTTCACTGACTGCCAACACTGGGCCGAAATTAAGTCTAGCACGCACCTCTATCCCGACACTATAAATCAAGCGTTTGAAAAAATGGGTAGGACAATACATTGTCACAAGAACGAAGTCTGGCAGAGGTGCCCTTAAGCTCTGCCAGACGCAGTCCTACCAGAACTTAGTCAAAGCTCTTGCTGAGTCCGACATAAAACGTGCGGCGCGGCCCGTATTGCGGTGCCCCGACACCGATACCCGTGCCATCGCGCAATTGATAAATTTTGTCGAAGGCATTGATCATTGCCAAACGTCCTTCGATTTTCCCGATTCCTGCAAGATTGAAGCCCTGCTGAACACTGAGGTTCACCTGCGTATAAGCCGGCAGATGGTCAGTGTTGGCAAAGCCTCTGCGCAATCCGCTGCCATAGAGCAGGTCGGCACCCAGAGTGGTCCTATTCCACTGGTAACTCATGCCCGCAGAAGCCGAGTAACTCTGATCATGGTCAAGATGCACCCAATGACTGGCGATATAGGCGAGTTCATCCGGATCGAAGTTGAATTGCCCGGTAACAATGTTTTTCGCTTCGGCCTTGGACCAGGCCAGATTGACATAGCCGCTCAGCCCTTGATTGCGGTAGGAAGCCGACAACTCCAGTCCTCGAATGCGCCCTTGGTCATAGTTGAAATCCGAATAGACCAGCGCATTGCCAAACTGGCCTTCATCCTGCAGGTTTCTGACTTTCCGGTAGTAGGCATCCACGCCCAAAGTAATCGTTTTGGTCAACTGGTGCGAAAGGCCGACATCGAAATAATTTGAGCGCTCGGATTTGACCGAGGTATTGGCATCGGATGGCAGGGCATTGGTCGTATTCAGAAATTTCTGCACCGATGTCCTGTCGATTTTCTCGCTGGCAGGCGGCGTGAAGTAACGGGCATAACCGGCATGGATGCGTGTCTGTGGGCTAAGGTCGTAGACCACACCCAGACGCGGACTCAGTTGCTGCTCGTTGGTCACGGTATTGACCTTGTCATAACGCGCGCCGTAGTTCAAGGTCAGCGTCTTGCTGATCGCCCACTCATCTTGCAGATAGATGCCGTACTGGTAACCGGCAAGCTGACTGTTGTCGACAATACTCATCGGTACGCCACTGGTTTGATTGCCGTCGTCATCGGCTGGAAAGACCAGCGAATGATTGCCTGTCGTCGCACGCTCGTGACTGAAATTCAGACCGCTGCGCAGCGTATGGCCAGAACCGAGTTCAGTGCTGAAGTCCATCTGCATCCCGGTTGATTCGTTCTTGCGCAAAATCTGCCCAGCCACACCGTTGAAAGCCAACTCACCCACAACGTCCGGCTGATAATGAAGATCAGTCGTCCGGTGAAATATCGACACTTGCAGATCAGTGCCCTCATTCAGACTTTTTTGGTAGGACACCACCTGGAAATTGTTTTTCTCATTCTGACGCGCATCCAGCGCTGCCGAATTCACGGTCGCCATTGAATAAGACGTATCCAGGAAATACGCTGGTGCCTGACCGGGCACATTCGGAATCTGGAATTGATTGTTCGAGGCGCCAAACATTAAACTCACCCGGCTATCGCTATCGAGAACATAAGAAAGATATCCGAAGCCTTTGGCCTGTTTGGTCTCATCGTGCAAAGCTTGCTTTTCTGACGTTGGATTCTCGATGCCCATGTTGTCGCGCAGATAAGAACCGGTCAAAAAATAACTAAGCCCATCGTGAGAATCGTAGAGCTCTAATCCCGTTTCCCGGTGTTCATTACTGCCACCGAGCACACTGATGCTGCCCCCGCTACCGCTGATGCCTTTGGTGTGGATATCAACAACCCCCGCAGTGCGATAGCCGTACTGAGCAGGCAATGCGCCAGTGAGAATATTGATGTGATCGGCAAAGCGCGTATCAAGGGACTGGCCGAAGCCACTGATGGCTTCTGGAATGACGATGCCGTTGATGCGGTATTGCAGGTTGGAGTGGTCGCCGCGCACATGCAACTGGCCGTATGAATCCTGCACCACACCGGGCGACTGCAAAATCACCTGATTCAGGGGCGTGTCGTCACCCAGGGGCAGCCGAGCAATGTCCTGGCTGTCGAAGCGATAAACCGTACTGCCCGTTTCCGGAGAAAGTCGATTGCGAGCGGCATCGAGCCGCTGTGCACTGACTTCGATGGGTGCAATCGTTTGCGGATTGTAATTGGTCGTTGTAACACTAGCCAGAGCCCAATTCTGAGTTGCTGAATCATCGGCCTTGGCAGCAGGCATTGATAACGATAGCAAGGCCACGCTGAGTACGCCGAGCTTGAAGGGTAAGGTTGAGTGAATAGATAAAAAGCGAACGGATACAACCCGATGATGGTGATTCATTAAAACTCCCAAAGCGCGAGATGGTGTGCTCGGCGCGTGACACAGCGCGCGGCACGACGGCATCAAAATCTGAAAAATGGAGAGGCGCGGTCAGCGCCCCGGTTCAGGAGGGATGGGAGAAAAGTGGAGGCGCGCGACTATTGAATAGCGCGGCAAACAAGGGCAGATAAAACTCGGGAATCCGATGGTCTGCCTGGATGTGATGAAACGGGCAAACCGGTTGCGCGAGCAAAGTAGCCGGAGCACTGGCGCCAAGGGTCGCGGTATCAAACGCTGCGCACGAGTGATGCGCGGTCGATGATCCCTGACGGGTACTTGAAGCAAAATCAGTGTCGCCGAAAAGCGCGCTCAGGCCATAGTCCGCTGACTGCTCTTTGGGCTTCATGCCCGGTGTCGCGGCGCGCCCGGTTTGAAGCGTGTAATGAACCGGCCCGAAACCGTGAACGACGGCATGTTCCAGCCCCAGCCACTGCGCCCACAGAACAGCCATGACCAATATCGCCACAAAACATTGGCGATGGGACTGTTGGGGAGAGGAGCGGAATATGCGCATGGGAGTAGCGATAACTGTGCTACGACCGCACTAAAAGTAAAATGTTCCGGCGCGCCGAGCAGCGCGCCTTTACGTCAGCTTAATCGCCAAACATTTTCTGCTTCATCTCGCGACGTTCTTGCGCTTCCAGCGACAAGGTTGCCGTAGGGCGAGCCAGCAAACGTGGAATGCCGATAGGCTCGCCGGTTTCATCGCAATAGCCATAATCACCGGAATCGATGCGCAGAATCGACTGCTGGATTTTCTTCAGCAATTTGCGCTCACGATCACGCGTACGCAATTCGAGCGCATGCTCTTCCTCGATGGTGGCGCGATCAGCGGGGTCGGGCACGATCACACTTTCACGCAAGTGCTCGGTCGTTTCGCCTGCATTGCGCAGGATTTCGCGTTCCATTTCCTGCAGACGATTCTTGAAAAACGCCAGGTGCGAGGCGTTCATATAATCTTTTTCAGGGGCTTTGAGAATCTCGGCCTCGGTCAAAATCTTTACTCCGGATGATGCGGTTCGGCTGACGGTTGTTTCGGTATTCATGGATGCTTTGGCAGTCTGACTTGAGTGGATCGGCTGGAGAGGGGACTGCGGTTCGGGTTGAGTTACTGCAACATGTTTTGCGGTAACAGTCTTCGCAATCGTTTGTGGTTTGGTGGAAGCTGCCGTGCTTTTTACGGCAGTCTTGGCCGCTGGCTTGACGGCCGCAGATTTTGCTGCGGTTTTAACCGCAGGCTTGGGTGTCACCTTGGTAGCAACCTTCGGAGCTGCTTTGGAAACCGTTTTAGAAGCGAGCTTGCCCCCTGGCTTGCTGGCCGGAGTGGCTTTCTTTGCAACGGTTTTTACAGCTTTAGCGGCGCTGGTCTTGGCTCCCATTTCGACCTCTTGGATTCTACTGAATTGTTGTGACAGGGTTCAGACAATTTTTCAAACCTTGCAGTAGGGTCTCCTGCGGCAGATCTCTGCCGATGAACACCATTTTACTCGAACGCTGCGTACCGGCTTCCCACTCGCGTCCCAGATCGCTACCCATCAGCATATGCACGCCCTGGAACACGACGCGCCGATCCGTCCCTTCGACCCACAGGATGCCTTTATACCGCAACAGGTCCTGGCCGTATACCTGCGTCATTGCGCCCAGAAATTCTTCGAGCCGCAAGGGATCAAACGGCTGTTCGGCGGTAAACACAAAAGCCTTGATCGCATCGTCATGGTGATTATGGGCATGCCCGTGATCGTGGTCATGATCGTCATGGGCTTCGACCGCATCAGGATGTTCGGGATCAAGAAAGTGCGGATCAATATCCAGAATCGCGTTCAGATTAAAGCCGCGAATATCCAGAATGTCCGCAATGTCAGCTTGACCAAAAGACACCGGTTTGATGGTCGCGCGCGGGTTCATGTTCACCAGACGATTCCGTAAATCCTTGACCTCGGCCTCGTCCACCAGATCGGTTTTGGAAAGCAGGATGCGATCAGCAAAACCCACCTGATTCTGTGCCTCGGGCTGCTCGGTCAAAGTCTGATTGCCATGCTTGGCATCCACCACCGTGATGACGGCATCGAGGATGTAATGCGTCGCCACATCCTCGTCCATAAAAAACGTCTGCGTGACCGGGCCGGGATTCGCCATGCCGGTGGTCTCAATGATGACGCGCTCGAAATCGCGCGTGCCCGCCATCTTGTTCAGAGCCAGATCTTTCAGGATGCGCGCCAGATCACCGCGAACGGTGCAGCAGATGCAGCCATTGTTCATCTCGACGATCTGCTCGCCTTCTTCGCGGATAAGTAACTCATTGTCCACGCCCTCCGGCCCGAACTCATTTTCGATGACGGCGATCTTGTGACCATGCTGTTCGGTCAGGATACGGTTGAGCAGGGTGGTCTTACCCGCACCGAGAAAACCGGTGAGGATGGTAACGGGAATCAGGCGCGGACTCTGGACTTCAGACATGCTGGCTTCCTCTGGCAATACGGCAAAGAAATTGGAGGCCAGCGATTACAGCACAGCAGCGGGGCAGATGCAATGGGTGCGGTGACCGCGTATTGAAAACCTTCCTTACCCCTACGAACCGGCGAGGAGGTTGCCTACTCAGCCCCTAACCAGGGCGAGCGGACCTTGGTTGGCTCGTCAGCGCCCGGCAAAATAACCCGCCGTGGCCGAAAGCGCCGTCACAAATGCGCCCCAAAGCATGTCCACCAGCGCAAAACTCAGGGTCCAGCCCTTGAGAGTGGCCAGATTGGAGAGGTCGTAAGTCGCATAGGCGATTAGCCCAAAGAGTGCGCCGTAGAGGGTCGCCCTGGCCCAGCTACCCGCGTCAATGGCTGGCATCACTACAAACAACAGCACCCCCAGCGCATAGAGCAGATAAAACACCGCCGCCACCGCCAAATCCGGCTTGGCCAGCAGCAGGTTGCCGATTTGCGATTGATAAAAGCCCTTGGCGATAAAGCCCAGCCAGATGAAGTCCGCCGCCAGAAAGACGACCAGGATTGCCAGATAGACCAACAGAGATTTGATCACGCCGCGAGACGACTGTGCTTGGGCAGCATGGCCGCCAGATATTCCATCTGGTCGGCCAGGATATTGCGGCCGGACAGGATGAAATGTTCGTAACGGCAGGGCGCATAGGGCAGATACAGCAGGGGCATATGCGCTTCTTCAGGCGTGCGCGCACCCTTCTTGTGATTGCAGTAGCGACAAGCCGCCACCACGTTCGGCCAGCTGTCCTTGCCTCCGCGTGAACGCGGCAGGATGTGGTCACGCGTCAGCTTGTCGCGCCCGAACTGATCGCCGCAGTAAGCGCAGATATGCCGGTCACGCTTGAACAAGAGATCATTGCGGTCACCCAAGGGCGGATAGGCTTGCGCCTTGGACGCCATGATGTCGGAACGGGCAATCGCAATGATCGGCGCGCTGGCGATGATCGACTGCTGACCCAAATGGTTATAACCACCGTGGAAAATGACAACCGGATCACCGATCGACCAGGCCACCTTGCCGGTGGCGTTATACGAAACTGCATCCTCCGGCGTCAACCATCGAAACGGTTGTCCGGCAATATCAAGTCCAAGGATGAGAGTCGCAGGCATTACCACACTGTAAAGCAAAATCATTGCGCCAGTATGAAAGCCCTTACAGCGTGTTGCGATTTACTCCGGTTTCACCGCCGGGCTTGCGACAATCGTGTAACCGTAACGCTCTGCAGTAATGTGGGCTAGGATGGCAACGGCGATCTCGGGAGGCGTGCGCGCGCCATTGCGAATCCCGACCGGGCCGTGCAGACGTTCCAATTGCTGCGGGCTCACGTCGAACTCCAACAGCCGCGCACGACGCCTCTCCTGATTCAATTGCGAGCCAATGGCACCGACGTAAAACGCTTCGGTCTTGAGTGCCTCCATCAAGGCCAGATCGTCCAGCTTGGGATCGTGCGTTAGCGCGACAATGGCGGTGTGCGCGTCGGGCTTGAGGGCGAGTACGGCATCGTCGGGCATATCGCGCAGTAAAGTCGTATTTTCGATCTGCCAGGTGTCCGCATACTCCTCGCGCGGATCGCAAATCAGCACTTCATAGTCGAGCGCCAAAGCCATGCTGGCGAGATACTGTGTCATCTGCCCTGCGCCGACGATCAGCAAACGCCATTGCGGGCCATGACGAGTTGTGAGGTGAGTTGCGGTCAGTAGCAGACGATCCGGGCCATCGCCAGGTTGAAGATCAACCCGCCCGGTCGCAAGCTCAAGCGTGCGCTCAATGCGCTCGCCCTGCAGCAAACGATTCAGCAATTCATCAATGCGGCTATGCGCCACAACCGGCTCGACCACCAGTTCGATACTGCCGCCGCAAGGCAGACCAAAACGATTCGCCTCCTCTGCCGAGATGCCGTAGTGCAGCTTGGCTGGCGTTGGGCTATCCAGCAAACGCTCCCGCACCTGTTCGATCAAGTCATCCTCAATACAACCACCCGAAACCGAACCCGCAATCTGCCCATCGTCTCGCACCGCCACCAGCGAACCAATCGGTCGTGGTGCCGAACCCCATGTGCGCACGATGGTGCCCAGCACGACACGATGCTCCGCAGCAGTCCAGGCGGCGATGGTCTTGAGTACGTTTAGATCAACATTGTCCATGCGCGGATTTTCGCATGTACAAATTCTTAGAGAAAAATGCAGTAATGTTTAGTGGAATGTCATCTGCGCTGAATCTATCGATCTTGGTCGTTTTATGATTAGGCTCTCTTTCTCAATCAATCCCTCTTATGAATCAAGAAACATGGTCTATCGTTGACGAGTACTTCTGCGAAACTCTTATTCCTTTCGATCAGGTTTTATCCGATGCTCTATGCGACAGTGATGCAGCAGGGCTTCCGCAGCACAATGTCACACCCAACCAAGGCAAGCTTCTGTACCTTCTCGCTAAACTTCAAGGCGCTAGAAAGATTCTGGAATTTGGCACTCTTGGGGGCTACAGCACGATCTGGCTTGCGCGTGCATTGCCACCAGGGGGCTGCGTTGTGTCATTGGAGGCCAATCCAGAAGCCGCAGCGGTTGCTCAAGCAAACATCGCGCGAGCAGGCCTCTCTCACGTTGTCGATATTCGCATCGGTAAGGCCATAGATACCTTACCCTTGTTAGCTCAAGAAGGGATTGCGCCCTTTGACTTTATTTTCATTGATGCTGACAAACCCAGCAATCCAAAATACCTTGAGTGGTCTGTGAAGCTCTCTCGTGCGGGGACGGTCATTGTTGGGGACAATGTTGTTAGAAATGGGGCCGTCGCTGATGCAACTAGCACTGATCCAAACGTTGTAGGCGTTCGCCGCTTCTTTGAACTCATGGCAGAAAATCCACGCCTCTCAGCAACCGCAATCCAAACCGTTGGAAGCAAGGGATTCGATGGCTTCTCATTAGCAATTGTCTCCGCCTGAGGGTAAAGCCTTACAAGCGTAGAGTGGGCAATGGTGAAAGCTGAGTCCACGCAAATTGGCACTAATTGTAGGCACGCTGTGCTTTGCCCACCCTACAGAATTACTTCTTCTTGCCCTTTTTCTTTTTTTTCTTTTCCTGCGGAGCCAGCATGGTGCCGCGACACTTCTTGGTTCCGCACCAGCAGGCGAAATCTTTCTTGATTTTTTTGGTGTGCTTCTCGTCGAGCACGAGGCCGTAGTCGTAGAACAATTCTTCGCCAGGCTGGATGTTGCGTCGGGCTTCGATGAAGACGCGGGTGCGACCGCCGACTTCAACCAGATCGGCTTCGCAGTTGGCGTCGCAAGCGTGATTGATCCAGCGCGCGGAATTGCCGTTGACCTTGCCATCGATCACGAACTCGTCGTCGAGGGTGAAGTAGAAAGTGTGATTGGGGTCGCTGGGGTCGTGCGGGTGGCGGCGCAGGGCTTCGGGCCAGTCGATGACTTCGCCCTTGTATTCGATGATGCGTTCGCCCTTTTTGAGCGGCTGCAAGGCGTAGACGCCTTTGCCGTGAATACCGGATTGGCGCACGGCAATTTTGCGGCCAGAGGTTTTGCTGGGAAGGTCGGTGGGGATTTGGATTTTAGTCATACGGAAACTTGTAGCAAGAATGATGCGCAGCCCGGATGATACGCGAGGCTTATTTGAAAATCTGAGGATAACTAAATCGGATTGTTGTGGCGTATAGAATCCTGAGCAAAGGATGGAGCCTGGTTCAATATTATTGGCTCAACTGGCCATCCAATCCCATGTACTTCGCCGTTTAGATTGATCGTGAAGACCTACACTACCCGCATACCCAGCCCCATCGGCGAACTGCTGTTGATGGCGACCGCGCGTGGCCTGAGCGGTTTGCATATGCAGAATGGCAAGCATGGCCCGACTGGTATCGATCCCGAATGGGTCTCTGACCCGGCTCCATTCGCAGATGTCATCCAACAACTCGAACAATACTTTGCCGCACGTCTCACTCGCTTTGACGTTACGCTCGATTTGCAAGGCACGCCGTTTCAACAAACGGTATGGAATGGACTCATGGGTATTCCCTACGGACAGACCGTCAGTTACGGTGAATTGGCGCAGCGCATCAACAATCCCAAAGCGGTGCGTGCCGTTGGCTTGGCCAACGGCCGCAACCCCGTTTCGATCATCGTTCCCTGTCACCGGGTCATCGGTGCCAATGGCAGCCTGACCGGTTATGGAGGTGGGCTGGAACGCAAAAAATGCCTGCTTGCCCTCGAACGTGGTCAGGAAACCGGTTTATTTGGCTAGTTCAAGGGCCTTCGGGACTGGGCATTTGTAACCGGGTTCAAAGACTATCGAAAATTCTAATGCTTACAATCAGAATTCAGTATTTGCATGAAACCCCAAGGCCGTCTATATTGCACTGCAACAGCAGTTTGCTCGATGCAATGAATACGCGATCAATCTGGCTGACCAGTTTGTTGCGCCCGTTTCCTCCTCCTCCTTTTGGGCGCAAGCGAAGGCTGAAAAGCCTTCGTATCGAAGCGCGGCTGATGCCGCGCTTTTTTTTGCCCATTTCCAACCGACCCCTTGCCCGTCACAGTTTGATGTGTATCATACACATCATGAATAGCGCAAAACTGGTGCAAGTCCTGAAAGACGCTGGCTTCGAAGTGATTCGGGTAAAGAGCAGTCACCACCAATTAGCCAAACCGGGAAGACCGGGCGTTGTCACTGTGCCGCATCCAAAAAAAGATTGGTAATTAGGGCGAAACGTAACCAAAGAAGAGTTTCAGGAACAGCTTAAAGACGTTGTCATGTCGGTGGTTGTAGCGGTATTCGATTTCCTTAAGATACATGGGGAAATGATAACGGGAAACACCGCGATAGTTGTAC
>JANYFL010000001.1 GCA_025362735.1 Betaproteobacteria bacterium | reverse complement strand
CCTGCCGCATGGGGGGCCGATGCCTTGATCCACGCACCGCTGGAACTACTGGAACTGCTGCCCACAATTTAAGCTCCGGTTCTATAATCAGACACTCACTTCTCAAGGCGCTGTGGTGTCCCCTCTTTCATCTTCCATTGCCAGCGTTTTGAAACGCATTCGACCCGGCTTGCAGCGGCGGCAATGGCCGAACTGGATGCGCAAAACTTTATTGAGTCTGGTGATTGTCTTTGGACTATTCGGCCTGGTTACTTATTTTTTCGCGCCGGGTTTGGTCAAGTCTCTGGCCGAACAAGCGATCCAGAAGGAAATCGGGCGCAAGCTGACGCTCGGCGAAATTCGTGTCAATCCTTATACCCTGAACGCCACCGTGCGTGACATCAGATTATTTGAAGCGGATGGCACCAGCGTCGCCCTGCAAATCGATGCTCTCGAAGCCAATGCCTCGTTGACTTCCCTGTTCCGTCGCGCGGCAGTGCTCGACGCGTTGCGCGTCACCCATCCGGTTATCCATATCACTCGCACCGCGCCGCAACGTTTCAGCTTTTCCGATATCGTCGAGAAAATTCTGGCGAAGCCGAAAGACGACGATCCCGTTCATTTTTCATTGAATAATATCGAAGTCGAAAATGGCGAAATCGACTTTGATGATCGCGTCACTGCACAGCGGCATCGCCTGGATACCATCAAACTGGCGCTGCCCTTTATTTCCGATCTGCCTTACGCGACCGATATTTTTGTTCAGCCCGCTTTTGCAGCCCGGCTTGATGGCAGTCCCATCGAACTCACGGCAAAAAGCAAACCGTTTGTTGATTCCCTCGACAGCTCGCTGGAACTTGAGGTCACGAATCTCGACCTGCCCGATTACATGGGTTTCTCGCCGGTGCCGCTGAATTTCAAACTGGCTTCCGGAAAACTGACGGCCAATCTCGCGCTGTCCTTTCGTCACACTCAGAAAACCGAGCTCGCCCTTTCCGGACAAGTCAGCCTTTCAAATCTGCTTCTGACGGACCAGGCAGATCAACAGCTGCTGGCGTTTCAAACGCTGACCACCGTGCTGGATCGCGTCGATCTAATCCAGCAAAGTGCCGGCATTCAACGAATTCAACTTGACGCGCCCGACCTGAATCTGACGCGCGACAAGAATGGTGTGCTCAATTGGCAAAAGGTCTTTGCGCCTGCGCTTGCACCGGCGCCCTCGAGAACAACGTCCGCTGCTTCACCCAGGCCATCCACAGTTCCCTCCGCTTCGGCGATACCAAAAATCGACATTGCTCAAATCATTGTCAGTCGCGGCAACGTGCAGTGGAATGATCAAGCGCTCGCAAAACCGTTTCAGACACAGGTCAAGGCTATTCAACTGAATGTCAACGGACTGTCGACCCATCGCGCCGTACCGGCCCAGATCAGACTCGCTTTGCAAACCGCGAACGAAGAACAGCTGGAGCAACAGGGCACACTTTTGTTGAGCGGCAAAAGCGCGACCGGTCAATTCAAGTTACAACAGATCAAGCCGGGTCAGTATGGGCCGTATATCGTCCCCTTCCTGCTGGCCCGTATCGAAGATGGCAGCGTCGATCTTTCCGGTCGCTACGCTGCGGACTGGGTCAACTCCGCCGCGCCCCAACTCAAACTCGATGAACTTGCATTGAATGTTTCAAAGTTGCGTCTGCGCATGCCGGACGATAAGGAAGCACTGCTGGCTGGCGAGCAATTCATTTTGAGCGGCGGGCAGTTTGATCTCGCCACGAACAAGCTGACGATTGATAGCGTAAAAATCGTCGCACCCAGTATCGACGTCAAGCGTGCTCAAGACGGAAAGATCAATCTGTTGACCATGCTGCCCGGCTCGTCGCAAACAAGTTCCAGTGCAGCAGCAACTACGCCTGCCACACCCGCCACACCAACCCAAACCCCTTTGAACCTCCTGATCAAGGCACTTCAGGTTGAACGTGGCAGCGTGCGCTTCAACGACGCCGCGGCTGCAACACCGGTCAGTCTGCGTGCCGACAATCTGGATTTAAATCTGCAGAACATCAGCACTGCCAAAGGTGCAGCCATTCCTTTTGATCTCAAGACTGGCTTCAATCGCAAAGGTCAATTGAATCTGCAAGGCAACGCAGTCCTGGAGCCGCTCACGGTCACAGCCAGCATTGATGCGAAAAAGTTGGCCGTGGCAAGTCTGCAGGCTTATGCGGCGGATCGTCTGAACGTCAACATTACCGATGCTGACCTGTCGCTGCGGGGCAATGGCCGTTTTGGAATGAACAGTCCCGACGCTTTGACCGCGAACTTCAAGGGTACGGCTGACATCAATAACGTGGTTGCACTGGATCGCGTCAATGGTGAAGAGTTCCTGCGTTTCAAGTCACTGAAGCTCGGCCAGATCGATATCCAGGTTCCCGCGCAACAAGCGCCCGTTGCGCTTAAGCTGGCCGACATCGCGCTTTCCGATTTCTATGCGCGTGTGATCGTCAACAGCAATGGCACAGTCAATTTGCAGGAAGTGGTTAGCACTCCCGGTGAGCCCGAAGCCGGCCAGAAGTCCATCACCACGGCACGTTCATCGGATCAACCCATCACTCCAGCCGCTTCATCCACGGGTTCAGCCACCACCGCGCCGCAAGGCAATGCACCCAGACCGGTCATTCGACTGGGCCAGATCACGCTGGTCAATGGTCGCGTCAATTTCACAGACAATCTGATTCGCCCCAACTACTCGGCCAATCTCACTGAACTCGGCGGCAGTATCTCCGGCATGGCATCGGATCAGCCTGCGCCCGCCGACGTGAATATTCGCGGCAGTGTTGATGGCGATGGCGCACTGACCATCAACGGCAAAATCAATCCGCTCGGTACCCAGCTTTACGCCGTACTGGATGGCAGCGCGAGCGATATTGAATTGACCAAGCTCACGCCTTACGCCATTAAATACGCGGGCTATGGGATTGAAAAAGGCAAGCTGTCGATGAAGGTGCAATACAAGATCGAGAACGGCAGGCTTGATGCACAAAATCGTCTCTATCTGGATCAACTCACATTTGGCGCACGCGTTGACAGTCCCACCGCCACCTCGCTACCGGTCCTGCTTGCGGTAGCGCTGCTGAAAGACAGCAACGGTGTCATAGATGTCAACCTGCCTGTTTCGGGCTCCTTGTCCGATCCTGAATTCAGCCTCGGCGGCGTGATTGTGCGCGTCATCGTCAACCTGCTGACCAAGGCACTGATCTCGCCATTCTCGTTGCTGGCTTCGGCCTTTGGCAGCGAAGAAGAATTGGGCTATATCGAATTCAAACCGGGTAGTGCCCTCGTGTCCGGTGCGGATCAGGGCAAGATCGAAAAACTCGCCAAGGCACTGGCTGACCGGCCTGCACTCAAGCTCGACATCACCGGTCGCGCCGATCCCGACACGGACCGTGAAGGTGCTCGCCACGAACGGCTCGCAGAAAAAATCCGCAAACAAAAAATCAAGGAATTGCCACGAAGCGATGAATCGGTCGATGCGAATACGATCAAGGTTGATGCCAGCGAATATCCAAAATATCTCGAACGTGTTTACAGTGATGAAAAGTTTTCCAAGCCGCGCAACGTCATTGGACTGGCTAAAACCCTACCTGTCGAAGAAATGGAAAAACTGATACTCGCCAATACCAGCATCAGCGATGATGACTTGCGTTCACTCGCCAGCCAGCGTGCCGGCAATGTTCGCCAGCGGATTGAAAAAGTCGAACCCAAATTGGGCGAGAGGATATTCCTGGTTGCACCGAAACTGAATGTCGAAGGCATCAAGGACAAGGGCAAACCCAACCGCGTCGATTTTTCGCTAGATTAATCATCATCTCTATACAAACATCAAAGCCAACTTCTCTATTCACTCGCACATTTTCTTGGGCGTTACCGACTTCGACCGCGCTCTCGCTTTTATAGCCTGCGTAGGGCGGAAAAGCGCAGCGCCTTCCGCCGGATGGAAGCTTGCCGCATATGCACCAATGACAAACCATTTTCGTGACCGAACTTTTGAACGGACATTCTTCTTCACAGTCTTGTCTGTGCCACATAGAAGGAACACTGCCTCCGGTGACGCCGATTACTCGGGAAGATTGAAGGCGATCCAGAAGGCCGCCTCCAGGCTTGTTCATGCAGCGGAAGGCGCTACGCTTTTCCGCCCTACCTTGCTCCATCAATAATCGCCTAAACTTTGGCTCATAACCGCACTTTTTAAAACCATAATAACTCTTGGAGGAAAAATGTATTCAACCCTTTGTCAGAAACTGTCCATAATCGCCGTGTGTCTATCTATTAGCGCTTGTGCTACTTATGACAGAACAAAACCAGCACCGATGGTTGTCGGCTCTATCACCGTTAAGGTGAACAACGAACAGCTATCGACCTGGAGCGATTTACCTATCGGCGCATATAAAATACCTGAGAGCGACGTTATCGTTACCGGTCATCAAAGCGGCCAAGGCGCTAGCATGATGTTTGGCGTACTCGGCGTTGCCATCGCACATGCAGCAAACAGTAGCGGTTCGGCCGCTGGAGTAAACAATACTGAGCAGCTTTTGCGCATTAAGCTCACCGACCAAACGCGCGGTGAAATCGAGAAGTTAATCGGACAGCCACCATTGGTCGACAAGTTCACAACACTACCTGGGGTAACGCAGTTGGATGTGTCCAGCGGACTACTTTTGTCATACGCGAACGATATTAACGTACGACTCTTCACCGTGTTAAAGGTTGTGTTGAAAGGAGCAGACAAACGCCCAGTGTGGGAAACCCGGTACTTTGCGTCCACAGGTGAGGCCAAGCCACTAGAGGGTGCGAATAGTTGGACCGCCAATGATGGAGAACTGCTTAAAACTACTGTCACTGCCAATCTACGGCAAGCCATAAATGTCATGCTAAATGATGTTGCACAGTCGTCCGCTCGTGACGACAAACAGATGATTGTCGTGGAAGCTGGTTTCCCTTACCTCAAGCAGCGTGCGCAGATACTAGGTTATCGTCTGACCGAAGATGAGAAGTACATCGCTTTCGTACCCAAGCTCGCTGATGCACTTGTACTTTCAGGGGTAACTGTACTTGGCAAATCAGCGTCTGTTTACCGCCCAGCCAAGCCCGAGGATGTGGTATTGACGCTAATGCCTGACTCGCCGATGCCAGAGGTCAAGGCATCTACCTCGCCTGCACTAGCTAGCACAGCGAAGTAATAATAATTGCTAAAAATGATTAGCCATCACGCTAACAACGTGTTTGAGCGGACTTTCGAGAAAACTACTCGCCGCTCAACACGAATACTCGAAGAGAAAGGGGAGTTTTCGGGACACCGTCAATCCTAGTACGTCATCTATGAAGGTGCTCCAGTGCTAGAACTTTGAAGTACTGACACCTTGTCTTATCGGTATCTACTGAGCGTCATCTATCTCATTTCGCAGCATCGTATCTAAATCAAGGCATCAAGCATGTGGACAGCTAAAAATCGTAGCTTTACGATTCAAAAAGTCCGTACCACAGTCTTTGTACGGCCTCGCGCTCGGCCTTGAATTCGTCAACTGAAACACGAGCCGGACTATCCGTTGTAGAGCCCGACATATCTGAAGCTGATCCGGCCAGGCGAATGCCGTGCTGGCGTTTGCGATAAGCACGATAGGCATCGGCCACTTGTCTGGCCAACGTCATATCGAGCAGACCCGCTGCCGCTGCGCGTTGCACCAAGGCGATATTGCCTGCGTCATCGAGCAGTTCGGCATGCGCATGGCCATGAGCGAGTACGAGATATTGCGTGGCGAATTCAATATCGATCATGCCGCCGGCATCGTGCTTCAGATCGAACTGTCCGGTCTTGTTGGGATGGGCGTCATGCATTTTCTTGCGCATTGCCACGATTTCTTTGCGCAGCTTGTCGAGCTCGCGCGGTTGCGACAGCACACTGCGCCGCACTTGCTCGAAAGCGAGACCGAGCTCACGGTCGCCAGCGCAAAAACGGGTGCGGGTCAGTGCCTGATGTTCCCAGAGCCAGGCACTCTCATTTTGATATTTGCGATAGGCGCTCAGGCTGCTGACCAGAAGACCGGAACCGCCATCCGGACGCAGTGCGAGATCAATTTCAAACAGGGCGCCGGCAGTCGTGCGCGTGGTCAAGACGCTGATCAAACGTTGTGCGAGACGCGCATAGATTTCACTGGCACGCTCGTGCTCGTCGTCGTACAGGAAAATGATATCGAGGTCTGAGGCATAGCCCAATTCCTTGCCGCCCAGTTTGCCGTAGGCAATGACGGCGAAACGAGGGACTTCCTGATGACGGATATTGAGCTGCTTCCAGGCCACGTCGATGGCCGCATCGACAATCAGGTCGGCCAGCGCAGAGAGTTGGTCGGACAGCGTTTCCACGGTCATGCGGCTCTGAAGGTCCTGGGTCAGGAGACGAAAGACCTGGGCGTGATGCGTCTCGCGCAAGAGATCCATCTGACGCTCGACGTCTCCCTGAACGAGTTCCAGTTCGGCCTGCAAGTTTTGCGCAACCAGTTGAAAATCGGGCAGTTCGTGCGGGCGCAGATCAAGCAACTCGTCGAGCAGCAGTGGATGCCCGGTCAGATAATGAGCGGCCCAGGGACTGGCGGCAAGCACCTGAGCGACGCGCTCCAGCGCATGCGGAAATTCGTTCAGAAACGAGACATAAGGGCCGCGTCCCGATATGGCTTCGATAAGATCGAGCAAACGTCCGAGCGTAGCGTCCGGTGCCGAACAACGCGTGGCGGCTTCGATCGCGCGTGGCATCAGCAGGTCGATGCGTTCACGGCTGGGCACCGTCAGAATGCGCAATGAACGGCTGAGCCAAAGGGCACGCAGACGCGACCAGACCATGTCGATATCGGTGAAGCCCAGGCTGGCCAGCTGCGCACGGGCAGCTTCGGTCATGGGCGCTGCCAGCCTCTCGCTCCAGATCGACACAGCATCCTCTGCTACGTCTTCGACCAAGGCCGATTTTTTTTCGCCGAAGACCTCATCAAAAGTTTCGGCGACGAAGGCTTGTTCAGTGGCGATGCGGGTGACCAATGCAGCAACCAAATTTTCATCGTGGGCGGTGTCCGGCACGACGTTGAGATAAGGCGCACACATGGCTGCAACCAGAGCGCGGGCTTCGTCATCGCGCGGCAACACATGCGTCTGGGCATCGTCCAGATATTGCAGGCGATGCTCCACATTGCGCAGAAAAATATAAGCCTTGGCCAGCCGCTCTGCCGTGTCGTCATCCAGCATGTTTCTTTGCACCAGCAGCTGAAGCATGGTCAGCGTGGAGCGGTTACGCAGCTTGATATCGCGTCCGCCGCGTATCACCTGGAAATGCTGGACGATGAATTCCACTTCGCGGATGCCGCCCCGTCCGAGTTTGACGTTGACCGGCTTGAAATGGGTCACTTCACCGGAGGCACTGCGGGTCACTTTGGTCTCCTGCCGCGCCACCTCGGCGCGAATCTGCCCATGCAGGTTGCGCAATGAGGCAATCGTGCCGAAGTCCAGATAACGACGATAGACAAACGGATGGACGATGGCGTCGAGCTGGCTGGTTTGCTGCTCCAGCGACAAGCCACCCAAGACCGGCTGCGACACGATGCGTCCCTTGATCCAGGCAAAGCGCTCCCAGTCGCGCCCCTGTTTCAGAAAATATTCTGCGAGCATGGCGAAGCTGGCGGCAAGCGGGCCCGAATCGCCGTTGGGCCGCAAACGCATATCGACACGAAACACGAATCCATCAGCCGTCGCCTCGTTCAACGCCGTAATCAATTTGCGCCCGAGCAGCGTGAAGAATTCATGATTGGAAATCGAACGTACGGCCTGACCTTCAAGACCGGCGGTTTCACCATCTTCCGGATACACAAAAATCAGGTCGATATCTGACGAGACATTCAGTTCCACGCCACCGAACTTGCCC
This sequence comes from Betaproteobacteria bacterium, assembly GCA_025362735.1. Taxonomy (GTDB): domain Bacteria; phylum Pseudomonadota; class Gammaproteobacteria; order Burkholderiales; family Burkholderiaceae_D; genus JANYFL01. The sequence continues at coordinate 28,487 of JANYFL010000001.1, read as the reverse complement.
ATGCCCACAACAATCAGGTCCTGTTTCAAGCCTGACTGGCTGCCGATTGGCTCACCGTGCAGTCGGACCAATTCATGGGTGTTCCAGGCCAAAGCTTCCTGAACACTCAACTCGCCCAGCGCGGTCATCGCGATCATGACTTCACTCAAATCGGCCCGGCCGGACAAGTCGCGGTCGATCAACGCATACAGGGCTTTAGCGCGAACGCGGCGTAGGACAGTCTGGAGATGCGCGCTACTTTCATAGGCATTTTGTGCAATCGACTCAATGGGCGGGACACTTTTTGCAGCGCGCTCGGTCTGTAACAGAGCCTGGAGCGCATTGGCGTCTATCGGCTGATCGGCTAGCGCTTGCAGTTGAGGTAGCCAGTCGGGATGGGCTGTGACGATGCGCTTGCACCAACGCGAAAGTTGCAATGTTGTTTTAGGGCGTGTCATCAATTACTCCATGCCCACGTTACCCCCAGAAAGCTCGCAGTCAAGGCGCGGTGAGGAAGCAAGGCTGATTGCCTTGCGACGATCCGCAACGCCGAATGCGGGCTTTCTGGGGGATAACCCTCCGGGGCGAGGAAACCTGCGGGCGCATAGCGGTGTTGCAAGCTCCTTGTTTGGAATAACCAAACCGCGTCGCCTGCGCCCGCATTGGCCACATGAGCTGCACCCGCAGCTTCCCCGCCGTGGGTATGGGGTAATTGATGATACGCCCTAATCATTATTGGATTCTGCACGATCCGGTTTTGTGCTGATGATAACCAATCCCCGTGCCACGTCCAGAGGGCATGGAGCATAGGGCATAAGGTCAAAGGGTAAAATGCGGGTGTATTGCGAACAACATGAGCGCCTCCGAAAACAACGATCCCCAAAAACCCTTCATCCGGCCTGCCACTTTTGGCATGCGCGGTGAACCTTTGCGATTGCCGCTCTGGATGAAACGGGTTTTCCGCATGGCACTTTGGGGTGTCGTCGTTTTGTATTTCGTGTTCATGGCCCTGATTCTGGTTCTGCGCCATGTCGTGCTGCCCAATATCGACAATTATCGTGACGATATCGTCCGCGCCGCGTCGCAAGCCATTGAACAGCGCGTCAGTATCACCGACATTGATGCCGCCTGGAGCGGCTTGCGCCCACAACTGATCTTGAAACAGGTGGTGGTTTATGACCGTAACCAGCGCCCGGCCTTGAGCCTGCCGCGCGTTACAGCCACGGTGTCATGGGAAAGCCTGATTCGTTTTGAGGTCCATCTACACAGCCTTGTCATTGAACAGGCCAATCTGGATATACGGCGCGACGCCAACCAGCTCATCACTGTTGCTGGCATACCGGTGACCTTCGACAACAGTAAAAGCACAATGCGTGAATGGGTCCTGGCACAGGATGAAATCATTATCCGTAACTCACAGGTACGCTGGAATGATGAATGGCGCAAAGCACCCGAACTGAGTCTGACAAACATTCAGTTCATCTTGCAGAAAACTCGCTTGCGTCACGACTTTGCGCTGAAAGCGATGACTCCGGTGGCCCTGGTTTCCGGAGAACAAGCCACCCCACTCGATTTACGCGGTCATTTTTCCAGTTCGCTGTTTTCGCGCACCTGGTCAGACACGCAAAACTGGAAAGGCGAGGTCTATACCCAATTCAGCGACATCGATCTGGGTGCCTGGTATCCCTGGATTGATTTTCCGATTGAACTCAAGCGCGGCAACGGTGCGCTGCGGGCCTGGCTCAGCTTTGGCGCTGAACAGGTCGTCGAAGGTCACACCGCACGACAACTGGAACTGACGGCAGATGTCCATCTGAAAGACGTAACGACGCGGCTCCTCAAGGACTTGCCAATCTTGGGACTGGATCATGTCGATGGCCGGATTGCTTATCGTTTGCTTTCCAATCCGGAGATGTCGAACCCCGCTTTGAACGACAGCGAATTGACCTTAAAGCAGTTCAGTCTCAAAGAAAGCAACGGCCTTGAACTGGCGCCGACCGACCTGACGGCACAATACACTGCGCCGCGCCGGAACAAATCGGCACAAGGCAAATTGACGACCACTCAGATGGATCTGGAAACCCTCGCGTCCATTGCAGGTCGTTTGCCCTTTTCAGTTGCGGTACGCAAGTTACTGACCGATCATCAACCCAAAGGTCTGGTGCGCAATCTGACGTTCCAGTGGCAAGGCCCCATCAACGCCATGCAGCGTTACGATGTAGCTAGCAATTTCGAGAACCTTTCCGTTCAGGCGCAGACCGCCCCATCGGGCGTTGGGCAGCCCGGCTTCAGTAATCTGAGCGGGTCCATCAAGGCAACGCAGACCGGTGGCAGCATCAAACTGGCAAGCCAGAATGCAGTGCTGTCATTTCCTGGCGTCTTTGCCGAACCTGATATTCGTCTGGCCAAATTGGAAGCGCAAGCAGCTTGGACCCTGGATGCAAAGGCCTTCGACATCCAGGTCAATTCCTTCGCACTTGAAAACGCAGATCTCGCAGGCAGCGGTCAAGCCAAGTATCACTCCGGTTTGGGCGCAGGCGATTCCGGCACTCTGGATTTGAGCGGACGTTTGACGCGTGCCGAGGCCTCACAAGTTGCGCGTTACTTGCCCTTGGATATGCCCGAATCAACTCGGCTGTTTTTGAAATATGGCTTGTTGAGCGGACGTGCCGAAGATGTCGATTTCAAAGTTTCGGGCCCGGTTGATCTCATTCCCTACGGACCCACTTCTGTTCAGAAGGCCAAGGCCCGGGAGAAAGCTGCACTCACTGCTTCCAAAAACGTAGCCGGTTCTTCGGCCAATACAAACATCGCAAGCATCACAAACATCGGCGCAACCGTCACTTCTGCGGGCGACTCGGCTCGCAATGTCGTCAACAAACTGGCACAAGTCACTCCCCTTGGAAAACTGGTCGGCGTTAACCCTGCGGCATCGACAACTTCCGGGAATGTCTTCCACATCAGCGGCAATCTGCGGAAGGTCGCGCTCAATTATGTTCCGCACTTGCCCGGCGAAGCTGGATTTGGTGATCCGAAAGCAGCGCCGCTTTGGCCGGTCTTCGAAGACATCAATGGCACGCTGCTGATTGACCAGAGTCGTCTGGTAATCGAAGCCGATTCAGCTCAGGTCTACGGCGTCAAGCTAGAAAAGGTCAAGGCCGAAATCACTGACGTGGAAGACCATGACCTCGTGTTGATGGTGACTGGCGGTGCAGTTGGTCCCTTGCAGGACCTGGTGCGTTTTACCAATGCCAGTCCGGTCAGCAAAATGATTGAGCATTTCACCGCCACAACGCGTGCGACAGGCACTGCACGTTTGAATTTGAAATTGAATCTGCCGCTTGCGGATATCGAGCGCAGCAAAGTCGTCGGATCCATCACGTTCCAGAATAACGACATCACGCTGTTGAGCGGCATGCCGCCCCTGCAGCGCGTCAACGGGCGTCTGGATTTTTCTGAAAAGGGGATGGGCATTCAGGGTGTGACTGGTCAGTTTGTCGGTGGCTCGATGAAACTTGATGGATCGACGCGAGCCGATGGCATGATTGAACTGCGTGGTGATGGCACGATCAATCTGACCAATGCCTTAAGCAATCGTAGCAACCTGGGGGATGAGTCCCTGATTCAGAATCTGGCTGAACATCTAACCGGTAGTACGCGCTACACCGTCGCAGTCAATGTGAACACACATTCCAATCCATCCTCTGCCACCACACCAACCCCGGTACCTCCATTGCTGATCGTGGAATCCAGTCTGGCCGGACTGGGTATCAACTTGCCCGATCCGATCCGTAAAGCAGCCACAGACAGTTGGCCGCTGCGTGTAGATCTGGTCAATCTGCCTGCGGTTACACGAAATGCATCGACGCCTTCTGCGCCTGCATCGGCCAGCGATCAAATCCGGTTTCGACTGGGCACCGTTTTGAATGCGACGTTTGAGCGTCGACCGGATCGAAATGGAGAGATGCAGATCACACGCGCCGCCTATGGCATCAACGAGCCGGCCGCACTAAATGAAACCAGCACCTATGTCAACATCAACGCGAAATCGCTCGACCTGGACGCATGGGGAGCCACACTGAAGCAATTAACCAGTAGCAAGCCAACCTCCGCTCCATCTGGTCCTGCCGCACCGGCAACAAGCCCGACCAATGTGACCCAGAGCATCAAGCTGGCCGAAGATATTTCGACCAGCGCCTATCTCCCCGAAGTCTTTGCACTGCGTACCACCGATTTGCGATTAGGCGGGAAGAATTTTGCCAACATCAGTGCTGCGGCATCGCGCATTCAAATACCCGGTAGTAATGAATTGACATGGCAGGCCAATATCGATGCCGAACAGGTCTCGGGCTATATCACCTGGCGGCAAGGACAGCGCCAGGATCTGGTCACTGCACGTTTGGCCAGATTGAAAATTCCTCAATCGGATGTAGCCGAATCGAACCTCAACAGTGTGATTGATTCAGACGCTCAGGAAATGCCCGCATTGGACATCGTTGCCGACAGCTTCGAGTTGTCCGGGAAAAAATGGGGCAAGCTGGAACTCCAGGCGACCAATACCATTGCCAACGCCAGTAATTTCAATCGACGCGAATGGCAATTGCAGAAACTCAATATCACCAACGACGACGCAAAGTTCGAGGCCAAAGGCGTTTGGGGACCCGAACTCTCTTTGAGTCCAAGTTCGGGCGCTGGCACCACCGCCCCAGCAAACGGTTCCGCACGACAACGCACCCAGCTTTCGTTCACGATCAACGCCAATAATGTGGGCAAGTTGATGGATCGTTTTGGTCTGAAAAATACGGTTCGCAACGGCACGGCCTCGCTTGAAGGGGCTGTGATGTGGCGGGGGAGTCCCTTGAAAATCGACTATGGCTCGCTGGATGGACAAATGCACCTTGAAGCTGAAAAGGGTCAGTTCCTTCAGGCCGATCCCGGCATTGCCAAACTCCTGGGGGTACTTAGTCTGCAAAGCCTGCCGCGTCGTCTGACCCTGGATTTCCGCGATGTCTTTTCTGAAGGTTTTGCCTTCGATACGATTCGTTCGAATGTGACCGTCGACAACGGAGTCGCATCAACCAAAGACTTCAAGATGCGCGGCGTTCAGGCCACGGTGCTGATTGAAGGTTCAACCGATCTGGCGCGCGAAACCCAGAATCTGCATGTACTGGTCCTCCCGGAAATCAATGCCGGCGCCGCCTCGCTCGGCTATGCCGCACTGGCCAACCCGGCCATAGGCCTCGCCACGTTTCTTGCTCAATATGTGTTGCGCGACCCACTCACCCGTGCCTTTTCTTATGAATACAATGTCACGGGTTCCTGGGCTGATCCCACTATGACCAAAGTGGACCGGCAGGCCGAACCCAAGCTGGTTCTCCCGCCGGCCAGCCCTTCCAATTCAAAGACAGCGGCACCAGCATCAAAATGAGCGCTTCGATCAAAGTCGCCGCCGTGCAGATGGTTTCTACGACATCGGTCTCGGTTAATCTTGAAACGGCAGGCCGTTTGATTGCCAGCGCCGCAGATCAAGGCGCGGAACTGGTTGCGTTGCCGGAATATTTTTGCGTGATGGGCTATCACGAAACCGATAAGGTCGCGCTACGTGAAATAGATGGCGAGGGTCCGATCCAGAATTTTTTGCGCGAGTCCGCAGCACGCCACAAAATCGTACTCGTTGGCGGCACCTTGCCCTTGGTGTCGCCCGATCTGGACAAAGTGCTCAATACGACACTGGTGTTCGGAGCCGATGGTGAAGCCCTTGCGCGCTACGACAAGATTCATCTGTTCGGCTTTCATAAAGGGACCGAGTCCTACGATGAAGCACGGACGATCACGCCAGGCCGCATACCCGCAACGTTTATTGCACCGTTACGTCATGGCGGCCTGCAGAGTGGACTGACGATCTGTTACGACTTGCGCTTTCCCGAACTGTTTCGCCAGCTCAGCGACGGTGGTAAAACCGGTCTGATGATTGTTCCTTCTGCGTTCACCTACACGACCGGCAGTGCCCATTGGGAAATCCTGCTGCGCGCCCGCGCGATCGAAAACCAGTGTTATGTCCTCGCTGCAGCCCAGGGCGGCAAGCATGAAAATGGTCGCCGCACGTGGGGGCACAGCATGCTGATCGACCCCTGGGGCAAGGTTCAGGCGGTGCTGCCAGAAGGTGAAGGCATTGTGATTGGCACAATCGACCCCAGTTTCATGCAGGATGTGCGACAGAATTTGCCTGCGCTCAAGCATCGTGTGATGTAATACGAACGACTCCTCTAATTTCCCAAAGCCATGAAGCTCATTGAAGCCCCTTTCGCCGCACTCGACACCGCTCGCAATGTTTTGCTCACGCCTTATGGCTTGAGTGAACCTGACCTGCAGCGCGCCTTGTCCGAAATTTTTCGTCATCGGGTCGACTATGCCGACCTGTATTTCCAGTACGTGCGCTCGGAAAGCTGGAGCCTCGAAGAGGGCATCGTTAAATCCGGCAGTTTCGGGATTGAACAGGGTGTCGGTGTGCGTGCCGTGACGGGTGACAAGCAGGCCTTCGCCTATTCGGACGAAATCAATATCGAAGCCCTGATGAATGCTGCCAAGGCCACGCGTACGATTGCGACGGCAGGTGCCGGGCGCATCAAGGTCGCCGGTGCGATGCACACGGCGCACGACCAGAAACAAGCGCACAAGCTGTATGCCCCGATTGATCCACTGGCTTCGCTCGATTCCACCGCCAAAGTGGCGATGCTGGAAAAACTTGAAAAGATGGCACGACAGATTGACCCGCGCATCACTCAAGTGATGGCCGGTCTGGCCAGTGAATACGATGTGGTTCTGGTCGCCCGTTCCGACGGCGTGCTGGCCGCCGATGTGCGCCCGCTGGTGCGCATTTCGCTGACTGTAATTGCCGAGCAGAATGGTCGCCGCGAACAGGGCTTTGCTGGCGGCGGCGGACGTTACGATTACGCACGTTTCGATGATGCCTATCTACAAAACATGGCGAAGGAAGCGGTCGCCCAGGCGCTCACCAATCTCGATTCACGCTCTGCGCCTGCCGGAGAAATGACGGTCGTGCTCGGCCCAGGCTGGCCCGGTGTGTTGTTGCACGAAGCCATCGGCCACGGTCTGGAAGGTGACTTCAATCGCAAGGGCTCATCCGCCTTCGCAGGCAAGATCGGCCAGCGCGTCGCGGCTAAGGGCATCACCATCGTCGATGACGGCACCATCGCCGACCGGCGCGGTTCGCTGAACATCGATGACGAAGGCAATCCGACCCACTGCACCACGCTGATCGAAGATGGCGTGCTCAAAGGCTATATGCAGGACACGTTGAATGCGCGCCTGATGAAAGCTGGCGTCACCGGCAACGGACGGCGCGAATCCTTCGCCCACTTGCCGATGCCGCGCATGACCAACACCTACATGCTCAACGGAAACCGCGATCCCAAAGAAATCATTGCTTCAGTGCAAAACGGTATTTATGCGGTCAACTTCGGCGGTGGCCAGGTCGATATCACCAACGGCAAATTTACCTTCAGCACCACTGAAGCCTATCGCATCGAAAACGGCAAGATCACTTATCCGGTCAAGGGCGCAACCCTCATCGGCAACGGCCCCGACGCCCTGACCCGAGTCAGCATGATCGGCAACGACATGGCGCTGGATGGCGGTGTTGGCACCTGCGGCAAGGATGGACAGAGCGTGCCGGTGGGATTGGGGCAACCGACGTTGCGGATTGATGGGCTGACTGTGGGCGGGACGGGTTGATATGCACCAAGTATTTTGGGCATATTTATTGATGGGTAATTTTATTGTCTCCCCAGATAGCTCCTATGAAATATGATGATGCGAGTTGGCACTCTGGTGGTGACTTTCCAAAAGGATCCCCAGACGAATACGGTGGGACTCACATCGCCCTTTTTCTACGATGGTGTTTTAACAAAGGGTGGGCCGGGGATCTTCACAAAGAGGAAGAGCCGGAAGATACGCAAAAGGTCATCGATGGCGAACTTTCTGCTACAGAGTATTTCTTCAAGTATTGCGATGGGAAGCTGACAGACGAAGACTTGAATAATGAAGGAAACGCTTTTGCGGAGAAGTACTATGGTGATAACGGCTTGTATCTGAATGACTACGCCAAACATTTTGGTGAACTGATGTATGTAGCTCCGGAAAGTGCCCACGATTTCCAGTTATATAAATCGATGATTGATACGAGGCTTGAAAGCAGCGTATTGACCAAGACGTAAGAGAAACTTTGGTAGAAATTTTGGTACCCAATCAGAATTTAGAGTTCCCAATAAATTCAGACCGACTTGCCAGCCCTAACCCACACCGGTTAAACTCCGCCCCATGAATTCCGTGCCGACTTTCTTTTACTTTTTCTTTACCGCAGCAATGGCGGGGAAAGAGTAGCGCGCAAGTCCGGGCACTCATCCAAAACCGCCAGATGCCTCTGGCGGTTTTTTTTTCATGGCAGATTTCAGGTATTCATCAGGAGAATCACATGACGCACAACACCGACGACTTGCGCATTCGCGAAATCAAGGAGCTGGCTCCGCCGTCGCATTTGCTGAGAGAGCTTCCCTGCGGCGATGTGGCTTCGAATACGACTTACACGACCCGGCAGGCGATTCACCGCATTCTGCACGGCGCTGATGATCGTCTGCTGGTGGTGATCGGCCCCTGCTCGATTCACGATCCCGTAGCCGCCATGGATTACGCAGCCAAGCTGGTCGCTGAGCGCAAGCGTTTGTCAGCCGATCTGGAAATTGTGATGCGCGTCTATTTCGAAAAACCACGCACGACGGTGGGCTGGAAAGGCCTGATCAACGATCCGGATCTGGACGGCAGTTTCCAGATCAACAAGGGCCTGCGCATGGCGCGCGAGGTCTTGCTGGATGTCAACGAACTGGGTTTGCCGGCGGGCTGTGAATTCCTCGACACCTTGACGCCGCAATACATTGCTGACCTCGTCAGTTGGGGAGCGATTGGTGCCCGTACGACCGAATCGCAGGTGCATCGCGAACTGGCCTCAGGGCTTTCGTGCCCGGTCGGATTCAAGAACGGCACCGACGGCAATATCAAGATTGCAATTGACGCCATCAAGGCTGCTTCACAGCCGCATCATTTCTTGTCGGTGACCAAAGGCGGCCACTCGGCCATTGTTTCCACCAATGGCAACGAGGACTGCCACATCATTCTGCGCGGTGGAAAAACGCCGAACTATGACGCGGCCAGTGTGGAAGCAGCGTGTGTCGAAATCGGCAAGGCTGGTCTGGCGCAGAAGTTGATGATCGATACCTCGCATGCCAACAGCAGTAAAAAGCCGGAAAACCAGATTCCAGTGTCGGCCAACATCGCCGAGCAAATTGCAGGCGGGGACACACGGATTTTTGGCCTGATGATCGAGAGTCATCTGGTTGCCGGACGCCAGGATCTCGAGTCTGGCAAGTCCCTGAAGGATCTGACCTATGGCCAGAGCATTACCGATGGTTGTATCGGCTGGGAAGATTCGCTCAAGGTATTGGATGGTCTTGCCGCAGCGGTACGGGCACGTCGCGTGAAAGAGAGTGAGCGTTCATATTCAGGCAAATAGATTTGGAAGGCTCTGATTAAGAGTTAATGTGTACCGGTCAAAACCTCTCAACACAGAGACACAGAGGTCACCGAGGAACACAGAGATTTCTTCTGTCCTTCATTGCCTTGCCGCCTTGCTTTTTCTCTGTGCCCTTGATGGGCTCTCTGTGTTCTCTGCGTCAAGATTTTTGGTTTTAAATGGGCTTAATCAGAAATTTTAGAGCGCGTTCCTGTTTTTCTTCCAAAGCACATCGCCGCTGCCCGCATAGCGATTCAACACCCGGCTGAGCACGAACAACAGATCGGACAAACGGTTCACGTATTGCCTTGGTACGGGTTGAATCGTTTCCATTCGCCCAAGTGCAACGATGGAGCGTTCTGCACGGCGACAGACCGAGCGCGCCACATGCGCCAAACTGGCCGCACGCGAACCGGCAGGCAAGATGAATTCGGCCAGGCGCGGCAGTGTCGCGTTATGCTGCTCCAATAGCGCATCAAGGCGTGCAACTTGTTTGTCGGTCAACAGGCTATAGCCCGGTATGCTGAGCTCACCGCCCAGATCAAACAGGTCATGCTGAATTTCAATCAAGTCCAGACGCAATTCTTCCGGTAAGTACTCGCAAAGTAGTAGCCCGATGTTGCTGTTGAGTTCATCTACATCACCCAAGGCCTGGACCCGAACATGATCCTTTGACGTTCGGGTGCCGTCACCCAGACCGGTGCTGCCATCGTCGCCGGTGCGTGTCACAATTTTTGTCAGTCGATTCGCCATCTTGATCCTGTTGGTTTGGTAAGCTTCGCCCGATTATAGGTTTTCAAATTCCAATTCCGATCGCAAATCCGCTTTCATCCACAAATGCTGCGCACGCTTACCACCTTGTTTGTTTTTCAGTTTGCTGGCGAAGTCCTGTCGTTCGGCCTGCATGCGCCCATTCCAGGCCCAGTATTTGGGATGGCTTTGCTGTTCATCTTCCTGATATTACGTCCGGGGGAAGTTGAGCACCTGCGCGAAACTGCCCAGACCTTGTTGCGCCATTTCTCCCTCTTATTCGTACCGGCCGGGGTCGGCGTGATGCTCTATGTCGATACTGTAAAACGGGAATGGTTCCCTATCGTTGTTTCCCTTTTGGCAAGCACGATCCTGACCATCATCGTGACGGGCCTGACCGTGCGCGCAGTACATCGCTGGCTCAACCGTAACGAGCCTGATCAAGGTCTGAATGACGAGTTAAGTCAAAAGGAGATTTCATGAATCCGGGACTCAACGACATCTGGACTTATCTCTCAGCGTCGCCATTGCTGGGCTTGACGATTACCTTGCTGGCCTATCAATTTGCCTGTCTGATTTATACGCGCTCACGCTTCAATCCCATTGCAAATCCAGTGGCTATTTCTATCATCATTCTGGTCACCATACTGATCATCACCGGTACGTCCTATGCGACTTATTTTGAAGGCGCGAAATTTGTTCATTTCTTGTTGGGACCGGCAACCGTCGCACTGGCCGTGCCGCTTTATTTGCAATGGGAGAAGTTAAAAAAGATTGCCTTACCGTTACTCGTCGGACTCATCGCTGGAGCCCTCACTGCCATCATTTCTGCGACCAGCATTGCTTGGGCCTTGGGCGCATCCAAAACCACAATTCTTTCGCTCGCGCCCAAATCACTCACTACACCGATTGCGATGGGTGTATCAGAAAAAATTGGCGGTTTTCCCGCATTGACCGCTGTGCTGGTGATTGTCACCGGGATTATCGGCGCCATCATCGCGCGACCTGTTCTGGTTCGATTGCTGGGGATCGAAGCGCAGTGGATAGGTGGCTTTGCGATTGGCACTGCATCACATGGAATTGGCACCGCGCGCGCTTTTCAGATCAGCGAAGAAATGGGCGCCTTTTCCGGCCTGGCAATGGGGCTAAATGGTCTGCTGACCCCAGTCATCATGCCAATCCTGCTGGGAATTCTAGCCCGCTTCTTATAACCGTCTGTACTGCTTATTGACCTGGAGAGACAGACACTTGGGACGGTGATGCAAGCGGTAGCATCGGGCTTGGCCCGCTATCGACTGCACGGAGCACAACGGGACTATCGCTTCTTTCGCCACCCTTGTCGGAAGACTGAAGTTTTGGCGCATAGGCCGAAATCAGCGCGCATGTGAAAGCTGAGAGATAAGGAATTGACTGCGTCGCCAGAATCGCAGTCCAAAGGTAGGTCTCATACTGCATGGGTTTGCTCATCAGGGTGCCGATGCAACCCACCAACAATGCAATCATCAAGAGCGTTTCTTCCCTAACCGCGCCAAACCAGACAACGCGGCCACCACTCTTCCAGCTTTTTGGCGTGACCACGAAAGTGCCCTTTTTCTGCACGAGTCCGGCGATAATGCCGCGTGCAATTGCATGCGAAAGTCCCATGCTGGCAATCGAAGCGCCCAACACATCCAGCCAGCCGCAAGGGACGCGTCCCCGGTAAAGCGCTGGTCCGAAAAACGCTTTGAGGACGAAAAAGCCCAATACAGGAATAACGAACAGATCCAGAGGCAAGCTGAAATGTTCCGGGTCCGCAATCATGCCTACCGTCCAGACTAGGGATGCCATCGTGAACACCAGATGCAAGGCATCGGCAAACCAGGAAAACCAGCCCGTCAGAAAATGAAAGCGTTGACCAGCAGTTAGACCAGGGTGATTGGCAGTGTCGGCATCCTGTCTACCCCAAAGCCAGTTCCAGCGGCGTTTGAGAATCTGCATCGCACCGAAGGCCCAGCGGAAACGCTGCGACTTGTAGCCAGCAAAATTGGACGGCGTCAGACCACGCCCCAGCACGGCATCGACGTAGCGCGTTTCCCAGCCCGCATTCATCAGCCGCAATCCCAGTTCGGCGTCTTCACAGATACACCATTCCGACCAGCCGCCAGTCGAGACCAGTGCTTCGCGATGCACGAGCGTCATCGTGCCGTGCTGAATAATGGCATCGCGTTCGTTACGATGATGCATGCCGATACGGAAAAAGCCGTCGTACTCCCAACTGGTCATACGCTGGAACATATTGGACTGCCAGTTGCGATGCGCCTGAGGTGCCTGTACCACGGCGACGCCGGGCTCGAAATGCGGCACCATGACCTTGAGCCAGTCCGTGCTCACAACATAATCGGAGTCGACCGCGCCGATGATGGTGGCGCGCGGATCGGTTTCTTCGAGGCCAAAATTAAGCGCGCCAGCCTTGAATCCTGGCCAATCCGCCAAATGGAAAAAACGGACGCGCGGACCCTCATTCGAACCACTTGCTTCCTGCGGAAAATGGCTGGTGATATAGCGCTCGACGGGCTTCCAGACCTCTTCACTTTTGGTGTTGTTATCAATCACCAACACTTCAAAATTCGGGTAGTCCATCCGGGCCAAACTGGCAATCGTCTGGATTACCATTTCCGGCGGCTCGTTATGGCAAGCCAGATGGATGGAAACAAACGGCGCGTCCGCTCCATGTGCAGCAGGAAGTGGCTCGAAATGCCGCAGCCATTTGCCCCAAACGACTTCGGTGAATTCAAAACCATTGGTCAAAAGAATCATTAGCATCGCCGCCAGTGCTGGCAAGAGAATAATGAACATCGCCCAGTCGAGCTCGTTCAGATAAAACTCGAAGGGCAAGGTGATCAACCAGACGACCAGCGTGACCGCTGACTGAATCAGTACGCCAAAGAACAATTTGCCCATCCAGCGGAATCGACGGAAGGCAAAACAGAACCAGATGATGGGGAACACTGCAATAACCGAAGCCACCAAAGCCTTGCGCGGCCATTCCGGATCGATGATCACCGGCCCATCGAGACTGAACTTGGGCTCTCGCGCCGCGTTGAACATACCCCAGTAGGCACCAGTACGACCTTCATCGTTCACCTTCCAGGGTTGGTCAAAGGCCTCCATGACGTAATAATCAAGTTGGCGCTTTTTGGCGATCGGGAGAAATTCGCGCAGGAACTGCGCCTGATCGGCCACGGTAGCCGTCGAATACATTATGGGTACCGGAGTCTTGGAAGCGGGGTTTTCATACTTGACCCGGTCACCACCACTGGGCCAACCCACTTCACCAATCACGATTTTTTTGCGTGGAAAGGCCCGCTGCAATTCTTCGTATTGGCGCAGCGCATATTGCACGGCATTCTTGCGCGGAATGCCTTCCCAGTAGGGCAACAAATGCACCGTGATGAAATCGACATGCTTGGCGAGTTCAGGATATTTAATCCAGATATGCCAGGGTTCAGCGGTAGAAACCGGTACGGTCACACGTTTCTTGACGATATCGATATAACGCGCCAATTCAGCAATCGTCAGATCGCCCCTGAGGATGGCCTCATTGCCGACCAGAACCCGTTCGATGTTGGGATGATTTTGCTGGGCCTGGATGACCGCCTTGATTTCAAGATTGTTGCGATCCTTTTGCCAGGTCAGCCAAGCCCCAGCCATGATCGTCAAACCGTTGTCGCGAGCAATGGTTGGTAGTGCATCGTAGTCAATCGAACTATAAGTCCGGATACGCGTGGTGTACTGAGCCAGTATCTGCATGTCCGACGCCAAGTCTTGCACCGATGGAAAGCTTTCCGCCATCGGACTTTGGTCGCGCTGATATCCGGAGTAGGCAAATCCGGCAATTTTGGTTTCATTGCCTTGAGTCACCACCGGCCGGTTCATCCAGGCCCAGAAGGCCCAGTTGGTTCCAGCGATGACTGCAGCCACCACCAGGGCCAAAAGAAATCCCAGCAAGCTAGTGGTACGGGATTGAGGTGTTTTTGAACCGTTACGACGTATAGGACTAGACATAACCAAAATAAGAGAGCCAGGCAGCTATAAACCTAAAGTTAATTTGCCATAGTGGGCATAGTTCGTGAATGGCATTTTTTAAATTCTCCTGAAACCATTTTCGATTCACGTCCCGATCCAAGGCAAACTGCGAGGAAGGCTCACTGCATGCAAAAAAACGGCTTAATCCACTCGATTTAGATTTGACGCAAAACAGATCAGTTCTGGATGCGTATAAAATAATTGACCGGAATCACGACTTTGCGGCCAGTTCGGGCGATCAGCTAAAACATGTCGATACGGGATTGGCGTATCTTAGCTCATTCCTTCGCTGATTCGATGATCAAAATGGTCTGACTGACTGACGATTCGATGCCCTCATTGGTAATTTCTTGTATATCCCTTTTTGATGCACTAACCGTTGGATACAGAAATATCAAACTCTGACGTAGTTAATTAACGATATGAGCAACCAGCCCGCCAATAGCCAAGCCGCCGCAATGCCGGTTTGCGGGCCTTATCGCGCCATCGAAATGGCCGGTACCGGCGCAACCGCGATCGTCTATCGGGCGGAACACGTCGAAACCAAGCAGATCGTCGCCCTGAAAGTCATCAAGTTCGACCAGAGCAATATCAAGCTCAGCCGCCGTCTGAAAAAGCTGTTTGCGACCGAGGCTGCGCTGTCGATGAAGGTGAAGCATGCCCATATCATCGAGATTTTTGCAGCAGAAATTGAAGAAAACATCGCCTGGATTGCGATGGAATTCATTGATGGCGTGTCCCTGCGTACCCATTGCAGCTTCGATAATCTGTTGCCGCCGCACCGTGTTGTGGAGATCATGTTCAAGTGTGCAATGGGACTGGATTTTGCTGCGCGCCGCGGGGTCGTTCATCGGGACATCAAGCCTGACAACATCATGATCGGCAGTGGCGATGTCGTGAAAATCGCCGACTTCGGCCTGGCACTCGATACCAAAAAGAAAAACACCGACTCCACCTTCATCATGGGCGTGGGTTCACCGGCTTACATGTCGCCGGAACAGATCAAGGACTATCCGCTCAACGGCCAGACCGACATTTACTCGCTCGGTGCAGTCATGTACGAATTGCTGACCGGTCGTCAGCCTTTCCGCGCCAAAAATCGTGCGGCGCTGATGTACAAGATCATCAACATGGATGCCGAGCCGGTCAGCACGCTCAACCCGTCAGTACCCGACACGCTCGACCCCATCATCAAGCGCGCGCTGGAAAAAGACTTGTACACGCGTTACCGCTCCGGCGTGCAAATGGCGCAGGATCTGACTTCGGCCAAATTCCAGATTCTGGACGACGCCGACTCCATCAAGTTGACCAAGCGCTTCAAGATTTTGCGTACCTGCCCGGCGTTTCTGCATTTCGAGAACGACGAAATTTGGGAGGTCATGCGCATCTCCTTCTGGCGCAGCATTAGTGAAGGCCGCCCCATCATGAAAGAGGATGAGGAAGGCGGCAATTTTGGCGTCGTCATCGAAGGCGAGGTCGAGGTTTCCCTCAAAGGCAAGCATCTGACAGTATTAAAGGCGGGCGATCCGGTCGGCGAACTCGCCTTTCTGATGCCAACTCAGTCCAAACGCATGACGACTGTGGTCGCAGTAACAGATGTGGTTTATCTTGAAGTCAGCGCTGCGGCTTACGCCATCGCAAGTGAAGAATGTCAGGAGCATTTCCGCAAGATGATGGTGGAAACCCTGATGAAACGCACTCGCGAAGCCAACGAAAAACTGATTGAGTCTGCCCCTATAGCGATGGGGATTCGGGCCGAACAGGATTTTGGCCTGGATCTGGTTCCATTAGGGCAGGAATATGCGCCGGCCGATGATTCGGCTCATCCGGTCACCGGCGATTTTTATCGCCCCAAAACTCAAGCCCAATCGGCGACAACCAGCCGCTCGCATAGCGCGAGTCAGAATATTTCCAAAGTGACGGTCGGTACTGACAATGGCCCAAGCAGTAAAGATTCCTAGTCATAAAGCCAAATCATGAGCTTATTGCTGGCTGTTCAAGTCAACTCACAGAATTGGCGAACTGAGCCGCATTAGGTAGAATGCTGTCATCAATCAGGAGAGCGTTTCAGAGTGAAGTTATTCATACCCTGAAACCGCCGAAGGCGTAATTCCCATAATCGCTCAGGCCCACGAACTGGTTCGACGGCAAGACCAATCTGGAGAGTGACGAGCCGGTTTGATGGTAATCGTCCACCGAAGGGGCACCCGGCTGCAGCAACGAGCCGTAATCTCTCAGGTACAAAGGACAGAGGGACGCAGCTCAAAGCAGACCTTATTCATACGACTGCCCGATTCACCGCGTCACCACACTCTGCTCCATGTCTCAATCCGAACTTCCGCTTTTAAAAACCGCGCTGCATGCGCTGCACGCCGAGTGTGGTGCCCGTTTCGTACCCTTTGCCGGTTACGAAATGCCGGTGCAGTATCCGCTTGGTGTGCTCAAGGAACATTTGCACACGCGTAATGCCGCGGGATTGTTCGATGTCTCGCATATGGGTCAGTTGCAACTGACTGGCCCCACTGCTGATGCCGCTCTGGAAAAACTGGTGCCGGTTGATGTCATCGGCCTGACACCCGGACAACAGCGTTATGCCATATTCACAAACGAGCAAGGCGGCATACTCGACGACCTGATGATCACTCGCATGCCAGATGGCAATCTGTTTGTCGTCGTCAATGCCGCATGCAAGGAACAGGACACCGCCTATCTGCGCGAGCAACTCGGCGGCCCTGGCAAACCGGGCTGCGACATCATCGAGCTAAGCGATTACGCACTACTTGCTTTGCAAGGCCCCACCGCAGTTTCTGTTCTGGCCCGTTTGACTCCCGAAATTGACTTCCAGAGCTGGACGTTCATGACCGCACGCACGCTGGAATTGTGTGGCGTGGAATGTTTCGTCACCCGTTCCGGTTACACCGGCGAGGATGGTTTTGAAATTTCAATTCCCAATGAACAAGCGGAAGCACTGGCGCGTCGCCTGCTGCAAGAGAGCGAAGTTGAAGTGATTGGTCTGGGTGCGCGCGATTCATTGCGCCTCGAAGCAGGACTGTGTCTCTATGGGCATGACCTCACAATTGAAACTACGCCAATCGAGGCCAGCCTGACTTGGGCGATTTCAAAGGCCCGTCGTGCCGATGGTGCACGTGCAGGCGACTTCCCCGGCGCAGAAAAAATTCTGGGGCAAATGGCACAGGGTGTTACGACCAAGCGTGTCGGCCTGATTGGACTGGAGCGCACGCCTGTGCGCGAAGGCGCCGAACTGGTCGATGACCAAGGTGTCGCGATTGGCCGCGTCACCAGTGGCGGCTTTGGCCCCAGCTTTAATGGGACTGTCGCAATGGGCTATCTCGATAGCGCACACGTCGCCGTCGATACACCCGTTTTCGCCATGGTGCGTGGCAAACCGGTAGCGATGCGCGTCGCCAAAACCCCTTTCGTGCCACAGCGCTATTACCGCGGCAAATAATTCTTTTTACAACCTCATTTTCAACCCGCCAAGAGACTGATATGACCACCATCCGCTACACCGACGATCACGAATGGATCCGCATTGAAACTGACGGCAGCGCCACTGTTGGCATTACCGATCATGCGCAAGACGCCCTCGGCGATGTGGTCTTCATCGAACTCCCCGAAGTCGGCAAGCATTTTTCCAAGGGCGACAATGCTTGCGTAGTCGAGTCGGTCAAAGCTGCCGCCGACGTCAAGATGCCCATCGCGGGCAGCGTGAGCGAAGTCAATCAGACCATCGTCGATGACCCGGCACTGGTCAACAGTGAACCGATGACCAGCGGCTGGTTCATGAAAATCAAACCGGACAACGCCGCCGATCTGGATGGACTGATGGATGAAGCCGCGTACAAAGCACTGGTTGCGGACTGAAAAATCTTCAAGGCGAAATTTTCAAGGAACAACATGAACACCGTCACCGACGCCGGACTCAGAAGCATGAACACAACGCGCCAAAGTCTGACCGAACTGGAGCAACACGACGCCTTTATCGCGCGCCACATCGGCACCAGTCCGGAAGATCAGGCGCAAATGCTGGCCGATCTGGGTTATGCCTCGCGTCATGACCTGATGGATGCCGTGATTCCTGCTGCCATACGCCGCCCGACAGAAGGCGCGCTAGCAATGGCGATTCCTGCTGCACGTTCCGAAGCGGAAGTGCTGAGTGATCTGAAGATCATCGCCGCGCAGAATCAAGTGTTCAAGTCTTTCATCGGTCAGGGCTATTACGGTACGCACACGCCCGGTGTCATCCTGCGCAACGTGCTGGAGAACCCGGCCTGGTACACCGCCTACACGCCTTATCAGCCGGAAATTTCGCAGGGGCGTCTCGAAGCCATCATCAATTTCCAGACCATGGTGACTGACCTCACCGGCATGGATGTGGCCAATGCTTCGATGCTCGACGAAGCCACCGCTGCCGCCGAAGCCATGACGCTGGCACAACGCGTCTCGAAGAACAACAGCAAGGTGTTCATTGTCGCGGGCGATTGTCATCCGCAAACGATTGCGGTCGTTAAAACGCGGGCTGAACCACTCGGGATTGATGTCCAAGTCGGCTTCGCACCCAAGCTGCTTGAGAATATCACCGACTGTTTCGGCGTGCTGACGCAATACCCGTCGACGACCGGCATGATTCACGACTTGCGTGGCTTCGCCGACGCAGCACATGCCAAGGGCGCACTGGTGATTGTCGCTGCTGATCCGCTGGCGCTCACTCTGCTGACGCCACCGGGAGAATGGGGAGCCGATGTCGTCGTGGGGTCATCCCAGCGCTTTGGCGTACCGATCGGTTTCGGCGGCCCGCACGCGGCCTTCCTCGCAGTCAAGACCGCGCATCAGCGCCAGATGCCTGGACGTCTCGTCGGTGTCACAGTCGATGCCAATGGTGATCCCGCATATCGTCTCGCGCTACAAACGCGCGAACAGCACATCCGTCGCGAAAAGGCCACGTCTAACATCTGTACCGCTCAGGTGCTCTTGGCCGTCATCGCAAGCATGTACGCGGTCTATCACGGCCCGCAGGGTTTGCGCATGATTGCCGAGCGCGTGCACCGGTTGGCAACAACGTTTGTGGATGGAATCAAGGCCCTTGGATGTAACGCGCCACTACCTCACTATTTCGATACGGTCTTGATTGAGACCGGTATTCAGACGGATGCCATCATCGCTCGCGCCGAGCAGCAACAGATCAATTTGCGCCGTGTTTCAGATACACACATTGCTGTCGCCTTCGACGAAACCCATACGCGTGAAGATGTGCAAACGCTGTGGGCAATTTTTGACGCAATCAAAGCTGCTGGGTTGCATTTCAATGAAATCGAAGCCCGCGTCGGGAACGCCCTACCCAATGATTTGCTGCGCACGTCGGCCTACCTGACTCATCCAGTGTTCAACACCCATCATTCTGAAACCGAGATGTTGCGCTATCTGCGCCGCCTTGCTGACAAGGACATCGCGCTAGACCGCGCCATGATCCCGCTGGGTTCGTGCACAATGAAACTCAACGCCACCTCGGAAATGATTCCAGTGACCTGGCCCGAGTTCAGCAACATGCATCCCTTTGCGCCCGAAGCGCAAACTCTGGGCTATCGCACGATGATCGCGCAACTCGAAGCCATGCTGTGCCAGGCCACCGGCTATGCGGCGGTGTCACTGCAGCCCAATGCCGGTTCGCAAGGCGAGTATGCGGGGCTGTTGATCATTCACGCTTACCATGCTGCGCGCGGCGAAGACCATCGCCGGATTTGCTTAATTCCTTCATCGGCGCACGGTACCAATCCGGCGTCAGCGCAGATGGCGGGCATGCAGGTTGTGGTCGTCGCCTGCGATGCCAACGGCAACGTTGATCTGGCCGATCTCGAAGCCAAGGCCAAGGCGCATGCCGATGATCTGGCCTGCATCATGATTACCTACCCCAGCACCCACGGCGTGTTCGAGACCGGCGTGCAGACCATCTGCGACATCGTGCATCGCTATGGCGGTCAGGTCTATATCGATGGTGCCAACATGAATGCTCTGGTGGGCACTGCTGCACCGGGACATTTCGGTGGCGATGTCTCGCACCTCAATCTGCACAAGACGTTCTGCATCCCGCACGGTGGCGGCGGGCCCGGCGTCGGCCCTGTTGCAGTCGCTGCGCATCTGGCGCAATTTCTACCGAATACCACTGGTGGCATCGGTGCCATCTCAGCAGCTCCCTATGGCTCCGCTTCGATACTGCCGATCTCCTGGATGTATATCGCAATGATGGGTGGCGCGGGTCTAACTGCGGCGACCGAAAGTGCCATTCTCGCCGCCAACTATATCGCCAAGAAACTCGACCCGCATTACCCCGTACTCTATAAAGGTGAGAACGACCTGGTTGCGCACGAATGCATTCTTGATTTGCGTCCAATCAAGGACAGCAGCGGCATCACGGTGGACGACGTCGCCAAGCGCCTGATCGACTACGGTTTTCACGCCCCAACGATGAGCTTTCCCGTACCGGGCACCTTGATGATCGAGCCGACCGAGTCCGAACCATTGGTTGAGATCGACCGTTTCATCGACGCGATGATTGCCATCCGCGATGAAATTCGCGCGGTTGAGGAAGGCCGCTTTGATCGCGAAGATAACCCGCTCAAGCATGCGCCGCATACAGCGGCCTCGGTGCTGGCCGACAACTGGTCTCACGCTTATGGTCGCGAGCTGGCCGCTTATCCGGTCAAGAGTCTGCGCACCAATAAGTACTGGTCTCCGGTAGGCCGCGCCGATAATGTCTATGGCGACCGGAACCTGTTCTGCTCCTGTATTCCAGTCAGCGAATATCAGGAATAGTCATAAAAAAGCGGGCCAACCCATTTGGGTTGGCCCGCTTTGAATTAACAATAGAAGTTGGCGGCGCTTCAGTCCTTCTGGTCGATCACCAGATCCACATTACGCGTTTCACCGTTGTTACCGGGGAAATCGCTGAACAAGGCCCGTACCAGGTAAGGCATGGTCTTGGGCAAGACATTATTCCAATCATCAGTTTGAACGGTGGCTTCATAGAGCCGCTTCAAGGGCGCCGTACCCTGCAAATCCATTTCAAGCTGAAGTTTATGGCGATAAATGGCGGTGTCCCAACGGTTCATTCCAAGGGGATAGCCGTAGCCATAGGGATAGCCATACCAACCCCGATAAGGGCGTCTATAAGGTCCCCAGCCTCGGGGGAAGTCCCAAGCGGAATCGTATTCGCTCATGTAAACCACTGAAACTGAGGGCCGTAAAGTCACCAGGATTTTGGCCGCAGCGGGATCCTTGGATTCCTTAAAGCCGATCTTGTCCAGTTCTTCGCGAACCAGGCCTTCATACGATTGCACTTCCAGGGCATTGCGCTGCATCAGCGTCCGCGAGAAAGCATAGGTCTTTTCGGCAGGCAGAACGGACCAGTCGTTAAACGACGTCACCTGGGTATGCATCGTCGCGGGTCCGGTGGCACATCCAGCCAGGATCAACACAGCGAGCAAAGCAAGGAAGTGGCGAAAATTCAAAAAAGCGGAAAGTCTGGCGATTTTCATTTTGAGCTCCTTGAATGCAAGGATTTTTTTAATGGAATTTGAGGATAACGATCATTCAAGCACGACACAATCCATCCTTATAAACTTGGGCCTCAAACCAACAAATAAAGTTCATTGGGTCAAATCAAATGTGACATTTGTAAAGGATGTTATCTGCTAAATCAGGCCTTACTATCTGACCATTCTCAATTCCAGGCACAACAAGGTAACTATTTGTTACAGCACTGATTGATGGTAGGCTAAAATTGGTTATACAGTTGATTCAACCGAAGCACTAACCATCTCATTTGGGCCGCCTTGCATATTAATTGAGCAATAACGCTGTACTGATTTTGATGGTTTACGGACCCCACCCCATAGAAATAATGCGAACTGTTTGATGTCACCTTCAGCCCTGACCATTCACCGTAAGGACTATCGGGCACCGATCTTTCTCATTCATGCAATCGAAATGGGGTTCGATCTTGACCCCGAAAACACCATTGTGGCGACGCGCCTGCATGCCGTCCGCAACAAATCCGATAACAAGTCCCGTAATGATAATGGCGACCTGGTACTGAATGGCGAAGAACTGGAACTGCTCTCAATTGCCGTTGACGGCAAACCGCTGGCTAAAAAAGCCTGGCGGCTTGAGCCCAACCGTCTGATTCTGAGCAATCTGCCCGACCGCTGCATCATTGACATTGCCGTACGCATCCAGCCGCAACGCAATACTTCGTTAATGGGGCTGTATGTCTCCAACGGCAATTTTTTCACCCAGTGCGAAGCCGAGGGCTTCCGCAAGATCACCTATTTCCCGGATCGTCCAGATGTAATGAGTCTGTTCACGGTGATGCTGCGAGCCGACAAGAAAAATTTTCCGGTGCTGCTTTCGAATGGCAATCTGATTGAACAAGGTGATCTCGGCGATGGCCGCCATTACGCCAAGTGGGAAGACCCCTTTCCCAAACCCAGCTATCTGTTTGCCCTGGTGGCGGGCAAGCTGGCCCATATCGAACACAAACTCAAAACTGGTCGTCAGCGTGAAGTCCTGCTTCAAATCTATGCCGAGCCACAGGATCTGAACAAGCTCGAATACGCGATGACCGCGATAATTCATTCGGTGCAATGGGATGAAAAGCGCTTCGGTCTTGAACTCGATCTGGACCGCTTCATGATCGTGGCCGTCGGCGACTTCAATATGGGCGCGATGGAAAACAAGGGCCTGAACATTTTCAACACCAAGTATGTGTTGGCCAGCCCTGCTACCGCGACCGACATGGACTATGCAGCCATCGAAGCCGTGGTCGGGCACGAATACTTTCACAACTGGACCGGCAATCGCGTGACCTGCCGCGACTGGTTCCAGTTGACCCTGAAAGAAGGCCTGACCGTGTTCCGCGACCAGGAATTCTCTGCTGACATGAGTGCAGGATATCTGGAAGGCCGCGCAGGTCACGAACATTCAACGGCCCGCGCCGTCCAGCGTATTGAAAATGTGCGCGGCTTGCGCGCAGTACAATTTTCTGAAGACGCAGGCCCAATGGCGCATCCGATCCGTCCTGAAAGTTATCAGGAAATCGGCAACTTCTATACGTCGACCGTCTACGAGAAAGGCGCAGAAGTCATCCGCATGCAGCAGACCCTGCTCGGACGCGACGGCTTCCGACGTGGCATGGACGAATATTTTCGGCGCCACGATGGTCAAGCCGTCACCTGCGATGACTTCGTTGCCGCGATGGAATCGGTCTATAGCAGCATTCATCCCGGCAAGAATCTGGATGTGTTCCGACGTTGGTACAGCCAAGCCGGCACACCGCGAGTGATGGCGACTGGTCGGTACGATGCAAATACGCAGACCTACGCATTACGCCTGCGTCAGATTTCCCCCAAGGTCGGCATCGAGCGTGACAGCAAGCAGGACAAACAACCCTTCCATATTCCCTTTGCTTTCGGCCTTCTGGATGAAAAAGGCAAAGACTTGATGTTGCAACTGCAAGGCACAAATCAGACGGCCACCACCCTGGTACTGGACTTCACCGAGCAGGAACAAAGCTTTGTTTTCCCCAACATCAAACTCGCGTCAGGACAAAAACCAACGCCTTCTTTGCTGCGCGATTTCTCGGCACCAGTGATTGTGGATTTCGACTATAGCGATGCTGATCTTTCGCTTCTAGCTCGTCATGACAGTGATGCGTTTAATCGCTGGGAAGCGGGACAACGTGTCGCCACGCGCGAGCTGGTGCGCTTGACGGGGCAGGTTGAAAAAGGGGAAGCGCTACAACTCAGTACCGTCCTGATTGATTTATACCAACACATTCTGCGTGACACTACGCTTGATCCTGCGCTCAAAGACCTTGCTTTGACTTTGCCTAGTGAAAGCGTGATCGGCGAAGAACTCTCGGTCTACGATCCCCAGGTCGTTCATCGTGCCCGTGACTTTGCCCAGTTAACCCTGGCAAAGTCCCTACGCAAGGAATGGCACCGGGCCTACATGCAGCATCAAACACCGGGCGCATATTCACCTGATCCCGTTTCTGCGGGCAAGCGTTCATTGAAAAATTGCGCCTTGTATTACCTCACCACATCCGATAGCAGCATGATCGAACCCTGCTGGAAACAGTTCCAGCAGGCCGACAACATGACCGACCAACTCGCCGCTCTCATCTGCTTGCTCAATTCCAACTTGCCCACAGCAAGCAAGCGGCGTTCACAGGCCCTGGAAACTTATTACCGCAGCAATCACGACGACGCACTGGTGATTTGCAAGTGGCTACGTGTTCAAGCCACCGCACAAGTTCCTGCGCACACAGCCCAACGTTCGGTACTTGAGGTGGTTCAAAGTCTGATCCACCACGAATCTTTCTCCTTGAATAACCCCAACAAGGTCTATGCCTTACTCGGTGCGTTCTTCAGCGGAAATCCGTCCGAGTTCCATCGCCCAGACGGTCAAGGCTATGCCTTCTGGGCCGATATGATCCTGGCGCTGGATCCAATCAACCCATCGGTTGCCGCACGCATGGCCCGCATGCTGGATCGCTGGAAAAAGCTGACCCCTATTCTGCAAACTCAAGCAAAAATTGCCCTGGAAAAGGTACAGCAAGGGCGTAAACTTTCCAAGGATGTAACCGAAATAATCAATAAGGCTCTAGCCGCATAATCTTTTCGGATTCGATTGCTTAGCACACCACAACAAACTGGCTCATGACGCTTGACCCACAAACGATCGGCATGATGACCGCGATCCTGGCCTTGTTTATGGCTGCGATGCTGGCATTGACCCATCTCCATCGACGTCAAAGCCTGGGGGTTGGTCACTGGGCCATCGGTGAATTTAGTTTTGGTCTGGGATTGATTTTCAACCTGAGTGCCAGCTCTCCCTGGTTGACCAATGTAGTTGGCCCCATCCTGGCTTGTAGCGGCATGGCCACCCTGATTGCGGGCCTCTTGGTTTTCAAGCGCAAGAACATCAACTGGTTGTGGTTTGCCGCTTATATCGCGTCGGTAACAATCATTGCAATCCTTAGCGGCGTGTTCTTTCCGAATCAAGCCGTGCGAACTTTTCTGCTTTCATTGATGTTTGCCATAGCGGCTGGATATGGTGCGAAGTTGATGCTCGTCAAAGTCGAACCGCCTCTGCGCATGCCCTACTGGCTCACCGGCTGCTTTTTCCTGTGTATTGTGCTGGCGATGGTATCGCGCGCTGTTTTTGCAGTTTCAAGCGGTGCCTCTTTCCTGCCTTATGCACCGTCTCTGGTCAACCAGTTCAGCCTGGGACTGCTGTGCATTTCTTTCCTGGTCATTTCCTATTCGTTTCTGCTGATGATGCATTTCCGCATGGCCATGGACCTGGAAAAGCTCGCCTCCATCGATTCTTTAACCGGCGCATTGACGCGTCGCAGCCTGGGTGAACAAGCCGCCAGAATCGCCAAGCGGCGCGGCAATCACAGCATTGGCATCATCATGCTCGACATCGATTTTTTCAAAGCCATCAATGACCGCTATGGTCATCAAGCCGGAGACAAGGTGCTACAGCATCTCTCTGCCACGGCACAAGCGGTACTGCGCGGCGTGGATTTTTTTTCACGCGTGGGCGGCGAAGAGTTCTGCGCGCTGTTGACCGACTCCGATGAAAACATGACCGCCATTGTGGCCGAGCGCATTCGTGATGCCTGCGCAAAAAGCCATGTCACCTATCGCGGCCAACGCATTCTCTACACCACCAGCGCGGGCGTCAGCTCCGGCAACCCGGCCGAGTCCACTTTTGAGAAAATGATCGGCGAAGCGGATCAGGCGCTCTATCTGGCCAAGAGTGCCGGGCGCAACCGTGTGGTGCGCTGGTCCAACTTCCAGGAAATGGTCGATACTGAAACCTTCACCAAAGCCCAAATTCCCGATCAACATTATTCCTTCACAGCATCCAATTTCAGGAGCCCGGATGACCCCGAGTATTAATCAACAAAAAAATCTGAAGCAATTTCTTTCCCTGCAATCCAACATCCCTGCTGATCTTCAACACTTGCTCATCGCAGTCAGCGAAGCCTGCGCCACCATCTCCGGTCATGTCGGACGTGGCGCATTGGCTGACATCGCTGGCGGCATTCTTGGCAGTGCCGGCAGCGAGAATGTGCAGGGCGAAGTGCAGAAAAAGCTAGACATCATTTCCAATGACATTTTGATCGAAGCGGGTCAGCGCAGCGGCGTATTGGCGGCAATGGCCTCGGAAGAAATGGATGAAATCCTGCCGCTAGATCTAACCTCGGATCTCACCTCGTCATCGGGCTCATCGGACAAGCAGCAAGGTAATTACCTGCTGCTGTTCGACCCCCTCGACGGTTCGTCCAACATCGAAGTCAATGTAACCATCGGCACCATCTTCTCCATCCTCACTGCACCCAAGACGGATGCCACCGAAGCCGATTTCATGCAGCCCGGCACGCGACAAGTCGCTGCGGGCTATGTTCTGTACGGCCCGCAAACCTTGCTGGTCTTGACGACGGGCGATGGCGTCAACGCCTTCACGCTGGATCGCGAAAATAACGTCTGGCTGCTGACCCAAGAGAAGCTGAGCATCCCCGCCGACACTAAAGAATTCGCCATCAACATGAGCAATCAGCGCCACTGGGAAGCCCCGGTGCAGCGCTACATCAGCGAACTGCTCGCAGGTAAAACCAGTGCGCGTGGTAAAGACTTCAACATGCGCTGGGTTGCCGCCATGGTCACCGATGTCCACCGCATCCTCACGCGCGGCGGCATATTCATGTACCCCCGCGACGCCCGCGAACCCGACAAACCCGGCAAGCTGCGCTTGATGTATGAAGCCAATCCGATGAGTTTTCTGGTCGAGCAGGCTGGGGGGGCATCGACTAACGGAAAGCAACGCATTCTTGATCTACAACCGACCAAACTGCATGAACGCGTTGCGGTTTTTTTGGGGTCAAAGAATGAAGTGGAACAGGTGACGGGGTATCACTTGGAGTAAATAGGATTGAGGTTTTTATTATTTTGATAAGGAAGTACAAAAAACTTAACGTCGAGAATAATAAGGAAATATTATGCCAAGAAATCGATATAGATTCGGTGTGACGCAAAACATTTCGTCAAATAGGAAAGCTACTTTACGTTAGGCTGCACCACTGACATGTACTCGGTCCCTCCCGTCAACTTCATCTACTGCTCATACAAGATCTCGGCGAGCTTTGCCGATGAGCTTGGGAATAGGCGCACTTGCCGAGGGACAGGTTTTTTCATTGCAACGAAGGACGGACAGGCTGCGTTCATCACGAATCGCCATGTGCTTGATCCGAAGTACAGGAAAATCGACGTACACGAGTCCATGCGACTGATTGAACACCGAATACTTGGGAAGACTAGACAAGGCGATACCTACGAGATGCTTGTCGACCCGGAGCAAGCACCACTATTTCCCGAAAAGATCGAAGACGATATCGCCTGCATCGTTGATCCTAGATGCAAGTCGCTCTCACCGAGCGCAGATGTCTTCTACCACCTAGGAATTGAGACGTTGGCAAGCGAATACTTCTTCTCGGAACAGCTCTACCCCGGCGAGCAAGTCTTCTACGCGGGCTTCCCAGATCCACACGACAAGTTGGCACAACGCCCTATTCTTCGTTGTGGCACTATTGCAAGCGACCCAAGATATCCCTATTCCCATACAGAGGAGCACGAAGGAGCCCGTGTGGCATACGAGGGGTTTTCTAGCGGCGGCGCATCCGGAAGCCCAGTATGGGCAGCGGCTCGCAGTTTTGAGAATTACCCCGGCTCACGAACTGGGGCCGTTGTCGGGGTCAATGCTGGTCATATTGAAGGCGAGTTTGGCGCCCACAGCGGCATCTCGTTCTTCTACAAGTCTACCGTGCTGCTGGAGCTGCTGCGAAAAGCGGGGCTCGACGCGAGTGTGGTCTAACCCCTCGTATATGGACTCCCCCAAAAATCAAGACGGATCGATGGTTTTGGTTTGTGGGAAGCGCATGCAGTCGTATATCCGGCATCTGGAGTGGGCACTGCGTGGCCCGTGCCGACATGGAATCTGCGCACGTCGTGCCAATCGTTAC
>JANYFL010000028.1 GCA_025362735.1 Betaproteobacteria bacterium | reverse complement strand
ACGCTCCCGCCAACGCATGGGAGCGCGCCGCGGTGATGGCCGCGCATCATACAAACACGTACACGCTCCCTGTGCTTATTACTAACAAGAAATACAGAGGCTGACCAATTACCGGCAACACGTTGTTGTTCCATTATTCATCCCATCGCAGCACGCATCGTGCGAACGCTGCAAGGTTTACCAAGGGGAATGAAGATGAACGACATGATCGCTGAAATCCGTGATGCCAATCTCAACTACCTGATGCTCGCCCAGCAAATGGTGCGTGCCGATAAGGCGATTGCCACCTTCCGCCTGGGAATCAGCCAAAGCATTGCCGACCTGATCGAAAACCTGAGCAATGCCCAACTCCTGAAGCTGGCCAGTTCCAACATGATGCTGACGCGCTTTCGTTTTGACGACGGCGCCATCCTCGGCATGCTCACTTACAACAAAGACGCTGCGCTAGGCAAATCCCATGCAGCGATCCTGATGGCGACGCAGCCTGCGGAAGAAATCGCTTAAGCAGCTTCCAGCGAAACCGATAGATAAGAACGAAGCAAAAATCAGGAGACGAACATGGGCAAGAAAAGCGTTGTGACCGAAGCAAAGGAAATTCAACTGGCCATTGATCTGGTCCGTCTCGGTGCCCGCCTGCAATTGCTGGAATCGGAAACTTCACTGTCACGCGAACGTCTGCTCAAGATCTACAAGGAATTGAAGGGTGTTTCCCCGCCCAAGGGCATGCTGCCGTTTTCAACCGACTGGTTCCTGACCTGGCAGCCCAACATTCATTCTTCGCTGTTCATCAACATTCATCATTACCTGACCCAGCATGGTGGCGTCGATGGCATTCAGGCCATCATGAAGGCATACCAGCTTTATCAGGAGCAGATGCCAGCCGAGCAGGGCGAAGAACCGGTTTTGTCCCTGACCCGTGCCTGGACTCTGGTTCGCTTCATGCACAGCAAAATGCTCAAGACCGTCCCCTGTACCTGTTGCGGTGGTCACTTTGTCGTGAATTCTTTCGACTTGCATGCTGATTACAACTGCGGTATCTGTCATATGCCATCCCGTGCTGGCAAGACACGTAAGGCGAAGGAACTGGCAGAAAGCGAACTGGCTCTGGCTGCCTGAGGTCCAGATAATAAATTCGTCGAGATGAGAAAATGGCCAAGGCCTTACATCCCGCTGATTTAGAGTTTGGTAACAAAGCCGCAGACCTGCTATTGCCGACCGAAAACTGTATTGATCTTCACCACATCGGTGTGCCCGCCTTTATCCGTTATCCCGCTGTCCGAGCCCTCTTGATTCAGTTTGTTGCCTTGTTGGCAACGCTGATACTGGGCGTTTTTCTGACTTTATATAGTGGAACCCGTGTCAGCTGGTGGGTTCTGGTGCTCATTCAAGGGAGCGTTGCTGCTGGCATTACCTGGCGGCTGGAGATGGCGTCCTGGTGGATCGCTATTCAGCTCCTGTTTGTGCCTGCCTTGGTCGTATTGAATACGCTGCAATGGCCACCGTATATTTACCTCACCATTTTCGTACTGTTACTGGGACTGTATTGGTCGACATTCCGTACCCAGGTTCCACTTTATCCATCCGGCCCGGCGACCTGGCATGCGGTCAAACAGGTGCTGCCTGCCGGATCGTTCCGCTTCGTCGATATTGGCAGTGGCATGGGCGGTCTGTTGATCGACCTGGCCCGCAAGCGCCCGGATGCGGAATTTACCGGGGTAGAGTTGGCGCCGCTGACCTGGCTGCTGAGTCTGGTTCGCGGAAAATTGAGCCGCAGCAGCGCACGGTTTCTGTGCCGCAGCTATGAAGACCTGAATTTTGCCGATTTCGACGTGGTTTTCGCCTATCTTTCTCCGGCCGCCATGCCGGCTCTCTGGTCCAAAGCCCGGACTGAGATGCGTCCCGGCAGCGTATTGATCAGTTTTGAATTCCCGGTCAAGGGTATTCAACCCGGTTTCATGGTCACACCCAGAGCCGATTCTGACAAGAAACTCTATTGCTGGACGATGTAACTGATTCGTTAGTTGATCTCACTCAAACATCCCGTCCTAAGCGCCGGAAATAACTAAAGTTTCTCCTCGCGACTGTCGTAAGTCAGGCATGTCGAATTAAGCTTCGATCCAGACCGGTTTGGATTGAATCCAGTCATTCCGTCACGACGGAATCATCAGAGGAGCGGGAACGTGTTAGTTATCGTCGGGTATATCGTTGTCTGTATCTCCGTATTCGGAGGCTTTGTTTTGGCGGGCGGCCACGTCGCGGCACTGTTCCAGCCTCTGGAATTATTGATGATCGGTGGCGGCGCCTTAGGCGCATTTTTTGTTGGCAATAACAACAAATCGATCAAGGCCACAATGAAGGCCATGCCAACCCTCTTCAAGGGTTCGCGCTACACCAAAGCCATGTATATGGAACTGATGGCTTTGCAATATGACCTTCTGACCAAAGTCCGCAAGGAAGGCTTGATGGCCATTGAAGGCGATGTCGAAAAGCCGGAAGAAAGCCCGATTTTCAGTAAGTATCCCCTCGTAATGGCGGATCACCATGTGATCGAATTCATGACCGATTATTTACGGTTGATGGTGTCCGGCAACATGGACGCCTTCCAGATCGAAAACCTGATGGACAACGAAATTGAAACCCATCACCACGAGGGCGAAGTGCCGGTGCATTGCGTGGCCAAGGTCGGTGATGGTCTGCCCGCTTTCGGGATTGTGGCTGCCGTGATGGGCGTGGTGCACACGATGGAATCGGTCGGTATTCCTCCTTCCGAACTCGGTATGTTGATTGCGCACGCTCTGGTCGGAACCTTCCTCGGGATTCTGTTGGCGTATGGCTTCGTCGGACCGCTTGCCAGCCTGCTTGAACAAAAACTGCACGAATCGACCAAGATGTTCCAGTGCATCAAGGCTACCTTGCTGGCCAGCCTGAACGGTTATGCGCCGTCACTCGCGGTCGAGTTTGGCCGCAAGGTGCTGTATTCGAGCGAGCGTCCTTCTTTCAGTGAACTGGAAGATCACGTTAAGCAAAAGCGCTAATCCATTAACACGGCCGTAGCCATTACAACTTAGACCTTTCATCATGGCCGACCGCGAAGCGACCAAACCGATCATTGTTGTCAAACGCATCAAGAAGGTGACCGGTGGTCATCATGGTGGCGCGTGGAAAATTGCCTATGCCGACTTCGTGACGGCGATGATGGCGTTCTTCCTGCTGATGTGGCTGCTCGGCTCAACATCCAAGGGCGATCTGAACGGGATTGCCGAGTACTTTTCGAATCCACTTAAAGTTTCAATGCAGGGCGGCTCCGGTTCCGGCGACAGCTCAAGCGTGCTTCAGGGTGGTGGCAAGGATTTGACGCGCAAGGAAGGTCAGATCAAGAAGGGCACCAATGAATCGGAAAATAAAACCTACAACATCAAGGCGGCGCAAGCTGAACTGGAACGTCTCGAATTCGAACGCCTCAAAAATCTGAAAGGCAAACTGGAGTCGGCCATTGAGAATGGTCCATTGTTGCGCCAGTTCAAGAAACAAATTCTGCTCGACATTACCAGCGAAGGTCTACGCGTACAGATTGTCGATGAGCAGAATCGTCCGATGTTCGCCCTTGCCAGTGCAGCCTTGCAGCCCTATACCAAGGAAATTCTGCATGAGATTGGCAAGGTTCTGAACGACGTGCCGAACAAGGTCAGTCTGTCTGGTCACACGGATGCCACGCCTTATTCCAATGGCGAGAAGTCATACAGCAACTGGGAATTGTCAGCGGATCGGGCCAACACGTCTCGTCGCGAATTGGTTGCCGGCGGCATGGCAGAAGGCAAGGTGCTGCGGGTGGTGGGGCTTTCCTCTGCGGTTCCCTTTGATCGAGACAATCCATTGAATCCCATTAACAGGCGCATCAGCATCATCGTGATGAACAAAAAAACCGAAGAGGCTGCGGCAAAGGATGGGACGACGCTCGACACGACGAGTCAGACCGATGTCGGGAAAGAGCTTCCTGCTGCTGCAGCCGCAATGCCGGGTGCGCCTGGTCATTAGGTTCAATAGTGCCGTTAAATCCTTCATACATTGGAACTTGCGTAGCGTAGTAAAAATTGACTCCTATTGAAGCAGTTGTCACTGGTACTGAAAAAATAACCGTATCTCGCAAAGATGAAAGTCGCACCACACCCTGACAACGAAGCAGCACGCCTGGAGGCTTTATATGCCACCGGTCTGCTTGATACGGCCATGGAGTCGGTACTGCAAAATATCGTGGATTTGGCAGGACAGATCTGCGGAACTTCGATTGCACTGATCAGCCTGATTGACCAAAAAAGACAGTGGTTCAAAGCGAATCATGGTTTGGACGGCGTCACTGAAACCCCGCGCGACATTGCATTTTGCAGTCATGCCATTCTTAACACCGGTTTGATGGAGGTTGCCGACGCAACACTCGATCCACGTTTCTCAGATAACCCGCTGGTTCTCGACTTTCCAAACATCCGGCACTACGCCGGTGTGCCTCTCGTGATGGCGAGTGGTCATGCGCTCGGAACCTTGTGTGTGATTGATTCGAAGCCGGGAAATTTGACGGAATCCCAGCAAAAACAGCTTCAACAACTGGCCAGCATGGTCACGGCTTTGTTTGAGAGCCGCTATCAACAATCCAGGTTGGTCCAGCAAAAATTGGAGAGTGCGGCACAGGCAACCAAATTCTTTCGTGAAACCCCTGCAATGTTGTACTCGGTCAACAATGAAGGCCGGTTGATCAAAGTCAGTAACTGCTGGCTGGAAACGATGGGGTATGAACGGGAAGAGGTTCTGGGTCGGCACAACTCTGACTTTCTGACCGAAGAGTCGCGCCAATTTGTGGTTGAAAAGGCACTGCCTCAGTTTGCTCGTGACGGTTGTATCCGTGATATGCCTTTCCAGATGATCAAGAAAAAGGGTGCCGTGATCGATGTCCTGTTGTCGTCGACCATGTATTTTGACGCCAAGGGAACGAACACCCATTCAATTGGAATCTTTACCGATGTCACGGCGCGCAAACAAGCCGAAGCCGCGTTGGAAATCGAACGTGAACGGGCATTGGTTACCTTGGAATCCATCGGAGACGCCGTCATCACCACGGATGCCGAGGGCAAGATTGATTATCTGAATCCCGTCGCTTCAGTGATCACCGGTTGGCACCTGGCTGAAGCCAAAGGGCAAGCACTGAGTGATCTTTTTCATGTGATAGATGAAATTACCCGAGAACCCGTCGGGGATGCTTTGACACGCTGCCGCGAGAAGGACGTCGACACCAATCAGTATCTTCATAAGATTCTGATCAATCGGCATGGGCAGGAATATGGAATCCGTGAAACCGTTGCGCCAATCCGGCATCACAATGGCAGCGTCATCGGCGTCGTCGTCGTCTTTCACGATGTGACCGAGCAGCGTCGGCTTGAGCGCGAAATCGTGCATCAGGCCCGGCATGATTCGCTGACCGGACTTTGCAATCGCTATGCGTTTGAACAAAAACTCAAATCGGTTCTCGACAGTCTGGAAACGCGGCCAGCAGAACACGCCTTGTGCTACCTCGATCTGGATCAATTCAAACTGGTCAACGATACCTGTGGTCACGAAGCTGGTGATCAGTTGCTGCGCCAACTATCGGCCGTGTTCGACGGCAAGATTCGCCGCACCGATACCTTGGCGCGTTTGGGCGGCGATGAGTTTGGAGTCTTGCTGGAAAAATGTAATTTGAAGCAGGCACAGCGCATTGCCAATGTGCTGCGTCAGGCCACCGAAGAATTTAGTTTTGTCTGGAACGAAAAACGTTTCCGGGTTGGCGTCAGTATCGGCCTCGTCCCAGTGAATCGTAGTGATCAAACCGTGGCTGATGTGCTCAAGGCCGCTGACAGTGCCTGTTATATGGCGAAGGACAGCGGACGCAACCGGGTACAGCTTTATCAGGAACAGGATCAAAGCGTTGCCGCCCGGCATGACCAGATGCAATGGGTCAGTGAGGTGCAGCATGCTCTCGATGAGAATCGTCTAATCCTCTACTCACAACCCATCATTACGACCGGACCGCAGGCTTCAACGGGCCTGCATTGTGAACTGCTGGTCCGCATGAAACAAAGCAATGGAGAAATTGTCCTGCCGGGGGCCTTCATGGCCGCAGCGGAGCGCTACAGCCTCGCCGTAAAAATTGATCGCTGGGTCATTGCCAATGCCTTGCGCTGGTTTGCTGCGCATCCACAGGTAACGGCCCAACTCGACATGTGCGCGATCAATCTGTCCGGTCAATCGATGAGCGACCAGGTTTTTCACGCCTATGTGCTCAAGCAGCTTGATGAAACGGGCGTGCCTCCAGAGAAGATTTGTTTTGAAATCACCGAGACAGCAGCGGTCGCTAATCTGGGCGAAGCCACACGCTTTATGGAGGTCTTGAAAAAACGGGGCTGCTTGTTTGCCCTGGATGATTTTGGCAGTGGCTTGTCGTCGTTCGGTTATCTCAAGAGTCTGCCGGTCGATTTTCTCAAGATTGATGGCCAGTTCGTCAAAGACATCATGGACGATCCCCTCGACATGGCCCTCGTGCGTTCCATCAATGAAATCGGCCATTTGCTCGGCAAGCAGACCATTGCCGAGTACGTCGAAAGCGACGCCATTCTGGAACG
This sequence comes from Betaproteobacteria bacterium, assembly GCA_025362735.1. Lineage (GTDB taxonomy): Bacteria > Pseudomonadota > Gammaproteobacteria > Burkholderiales > Burkholderiaceae_D > JANYFL01. The sequence continues at coordinate 1,806 of JANYFL010000028.1, read as the reverse complement.
CTTGCGTGAAATCGGTGTGGACTATGCGCAAGGCTATTCCATCGGTCGCCCCGAACCTCTGGAAAATCTAAAGCGCTTTCCCGCCTTGCCGCCGACCACCAAGCTGAAAAAAGCCTGACTTAACAATTAAAGGCGTTGTTATATTTGCCGTACCCAAACTGGGATTGGCGCGTAAGATAAGCGCTCCAAGAGGCGTTATGGGGTTATTAGAAATGCTCAAGATAGGTGCAGAATCGTTTGCACGCGCAATCGCCACAATTGGGATGTTGCGAGGAACCAATATTGCAATAGTAAATTCGGACGCTCCTGGGAAGGAGGAGTATTTATCCGCTGGGGTCTATCCAGACTTAAGGAAGCACGCCAATGAGACAATGAAAAAACTTCAGGTAGAGGTTAAGGCTCTTGACGCTACAGTCACAGGTGTGGCGGTCGATAGGTTGTTAAGAATGATAGAAGAGCCAAACTTCCGTAATGAAGACTTTTACTATTTATTGGAGACGATAGAAAGCCGTCTGTATGACGAACTGGCAACTAAATCTGTATTCGTGCTTGACCCAAAGCACGCGGAACTTTTTATCAGCGATTTTGGCGCAACCGTTGCGCAACAATTCCCTTCTGTAACCTACGATATCGATGAGTCAATTAAATGCTTGGCTTTGGGGCGTTCGACTGCATCCGTATTCCACATGATGCGAATCATGGAGGCCGCTCTAAGGGCAATCCACTCCTGCCTTGGTATAGCAACTTTGCCAATGGGACCAGATAGAAACTGGGGCCAAGTGGCTAATAGGATTCGCGAGAATATTAAGAGTCGTGGTTCTAATTTTTTAGAAAAGGAATTATTTTCTGAAATGTACGCCTTGTTGGACGCAGTAAAAGAGGCGTGGCGCAATAACACCATGCATTTTGATGACAAGAAAACGGAAGAAGAAGCAGAACTTATCTTTCTCGCGGTTCGCGGATTTATGAAGAAGGTCGCCGCCCGGATGGATGAGAACGGTCTGCCGCTGGCTTAACCGGCACGACTACTTTTAATGCGTGCTCGAATGTATCTTCGCTTTCATCAACGCCAAGCTCTTTCGCAGTCTCAACAAAGCGCTGAGACTGCACTTTGTCATCCGGCTCAGGCAGGAACGAATTAACTGCTAATTAAGGGCCGTGCTCGAATTCTATTTTTGATGAAGAAGAGGCACTCTTCCGCAAACAACAAATGGGAAAAGCCTGGGTGGCCCTTTAATCCTCGGTAACGGCTTCACGCTCTTGCTTTTGCTGAAAGCTTGCTTCATATCGTTGAATTGCGACACACTCTGTACATGTCCTGCTTGATCCAACATTTCTTTTGGTTAGCGTCGTCTTTCCCGTGCTGAATTAGGGTTTTTATACGGCCACGTTAGGCGTCGAAGGCTACTACTTTGCAATCCCCACTCGTGTCAATGACCTTTCGCGCCGCGCTTGTTTACTTTGCAATCGTGCTTGGCACTGGCTTTGTACTTGGCATGTTCCGCGTTCCGTTACTTGTTCCACGTATCGGTGAGCGCTGGGCGGAGCTTTCCGAAATGCCCATCATGGCAGCGGTGATCTTCTTCGCAGCGGGGTACATATTGCGTCGGTTTCCCGAGATTGCAATTCCTGGTCGCTCATTGGCGGTGGGTCTACTGGCCCTTGGGAATTAAAGGGGTCGCCCATTAGCCAACCTAAGTCAAGTGGGTAAAACCATTCCTGGCATCCTGTATCAGAGGATGCCGCATAGGGTTGATACCACGCGCGCCCACGACAACCAGCCCTTGCCTGCCTGAAACCGTATCC
>JANYFL010000065.1 GCA_025362735.1 Betaproteobacteria bacterium | reverse complement strand
GTGCCGAACTGGCTGCGCCTGATCGCACCGGCAGCGATAGCAAAATCATCATCGCCACGCGCCAGAGTGGACAGGACACAGTGAACCAGGTCGGTCAGGAGATCACCAAACGCAATGTGAGCATCCAGCCGACGCTCACTGTCCGGCCCGGCTTTCCGATGCGGGTCATGGTGAACAAGGATCTGATCCTGCGGCCGTACCAGCCGCTGTTCTTTCAGAGGGGATCATCGCAATGAGCATATCCACCAGCAAGCTGCGGCTAGGGCCACTGCCCAAGACCGCGACCATCAAGGTCACTTTCGCCTGCACAAGCGCGCTCAAAACGGAGTTGGACCGATATGCGGAGTTGCACGCGAAGACCTACGGCGAGCCGATTGATGCCGCGACGTTGATCCCGCACATGCTGGAAGCGTTCATGGAGCGTGATCGAGTGTTCAAGCGATCCAGTCGGTCGGGCCAATCCAGCCCCCTGATCATCCACGCCAAGCCAACACATCATGTAAGCGATCCGGATACACCAGAACCAGTTCACTCGAAGAAATGAAAAATACGCTGGCTGGCTTCGCCACAGTACGCCTACGTGAGTTTCCAGTCGAGACCTTCTGAGTCAATCTGAGGCCATGGTCACTTTCTCAGGATTCGCCATGTCTCTCATACAACCTGCTGACCGATGCGTCCGTCAATTACTGATGGTGGCCCCGGCATTCTTCCGCATGGCCGACGTGATACGCATTACTGCGTTAAGCCGTGCCACCTTGTACCGACGCATTGCGGAAGGGAAATTCCCGCCACCCGTTCACCTCGGGGGACGGGCATGCGGCTGGACGCCGACAGCGCTGCAAGCCTGGGTCGATGATCCGGCAGGCTATTCCATCGTGGTTGCCCCATCCCAACCCGTGACCGACTGAAATTAGCTGGCCGCCCAGTCGGCCAGCCTCATACCCTAATTTGCACACAATTGCGATGTGATGATGGGATAATGCGACACATAGCGTTACAACCGTTGCCACGAAGACTCACGGGCATCGTTGCGCTGAGAAAATCGTGGTACGTATCTGTAGCTGCCGGCGTGCGTCATGCAAACCGGACCCCACTCGATAAGCCGTGTTTCAGGTCAAATTCGTTTGGGGGTATGCATGGGGGTACTATCAAATAACAATAAAATTAAATTCAATAAAATCAATTATTTAATTATATAATGAAAATTGCAGCCTGGAATGTCAACTCGCTGAATGTCCGTCTACCGCATGTCGTGGACTGGCTCAACGAACATCAGACCGATGTCCTCTGCCTGCAGGAATTGAAACAGGAGAACACCAAGTTTCCCATTAGTGCATTAGAGGAAATTGGTTATCACGCGGCCTTCGAAGGTCAGAAGACCTATAACGGTGTAGCAATACTTTCACGTACACCGATTACTGATGTTTCGAAAGGGATGCTAGATTTTCCTGATGAACAAAAGCGCGTGATTGCGGCAACGGTCGATGGCGTACGCGTGATCTGTGTCTACATCCCCAATGGACAGAATGTGGACTCGGACAAATATCAATACAAGCTGAAATGGCTCGACGCACTGATCGCCTATGTGCAAAAAGAAATGGCACAGCACAGCCGCGTCGCTCTGCTTGGTGATTACAACATTGCTCCGGCAGATGCTGACGTTCACGATCCGGTACTTTGGGCCGGTCAGGTATTGTGTACCGATGCAGAACGAAGTGCCTTCAGACGCTTGATCGGGCTTGGACTGCACGATGCTTTCCGGCTATTCGAACAGCCGGAAAAATCCTTCACGTGGTGGGACTACCGGATGATGGGTTTTCGGCGCAACCATGGTTTGCGCATCGACCACATCTTGCTATCCGATGCGCTGAAGTCGAGTTGCGTGGAATGTGTCATCGACAAGTTACCACGCAAACGCGAGCAACCTTCCGACCATGCGCCCGTCTTCGTTACGTTGAAGACGTAACACTGAACAATCAACGCAGGTCGTCCTGATCCAGGCCAAGTTCCTGAATCTTGCGGGTAATGGTGTTGCGACCGATACCGAGCCGTTGCGCCGCCTCAATACGACGACCACCGGTATGTCGAAGTGCAATACGGATAACCGTCGCTTCAAACTGCCGCGTCAATTCGTCCATTACATTTTCCTGACCTTGTACCAGGAGCTGTGCAGCAGCTTTACTGAGGTCGCTCTGCCAACCCAACTGACTTGATTTTTCGGATCCATTCTCAGGCTCAATGCCAGCGACCTCTGGGCCGCTGCTTTCCTGATTACGCAAGCTACCCGATTTCAGTTTGACCGTATCGACCGGATTGCCGCGCAACTCAGGGGGCAAATCCTTGACCTCGACAATTTGGGCCGGTGCCATGACCGTCAGCCAATGACACAGATTTTCCAGTTGGCGCACATTACCCGGCAGTGGCAAGGTCGTCAGCAATTTCATCGCCGCATCGGACAAACGCTTAGGCTCTACCACACCCAGTTCTTTGGCACTTTTTTGCAGGAAATTGCGGACCAGTAGTGGAATGTCTTCCGCGCGTTCGCGCAGCGGTGGCAAGCGCAAGCGAATGACGTTCAGGCGATGATACAAATCCTCGCGAAACAATCCCTGACGAACCAGTTCATCCAGGTTTTGATGCGTCGCTGCGATGACGCGCACATTCGCCTTCATCGGATTGTGTCCGCCGACCCGATAAAAATGCCCATCCGATAGCACGCGCAACAAACGCGTTTGCAGCTCGGCAGGCATGTCACCAATTTCATCGAGAAACAATGTGCCGCCTTCGGCCTGTTCGAAGCGACCACGTCGCATCGTCTGCGCGCCGGTGAAGGCACCGCGTTCATGACCAAAGAGTTCGGACTCGAGTAAATCTTTGGGAATGGCTGCGGTATTCAAGGCAATGAAGGGCTGGGTCGACCGCGGACTATGTCGATGTAACGCACGTGCCACCAATTCCTTACCAGTCCCCGATTCACCGGTGATCAACACAGTGACATTGGATTGCGCGAGGCGGCCGATGGCGCGGAATACATCCTGCATTGCTGGAGCCTGGCCCAAAATTTCCGGCGTTGCTTCGATACGATCTTCGGCTGCCGCCTCCCGCAGACTTTCATCGACTGCACGGCGGATCAGTTCAACTGCTTGATCCACATCGAAAGGTTTGGGCAAGTATTCAAACGCTCCGCCTTGAAAGGCCGAGACCGCACTCTCCAGATCTGAGAACGCAGTCATGATAATGACCGGCAAACCGGGGTACTTTCCCTTGGCAAACTGCAATAACTCCAGTCCGCCGTTGGCCGTATTTCCACCGGGCATGCGAATATCCGAAACCAATACCTGTGGCGACTCGGTTTCGAGTGCCACTAGTGCATCATGGGCATTACTGAATGTCAGGCACGGCAAACTCTCACGAGCCAGTGTCTTCTCAAGTACCCACCGAATCGACTGGTCATCGTCAACTATCCAAATTGGTTTCATACACCTTTTATTTGCTGCAAGACTTGCATGAGAGCGAGTGATTCTCGCACTTTTTATGACTTCCCCGATCCATCTTATTGGATCAAGAATGCGCCGATTTTATTCATTACTTGGTCAACCATAGCGCCTCAGGAGCGTTGATAAATTCACTAGGGTAACGGCAACATAATTTTGAATTCTGTCCTTCCGGGACGGCTTTCACACTCAATCACACCTTGATGCTGCTGGACAAAAGTCTGTGCCAGCGTGAGTCCCAAACCACTGCCACCTTCCCGTCCAGACACCAGTGGGAAAAAAATACGCTCCTTGATGTCCTCGGCAATGCCTGGGCCATTGTCAATCACACGCAATTCCAATGCCAGGCGGTAACGATTACGGGCAATCGTTACCTGACGTGCAATACGGGTCACAAAGGTAAGGTGCGCATCCCCTGCCTGAATGCGCACGCGCAGTGCCTGCGCGGCGTTGTGCGCGATGTTCAACAAGGCCTGGATCAATTGTTCCTTGTCACCGCGAAATTCGGGAACACTGATGTCATAGTCACGCAAGATGTCGAGGCCACGCGGATACTCGGCCAGCAATACGCTGCGCACCCGCTCGCAGACTTCATGTATGTTGACGTCGCTGACCAGATGAGGGCGGCGATGCGGAGCCAGTAAGCGATCCACCAGTGTCTGCAAGCGATCCGCTTCCTTGATGATGACCTGGGTATATTCGTGAAACTCGAAATTATCGAGCTCAAGCTCCAGCAGTTGCGCCGCGCCGCGAATGCCGCCCAGCGGATTTTTGATTTCATGCGCCAGATTTCGGATCAGTTCGCGGTTGGCCTGGGTCTGGTCGAGAATGCGCTCCTCGCGTCCCATCTTGATCTGCTGATCAATCTCCTGCAACTCAAGAATCACAGGCGTACGGGGATCGTCGAGCAGCACCGTCACAATGCTATGCAATTGCAAAGGCTCGCGATTCGGACGCTCCAGTATCAGATCCAGGCGTTTGTTGCTGAACTGGCGCAACTGGGCTTCGGCAAACAAGACATCAATTACCTGACCATTCTTGAACAGGCCCGAGAACTTTTGCGTGACCAGCGCTTTCAGTGAGAAGTCGAGCAGGTTCTCCGCTGAAGCATTGGCAAATTCGATGCAGGCGTGTTCATCCAGAACAATAATGGCTGAAGTGAGAAAGTCCAAGCCGCCATAACGCAGACGGCTGGATTGTTCAGCCTCTCTGGCCTTGCCTCGGGCGTCAGAGGAAAAAAAAGATTTGATGGCCAAATGAAAGACTCAGTTGCAGACTCAGTAGAAAATCGTGCAGTCGGGCTGCACCGATTACTGAATTTTGTCAATCTCACTCTTGATCGATTGGACATCGCTTTCCGAGCGCCCAATGTCCTCTTTCATTTTCTGAACGCGATCCAGATACTTCTGAAAATTGCGCTCATCGCCTTGGCGCTCTGGCTCACCGTTGTTATAAGTTTTTTTGAGATCAGCCAGTTTGGTTTGTTGGGCCTTCAGTTCTTCTTCAAGAATACGCTTGCGGTCGTTATCGCGATTCTTCTGGGTAGTGCTGTCTACTTTAGGAAAGTTTTGTCCCGCCGCCGGATTCGCCTTTGCATTGGGAGCCAGCTTGGGAATAACCACCGGCTCTACCGATAGTTTCTTGCAGCCTTTGATGTCACCGGTATTTCTAAATTCGGTTTTGCCGTTGGCATCGGTACATTGATAGATATCGCCGCTCTCCGCAAACGTCGAATAACAAGAGAGGGCAAAGAAAGCGCCGAGCAGAATACAAAAGCTCGTTTTGAGTGGTGTGCTTTTAAAGAAAACAGTACGGTTCATAAAAGTGCCTGAGGAAGTCATTCCACAATGAAGTGTATGACAGGGTACTCGACTTTACAACGGTAGGCGTTTGTTACATAAAAAACGGCGCATGGTTTGCACCATGCGCCGTCAAAACCACCTTCAAGTACAGTTTAAGCCGAGTAGTACATATCAAACTCGATCGGATGCGTGGTCATGCGGAAACGCTGGACTTCCTGCATCTTGAGTTCAATGTAAGCATCAATCATCGCATCAGAGAACACGCCACCCTTGGTCAGGAAGCTACGACCCTTGTCGAGATAGTCGAGGGCCTGATCCAGCGATGAGCAAACGGTTGGGATCAATGCATCTTCTTCTGGCGGCAAGTGGTAGAGATCCTTGCTGGCAGGTTCGCCCGGATGAATCTTGTTCTCAATGCCATCCAGCCCCGCCATCATCAGCGCCGAGAAGCACAGGTAAGGATTGGCCAGAGGATCCGGGAAGCGGGCTTCGATACGACGACCCTTCGGATTCGGCACGTGCGGAATACGGATTGAAGCCGAACGGTTCTTGGCCGAATAAGCCAACTTGACCGGGGCTTCATAACCAGGAACCAGACGCTTGTACGAGTTGGTGCCTGGATTGGTGATGGCGTTCAGTGCGCGAGCATGCTTGATGATGCCGCCGATGTAATACAGCGCCGTTTCAGACAGACCGGCATAGCCGTCACCTGCAAACAAGTTCTGACCATTTTTCCAGATCGACTGGTGGACATGCATGCCTGAACCATTGTCACCAACGACCGGCTTGGGCATGAAGGTCGCGGTTTTGCCGTAGCTGTTGGCGACGTTGATGATCACGTACTTCATCATCTGGGTCCAGTCAGCACGTTGAACCAGTGACGAGAACTTGGTGCCGATTTCGCATTGGCCGGGACCCGCCACTTCATGGTGATGCACTTCAACTGGAATACCCAGCTGTTCGAGGATCAGACACATTTCCGAACGCATGTCCTGGAAGCTGTCGACTGGAGGAACGGGGAAGTAACCACCCTTCACAGCAGGGCGATAGCCGAGGTTGCCACCTTCGAATTCCTTGCCGGTGGACCATGGCGCTTCTTCGGAATTGATCTTGACGAAACAGCCCGACATGTCCACACCCCAGGTGATGGAGTCGAAAATGAAGAATTCGGGTTCCGGGCCAAAGTAAGCAACATCGCCATGACCGGAGGACTTCAGGTAAGCCTCAGCACGGTTAGCGATGGAGCGTGGATCGCGCTCATAACCCTTGCCATCCGATGGTTCGATCACGTCACAGGTCAGGACGACCGTGGTTTCTTCATAGAACGGGTCGATATAAGCTGTGTTTGCATCAGGCTTGAGAATCATGTCTGAAGCTTCAATGCCCTTCCAACCTGCAACCGAGGAACCGTCGAAGGCGTGACCGCTCTCGAACTTGTCCATGTCGAATTGCGAAATTGGCACGGTGACGTGCTGTTCCTTGCCACGGGTATCGGTAAAGCGGAAATCGGCGAATTTGGCTTCGTTTTCCTTTGCCATTTTCAAAACGTCAGCGGCGGTCATAGCCATTCAAAGCTCTCCTAGAAGGGGAAATATGTAGTGGGGGAACGTGGACTTCTTTAATCTTGATGTCCGGCGAACCGGTTTGATTTTGATCCAACTCATTTTGCGAACCGCTTTCGGACCTTTGCAACATACGTCTTACGGAGGAAAATTGCAGAGGTTCCTAGTTCGTGTCCTGATTTAGCATTATCCATGCCACTCTCTAACAAGCCGATGCTAGGGATAGGGTGAGCTATGCCAGCCGGGATTCTGCCAGTCTAACGGTAATTCATCAACCAAAAACGCCCAGCGTCAGACTAGGCCAACGCACCAAAATATAGCATGAAGCATGTCGCACCAATTGAGGGCAAATTGAGCACCAGACACACCAACGCACCGGAACTGGATTAATGCCTTGCTTAAGACGTCTCCGGCAAAAACATTTCCTGCAAGTCGTTCAAAAAACGCATGCCCAACAGCGTCGGACGAATCCTTAAATGATCTTGTTCGATCAAACCCGAATCCTGCGCACGCTGCAAAACCGGCTCAATCACATTCAGCGTCAAACCAGTTCGCTCGCCGAACAGGCGACTTTCAAAGCCTTCAGTCAACCGCAAGAGGTTGAGCATGAATTCAAACGGCAGGTCTTGCCGCCCAACCTCGAATTCTTCTTGTATGGGTCCGCCCGCTGATTGGCCCAGCGCATGTTCCATATACGTCTTGGGTTGCTTGTAGCGCGCCTGACGCACAATCCGATGTGGGAAACTGAGTTTGCTGTGCGCACCGGCACCGATGCCAAGGTAGTCACCGAAATGCCAGTAATTCAAATTATGACGTGAGCGTCGGCCGTTACCGGTACAGTCTTTCGCCGCATAAGCCGAAATTTCGTAGTGATCGTAGCCCTGCTCTGTTGTTCGCGTCTCGATCCATTCCTGCATGCCCGCTGCCAGATCATCGTCCGGTAGCGGCGGCGGATATTTGGCAAACACGGTATTGGGCTCCAGCGTCAAGTGATAAAGCGAAAGGTGCGGCGGCTGGAACGCCAGCGCGGTGTTCACATCCTGCTGTAATTGCTCAATGCTTTGTCCAGGCAGCGCATACATCAGATCGAGATTGAAATTGTCAAAGTGCTTCTGGGCAATTTCCACAGCCTGACGTGCCTGAGCCACATCGTGTATCCGCCCCAGCGCTTTGAGATGCTCCGCATTAAAACTCTGGATGCCAATCGAAAGCCGGTTGATGCCACTGGTACGATAGCTGGCAAATTTGATGGCCTCGAAGGTACCCGGATTTGCCTCGAGCGTAATTTCCGCATCGACCTCAATCGGTAGCAATGCGCGCAAATCCCCCAACAGTCGATCCAGTCCAGCAGCCGACAATAGACTGGGTGTCCCACCGCCGATGAATACGGCATGAATGCGTCGCCCCCAAACCAGAGGCAAGGCTTGTTCGAGATCGAGACGCAAGGCATCGAGATAACTGGCTTCCGGAATATTTTCGATGCCGCTAGCATGCTCGTGCGAATTGAAATCGCAATACGGACACTTGCGCACGCACCAGGGAAAATGCACGTACAGCGTCAATGGCGGCAACGCACGCAGATGCAATGCGCCGGGCTTCAGATAGGCATTGGCTGCGAGTGCAGGACTGGTGTTGTCCGCCGAAAGGGTTGAGGTCTTGAGCTTGTGGGGATGTATTGGGATCATTAATGGTGAACTGGGGGAGAGCTTGGATGGCAGCTTCCGCCGCTAAAAGAATCGAACCGCATAAATCGGCGGCATGGTTGTTGAAATTTCCTGCCATTGATCACCAGCATTATCCGAAAGCCACAGTCCGCCAGTCGTCGATCCGATCAACAAGGTCTGACCATCGTCCGTCACATCCAGACCGTGACGATAAATCAGGTCATAACAATTTTTCTGCGGCAAGCCGTTGCGCAAGGCCTCGAAGGTTTTGCCACCGTCACGCGTGCGGCTGACGCACAGCGCGGCATCCAATGGAATGCGACGTTGATCAGCAATCGCTGGAACAAACCAGGCAGTATCCGGATTGCGCGGATGCACAGCGACAGCGAAACCGAAGTCGGAGACCAGTCCATCTGTCTTGGCTTCAATCTGTTGCCACAAAGCGCCTGCATTGGTTGAACGCCACATGCCGCTGTGATGCTGGCACCACAAGGCATCGGGATGGTTAGGGCATTGAACAATGCGGTGCGCGTCTTGAATATTGGGATCTTCCGCACGTTCCGGCGGCATGTAATTGGCCTTCATGCCCTTCGTACTGACAATCCAGCTTTGACCGGCATCGCGCGTGATCCAGAATCCCCCACTGGAAATGCCGACCGAGACATGACGACTGTCACGCGGGTCAACGCAAATCGAATGAATCCCCGGCACAGGATAACCGCCGCCAAACCATTCGCGACGCGCCGGCATGTCCCATAAGGAACGCACCAGTTCCCAAGAGGCCCCACGGTCGGAGGAACGGAATAGCCCACCTGGCAACGTACCCGCCCAAAGCACACCCGGCTCGTCGGAGCCACCCATCTCCAGCGACCAGATCTGGATCAGCTTCCAATCCACATCTTTGGCATCTTTATCCGTCACTTCTGGTTGGGGCGGATAAGCAGGTACCGCAATTTCGGTCCATGTCGAACTGCCCTCATCGCGGCGATGCAGCTTGGCGCCAAAGTGTCCGAGATTCAGCGCAGCATACAAACTGCCATCACGCCGGTCATGCAGCACCATCGACACGGGTTCACCCAAAAAACTGGATGATCCAATACGCCACGCACTGTCCTGCTTTTCTAATTCGAACAAGCCTTTTCGGGTGGCGATCAATGCACGATTTTGAGTTTTCATTGCAGTCTCCTTTCTTATCCGCCGGACAGGGCTTGTAATACATGAACGCTGCTGTTTGGTTTGAGCGAATTGCTCAGGCTCACGCGATCCCGCACGCGCTGCCCATCAATAAATATCACTACGTTCTCACGCAAATGGCCTTGCTCGTCGAGAATATAACCGCGCAAGTTTGCATTCACTGCAAACGCCGCTTCCAATGCATTGCGCAAGTCCGCTGCATCCGTCTCAACTTCAGGTACTTCAGTGAAGCGGCGCAATTGCTGAGTAAAGACAAGTTTGGCCATAAACCGATCACACGCTTTGAATCTGGGTCAACAAACGTTGCATCGCAAGCGCCCGGTGACTGATCCGGTTTTTTTCTTCGGAGGGCAATTCAGCCACCGTGCAGCCCCGTTCGGGCAAGAAAAAATGAGGGTCATAACCAAACCCGTTCTGACCTCTGGGCGAAGAAATGATTTCACCATGCCAGACCCCTTCGGCGATGATGGGTTGTGGATCGTCCGCACTTCGCACCAGTACCAACACGCAGACATACCAGGCTCGCTTGTTGGCATAGGGTTCAAGGTCACCAATCAGCCGTGCGTTATTGGCCGTATCGCTTTTTTCTTTGGCAGATGCGTTCTTCCCAAGCAAGGCGTAACGTGCCGAATAAACACCGGGCGCGCCATTTAACGCGGCGGCACAGATTCCCGAGTCATCGGCCAATGCGGGCAAGCCCGTGTGTCGGCTTGCATGCCGGGCCTTGGCCAAGGCATTTTCAACAAAGGTGATGTGCGGTTCTTCGGCTTCACTCACCTCTAGTTTTGATTGCGGAATCACCTGAATCCGGCAAGGAGCCAGCAGTGCATCGAATTCGCGCAGCTTGCCCGCGTTGTTCGAGGCCAGAACCAGTTGTTGAAATACGGAGGAAGACATAGGAGTAGTAGACGCAATTCATTCAGCATTGGATGATCAGCTATTCTACTGGGCCGCCCAAACTTATTGATCACTTGTTCATCACATGCATCCGGTTCCCGCAGGAAAGTTGTATCTCATCCCCAATGCGCTGGGCGAATCTCCGTTGGAGACTGTACTGACACCCACTGTCTGCCAAATTGCTGCAACGCTCGATTATTTCGTCGGCGAGAACGCAAAATCGACACGCGCTTTTTTGAAAAAAGTGGGCACTCTTCATCCGCTAAACAAGCCTTTGCAGGAAATTGAGATCAGCGAGTTGAATGTCTCAACTCCCGTCACCGCACTACCTGGCTTACTCGCTCCCTTGCTGGGCGGTCGCAATGCTGGTCTGGTTTCGGAAGCGGGTTGTCCTGCAGTGGCTGACCCCGGTGCAAATCTGGTTCGACTCGCTCACGAGCATGGCATCACCGTCTGCCCGCTGGTCGGGCCCTCATCCATTCTGCTCGCCGTGATGGCCAGTGGTCTCAATGGTCAGAGCTTTGCCTTCAATGGTTATCTACCGACAGACAAAGCAGAGCGGGCCAAGCGTATCCGCGAACTGGAGCAACGCTCTCGCCAGGAAAAACAAACGCAGGTTTTTATCGAGACGCCTTATCGCAATCAGGCATTGGCCGAAGCGCTGGTCAGCACTTGTGCGCCCGGAACGATGGTTTGCATCGCAACGGATCTGACCCTGCCGACCGAAGCGATCATCACTCGTACCGCTTCAGAGTGGAAAAATAAGATCCCTGATCTGCAAAAACAGCCCAGCATATTTCTAATACTGGGTCAGTAAATCAGCAAAGTTTCGAGCGTTTTCTAACGGTTCAGTTTCGCACCCGCGCAACGGCGCTCTGTAACAGATACCGCGCTAGCCATGCCTTGATTCATCGCACGTCAGGGTTAATCCACACGCTCAAGATAACCAAAAGCAGCATGACAACCAGACCAACCACAATAAATTTTCTGCTTGTCCCACCACGATCTTGACGAAAAATTGCTGGCCAGATAAGTAAATCTGAAAGCCAAGAGGCTACCTCGCCTTTCGAATCCGCACATATTGCTCGCCAGACACAAACCACACCGAAGGCCAGTAAGGCTAAGCCTAGAACCAAATACCAGTGAAGCACAAACCATTCGCTCACCTTAATTCTCCTGCTAGCCTGAAGCACTGCCTAACAAAGTATCACTGTTCCGCACTGGTTTTTCGATACCGAACTAGCGCAAACTCCAAGACTTGCCGAGTGCATTCATCAACCCACCACTCAAAGCAGTACCGACTGACGCACCCAAGCGCCGTGCCAGACGTTCACTGAAATTATCTTTCTCGGTATAGTCGACAATGTCCTCAGCCTTAATGACGTCACGGGCCACACTTTCAACCGTGCCGTAGTCATCGGCCAGACCCAGTTCGATACTCTTGGCACCGCTCCAGAACAGCCCGGAAAAAGTGTCAGGATTTTCTTTCAAACGAGCGCCCCGGCCTTCACGCACAACCTTGATGAATTGCTGGTGAATTTCATCCAGCATTTCCTGTAAACGTACTTTTTGTTCTGCGGTTTCAGGTGAGAATGGATCACCAATGCCCTTGTTTTTACCAGCGGTCATGAGCCGCCGCTCGACCCCGACTTTTTCCATTGCTCCAGTAAAGCCAAAACTGTCCATCAGCACACCGATCGAGCCAACAATACTGGCCTTGTCGACATAAATTTTGTCGGCAGCAGCAGCAGTGTAATAGCCGCCTGAAGCACACATTTCCTCAACGACGACATATAGCGGCTTGTCGGGATGCTGTGCGCGTTGACGCTTGATTTCATCGTAGATCATGCCGGCCTGAACCGGGCTGCCACCGGGACTGTTGATGCGCAAGATCACGCCGACACTGCCTGAATCCTTGAACGCGCTATCGAGTGCCGAGTTGATTTTCTCGGCCGAGGCATCGCCTTCGGAATCGATCACGCCTTTCATTTCAATCAAGGCGGTATGACGCGAAGAGATTTCCTTTTCCACCCCCATAATCGGCAGATCGAACAGATAGGCTAGGATCAGACCGACGTAGATAAAGGTAATGATGCGGAAAAAGATTTTCCAGCGGCGAGCCGTGCGTTGTTCTTTCAGTGCCGAAAACGCCAGCTTTTCGAGAACGTCTTTCTGCCAGTTGGCATCGGACGTACCGGAATTACCGGTGCCACTCGTGTTATTGCGATAAGTATCGTTGGGATCAGACATAGAGGGTTACGCTTGCTTGGAAAATGAAATCGGCTGAATGAGGTTATTGGGCCGCCAGTAGATCGAATCGCCCTGCTCCAGCGTTTCGATCTTCAACAGACTGCGCCCGACACAGGGTCCATCGATACACAACCCGCTCTCAGGCAGATACAGGGCACCATGGGTCGCACAGATCAAGTATAACCCCGACAAATCAAAGAATTGTCCAGGCTGCCAATCCATTTCAGAGGGGATATGGGCACATTGGTTCAAATAAGCATGGGTTCGTTCCTTGAACCTGACGACAAAAGCAACCTGGTCACGCGCTCCAAACCGAACCGGAAAGCGCAGCGCCATGCCGCGTTCGATCAGCTCTGACGATGCGCCTATTCGAATCCAGTCTTTCAACAGGACGCTTGATTCAATTTGCTTATCCAAGATTGTTCAACCAACCCCGTAAGGCTTTGCTGGTCTCGACCACTGCCATGGTCCTGTGCTTGCGCAATTCCATCTCAGGATGAGCGCCATAGCTCACACCAACCGCATGCGTGGCGGCGTTTTCCGCCATTTGCAGATCGTGCGTCGTATCGCCAACCATCAGCGTGCGCTGCGGTTCCACACCCAACTCATCGGTCAGTTCGAGCAGCATTTGTGGATGCGGCTTGGAGAAGGTTTCGTCAGCACAACGCGAAGCATCGAAAAGCGGTTTGAGTCCTGTTTGATCCAGTGCACGATTCAAGCCTGCACGATTCTTTCCGGTTGCCACCGTGACGAAGTACCCAGCCTTCTTCAAGTCCGCGATCATTTCCCGTACTTCGGGAAACAGCACCAGAGCATGATCGCGCGTCAGGTAGTGATAGCGATAACGCTCAATCATCTGCGGTAATTGTTCGGACTTGATGCTCGGCACGGCATACATCAATGCGTCGGATAGACCAAGCCCGATCACGTGCCGTGCGCGAACGTCGTCAGGGGGAGGCAAATCGAGATCGTGGCAAGCAAGCTGGATACTCGACGCGATGATTGCCGTCGAATCCATTAGGGTGCCGTCCCAGTCAAAAACGATGAGGTCGAATTGGCGGGTCATAGTATTTGGGGCTTGGGTTTTCAACACAGAGACGCAGAGACACGGAGAAAAGCCACAGAGGAAAGCAAGTAACTCAAAATTATCTCTGTGTAACTCTGTGTCTCTGTGTTGAAAGCACACTTTAAATTCATAAGCTGCCCGTTCATCGCAACGCCCCCAAAAACCGCTCACACTCCTCCGGCAACGGCGCTTCGATCTGCATCGCCTCACCACTCACCGGGTGCTGTAATCCCAGGTGCCAGGCATGCAAAAACATGCGCTTGAGTTGCGCCTTGGAAGGCCGTGCGAGTTCCTTGTTCAGTGCAAAGTCACCGTACTTGTCATCGCCCGCAATCGGAAAACCCAGCGAAGCCAAATGCACCCGGATCTGATGCGTGCGTCCGGTTTTCAGCTCAGCCTCGAGCAGAGCAAAGTCGGTTTGACCGGACTTGAATTTCTCACGCAGACTGAAAATGGTATGCGCGGCCACCGCATCGGCGTCGTTCGGATGCCCTGGATTCGTCACCGCACGCACGCGCCTTTCTTCACCATCTAGAAATTTCACCAAAGGCAGACGGACATGCTGACGCGCATTCAGCCAATCGCCCTGCACCATTACCAGATAACGCTTATCGAGTTGTCCGGCACGAATCTGCTCGTGCAAACCAACCAGCCCTGCCCGCTTTTTAGCCAGCATCAACACGCCCGAAGTCTCGCGATCCAGCCGATGCACGAGCTCAAGATAACGGGCATCGGGCCGAGCAGCGCGCAATTGTTCCACCACGCCGAAGGAAACCCCGCTGCCACCATGCACGGCCACGCCTGCAGGTTTATTAATAATCAGCAAATAGTCATCTTCAAACAGAATCGGGAATTCGGCCGCACGTACCGGTGCGGACCGGCTTTCAGCCAGACGCATCGGCGGCACACGCAGTTCATCGCCAATTTCCAGCCGGTAAGTCACATCGACACGCTTTTTGTTGACGCGTACTTCACCACCCCGGATGACCCGGTAAACATGGCTTTTGGGCACGCCTTTGGCGAGTTTCAGCAGGAAATTGTCGATACGTTGGCCCGCATCATCCGCGTCCACCCGGAAAAATCGCACTTTATCCGAGGCAAAACCGGGGTTAAGCCTGTTTTTGTCACGATCTTGAGGAAGCTCCCCTAAGTCCTTCATGTTGCAATATAATTTGGGTAAGTGTTTGCAATTCCAGCCTGGATGAATGCAGTGTGCCATGAAGTTTTTCTCATGCCACTCAAACCTGTTCTGAAGGTCTGATGTGCAAATGACGAGTGAAAATGCGCTGTGGAATTTTGGCGCCGCGTCCAGAGACGTTGTGCTTATACAGTATTAATACAGTAGTTTTAATTTTACACGCCGGTCAGGTTGCCCACCGTAACGGGCACAAACGCGAATGTTCATGTTTTGGCAGGAAATGCGCAGAAGTCGCCTTTCGGTCAAAACCGGAACAGAAAAGAAAATGAGTTGGGCTTGAGCGCTTCACTGAAACGCTCAGATAAAAAGGATACAAAAATCACGCGCCGTTTGTTGCCGTTACTTATACATACGGTAGTAAATGGTTCGTGATTCAGCAAGTGGGTTGACCCATTTCGTCGAGATTCAGTAAATCAGTTCACACAGATCATCAATTGAACCGCATGACGCGCCACCCAGACCTTAGTCCGCACATCAGTCTTGCTGATGTCGCGTCCGGTCGCGACGCGTCCTGATCGACGAGCAGTGCCAGCTTCATCTTGCCGTGCCCCAGCACCGGCATCGCTTGTTTAACAGCGATCCCGCGTCCAGCGGCAATTCCCGCCTCCCTCTTTTTCCCACGCGTTCCATAGCAACAACAATTTGCGCCGTGGCTGCTTCGTAGAGAAGTGCCCGAGCGCGTGGAGCAAAAATGAAACGCATGTTATTCAATGCGACGCATGCTGAAGAGCTGCGCGTCGCCATCGTCGATGGCCAAAAGCTGATCGATATCGATATCGAGGCCGCCGGTCGCGAGCAACGCAAGTCCAATATCTACAAGGGTGTCATCACCCGCGTGGAACCCAGTCTGGAAGCCTGCTTCGTCAACTACGGCGAAGAGCGTCACGGCTTTTTGCCGTTCAAGGAAATCTCGCGCCAGTATTTCCGCGAAGGCGTGGACGTGCGCAATGCGCGCATCCAGGACGCCGTCAAGGAAGGCATGGAGCTGTTCGTCCAGATCGAAAAAGAAGAGCGTGGCAACAAGGGCGCAGCCCTGACCACATTCATTTCGCTGGCCGGACGTTATCTGGTGCTGATGCCGAACAATCCGCGTGGTGGCGGCGTCTCGCGCCGGGTTGAAGGCGAAGACCGCGCCGAGTTGCGCGAGGCGATGGATCAGCTTGAAATGCCCAGTGGCATGAGCATCATCGCCCGTACCGCCGGCATTGGCCGTACCACCCCGGAACTGCAATGGGACTTGAACTATCTGATGCAACTCTGGCGCGCAATTGAAGGCGCGGGCCAGTCGTCATCGGGTGCTTTCCTGATTTATCAGGAATCCAGTCTGGTGATTCGCGCCATCCGCGATTACTTCCAGCCCGAAATCGGCGAAATCCTGATCGACACCGACGACATCTACGATCAGGCGCATCAGTTCATGTCGCATGTGATGCCGGACATGGTCAATCGCGTGAAGCGCTACCGCGACGACGTGCCGCTGTTCTCGCGCTTCCAGATCGAACATCAGATCGAAACCGCGCATTCGCGCACCGTGCCTCTGCCTTCAGGCGGCGCGATCGTGATCGACCACACCGAGGCGCTCGTGGCCATCGACGTCAACTCGGCCCGTTCGACCAAAGGCAGTGACATCGAAGAAACCGCGCTGCGCACCAATCTCGAAGCCGCCGAAGAAGCCGCGCGCCAGATGCGTCTGCGCGACTTGGGCGGTTTGATCGTGATCGACTTCATCGACATGGAATCGACCCGCAACCAGAAGGACGTTGAAACACGTCTGAAGGACGGCCTGCATTACGACCGCGCACGTGTGCAAATGGGCAAGATTTCGCGCTTCGGACTGATGGAATTGTCGCGTCAACGCCTGCGCCCAAGTCTTGGCGAAGGCAGCCACGTAGTTTGTCCACGCTGTAATGGCACCGGCCATATTCGCGATACAGAATCATCGGCATTGCATATCCTGCGCATCATCCAGGAAGAAGCAATGAAAGACAGCACGGCCGCCGTCTTCGTTCAGGTGCCCGTTGAAGTCGCGACCTTCCTGCTCAACGAAAAACGCGCGGACATTGCCAAGATCGAGATTCGTCTCAAGGTCAATGTCGTGCTGATTCCGAACAAGAGTCTGGAAACACCGCATTACACGCTGGAGCGTCTCAAGCACGATGACCCACGTCTGGAAAACACCAAGGCCAGCTACGACATGGTCGAAGCCGTAGCCGAGGAAACTGCTTACACCAAGAAAGACAAGGTCGAAGTCGTCAAGCCACGCCAGGAAGCCGTGGTCAAGGGCATTACCCCCGATCAACCTGCGCCGGTGATCGAACGCGCTGAAAAACTCGTCGCTGCGCCAGTGGTTTCAGCAGCTACCCAGCCTCCATCCGCTCCGGGTCTGATCGAACGCATCCTCGGCTGGTTCCGCCCGGCTCCCGCACCAGCACCTGTAGTCATAGCCACGACGCCTGAGAAACCTGCACGCAGCGAACGCGAAGCACGCGATGGTGGCAATGGTCGTAATGGCCGTAACGCACGCGGTGGACGTGGACGCAATAATCGTGACGGTCGTAATAATGAAGGCCGTAATGAAAACCGTGCCGAGCGTGGTCCACGTCCCGAAGCAGAGGCTCAAGCCGGCAATAGGAACGCCCGTCCTCAAGGTGAAAATCGCAATCGCAAACCGGAAGCGACCGGCGATTCCGATCCGAATGCCTTGCTAAACACCACCCCTGAAGCACAAGTTGCTCGCCCGGAAACCGAGCGTGGTGAACGCGGAGAACGTCCAAATCAACGCCGCAAAAATGAACCCCGCGAGCCACGTCCTCCAAAATCCGAAGCTCCGGTTCAGGAAAATGAAGCCTCCGCATTGTTGAGCACGGACAATCTGGATGTCGATGGCAACGTGATCGTCAAAGCTGCTGATGGAGACGGTGAAACCCGGGGGCGTCGCCGTCGTCGTGGTGGTCGCAATCGTAATCGTCGCGATGGGACAGGCGAAGCAGGTTTGGATAATCAAGCGGGTAGCGACAGCTCAGAAATTGGTGACAATGCAGAGGAAGCCTCTTCCGGTTTTGTCGCTGCAACAGAGCCAACGTCAACCGTGATGACCGAGACCCCGGCTGCTCCTGCAAACAACGCTCCGGCATGGTGGGAATCAACGGCTGCTTCAACTGACACAAGCTCAGCTTCAAGCCCTGAGCCTGTCGCTGGTGCAGTTGCTACCGTTACAGCAGAGCCTGCGCCAGTGATGGAGACCATTGCACCAGCTATTCCTCCGGTTGCAATGGTCAGCACGCCGGTTCAAGCTGAATTGCCGATTGAGTCCGTAGAGCCAAGCGCCGCACCAGCGGTCACTGAGCCCGCTGTGCAGTTCGTCGTTCCAGAAACCTTGCCTACAGCACCTCCCGTCGCAGTCATGGCAGTGGCAGCATCAGCCCCGGCACCTGCGTCGGTACAAATGCAGTTTGCCGACCTGCAGACGGTCTTGACCAACGCTGGTCTGGAACTGGTACAAACGGATGCCAGCAAGCACGCACAAGCGACCGCACAGGCGGCCAGCATGACGCGTCCAGCCCGCACGCCACGTGAACGCAAGCCGCGTCCACAGGTATCCAACGAGCCGCTGGTCCTGGTTGAAACACGCAAGTCTTGAAACTGAATGACTGCAGCCGATAAGCCCAAAGCTGATTCGGCTGTTCCAGTTTCGCGAGCCCAGGCATTTGCCTACTGGCTCAAGCTTGGTTGCATCAGCTTCGGTGGTCCTGCCGGGCAAATTGCGCTGATGCATGCCGAGTTGGTCGAAAAGCGCCGCTGGATTTCCGAGCGGCGCTTTTTGCATGCGCTCAATTTCTGCATGATGTTGCCCGGCCCGGAAGCGCAACAACTGGCGACTTATATCGGCTGGCTAATGCATGGCCGTCTGGGTGGGCTGATTGCGGGTGGTCTGTTCGTACTGCCTTCGCTGTTATTGTTGATGCTGTTGTCCTGGCTGTATCTGACTTATGGTCAGTTGCCACTGGTCGCTGGATTTTTGAGTGGAATCAAACCAGCGGTCGTCGCCATTATCCTGTTCGCAGCTTGGCGCATTGCAAAGCGCACCCTCGGAAATGTCTGGCTGATTGGCATTGCGATCAGCGCACTGCTGGCGATTGCCGCGCTGCACACACCCTTCCCGTTCGTGATTCTGTTCGCCGCAATCGCAGGCACCCTGCTGCAACGCTATCGTCCCGACGCACTCGTGGTCAGCGCGCACAAAGCCACCGCCAGCGAATCGCATGCTCCCGCCTTGATTGATGACGACACCACACTGGCGCACCTCGCTTCCAGTTCAAGCCTGAGCGCGTTGCTTGTCGGCATCGGCCTGATCGCACTGCTGCTTACCACTTTGTTTCTCGCACTGGGGTTCGATCACACGCTCGCGCGGATGGGCCTCTTCTTTACCCAGTCGGCCCTGCTCACCTTCGGTGGCGCCTATGCCGTTCTGCCTTATGTGGTTGAGCACGCTGTCAATCAGTATCACTGGCTAACAGCAGCACAAATGCTCGATGGTTTGGCGCTCGGTGAAACCACGCCCGGCCCCCTGATCATGATTGTGGCCTTTGTCGGTTTTGTCGGAGGCTGGACTCATGCCTTGTTCGGTGCAGATCAATTGCTCGCTGCGGGTATTGCCGGTGCCTGCGTTGCCACGCTCTTCACTTTCCTGCCCTCATTCGTTTTCATTTTTTCTGGGGCGCCCTGGATTGAACGCAGCCGAGGCAACCTGCATCTTCAGGCCCCACTGACTGCGATCTCGGAGGCCGTGGTTGGTGTCATTGTCAACCTCGGCCTGTACTTTGGTACCCACGTATTTTTTCTAGATGGACTCAAGCTGCCCAACTGGAATGCCTTACTGATTTTTACCGCGGTCGCCCTTGCAGTTGGCCGCTTCAAGGTCGGCATGATTCCGGTCATCATCGGCAGCGGACTGGCCGGGCTGGCGTTATCATGGCTCTATGTCTGAACGCATTATTCCCATTGCTGACCACCGCCTGAAACAAGCTTCAGGCGGTACGTTCATTGAGCCCTCCGGTCGTTTGCTCGACACGCGCGTGCGACCGTTGCACGACCTGCGCATTTCCGTTACCGACCGCTGCAACTTCCGCTGCACCTATTGCATGCCGAAGGAAGTGTTCGACAGCAACTACCGTTACCTGCCGCATAGCGCACTATTGAGTTTCGAGGAGATCACGCTGCTTGCGAAATTGTTCGTCGCACATGGGGTCGAGAAAGTACGTCTGACCGGTGGCGAACCGTTGCTGCGCAAGAACATCGAAGACTTGATCAAAATGTTGTCCGATCTGCAGACCCCTGATGGCAGACCGATTGATCTCACCCTCACCACCAACGCTGCGCTGCTGGCACGCAAAGCGCAAAGCCTGAAAGATGCCGGACTGAAGCGCATCACCGTCAGCCTGGACGCGCTCGACGATGCGATTTTCCGGCGCATGAACGATGCCGACTTTCCACTTAGCGATGTACTGAATGGCATTGCAGAAGCCGAACGTGTTGGCCTCGGCCCGATCAAGATCAACATGGTCGTGCAACGCGGTATCAATAACAGCCAGATCCTGGCGATGGCGCGGCACTTCAAAGGCAGCGACAAAATTGTTCGCTTCATCGAATACATGGATGTCGGCAACAGCAACGGCTGGAAGCTTGATCAGGTGGTGCCAAGTGCCGACGTGATCCGTCTGATTCAAACGGAGTTCCCATTGGAGGCGATTGACCCGACTTACTCCGGTGAAGTCGCACAGCGCTGGCGTTACAAAGATGGCAGCGGCGAGATCGGTGTCATCTCCAGCGTGACGCAGGCCTTCTGCAGCACCTGCACCCGCGCCCGCCTTTCAACCGAAGGCCAGCTTTACACCTGTCTGTTTGCGACGCAGGGTCATGATTTACGGGGGCTACTGCGCAATGGCGCCAGCGATGCTGAGATTGCGAGCGCAATTGGGAATGTGTGGGTGGCGCGTGAAGATCGGTATTCAGAGTTGCGGGGCTTGGAGATGGAGGGGATGCCCCGACCGAAGATTGAGATGTCGTATATCGGCGGTTAAACAATATGAATCAAGATGAGCGCTGGGCACAGTTAGTGGCACTCGACGAAGAGTTGCTAAAAGGCGGCGTCATACTTTCTGAGTGGTGCAGCTTCATTGTGAGAGAGGCTGATACTGCGTTCGCCAGCGGTGCGCATTTAGCTTCGATCCTCACTGCCGTCTCCGGCATTGAGACATATCTTCGATCCGAGCATTCGGAAACAGGCAAAGAGCGCCTCATGGAGCTAATAAATCGAGCCTCAATCGAAAGCAGTTTGAAATGTGACCTACACACTCTGCGTAAGTACCGCAACAAATGGGTACACATTGATGACCCATGGGACGACGAAACTCTGCTCGAAAAACCAGAGGAAATGGAATTTGAACTTGAGCAAATGGCATTCTTCGCTGCACGTTCGCTGCGAAGAACCATCTATGCGAATCAGTGGATATAGTGGCAGCTAAACCCTAGATCAAGCTAACTGCCGCACCACCCACCAAGCCAGTGCAGCAATCAGCGCCGAAGCCGGGATCGTCAAAACCCATGCCCAGACGATATTGCGCGCCACACCCCAGCGTACTGCCGATAATTTTTGTGCTGAACCAACGCCGACAATTGCCCCGGTAATCGTATGCGTGGTTGATACGGGAATACCGAGCCCGGTGGCGAGAAAGAGGGTGATGGCCCCGCCCGTCTCCGCACAAAAGCCGCCAACGGGTTTGAGCTTGGTGATCTTTTGCCCCATGGTCTTGACGATGCGCCATCCGCCAAACATGGTGCCGAGACCAATCGCGATGTAGCAGGCGACAATGACCCAGGTTGCTGGGCGTGCATCGGTTGCAGAAGCGTAACCGGCAGCAATCAAGAGCATCCAGATAATGCCGATGGTTTTTTGCGCATCGTTACCACCGTGACCGAGGCTATACAGCGAAGCAGAGATGAGTTGCAGTCGCCGGAACCAGTGATCCACCTTGCGTGGCGTGGCGCGCACGAACAGCCATGAGACGAGCAACATCATTAACGAGCCCAACAGAAACCCAAGCAATGGCGAGATGACGATGAAGGCAACCGTCTTGAGCACGCCTGCCGTGATCAGCGCTGCGGGCCCGGCCTTAGCCACTGCCGCACCAATCAAGCCCCCGATGAGCGCATGCGACGAGCTGGATGGAATACCGTAGTACCAGGTCAGGATGTTCCAGGTGGTTGCGCCGATCAGGGCACCGAAGATGACGTACTGGTCTATGACTTCAGGTGTGATCGTGCCTTTACCAATGGTCGCAGCCACCTTGAGTTGAAAGACGAATATCGCGACAACATTGAAGAATGCCGCCCAGATGACTGCATAACTCGGTTTAAGCACGCCGGTCGATACGATAGTGGCAATTGAATTGGCGGCGTCATGAAAGCCATTCATGAAATCGAACAGCAAGGCCAGCGTGACCAGCACGATGATGAAGCCAAGACCAATGTGAAAGGTTTGCATGAAGATGTTTTTTAGCGTTTTTTCTGATGACTCGAAGAGTCAGGACAAACTGGAGCAGGCGCGGGCCAACGGATCAAGCATTCTCCAAAACAATCCCTTCGATGATGTTGGCCACGTCTTCACATTTATCGGTGATGCTTTCCAACAATTCGTAGATCGCCTTGAGCTTGATCAGTTGGCGCACATCTCCTTCGTCGCGGAATAACTTGGACATGGCGGAGCGCATCACATGATCGGCGTCGGACTCAAGCTGGTCGATCTCATCGCAGATACGGAGGATGCCTTGCGCATTTTCCATGTTGGACATGAGGTTGACGGTGGTTTCAACACGCACCGCACAGGACACACAAATATCAGCAAGCTGTTTCGCTTCAGCTGAAACCTTGCGGATGTCATAAAGCGTGATCGATTGGGCCACATCCTCGGTCAGATCGAGTATGTCATCCATGTTCGAGATAAGTTTGTGAATGTCGTCGCGATCAATCGGCGTGATGAAGGTCTTGTGCAGCAAATCCATCGTCTGATGGGTGATCTTGTCGGCGCGTTTCTCGAAGGTCTCGATATTGCGCGCACGCACTTCCAGCTCGGAAATATTGCTCATCAAGGCAGCCAGTTCTTTGCTCCCTTGAACAATCTGCGAGGCATGCTCGTTGAACAGCTTGAAAAAATCGCCCTCACGGGGCATGAAACGTCCAAACATTCGGTCTCCCTGTTTTGCCAGAATCGGCGCTCAACTCAATAATTGAGAGCCGTAATAATCCTGTAACAATATTGTAATGCCTGCCCTTCCATTTCCCGGATCAAACGGGCGGCTCAACAAAAAGCCGCGCAATGCGCGGCCCTTGTCATTCACTCAGTGACGATCAATACGAACCACCACCTGAAACGTAGTTTTCGAACTTGGTATGTTCGCCCAGGAAGGTCAGACGGACACTGCCAATCGGGCCATTCCGCTGTTTGCCGATAATGATTTCAGCCGTACCCTTGTCTTGCGAATCAGGGTTGTAAACCTCATCACGATAGATGAACAGAATCACGTCAGCATCTTGTTCGATAGCGCCGGACTCACGCAGATCGCTCATGACGGGGCGCTTGTTGGGCCGCTGCTCCAGACTGCGATTCAGCTGGGACAGAGCGATGACCGGACAATTCAATTCTTTCGCAAGGCCTTTCAGCGAGCGTGAGATTTCTGAAATTTCGGTGGCCCGATTTTCCGACGTACCACCATTGGCCGACATCAGTTGCAGATAGTCGATGATGATCAATCCAAGCTTGCCGCACTGACGCGCAAGACGCCGCGCACGCGCGCGCAGTTCGAGTGAATTGAGCGCGGGTGTTTCGTCGATATACAACTGTGCATCCTGCATTTTCTGGATGGCATGGGTCAGGCGCGGCCAGTCCTGTTCTTCCAGCCGGCCGGTACGAACCTTGTGCTGATCAAGACGTCCGACCGAACCGAGCATCCGCATGGCCAGTTGCGTGCCGCCCATTTCCATTGAGAACACCGCAACGGGTAAGCCCTGTTCGATGGCAACGTGTTCACCAATGTTGAGCGAGAACGCGGTCTTGCCCATCGAAGGACGACCGGCAACGATGATCAGGTCGCCGGGTTGCAGACCGGATGTCTTTGAATCGAGATCGGTGAAGCCGGTCGGTACACCGGTGATATCGCTGGGATTATCGTTGTGATAAAGCTCATCGATTCGTTCTACCACCTGGGCCAGCAGCGGTTGAATGCCGACAAAACCCTGGGTACCACGTGAACCTTCTTCGGCAATTGACAGTACTTTGGATTCGGCTTCGTCGAGCAACTGACCAACGTCCTTGCCTTGGGGGTTGAAGGCCGATTCGGCGATTTCATCGGTCACGGTCACCAGCTTGCGCATGACCGATCGTGCACGCACGATCTCGCCATAACGGCGAATGTTCGCAGCCGATGGCGTGTTCTGTGCCAGCGCATTCAGATAAGGCAAGCCGCCCACTTCGTCAGCCTTGCCCGAAGACGACAGGGACTCGAACACGGTGATCACATCAGCCGGTCGGGATTGCTCGATCAGACGCTGGATGTGTTGATAAATCAGGCGATGATCATAACGATAAAAATCCTCGATCCGCGTCAGGTCGGCAATCTTGTCCCAGGCGGCATTATCGAGCAGCAGCCCGCCGAGCACGGATTGCTCAGCCTCAATCGAATGCGGCGGAACGCGCAATGCATCGAGTTGCGCATCCGGCGTGCGCGCTTCGTTTTCGCGTGAGCCTTGACGTAAAGGAATCGGATTGTTCATGTTTCCTGTGATGTCTTTCTATAGCTGCTTACTGTATTCCGAAATATCCCCAGATGCGAGGCATAAGTCTGTGGAAAAGCGTTGCATAGTTGGGGACAAATCCACACCGACCGTTCTGCAAAAGCAAAAGGCCGGGCGAACCCGGCCTTTTGAATTTTGGTGATGCTGCTTTAAATGAGCCCCAGCAGATTGAGCTTAGGCGTGCTCACCAATAACCGATACGGTGATCTCTGCCACAACATCGGTGTGTAAAGCCACAGAAACGCTATGCTCACCCACTGTTTTCAGTGGGCCAATCGGCATGCGCACTTGAGATTTTTCCACGGTATAAGCTTGCTTGCCCAAAGCTTCGGCGATATCGAAATTGGTGACCGAACCAAACAGTCGTCCATCGACACCGGCCTTGGCGTTGATGGTGAGTGTCGAGCCATTCAGCTTTTCGCCGACCGCTTGTGCCGCAGCCAATTTTTCGGCAGCTACTTTTTCCAGTTCAGCGCGCTTGGCAGCGAACTCAGCCTTGTTGGCTTCGGTCGCACGACGTGCCTTGCGTTGCGGGATCAGGAAGTTACGGGCATAACCGTCTTTGACTTTGACGATGTCACCGAGATTACCCAGATTGACGACTTTTTCCAGAAGAATAATTTGCATGATGATCTCCGTCGTCGCTTAGTTATGCAGGTCGGTGTAAGCAACCAGCGCAAGAAAACGTGCGCGCTTGATCGCGGTATCCAGCTGACGCTGATAGTGTGCTTTGGTGCCAGTCAGACGGGCGGGCATGATCTTGCCGTTTTCCTGGATGAAGTCCTTTAGCAGTTCCACATCCTTATAGTCGATCTGCTCAACTTTACCTGCGGTGAAGCGGCAGAATTTCTTGCGCTTGAACAGCGGATTTTGCTGAGGACGCTTGTTTTTCAGGTCCTTGCCTTTACCAAATTTTTTTCCGAATGCCATGATGGTTCCTAACGTTCTTAATTAGTCGATTCAAATGCCGTCACATGAAAGACCGTACTGTTGCTGTTGCGGGTTCTGCGGGCCAGAAAACCAGTGAAACGATATTGCTGTTCCAGTAAAGCCTGACTCAGTTCCGTTGTCAGCTGACCTGCCGCTACCGCTTTGATTTCCAGATCGACTTGTCGCATTTGCCCGGCTTCCAACTGCATCGAGTCATGCTTGAGTACAAAATCCAGAATCGCGATTCCTGCCGGGCTGTAACGCAAAACTTTGCGTTCGATCAGCTTCGCAGTCAGTTCAGTACGATTCAGCTCCGGTTCTCCGTTCAGGCGGCCACGGGCGCTTCAGCTGTAGCAGCCTTGCGTGCCTCGTCGCGAGCCACTTCCTTCATCATTGGTGAAGGAGCAGTTTCTGCCTTTTTCATCTTGACGGTGAGGTGACGCAGAATCGCATCGTTGAACTTGAAACCGTGTTCGAGTTCATCCAGTGTTTCCTGGTCGCATTCGATATTGAGGCAGAGGTAATGGGCTTTGGCGAGCTTGTCGATCAGGTAAGCAAGTTGACGGCGGCCCCAGTCTTCAACGCGATGAATCTTGCCTGCTTTGGAAGTAACCAAAGTCTTGTAACGCTCGAGCATGGCCGGAACCTGCTCGCTCTGATCAGGATGAACGATCAGGACGATTTCATAATGACGCATGAATACTCCTTGTGGATTGGATTGAGCCACCCGTGATGCGTACACGGTGCAGCAAGGAAGAAAGCCCGCCATTATGATGGGATAACTGATTGAATGCAAGTCAGATTTTTCAACTCAACCAGTGGCAACGAAGCTTTGATGAGCTCAGGCCACATCCTAAAACTGCGGTTAAAATCGCCCATCCCAATCCGTTCAACCCGCCGTATCAGGAGCAAAAATGAATTCACAGTGGATCAAGATTCAAGGCAGCGACGGTGAATACGGGGCTTATCTCAGTCTTCCGCCGACCGGCAAAGGGCCGGGTCTGGTGCTGTTCCAGGAAATCTTCGGCGTCAATGAACACATTCGTACCATAGCCGACCAATATGCGCTGGATGGTTATGTCGTACTGGTTCCTGACGTATTCTGGCGCCAGGCCCCAAGAATTGAACTGGGCTATGTCGGCGCAGACATGGATCGGGCTATGCAGTTAATGGGCGAGATGGACCAGAAAGGCGTTGAAGCGGATATTAAAACGACGGTGGCCACTCTGCGCGCACGTCCAGAAGTTGTCGGCAAGATTGGGGCGTTTGGTTTTTGCATGGGTGGCCGTCTCGCTTATGCTGCAGCAGCACAAGGCGGCATTAATGCGGCGGTTAGCTATTATGGCGGCGGCATCCAGAACCAGCTTGACCGGGCTGCAAGCATTCATTGCCCGATGCTATTCCACTACGGCGCACTCGACACCAAGATCCCTTTATCAGCAATCAATGCCGTTAAGACAGCCTTTGCAAACAAGTCAGCTGATTTTTATGTCTACCCGAACGCCGATCATGGCTTTAATTGCTGGGCGCGGGGAACCTATCACCAGCCGTCGTCAGCTTTGGCACATGCGCGTACTTTGCTGCATTTTTCAAATCATCTCGTTTAATCACCCTCCAAATCCATCTTGATCGGGATGGACTTCATCAAGGCTTCCTTGGATAATCAGCCCCCGTAGGAGCCCGGAGAAATAGGTCAGCCCTGCAGTTCGCTATTCACTGATATTCATCCATACCATTCCTAGAACCTAAGCCATCGGATGTCCAGATCATTATTTCGCCAGGAAGCAATAGACGCCCAGCGCGAAAAATTTCTCGGTGAGATCAGCGCCGCACGACCCGTTCCTCTATGGGTTTTCACTTTACTTGCCGTCGGTATTGCATTGGCGCTGATTGCCGTCAGCATCTGGGGCCAGTACACCCGGCGTGAACGTGTACAGGGTTATCTCGAGAGCGATAGCGGCACCGCTTCTTTGCTGGTTTCCGATGCCGGCATCATTAGTGAACTGTTGGTTAAAGAAGGCGATTCAATCGAAGCCGGAATGCCCATTGCACGCATTACGGTGGATCACGCGAATACTGTTGGCACCAGTAGTGGCGATGCTGTGATGCGAGAGCTGAACACGCGCAAGAAAATGCTGGAGCGCGAACGCGATCAAACCTCAGCACTGGGCAAGCAGGAACTGGAGCAGATCCGGCAGCGCATCGAACAACTCAAGATTGAAATCAAACAGGCTGACCGCGAGATCGAGTTGCAACTGCAGAGGCTTGCTTCGTCTGAGATCATTGCCAAGCGTTATCAGGAACTGGCACAGGATCAGCAGTTCATTTCGGACATCGTCGTGCGTCAGAAATTTGACGACGTGACGGACCAGAAAATCAAGGTTCAAGCCTTGCGGCGCCAGCGTGCCACCCTGGAAAAAGACCTCGCCGCTGCCCGCTCGGAAGAACCTTCCATCGCGCTGAAAACAAGGACGCAAATCGAACAACTCAGCCGTCAGGCCAGTGAGCTGCAGCAAAATGTCGTGGAGCAGGATATTCAGAAAGAAGCCATCGTGCGCGCACCGATTGCCGGAACGATCACCAATATTGCACTGAGCCAGGGACAGACCGTCGCGGCCGATACACCACTGGCTACCATCCTTCCCGTAGGCAGCGCGCTGCATGCCGAATTACTAGTGCCCACTCGCGCCATCGGCTTTGTAAAGCCAGGTCAGGAAGTCAGTTTGCGTTACGAGGCCTTTCCTTATGAGCGTTTCGGCCAATATCGCGGCACCGTTCAGAGCGTCGGCAAAACGGTCTGGTCGCAAGGGGAAAAAGTTGGGCCCATGGTTGTGCGCGAGCCCACTTACCGCATCGCCGTCAAACTACCACAACAGAATGTCAATGCTGGAGACCAGAACGTCCCCTTACGTTCCGGGATGATGGTAAGCGCGGATTTGCTTCTGGAAAAACGCAGCCTGCTGGAATGGTTGTTCCAGCCGATTTTTCAACTCAGGGAGCGGCTTAAATGATGTGGAAACGCACGGTACCGGTGATTTTGCAGTCCGAAGCACCGGAATGCGGTATCGCCTGCGTGGCCATGATCGCCTCCTACCACGGCTTTCAAACCGATCTGACGGCCATGCGCCAACGAATGTCGGTTTCACTCAAGGGGGTGACGCTTAAACATATCAGCCGCATGGCAGAAACCATGCAGATGAGTGCCCGTGGTGTTCAGGTGCCTTTGGAATCGCTCGCCCAGTTACGCGTGCCGGCGATTTTGCACTGGGATATGAACCATTTTGTTGTATTGACGCACGTGTCAGGCAAACGCATCACGATTCACGATCCTGCACACGGTCGTCGGGTCATGCTATTGAGCGAGGCCTCCCGACATTTCACCGGTGTTGCATTGGAACTGACGCCGACACCCGGTTTCCGCAAACAGGATGACCGCGAAAAAATCAGTTCGTGGCAGCTGCTCGGTGCAGCAGCCAGCTATAAAAGCACCATCGCCCAGATTTTCTTGCTGACCCTGGCATTGGAAGTGTTTGCGATTGCCATGCCGTTTTTCCTGCAAATGGTCGTGGACCGCGTTCTGGTCGGACGAGACCTCGATTTCCTCACCGTGCTCGGCGTGGCTTTTTGCGTGCTGATCGTGATTCAGTCAGTCGTAACCTGGGTACGCGCCTGGGTTGGCATTTACCTCAGTACTCAGGTGAATGTGCGTTTGCTGATTGAGTTGTTTGCACAGATGATCCGTCTACCGCTCGAATGGTTCGAAAAGCGCCACATCGGCGACATCATTTCGCGTTTTCGTAGTGTGGATGCGATTCAGCGCACGCTAACCACCAATTTTGTTGAAACCATCATTGATGGCTTCATGGTGATTCTGACCTTGGTGGTCATGTTCATCTACAGCGGTACCTTGACGACGGTCGTGCTGGTCGCAACCATACTTTATGCGTTGTTGCGCTGGATTTTTTACTACCCGCAACGGCTGGCGACCGATGAGCAGCTGGCTCACGAAGCGAAATCAAGCACCCACTTTATTGAGACATTGCGCGGAATGATGGCAATTAAACTTAATTTGCGCGAAGAAGAGAGGCGTTCCGGCTATCAGAATCTAGTGGTCGATCACATCAATGCCGGTGTGCGAGTACAGAAAATCGCCATCGGCCAGCGTGCTGCTAACAGTCTCATTTTCGGACTCGAGAATATTATCGTCATCTGGTTGGGTGCTCTCGCCGTCATGGATGGCCTGCTGACGGTCGGCATGCTTTACGCCTTCATCGGCTTCAAGCTGGTTTTTCTGGGTCGCATTAATAATCTGATCGACAAGAGCATCGAGTTTCGCATGCTCGATCTCCATGCGGAGCGTATCGCCGATATTGCTCTGGCCGAACCTGAGCCCAGCCGTAGCCAGCAGCACCTCGATACATCCAGCCCGCTGAGCATCGAAGCTGACAAGATCGGGTACAGCTATGGCCAGGAAGGTTTCGTGTTCCGCAACTTCAGTTGCAGCATCAAAAAGGGAGAAGTCGTCGCCCTGGTCGGCCCATCTGGTTGCGGAAAAACAACCATGATCAAGGTATTAGTTGGATTACTCCCGCCAAGCGAAGGCACACTCAAGGTCAATGGCAGGGATTTACGCGAAATTGATCTGCGCGCCTATCGCAGCCGGATCGGGGTTGTGATGCAGGACGACCAGCTTTTTGTCGGCACGATTGAAGACAACATCAGTTTCTTTGATCCTGCCCACGACTCCAAGCGTGCAAGAGAATGCGCGCAACTTGCCATGATTGAAGAAGACATTCTGGCTATGCCGATGCAGTACAACACTATCGTGGGTAATTTGGGGGTCGCCCTGTCTGGCGGACAAAAGCAACGCATCCTGCTGGCGCGGGCGCTTTATCGAAAACCCGAGATTTTATTTTTGGATGAAGCGTTCGATCAACTTGATCTAGAACGCGAACATCAAGTCACTGAAAGACTAAGGCAGCTGGATGTTGGTATTGTTATTGTCAGCCACCGACCCGATACCGTCCAAAATGCGGACCGGGTCATACAGATGTAAGCATACTAAGCCTGCTTAGTCATCAAAAACAACTGAACCCATACCGCCGCCAACCAAAGCCAGTTCTACATCAGCCAGTTCACGAAGCAGTTCAACTTGTACTTCAGCCTGTTCTGTTGTGTTCATCAGTTCCATGGTCATTTCCTCAGTTTAGTATTTTGTTAAATAGTCTTTGTTGAATTCAATAACCAATCAGTCATCAAATACAACAGAACCCATGCCGCCACCAACCAAGGCCAGTTCTACATCAGCCAGTTCGCGCAGCAATTCAACTTGTACTTCAGCCTGTTCAGTAGCGTTCATCAGTTCCATGATCATTTCCTAAAAATAATTGGTCTAAAATTTCAGAAATTACTATCTAAGTCGATAAAGTAATGGATCAGTCGTCAAATACAACAGAACCCATGCCGCCGCCAACTAAGGCCAGTTCTACATCAGCCAGTTCGCGCAAAAGTTCAACTTGTACTTCAGCTTGTTCCGTCGTGTTCATCAGTTCCATGATCGTTTCCCCTAGGTAAAGTCAAAAAATGGTCTAAACTGCAAAAATGTCTGAAAAAATTACAATATTTGTCGAACTTTTCGCCAGTATCAGTTAGCATAAAACTTGCTGCAACTATTAATCTAAAAATACTAGTCCCTTAAGCGAACGAGATAAAACCCCTAAATTTTACTAGAACTTTTCCCTCAAAATGGCCGCTGTGCCCTCCTCCCACTTGACTCTTATTGCCACCACACAGGTGGCAGATGAACTGATTTTCATCGCAAATCAGATCAAGTCACATCTGGCCGAGCCCAAAAAAGAGTCCACTTCTTTAATTGAGAAAGCAGTCCAGAGAGTACGGGAAATTCAAGGCGAGGGACTTGAAACCCAAAAGATTGAGTGCTTGAGAGACGCTGCACAGTTCTTTTATGTTATCGGAAAACCATTTGCCGGTATCAGCTCAACACAGTATGCAATCCAATTAGCAGAAGCCTCAGCCAATCTTTCGTTATTAAGAAAATGTCTGAACACTCTAGGAATACTTTGTGCTGATACGGGTAACATTGCTTTAGCCATACAGTCCTATGTAAGAGCATTAGAACTCGCTCGCGAACTTGGTGATCGCAAAGGAGAGTGCAATACATGGACAAATTTAGGCTTGGCGTTGCACTATGCCGCACAGTTTAGAGAAGCAATTGACTGCTTTGAACGAGCCGTTGAAATTTCAGAAAATGACGACTCATTAAAGCAGGCTCGAACAGCCGCACTTAACAACATTGTCCTGTCCAGCCTGCACATGCGCGACTTCAGGCTGGGACTCAAGAATATCGAAATCGCATATAAAGAAACTTCAGATTTTAAGTCAATCAATGACTATCTGAATCTAACCCTTAGAGAAAATCACTACATTCGGCTTCTTCTTGAAGTAGATAATTTAGAAAAAGCTAAGGAGCGTTGTGAGTTTGCGAAACACTATGCGGCACTAGCAAAAACCCCTAGAGCTGAACTAGTGGCTGGTATTGCTGAAGGGTTATACGAGGTTCATGCCGGATTGATTGATCTTGGGCTTTCGAGGCTTTCAGCCAACCTGGAAAAAGCGCGTGTGATGCGCTCTGCACTGCGGGATGCGCTGATTGCCGTAGTCAAAGCCTATGAATTAGCAGGAAAACCCGAGCAGGCTTTGCTTTATCTGCGTGAACTGCTCGATCAAACACGCACTCAGCACGAAACCAACGTTCTAGAACATCTGAAGCTTAACGTAGAGTTTCACCAGAATACTTATTCAGAAAAACCTACTAAGGCCTTGGAACAACAAGAGGCTTTGCTGCGTGGCAAAATCGCCGAGCAGGAGTTATTCCGTTCGCGCATGGAGACACTGGAGCGCCTAGCGGTTACCGCCGAACTAAGGGACGACTCGACTGGCGAGCATTCTTACCGGGTTGGCAAGCTGGCCGCAATTCTGGCTGCCGAATATGGAATCAAGCAAGATGTCGTATTGATGGTCGACCTTGCAGGACGTTTGCATGATATTGGCAAAGTTGGCATTCCAGATGCCATACTATTGAAGCCGTCTAAATTGAATGATGCCGAAGTGCAGATCATGCGCGCCCATACGACGATTGGTGCCGAACTGCTGGCCAAAAGCAATATCCCTCAGATGCAGATGGCCGAAGATATTGCGCGTTATCACCACGAATGGTGGAATGGCAATGGTTATCCGAACAAATTGGCAGGCACGGCGATTCCCTTGATGGCTCGCATCACCGCTTTGGCCGACGTGTTTGACGCACTTTCACATAAGCGCCCCTACAAAGATGCATGGTCTATTGAAGACACTCTGCAGGAAATCGCCTCGTTACGTGGAAAGCAGTTTGATCCTGAATTAACAGATCGCTTCCTTGAACTCGTTCCACGCTTACAAGCAGAACATGGCGACTTGGACGCCTTTTTAGGTCAGGCCGCCAAAGGATCTTCTTTCTTGCGTGCTCGAGAAAAAATTGCCGAAACGCTCGGTAAGAGCCGCAGCGCCGACCGAGACATTTCCTCTACGCAAACGCCCCCGACCAGTTCCTGATCAGAGCGTCAAAGACTGATCTATATTGATCAGTCTTTTTCAGTAAGACCCCGGACCAGATCACGCTTTAGGTCTGCCACGCTTTCTAGTCCAACCGCAATTCGTAGCAATCCATCCCCAACGCCAGCCAACGTTCGTGCTTCTTGGGTTATTCGGGCATGCGTCGTCGTAGCCGGGTGCGTAATCGTACTGCGCGTGTCACCTAGATTGGCTGTGATCGAAATCAATTTGCAGCCATTCACAACCTCCCAAGCTTTGGCCTTGCGCTGCTCCTCTGAATTGCCTTTCATCTCAAAGCTGAGAATAGCGCCGCCACTTTTCTGTTGCTGCATTGCCAAGGCATGTTGGGGATGACTGGTGAGGCCGGGGTAATAGACGCGTTCGATTTGAGGTTGCTGCACCAGCCAGTCGGCCAGTTCAGCGGCGTTGGCCGACTGTTTTTCCATGCGGATAGCCAGAGTTTCCATACCCTTCAGGATCACCCACGCGTTGAAAGGTGACAAAGAAGGACCGGATGTCCGCAAAATCGGAGCAATCTTGTCCTGGATGAATTCTTTGGAGCCAAGCACAGCGCCTCCCAAAACCCGGCCCTGACCATCCAGATACTTGGTCGCCGAATGGATAACCACGTCGGCCCCCAGTTCAAACGGTCTTTGCAAGGCCGGCGAGCAAAAGCAATTGTCGACGACCAGCAATACCCCGGCCTTTTCTGCCACCTGCTTGATCGCCCGAATATCGGCAATTTCAGTCAAAGGATTCGAAGGCGTTTCCAGATAAAACAACTTGGTATTAGGTTGAATGGCATCGGCCCAGGCCTGTGGATCGGTCAGCGAGACATAGCTAGTCGTTACCCCAAAGCGGCCCAGGATGGTGTTGAACAATTGCACCGTTGCACCAAAAATACTTTGCGAAGAAACGATGTGGTCGCCCGCATTCAAAGTACCCAGGCAGCAGGCAAAAATGGCGCTCATTCCGGATGAAGTGGCCAGGCAAGCTTCCGCACCCTCGAGTGCAGCAAGCCGATCCTGAAACATGCTTACGGTGGGATTGGAAAAGCGCGAATAGGTATAGGCGCCGCCCGTCGCTGCAAACGCCTCGGCAATCTCTTCGGCACTATCGAAGACAAAGCTTGACGTCAGGAACAGCGCTTCGGCATGTTCACCAAAGGCACTGCGTTTGGTCCCGGCGCGTACTGCCAAGGTTTCAATATCATATTTTTCGTTCATGACCGTCACCAATAAAAAACCCGCTTCGTAAAAACCAAAGCGGGTTGCAGAACATTCTGATCAGCAATCTCACTTTAGCGGTATTTGTTAAGCGCCCGCAAGCAGACCAAATCGGCGCAATTCAATTCTCTATCGAGCGAAGATCAACGTCAAGCGAAACGATGATTTGCTGGTTTTCGGTTCACCCTTCGATACGTCCCACTCCGTGCGGCACTCAGGACGAACGGAAAATTGATTTCAGTCAGGCACTAGATTGAGATTGAGTTGTGAACGCGACTCCTCTTCATAAGCCTTAGGATGTTGACGCGCGTATTCCACCCGGTCCAGATACTCGGTGGTGATATCGCCAGTGATGTAATTTCCATCAAAACATGAGGCCTCAAAATTACGAATCGCAGGCTGCACATCGCGCACCGACTGCTTCATGTCTTCAATATCCTGGTAGATCAGCGCATCGGCACCAATTGCCGCACGGATCTCGTCATCATTGCGTCCATGTGCGATCAGCTCACTGCGAGTCGGCATGTCGATTCCGTATACATTCGGGAAGCGCACCGGAGGCGCAGCCGAAGCAAACACAACCTTGTTGGCACCCGACTCTCGTGCCATTTCCACAATCTGGTTGCTGGTCGTACCGCGCACGATTGAATCATCCACAATCAGAACATTCTTACCCTTGAACTCGACCCCGATCGGATTGAGTTTCTGGCGCACTGACTTTTTACGCACACCTTGACCCGGCATGATGAAAGTGCGACCAATGTAGCGATTCTTGATGAAGCCTTCGCGGTAGTCGAGGCCAAGTTGCATTGCCATTTGCATCGCAGCAGGACGGCTGGAGTCAGGAATCGGCATGACCACATCAATATCGCCCAAGCGCATTTCCCGCTTGATTTTGTCGGCCAAGTATTCGCCCATTCGCAGCCGTGCCGCATAGACCGAAACACCGTCCATCAGCGAGTCTGGCCGAGCGAGGTAGACGTACTCGAAAATACAGGGGTTCAGGCTGGGATTTTCGGCACACTGGCGCGCGTAAAAATTACCTTCGATGTCGATGAAAATGGCTTCGCCTGGCGCTACGTCGCGCATCAGCTTGAAACCCATACCTTCAATGGCGACCGATTCGGAAGCGATCAGGTATTCACGCCCACGCTCCGTTTCAGCTACGCCGATGGCCAGTGGACGAATGCCAAACGGATCACGAAAAGCCAGCATGCCAAAGCCGGCGATCTGGGCCACCACAGCATAAGATCCACGCACGCGCTTGTGCAAGCCCGTAACGGCCTTGAAGACCGCGTCGGTATCAAGCGAATAGCCGGCAGTGACCGTTTGCAGTTCATGCGCCAGCACGTTGAGCAGAACTTCCGAGTCTGATTCAGTATTGATGTGGCGTCGATCGATGCGGAACATCTCGTCTTTAAGTTCCGCCCAATTGGTCAGGTTGCCGTTGTGAGCAAGCGTGATACCGAATGGGGCGTTAACGTAAAAGGGCTGTGCCTCCTGCGCATTGACTGCCGAACCCGCCGTGGGATAGCGTACCTGAGCAATGCCAATATTGCCGGAAAGATCGCGCATATTGCGCGTACGGAACACGTCTCGCACCAAGCCTGCGCCCTTGGACATATTGAAGGTCTTGCCAAAGCCTGTCGCGATGCCCGCCGCATCCTGACCGCGATGCTGCAACAGCAGCAGCGTGTCATAAAGCAACTGGTTCACCGGAGTTTGAGCGACTACGCCAACAATCCCGCACATATCTACACTCGAATAAAATTTTATGGATACGGCAAACCAGAAGTTAGCCGCTCGTCCTCAAACACTTTCGTTGCTTATTGCTTCACCAAGCCAACATCAATAACGAACATACTTCGACCACTCTGAAGGCAGCATCGGCTTGATCGTTCGCACCGCCGTTTCAGCAACTGGCGAGAACAAGGCATCGTGCCAGAAGGGTTGCTGCGGCAGAGTGGTCAGACCAGCCAAAATCACCAGTGTCAAAATGATCAACACACCACGCGCCAGTCCAAACAATCCACCCAAGCCACGATCCGCGAGGGTCAAACCGGCCAGTTTGATTAACTGCCGAATCGCCAGATTAACCAACGCGCCCAGTAATAGCGTCCCAATAAACAGCACCGCAAAAGCGGTGATCAAACGCGTCATCTGCCCCGGCACGAAGCCAGGCAACATACCAGAGAAATCTGCGGCCCAGGTATTCGCGACGACGAACGCGGCCAACCACGCGCACAGGGAAAGAATCTCATTGACTAGTCCACGGACCACACTGATGATCACCGAAGCAATCAATATGATCAGTACGACATAATCAAACCATGTCATGACTCGAACCTGCATGAGTCATATTGGGACGAATTACAGCGGTACAACGGTCGCATCCAGGACAAACAGTTTCTTGATTCGCTCTTGCACTTTGTCGGCTTCCGCACGCGATGGATAGGGGCCTAGCCGCAAGCGGGTACGTTCACCCTGCGTCGTTTTGACCACCTCGGTGTAGGTCTTAAAGCCCCCTGAACTTAGTTTTTCTCGCAGTAACTTCAACTTGTCCGCGTCAGAAAAAGCCCCGATCTGTACCGCAAAGGTTTCAGACTTGGCTTCAGTTGCGGGCGTAGCCTTTCCTTCGAGCAAGGCCACAGCACGTGCATCGTCAGTTGCAGGTTTGACTGGTTCAGTGACTTTGGGCTCTGTCGGCTTGGTTTCAACCGATTTGTTCACCGAACTCTTGAGAGTTGCAGGTTCGGAACTCGGAGATACGGTATGTGCAGGTACAGTCACCGCTTTGTCTTTAAAAGATTCAGGAGGCGCCGTGTTTTCTGCTACCGATTCAGTCGGTGGAGGACTCACGGGCTCAGGTGCAGCAACCATAGGTTTGGCCGGAGCCGCCTGTTCGAAACGGGTGTTCTTGTCGGGAATCTGGATACTGATGTCGTCCACAACCGGCCGGGATTGGGGTTCAAACACCATCGGTACAAACACGATGGCGCCGATGACCAACGCAATCGCACCAATCAGTCGGCGACGTGCACGCTTCTTGACATCGAGCATCGGATCCAGTGGATCATCAGCAAACGTAGGCCCGGTTTCTTCTGCGCGGTTGGAGCGATTGCGGCGTGGAGGTGCCGCTGAGTCAGAGGAATCTTTGCGTCCGATCAAAGCCATGTCGATTACAGCCCCGGTACCAGCTTCAAAACAGCTTCGTTGTTTTCGGAAAGCTGTAAATTGGTCATTGAATTCAGTGATTCTGCGATGAGTGTGTCGATGATGGTGCTAATGAATGAACCGATCTTGACTGCTGTCTTTCCTGCATCACACCCGCAACGGTATAGAAGGAACCAAACACCACAATTCTATCATTCTCGTTGGCTTGACTAAGCGCCGCCTTCCAAGCCAAGGCGGGTGCATCGAAGCTGTTCACCGTGCGATCCGGCCCTGGCATAAATCCACTCACCGCCAAAGTCTCTTGTAATTGCTCTGACGTCGCAGAACGTGGGGTGGGCAAACCGGTCAGATACCAATGATCCACACGATCGCCAATATTTTTCAGCAATCCCGCGATGTCTTTGTCTTGCATCGCTCCAAACACCGCATGGGTATAAGGATGAAAGCCCATCTGGTCGAGGTTCTGCGCCAGCGCCGCCGCCGCATGCGGGTTATGCGCCACATCAAGAATCACGGTGGGCTTGCCCGGTAGAACCTGAAAGCGCCCCGGCAATTCGACGCGCAACAGCCCAGAGCGAACCGCCTGCTGCGTCACTGGTATGCGATCACGCAAACTTTCAAGAGCGGCCAGTGCCGCAGAGGCATTCAGCAATTGGTTGGCACCACGCAAAGCCGGATAGTTGAGGCTGGAACGCCGCGCCGTGCGAGTCGCAAAATTCCACTGCTGCTTGTCACCGGAATAATTGAAGTCGCTACCGAAACGCCACAAGTCGGCACCGATTTTTTCTGCATGATCGACTAGCGATTGCGGCGGTACCGGATCGCCGCAAATAGCTGGTTTGCCAGCACGAAAAATTCCGGCTTTCTCGAAACCAATTTGCTCACGCGTCGTCCCCAGATACTCCGTGTGGTCAATATCAATACTGGTGACGACAGCACAATCGGCATCAATCAGATTCACCGTGTCGAGCCGTCCACCGAGACCCACTTCGAGAATGACGACATCCAGTGGGGCCCGGGCAAACAACCGCAGGATGGCGAGCGTGGTGAATTCGTAATAGGTGAGATCGATTGGTTCGGCAGCAGTCCGCGCCGTCTCGACTGCCTTGAACTGCTCGATCAAGGCCGCATCACTGGCCATGTCGCCATTGACCCGCGCACGCTCATTGAAATGCAGAAAATGCGGCTTGATATAAAGGCCAACGCGAAAGC
This sequence comes from Betaproteobacteria bacterium, assembly GCA_025362735.1. Taxonomy (GTDB): domain Bacteria; phylum Pseudomonadota; class Gammaproteobacteria; order Burkholderiales; family Burkholderiaceae_D; genus JANYFL01. Next base: position 146,049 of record JANYFL010000065.1, on the reverse strand, counting down.
CAGCTTCGAGCAAAATCGATTCCAGCATGGCACAGGTCGAACCCTTGCCATTGGTGCCACCGACCGTAATGACCGGCACATCAAAACGGATGCCCAATCGATCAGCCACGACACGAGAGCGTTCCAGCCCCATTGCAATCGACTTGGGATGCAAAGACTCGACGTAAGCGAGCCAATCGCTGAGATTTGCCGAATCCGGATTAAACGAAGACATTAATAGCAACTAACCAAAAAATACGGGCGCACACGGCGCCCGTTGGTTTGAGCGAACAAAATCAGATCGCGTCGTGACCGCGCTCACCGGTGCGGATGCGCACCACTTGCTCGACCGGTGAAACGAAAATCTTGCCGTCACCAATCTTGCCGGTACGGGCTGCAGCAATGATCGCATCAACGGTCGGCTGCACCGACTCGTCATCGACAATCACTTCAATTTTTACCTTGGGCAGGAAGTCGATTGCATATTCAGCACCACGATACAACTCGGTATGGCCTTTCTGCCGACCGAAGCCCTTGACTTCAGTCACCGTAAGACCAGTGATCCCAACGGCCGCCATCGATTCACGCACTTCCTCGATTTTGAATGGCTTGATGATTGCGGTAATCCGTTTCATTCTGATCTCCCCAGCTATTGGAATGGCGTAGTGTACAAAATTTCGTAAAAGTAATGGGATTTGTCAAAAACCATCGCCGCAGAGCGCACAGAAGACGCAGAGTTTCCGTTGTTCAAGCGTCTCGTCGCTATTCAATCCTGGAAGCGATTGGTAATCGGATAACGCCAGTCCCGTCCGAACGCCCGGTGGGTCACACGAATGCCTACCGGCGCCTGGCGGCGCTTGTACTCGCTGTTCTTGATCAACCGGGCGACGCGTTTGACGTCGGCCTCGGAATATCCGGCAGCAATGATCTCAGCGGCGCTTTCGTCTTCTTCCATGTAGCGTTGCATGATGGCATCGAGAATTTCGTAGGGGGGTAAGGAATCCTGATCAAGCTGGTTGGGACGCAACTCGGCTGACGGCGCGCGCGTGAGTATACGATCAGGAATCACGTTGCTCAGGCCAAACTGCGAAGTTGCATTGCGCCAGGCGCAGAGTCGATAGACCAGGGTCTTGGCAATATCCTTGATCACTGCAAACCCACCCGCCATGTCACCATACAGGGTGCAATATCCGGTCGCGATTTCGCTCTTGTTGCCGGTGGTCAGCACGATGCGGCCGGTCTTGTTGGACAAGGCCATCAGGAGCGTGCCGCGTATGCGCGCCTGAATGTTCTCCTCGGTCGCGTCTTCCTTCAATCCGGAAAATTGCTCAGCGAGTGCGGCGCGGAAAGTATCGAACATCGGCGCGATTGGAATTTCGTCGTATTGCACCCCGAGACGTTTGATCATGTCACGCGAGTCAATCCAGGAAATATCGGCGGTGTAAACCGAAGGCATCATTACGGCGCGCACCTTGTCGGCACCCAGCGCATCGACTGCGACCGCAAGCGTCAGCGCGGAATCAACGCCACCCGATAACCCGATGATGGCTCCAGGAAATCCATTCTTGCCAAGATAATCGCGCACGCCCAGCACCAGCGCGTGATAGACCTGTTCTTCAATCGCCGTTTCAGACGCTATTGCAGCGGCTTGAGGGATCGCACCAGAAAATTGAATGATCGGCAGGTCTTCTTCGAAGCGCGGTGACTGTGCAATCAATTCGCCTTCCGCATTCAACACAAACGAACCGCCGTCGAAAATCAACTCATCTTGCCCGCCGACCAGATTGGCGTAGACCAGCGCCAGCCCGGCAGACGACACGTTTTCACGCATCACATCGAGACGTTGATTCTGTTTGCTCATGTGATAGGGCGACGCATTCGGCACCAGCAGCACCTGAGCACCTGCTGCCCGTGCCGCATCGGGCGCGTAGCGGAACCAGGTGTCCTCGCAGATATTGATGCCAAAACGCACTCCTTTCAGTTCGAACACAAACGGCCGATTGTCTGGCGTGAAATAGCGCTGCTCGTCAAAGACATCGTAATTGGGCAGGTCATGCTTGCGGTACGTGCCTAGCACCTTGCCATGTGCAAGTACCGAAGTGGCGTTATAGCGTTTGCCGTCCTTCGTGATGGGGTGACCGAGCACGACGTGCAGCCGCGCCAACTCCGTTGAATCCGCAATCAGACGGGCAATTAGCGCCTGCAGAGCCTCTTCTGTTCTCGCATACAATGCAGGACGAAGCAGCAAGTCTTCAGGCGGATAACCGGTCAGCGCCAGTTCCGGTGTTACCAGAATATCAGCGCCCAAGGACGCAGCACGTTGAGCCGCCAGAAAGATTTTTTCGGTATTGCCCGCCAGATCACCCAGCGTGCAATTGATTTGCGCAATGGCGATCTTGATGTCCGCCTGTGGATTTGAACTCACTCTGTTTGGCTGGTTTGGTTGAGGTGTATTGACTTCGTGCATGGACGATTTTTAATGGATTATCGCACGGGTATCTTTAGCAAAATCATCACCAATCTGGCTGAGATCGGTCAGGCACGCTGGGACGCGTTGGCCTATCCCTCTCGTAATTCAAATCCCTTTCTTCGCTACGCCTTCCTGCATGCCCTGCATGAGGCCGGCTGTGCCAGTCAATCCAGCGGCTGGCAGCCTGAATATTTGACGCTCTGGCAAGGTGAGAATCTAGTCGCCGCTGCCCCGCTCTATCGCAAATCTCATTCGTATGGCGAGTATGTGTTCGACTGGTCTTGGGCCGACGCCTACCAGCGTCATGGTCTGGCCTACTACCCCAAGCTGCTGTCGGCGATTCCATTCACACCCGTGACAGGGCCGCGTTTGCTGGCCGTTGATAACGAAGCGCGTCAGGCCCTCATCGCAGCCCTGTTGGAACATGCAAAATCCAGCGGGTTGTCTTCACTGCATCTGCTCTATCCACTCGACAATGAGGCTGAAACGCTGGAAGCACAAGGGCTGATGCTGCGCGACGGCGTGCAGTTTCACTGGCTCAATCAGGGCTATTCATCTTTCGACGAATTTCTGGACACCCTGGAACGCAAAAAACGCAAGAACATCCGCGCCGAACGCCGCAAGGTCGCCGATGCGGGCGTGCGTTTTCGTCATGTGCGCGGTGCTGAAGTAACCGAGCAGGACTGGCACCTGTTCACACAGTGCTACAACCACACCTATCGCGCCCATCACTCCACGCCTTATCTGAATGTGGAGTTCTTCCAGCAGATCGGCGCAACCATGCCGGAAAACCTGCTGTTGATCATCGCCGAACGCGATGCGGGTCAAGGCATGAAACCCATCGCGAGTTCGATGGTGGTGTACACGCCCGACACGCTCTACGGACGCTACTGGGGCGAACTCGCCCACGTCCCCTGCCTGCATTTCGAATGCGCCTATTACCAGCCGCTGGAATTCTGCATCGCAAATGGCATTCAGACCTTTGAAGGCGGCGCACAGGGCGAACACAAAATGGCTCGCGGCTTTTTGCCAGTAAAAACCCATTCAGCCCACTGGCTGGCGCATCCTGCGTTTGCAGATGCAGTTGAAGTATTTCTAAGACGTGAGTCCGCCGGGATTGGGAACTACATGGATGAGTTGAATGAACGGAATCCGTTCAAGAGTGGTTGAGGGTTTGCCGAAAAGCTTTCGACGCAGAGACGCAGAGGGAAAACAGAGAAATTCGTAGGGCGGATGAGCGTAGCGTTATCCGCCAGAAGCTTTGCCGATCCGCAATCAGATGGTGGATAACGCCTGCGGCTCATCCACCCTACGGCACTGTCATCCTGAGCAACGCTAAGGATCTCAGTTATCCCATGGAGCGAGGGCCAGTCCGCAGTCACGAAGCTCCTAAGATTCTTCGCGCTTCGCACTCAGAATGACAAAGAAGTTCGTAGCGCTCAAATCACCGATGGCCGAATTGCCCTCTACAGCGCCACGCAGTCGGCGTAGCAACCGGGGCAGTCGGGCATCGGTTGTTTGAGCGTAGCGAGTTCCGAGGCCCGCCGGTTGCTGCGTTGACTGCGTGGGGACTCTCCGAAGGAGAGCGCTGTAGGGGCGCGACTTTCTTTGCTTACTTTCTTTGGCAAGACAAAGAAAGTAAGTTGCCGCCGGGCAACCCCCGGCTCGGCATTTCAATCAGCATCGGAATATCGTAAATTTTTCATACGGCGCAATGCCCTTCGGTTATTGCGCCCTACGATATCTACGAGTTCTCAGATACATGGTTCTCGAATAATCTTTCCGTCCTTCAAGTAAATTGGACAGCCTCCCGGCTCGGGTAGATGCGAAGCGCAACGACCTTGTATTTTTCTATCTTTACCTTCTGACCGATCCTCGGGAACGCAATCTCCCTGGCATTGGTTATTGTCAGTACATGACTTACCCATGTCCGTCGTTTTGATCGAGCAAAAATAGAAGTTGCCCATCGGATAGTGCGTCCAGTTGCCGCCTTTGACAGCACACTCTTTCTCTCCCACAGGACGATTGGACTTCACTACGTCGGCTGCATTTGAGGGCCAACTGCCAACTAAAAATATGACTGTCACCAGAGCGATTGCGGAATTGAAATTCATAGCACCTCACTCTTCTTCGCCGCCTTACTTGCTCACTTACTTCTTCCCCGCCTCGTAAGCCTTTATCCCGTCCAGGATTTCCTTATGTGCATCAGCGGTACCGCCCCAACCTTCAATCTTGACCCACTTGCCTTTTTCCAGGTCTTTGTAATGTTCGAAAAAGTGCTGAATCTGGGTCAGGCGCTCGGGGGCGATGTCTTCGACTTTTTCCCAGTGTTTGTACCAGGGCAGAATCTTATCGATGGGCACGGCGAGCAGCTTGGCGTCGCCGCCGGCTTCGTCGGTCATCTTGAGCACGCCCAAAGCACGGCAACGCACGACCACACCATGCACCAGCGGGAACGGGGTGATGACGAGCACATCGACCGGGTCGCCATCATCGGAGATGGTCTGAGGGATGTAGCCATAGTTGCACGGGTAGTGCATGGCTGTACCCATGAAGCGATCAACAAAGAGAGCGCCCGTTTCCTTGTCAACCTCGTATTTGATCGGGTCGGCGTTCATCGGGATTTCAATAATGACGTTGAAGTCATTGGGCACATCGCGCCCGGCAGGAATATTGGCGTAGCTCATAGTTGTTTTTCGAGTGAGTGAGAAAGGGACGGCTCACATTATAGCGAGCATCGTCTTTCCCTCTACACCCGGCTTCAAGGCTTCATAAAGCCAACATCCTTGACCGAGAAATTATTCAAGTTGGGGAAGGCGGCGGCGAGTTCGGTCGCATCGAGCCCCATCCATTTGCCCAGCGTGGCGCCATACTGGTCAAGCGCCGTCGAGGGCAGCCAGCGACCTTCGGTACTGACATCATCGGGACCGCCGATGGTCTGGTTAGGAAATGTCCCGTAAGTGGCCTGGCCATTGACGGCATCGCCAATGATGAGGTGATGACCGCCCCAGGCATGATCGGAGCCCGCACCGGAAGCGGGTTTGAAGGTGCGGGTAAAGTCGGACAAGGTAAAGCTCGTCACTTTGTCCGGCACACCGAGTGCGACCGTGGCGTTGTAGAACGCGGTCAGTGAGGCAGATACGTCGGTGAGCAAATTGTTCTGCGTTGCAATCTGATTGGTATGCGTGTCGAAGCCCCCGAGCGAAACAAAAAATATCTGACGACTGGGGTTTCCAAGCTGGGCCCGATTTTCAATCAGCTTGGCGACTTGCTTCAACTGGTTGGACAGGCTTGAGGTCAGGCCAGTGAAAGCAGTGGTGATGTTGCTGGAAGTCGCACCGCTTAGAACCGGCCCGAGGGTATTGGTCAGTGAAACCGTACTGTTCTGGATTCCGCCCAGGGTCGAGATCATGACGGCATCATTCGACTGCATCAGTTGCAATAATGCGTTCTTGCGGGCTATGCCCGCTGCCGAGGTATCGCTCAAGCCATTGATGACCAGCGAGCCGGTACTGGGCAGGGTCACATAGCTACTGATATCGCCCGTCAGATACATCGGGTTGCCGGAAATGGAAATGCCGACTGGTGCGAGACCGCCGGAGGCTGCGCCAAGCTTGTCGGCCATGCGCCCACCCCAGCCACTTGGTGCGAGGACGCCGTTGAGACGAATGCCCTGCATCTGCACTTGCTGATCCTGATGCGAAAACAGATTGGTCGGGGCCGCACCGATGGTTTGATAATTGGCTTTGGTGGCCGGTTTGATCAGTGTGCCCACATTAAACAGCGGGGCGAGCTTGCCACTATTCCATAAACCCTGCAGACCAGTCATGGCAGGATGAAAACCATACAACGGAGCGTTGCCACCGACCGGCAAAGGCAAGAGACTGGCCTGGGTCAGAGCGAGGCCACCAGAGGCCTGTGCAGCGCGTGCCGCGGCATAAGCGTTATAGGCCGTGGTTGTGATCGGCACGATCATATTGTTGGAGTCGTTGCCACCAAACAGGAACACGCAGACCAGGGCACGGTAGCCATTACTCGTTTGCGCCGCCATGGCATTGGTCATCGCCAGCGAAGGAATTAAACCGCTCGCACTCAATGCGGCCATGCTTTGCAGCCAGCGCCGACGTGCGGCCTGTTTGGGATTGAGCGCCTCATCCGGCAATGCTGAGAGCGTCAAATCAAAATCATCGTTGTTCATGGTCGTTCCTTTTTTGAAATCGATCAGAATCAACGGGTGATCTGATAGCGCGGCGACGAGATCACGAGATAGACCGCCATACGCGTTCGACCTACGGGATCGGTTGCAGAAACCGCATTGATGGCCGTGATGATGTTGTTCTTCTCCGTTGTCGTCAGAGTCGTGTGTGTGAGCAAGGCATCCAGCTTGTCGACCAGTGCGGATGGTGTTCCGGCAAGTGTCTGCAGACTGGTCAGATCGAGCTTGGTACCGGTCGAACCAGACACGCTGCTGTCGGCGCCCACACCATTGCCGTTGTTTGCATAGGTCAGTGCGTAGATATAGTTGAAGCGATTGACCGTAGTGGTGGTATTTTGTACATCAAATTGCGGACCCAGCAAGCTCGTCGAGTTCGGCAGCAGATTATCCGGCGGGAAAAAATTGAATACCGAGGGCGCCTGAAATACGGACTCGCCGAGATTACTGCTCTGTTGATTGGCATAGACGCCATCGGACGTTCCACCCAGTGCGCGCAGAACACCGGTCACGTAGAGAACCGGATCACGCAGCTTGCCATAATTGGGATCGGTCTTGACGTCACCACGCGCTTCGGGATCGAGCAGAATCGCACGCACCACTGCTTTCATATCGCCCCGAACACCGGAGCCGTTATCGTTGAACACTGCAGTGACGCGAGCCACATAAGCGGGCGTCGGGTTGCTCGTCACCAAAAACTGGATCAACTGCTTGCCGATGAAGGGGCCGACATTGGGATTGTTGAAAATGTTGTCGAGTGCACCGGCGAGGTCTTGATTGATATCCTGACCAGCGGGCAGCGTCACGCCGTTCAGCAATTGCTTGGCCGTCTTGTCGTGATGCGTGTCGAAGGGAACCATGTCGCCGAGATAGTTGCGCGGATTCGTCCAGGCCGAAGTCACACCAGTCGTCGGCGGATAAGTCCAGCCAGTAAAGGCGTAAGCAAAACCTTCAACCGTCTCTTGATCGTAAGTAGGAATGGGTTGACCGCTGCCATCGAGAATCTGGGTGCCATCGGGATTCAGCTTGTACAGGCCAATTGAAAACAACTGCAACACTTCGCGCCCATAGTTTTCATTCGGGGTGACGGTACCCACCGGCTTGTTATTATTGACCATATCGAGGTAATCCCCCATGGCCGGGCTGAGTGTGACTTTTTGCAGCAGCGTTCGATAGTTGGTAAATGCATTGTCGAGCAGCATCTGGTGATATTCGCGCAAGCCATAGCTGGATTGGATATCGATCCCGGAAATGACGAATATTTGTGACCATGCCAGCGCGACACGCTGACGCAACTGGTCGGCACCGGTCAGTGCATTTTTATAAAACTGTAGTTGAATCGGAAAGGCCGTGTAGTTGTCACGGAAACACGTCGGTGCAGAGCCGCTTGGGCAACCGATATTCGAATTGGGTGAAATATAGGGGAGTGCGATGTAACCGGTTGATGGCGTGGCCAGTTGTGCATCAACCCAGGGCGTGATGCCGACGGCCTGAACCGATGCGATGGCTGCATCACTCGCTCCCAAGGTTGCCTGGTCAACGAGCCGGGTTGCATCAGGGAGTGAGACAGGTGTAACAGTGGTGCCACCCGAACCGCCCGTACTGCCACCACTCGAACCACCTGAACTAGAGCCGCCACCACCGCCACCGCAGCCTGTCATCAAAAGGGCAAGGGCGAAACCCATGCATGTTGTTTTGAACCATACAGACACCCAAGTAAAACAGGATGTTGTCTGGCTAGTCGACCGTCGCTGCATGTTGCCCCCTGAGTATTTGAGCTTGGGGCCAAGTTGAGACATGTGACCCGCCTGCGTTATTTACGCAGCAGGTTAACAACGGTTTAGGGTTGGGTGTGTATTAAGTTGTATTAATTTGTAAGCAAAATCCTACGGCACAATATGTGCCTGATCAGCGCAACGGCCTGCATATAACACCGCTGCGATAGCGATGTCAGGGTTTGCCCAGCGCGGCCGCCCGGAAGTGTTCCGAAGCTTTGGTGAAATCCTCAATTTCTTCAAAGAGCCGGGCCAATTCAAGGTGAACGGCGATGGCCAATGAAACATCCGATTGATTTTTGAGTGCGGACTGCAGAAATCCTTGAGCCTTACCCCACAGTTGCTGGCGGGCGCACAAGACGCCAAGAACATACTGGATCGAAGCGTCCGCAGGATGTTGATCGAACCAGCGTTGCGCCTGTTCAATCTGGGCCTGGCTGTTTTCTTCACGGCATTGCGCATATTCCATCACCAGCCGTTCGTCCCATTCAGCGTCCAGAACATTTTCAAGAATGATGCGTGCCTGATAGCCAAGATTGCTCGCATTGAATGCACGCGCTGCTGCGAGCGCAACCTCGGGCACACGCCGATCCGTTGAGGGTACGGACTGCCAGAAATTGATTAGCGCATACGAGTCGCCTTTACGTGCCTTGAGCAAAGCTTCGTAAGCAATCGACTTGATCTGGCGCGCCGCCGCCGGATGAATGGCATCGCGTTTGTTCAATGTGCGTTGCAGACGCAGCACTTCCTGCCACTCGCCTGCGTACTGATTAGCCTTGAGCGCAAGTCGTAGGGACTGAATGTGACGAGCGCCTGCGCCATGCAACTGATTGACCACGGTCAGCGCACGATTGGCATCGCGCGCGTCGATCAGACATTCGGCCTCGGTCATCAAACGTGCCGCGCGCAGACTGTCCGCATTCGTTGCTTGTTCAGTACGTTTGAGCCAGCTGTCGCGCCGACCATACTCGTTCATACGATGGGTCGCACGCGCCGCAATCAATGCCGCCAGGCCAGCGGTCTCCGGCAATTCTTGAGCCAATTGCGCCTGGGTTTCTGCATGACCATAGCGTCCTTCGAAATGCGCCAGCAATGCATTCAACAATGCTTTATAGGAGCGCTTTTCCAACTGGCGCTGACGATAGTCGGCCACGCGTTGCGGCATTTGCATGGTTTTGCGGGCAATCCGGATCAGCCCATACAGCAGCAGAAATCCCAGTGCGCATAGCAGCACAAACAGATTGAGTGACAGATCAATCCGGTAAGGAGGGAAAAAGAAGACAACATTGCCCGGATCAAAGTGTGCCGACAGTGCCAGCGCTACAGCGGCAGCAAACAGGAAAAGCCCGGTGAAAAACGCACGCATGATGAGTCGGTGAAGGGACTACCGTTCGCGCGGCGCTTTGAAATTGCGCACGGCTGAGAGGCTGTCGGCCAGGGTCGGCAATTCCACGACGGTGTTGCTGGCCTGAATCTGTTTCATCAGGGCAACTGCCGCAACGGTCTGCCTGGAGCGAAGATCGAAATACTGTTGCAGGATTTCCTGCGCGCGTAGCAGATCAGCGCGATAGATCGACTCCTGACGTGCCAGCAAGGCAAGTCGCGCATTAAGCAGGCGCAGTTTGAGGTTCTCGCGCACGAAATAGGCTTGATCCGGCGCCAGCAAGAGCGCTTCCGGCTTACCGACTTCGCGGATATGCACCAGTTGCTGGAATTCCTGCCACACGTCTGCAACAGCATGTCGCATGGTGTTCATCGCCCGTTCACCCCAACCTGGCTCTGTCGAGGCTTCGGCCACATTGTTGGGAGCTTTCGTGCTCGACTTGGCACTTGGCGATTGCTGGACTTGCGCGTCCAGACGAGGCCCGGCGGCGGGCTTTTCGTCAGACAGCATCGGCAGGTTGTCGATCATCGAAACCAGACTGTCGATGCGCAAGGTATTGCCGGCGAGATCAATGTTCGGCAAGGCATTGAGCCGTTCGATGTCGCGCTGGATCACGCGACGCAGACCGATGAACTGGGGTTTATCAGCACGCGCCAGACGGTTGTCGGCATTCTGCAAACCGATAATGGCGCCCTGAACATTGCCGGCCAATTGCAATTGCTGCGAAGCCACCGCAAGAATTTGTTCGACTTCCGCCAGCGCCCATTCATCGCGCGTACGCGACAAATCCTGATAGAGCTGTTCCAGCGCCAATTGCTGGCTTTGTGATTCCGCCAGTTTTGACTCCAGCACGCCCAGGCGCGTTTGCAAGCCAATCACCTGATCCTGCGCCTGTTTGGAAATAACTTGCGACTCTCGTGCTGCCGTATCGCTCTGCTGGATACGGCGCGCGAATTCGCGTTCGGTTTGATCGATACGGTTGGCATTGAGCCACCAGACAACCCCGGACAAGCCTGCGAGCACCACCACGGCAACGATCAACCAGATGCGTTGGCTACCCTTGACCGCAGAAGAGGATGCAGAACTGGGAGGGGTGGGAGGATTAGCCGTCGCTGGGGAAGCAGGCTGGGCAACGGAAGTGGAACTCGTGTCCTGGCTCATTGAATCGAATGCGGTACGGGATAAGGACGGGTGTTTACGGCAAGAAGTTACAACGAAAACAAGACTGGTGTTTTTTATTGCGGCTATTTTAGCGCCTCGACGATGCGCGCGTCGCCTGCTCCGCATAAATCAATGTTGCGGATGCCCCGCGCTGTTGCATTTTCGGCAATTCGTTGATGCGGAACGACCCAACGGCTGGTTTTCAGCCAGTCAACCAAGGGCTGCCCGCCGATTTCTTCCAATGACTGGATGAGATCATCAATCGCCTCTGAGCTGGTCACTACCCACGTCGCTCGTTCATTGCGCGCCCTGAGATTCAGGATCGCCTGTTTCTGCTGTTCGTCGGGCAGATGGCGTTTGCGTTGATAGCTTTCCACTTGCGCAACCTTCACTTCCATTTCCATCAAACGCTCAGCCAGCCATGGACGGCCACCATTACCCTTGATGATCAAGACGATGTTTCCGCGCAAAGCGTCGATATCGAGTTGCTGGAGCAAGGATTCCGAATCAAAGCGTTGCGGACTGGCCTGCCCAGTTGCGGTTGATTGCACTGGCGAATAAAGCCGGTAAGCCGGAGCCGCAATGCCGTGCGCTGCCAGTGTTTCCAGACTTCCCGGCCCCATCACGCCAATCGGCAGATTTAATGGCCAAGGGCCTTGGAGATGCTCCAGCGCATGGGTAATGGCATTCGGGCTGACGAAAATGACCAGCCGGTAGCGATCCAGATGACTCAGGGCATCAAGCAAAGCCGTCGGGTCGGCGGTTGGCGCAATCGCCATCGCCGGGAAAATAAGTGGTTCCAGTCCGGCTGCGGCCACATGTTGCGCCAGTGCGGCAGCTTGGGCAGCGGGCCGAGTGATGACAACCGTTGTCACGGAAGGATTACGAACCCGACTCAAGCAGAGCCAGCCCGCCCTGCCCGATTAATTGTTGACCCACCGCTTGGCCCAGCTGCTCGGCCAGGCCTTCTGCCAAACGTCGCTCCTGATCGCGTAGCGTAATGTGCATGCGTTGCTCGGCCTGCACAATGGCCGAACCATCGGCACGCGCAACAAAGGCGCGCAAATGCAATTCATCTTGATTCAACTGGGCATAGGCACCGAGCGGAACTTCGCAACTCCCACCCAGACTGCGCGAGACGGCACGTTCGGCGAGCACGCAAGCAGCCGTCGGCAAGTGATGGAGCGGCGCGAGCCAGGTCTTCATATCCTCTCGGTCAGAACGCACTTCGATGCCAAGAGCACCCTGACCCGCTGCTGGCAAGGAGTCTTCCGGTTCGAGCAAGCTTTTGATCCGCGCAGCCAAGCCGAGGCGCTTCAACCCCGCCGCCGCCAGAATAATGGCGGCAAAATCACCCCGATCCAGCTTGGCCAGACGCGTATCCAGATTGCCGCGCAAAGCCTGCACTTGCAAATGGGGATAACGCGCCCGCAGTTGCGCTTCGCGGCGCAAGCTGGATGTGCCCACGATGACTCCAGTCGGTAACTCGGCCAGACTCGAAAACTGATTGGATACCAATGCATCGCGTGGGTCTTCCCGTTCCAGAATCGCAGCCAGACTAAATTTCGGCGCCAACTGCATCGGCACATCTTTCAATGAATGCACCGCCAGATCGCAACGGCCATCGAATAGCGCTGTTTCGAGTTCCTTGACGAACAGCCCCTTGCCACCGACTTTGGAGAGCGCGCGATCCAGAATCTGATCCCCGCGCGTAGTCATGCCCTCAATCACGACTTCGCATTGCGGATAAAGCTGTAGCAACAGCGCTCGCACATGTTCGGCCTGCCACATCGCGAGGCGGCTTTCGCGCGAAGCAATGACCAGACGGACTGGAGGAGTAAAAGTAGTCAAAGGGGTTAGGTAAAAAAGAATTGAAGATGCGCGATTCTACTTGAGGGCATGTCTGGTTTTTTCATGCATCAAATGTGTAGTGCCCTAAAAAAACATGGATTTAGCATCGAGAAAAAAGTCGAACACAGCCCCTTTAATTCCTCCTTTAATTCCTCCAGTCTTGATTTGGGGAGAGTCCAAATAGGACAAGTTAGGTGTCAAGAAGCGGGCTTGAACCACGCTGGATAAAGCCCATGTTGCTTGATCCACCCTTCTTTTGTCATCCATTCACAGTAAGTCACTCTGAGCCAGAGTTTGTCATTTTTTGGATCCCACCAGCAGCTCTCAGATTTATCACCGTATTTGTAAACTACCCGAGTGATCATGTTAAGACTTCCTTGACCACCCTTAACTGGCGGGTGGCCAACCCTGACTTCTACAAAATCTCCCGATCCTACTGTAAGGTCTTTCTTGACGTATAGAAAGATTCTAGAAACATATTCGGAGCTGAGTTCTTTAGACATCCCTCCGCAACAATAGACACGAGCAACCACCATGCTTCCATCGACCACATCCGAGTCGGCAACACCAGAGGAAATAATACTTTTATACGCTTCAAGTTTTAGGATGTCTTCACGCTTTGCGATTGCCACCACTTGTGCAACGCGAAGAGAATCAGCCGGAACAACATCAGTTTGAATGTACGAGGGAACTGTCGAGCAAGCAGGCAAGAAAAAAAGTAGTGTGTAGATTAATGTGGTGATTCGGGATGATGTGGTCATTGTTTCTCCTGAATTTAAGAGGCTCTGGTGGATTTTATTTTCGTACATCGATTTTCATAGCTCTTACTTCATCAAGGCCTTGACCACCGGCCATTGCCGTCGACTCACGGGCAAGCGTTCCTTCAGTCCCTGCAATACCACTTCCCAATGCGGTTCGCCGGTGGTGTCTTCATCGACGATGGTTTCGACGCGCTCAAATCCGCGAATGGCGCCACGCGCCACCAGGGCATTGCGATGCACGCGCACAAAACTTTCTGCGAACTCTTCTTCCAAGGCGACCAGTGATTCTTCGATCAGATATTCGCGCTCAAGCGTACGTAGGGTGACGTATTTTTGCTCTGCTTTCAGAAAAAGGATATCTGCGACAGGTACCAGCACGACACGACCACGTTCATGCACGGTGATGTGTTCGCGCCCACCCTGAAGCCGGGCCAGCTTTTCGATGGCCGGGGTCTGCAAAGCCTGATATTGCAAAGCGCGCTTCAAGGCCTCCAACAATCGTTGGGCACGCACCGGCTTCATCAAATAGTCGAGCGCATGGACTTCAAAAGCTTTTACCGCATATTCATCGAAGGCCGTCACAAAAATAATGGCGGGTGGTTTAGGGAATGAACCCAGATGTCGCGCCAATTGGAGGCCGGTCATGCCGGGCATCTGGACATCGAGCAAAACGAGGTCAGCTCCGAGTTCTCCGTTACTGCCGGAGAGTAGTTCCAATGCAGAGCGGCCATTCTCTGCTTCACCCACGATGACATGAGGGTAATCTCCCTCGATATCGGACAGCAATTGCCGCAAGCGCGTGCGCGCTGGGGCTTCGTCATCAACAATCAGGATGCGCGGATTCATTTCTCAGATCACGTCGTTTGAAGATGGGTTTCATTTGGTCTGCGCATTTGGATTGCTCATTTGGTCTGCTCATTTAGTTTGAATGGGCAACTGCATTTTGACCACAAACAGACCATCGGCGACAACGGTCTCGATCCGAGCCTCCAGATCATGTACCAGTGCCAGGCGTTGTCTCACGTTGTCGAGGCCGATCTGGTTGCCGGTATGTAATCGGCTTTGCACGATTTCAGGATTGCATACCGGGTTAGCAATCAGGATATCGACATAAGCGCCGCTGCGCTTGATCTCGATGCGAATCTTGCCTTTCTCTGCCACAGGCTCGATGCCGTGATGGACGGCATTTTCGATCAGTGGCTGCAACAGCAAAGTTGGAACAAGCGCATGGGTCGCGCTGTCGTCGACATGCCACTCGACCTGCAGACGATCACCCAGACGCAGGGATTCAATCGAAAGGTATTGCTTGCACAGCGCGACCTCCTCGCGCAACGGTACGCGCTCTCGACTGTCGCGCATCAAGACACGAAACAAATCAGCCAGATCTTCGATGGCGGTTTCTGCATGGCGGGGATCGGACCGGATCAATCCCAGCACGGCATTCAGGCTATTGAACAAAAAGTGTGGGCGGATGCGCGATTGCAGGGCTTGCAGGCGCGCTTCGGACAATGCGGGTGAATAAGCCAGCATGCGCAAATACAGCCAGTACAACACCACGGCGCAAAGCACACCGGCCATGAGGGCATTGAGCAAAATACGGGACCGACTGATTTGCAACAGTTCGATCAAAACATTCTGGATTGCAAAAGTCAGCAAGGCAGGAATCAACAGGGTCAGCACAATTTGCAGAGCCGCAGGAGCGCGCAGCAAGAGTCGGCGCAAGGCGCAACCGGCAAACAGACTAGCGATGAGGACCGGTTCCAGCGTAACCGCAACCGTCATCATGGACTGAAGCGCATCGACCAGACTGATGGACTGCAATCCGGTGATGGCAGCAAATATCAGATTGACGACGAGGATAACCCGTAGCGTCACGCCCAGATTGCACCAGTCCGGAAGCGGGCCTTCTTCGATGCGGCGAACGTTTTCGGCTTCTGGAGAACGGCGGCCCAGAAAACTGTCCCATTCAGCCTCGGCCGTCTTGTCCTGTCTGACCTGCTCTATACTTTCGTTTTTCATGCGGTGCCTAGCATCACGACAACCTCATCTCCGCTCCAGCGCCCCAGTGGCTTTGGACTTGCGCCAGAAGAATGGCGCCACAACAGCTCAAACGATTATGACAGAACCTTCCAGTCCCGATTCCCCTTCAACGCCCGCTTCCGGTTCGCTGGATCGCAAGATGGAAGCCTGGTCTGCGCGCTTTTCAGAACCGATGTCGGAACTGGTCAAACGCTATACCGCCAGCATCGATTTTGACAAACGTCTGTGGCAAGCGGACATCAGGGGCTCATTGGCCCATGCGGCCATGCTGGCGATGGAAGGCATTATCAATCCGCACGATTTTGCGGCGATTGAAAAAGGCATGAACCAGATTCGCGCCGAAATTGAATCTGGCAAGTTCGAATGGAAACTGGAACTGGAAGACGTCCATCTTAATATCGAGGCCCGTCTCACTGCGTTGATCGGTGATGCCGGCAAACGTCTGCATACCGGTCGTTCACGCAACGATCAAGTCGCGACCGACGTGCGGCTCTGGTTGCGTGGCGAAATCGACCTGATTGTCGAACTGCTGGTCGACCTGCAAAAGGCATTGCTGACACTGGCCGAGCAGAATGCCGATGTGATCATGCCGGGCTTCACGCATTTGCAGGTGGCTCAGCCCGTCAGTTTTGGGCATCACATGCTGGCCTATGTGGAAATGTTCAGCCGCGATGCCGAACGCATGGTTGATGTGCGGAAGCGCGTCAATCGGTTGCCGCTTGGCGCCGCCGCGCTTGCCGGAACCAGTTTTCCAATCGACCGCCAACTCGTCGCCCAGATGCTGGGTTTTGATGAGCTTTGTCAGAACTCGCTGGATGCCGTAAGTGATCGTGACTTCGCGATTGAATTCACAGCCGCTGCATCACTCTTGATGGTGCACGTCAGCCGCCTCAGCGAGGAACTGGTGTTGTGGATGAGTCAGAGTTTCGGCTTCATCGATATTGCCGACCGTTACTGCACCGGTAGCTCGATCATGCCGCAGAAAAAAAATCCGGATGTACCCGAGCTGGCGCGTGGCAAAACCGGCCGTGTGGTTGGTCATCTGATGAGCCTGATTACGCTGATGAAAGGCCAGCCATTGGCCTATAACAAGGACAATCAGGAAGACAAGGAGCCGTTGTTCGATACCGTCGATACGCTCAAGGACACACTGCGTATTTTCGCGGAGATGATGGGCGGCATCACGGTCAAACCCGAAGCGATGCGGCTTGCCGCACTCAAGGGCTATGCGACCGCGACCGACCTGGCCGATTATCTGGTCAAAAAGGGTATGGCTTTCCGCGACGCGCACGAAGCCGTCGCCCATGCGGTGCGGATTTGTCAGGATCGCGGAATCGACTTGGCTGATCTCTCAATCGACGAATTGAAGAAATTTTCGCCTTTGGTCGGCAACGAAGTGAAGGAAGTGTTGACCCTCGAAGGTTCCGTTGCTGCCCGTAAACACGTGGGTGGAACGGCACCGGAAGGTGTCCGGACACAGATCATTCGGCATCAAAAAAGACTGAACACCGATTGATCAACGCGCTGTTCTTTGCCGCATCGCTTCATATAGACAGACCGCACTGGCCACACTGACGTTCAGACTTTCGACCGCCCCGGCCATCGGGATGCGCACCAGTTCATCGCAAGTCTCACGCGTCAGACGACGCATGCCCTCGCCTTCGGCACCAAGTACGATTGCGAGCGGACCGGTGAGATCAGCGGTGTAAATTGAAGTATCGGTTTCGTCAGCAGTACCAATCACACGCAGACCGCGTTCCTGTAATTCGCGCAGCGTGCGGGCCAAGTTCGTGACGGTGATATAGGGCACGGTTTCGGCGGCACCGCTGGCAACTTTCGCAGCCGTTGCGTTCAGCCCACAGGCACGATCTTTCGGCGCGATGACCGCATGCGCTCCGGCGCCATCGGCCACGCGCAGGCAAGCGCCCAGATTATGCGGATCAGTGATGTTGTCGAGGATCAGCAGGAGCGGCGTTTTCTGTTGCGCCTCGAGATCATCGAGCAGGTCATCGAGGCTGTGCGTCAATGCAATATCGTCGGCCTTGGCGACTACACCCTGATGGCGTGCATGCCCGGCCATACCATCGAGCCGACGTGTATCGACCGGCAAGATGCGCAGACCAGCGGCTTCAGTCTGTTTGATGAAATCCTGCATGCGTTTGTCTTTGCGGCTGGCTTCAACATAGACCTCGCGCACAGTTGACGAGTCGTGACGGATGCGGGCAGCAACCGCATGAAAACCGTAAAGCATTCGTGATTGAGACATAACGGCTCGTCAGCGTTTGCGCCGGGCGCTCTTGGCCGTGCCCGAGGCTTTTCCACTCGCCGTATCGCGCACTTTCTTTGCCGTCTTGCCGCGCGGGAATGATTCACGGGTCTGCTTTTTTTCGTGTGCGTTTCCATCATTGGAAAATGCATGCGGCTTGCTGGCTTTACTCGCCGCTTTTTTAGCCGCTGTTCGAGCCGGGCGTGGCACTTCATCCGGAAGTACACCGCGCATCAGTTCCTGATAACTGCCGCCGCGTACGAGCCGGAAATCAATCTTGCGCGCTTCCAGATCGACCCGTGATACTTGCACAGTCAATGGGTCGGTCAAACGGAAGCGCTGGCCGGTGCGCTCGCCACGCAGTTCATGCATCGCTTCGTTGAACTGAAAGTAATCGGTACCGAGTTCGGAGATATGCACGAGTCCTTCGACAAACAGGCTGTCGAGGGTGATGAAAATGCCGAACGCAGTGACGCCGGTAATCGTGCCACGGAATTGCTCGCCCACTTTTTCGCGCATGAAGTAGCACTTGAGCCAGGCTTGCACATCGCGACTGGCTTCGTCGGCGCGACGTTCGTTCGCTGAGCATTGCAATCCGAATTGTTCCCAGACCTGATGAATGCGCTGTTGCTGCTCTTTGGTCAGCACACGCGACTTGATGTTGTCTGACCTGAGGTACTCGTCTTCATTACGCGGCAGTTGCGGCAGATACTTCTGGGTCGCAAGCAGGGCCTTGATCACGCGATGCGTCAACAGGTCAGGATAACGGCGGATGGGCGAAGTGAAGTGCGCGTAAGCCGGATAGGCCAGACCGAAGTGTCCGCCGTTGTCCGGCGAATAGATGGCTTGCTGCATCGAGCGCAATAACATGGTTTGCAGAAGCTGCGTGTCCGGTCGGCCCTTGATTTTTTCAGTAAGCGCAGCGTAATCGCTGGCATGTGGTGCATCGCCACCGGCAAGAGACAAGCCCAGACTTTTAAGAAAGGTGCGCAGATTGGCCAGCTTGTCCGGCGTCGGGCCATCATGCACACGATAGAGCCCCGGATGTTTGGAACGCGTCATGAAATCAGCAGCGCAGACGTTGGCCGCAAGCATGCATTCTTCGATCAGCTTGTGCGCATCATTACGCGTGCGCGGCAGGATCTGTTCGATCTTGCCCTGAGCGTTGCAGACGATATAAGTTTCAGTGGTATCAAAATCGATGGCGCCGCGCACTTTTCGCGCCGCATCCAGTACCTTGTAGAGGTCATAAAGATTTTGGAGATGGCCCACAAGCTGAGGCTTGGCTTGCGCCGTCGGGCCTTCGCTTGCCGACAGGATGCTCCACACTTCGCTATAGGTCATCCGCGCCGCCGAATGCATCACGGCGTTATAGAACTGGTACGCGCTGATTTCCCCGCTCGCGCTGATGGCCATGTCGCAGACCAGCACCAGCCGGTCCACATGCGGATTCAGTGAACACAGGCCGTTTGAAAGTTTTTCCGGCAACATCGGAATCACCCGACGCGGAAAATAAACCGAAGTGCTGCGCTCAAAGGCATCGGTGTTCAGTGGACTGTCCGGCGTCACGTAATGACTGACGTCGGCAATCGCGACCAACAGTCGCCAGCCGCCCTTTTTACCGGTGATGGGCTCACAATAAACGGCATCATCAAAGTCACGCGCGTCTTCGCCATCAATCGTGACCAGCGGCACGTCACGCAAATCGACGCGTCCCGCCAGATCTTTTTTCTGCACTGTATCGGGCAGGCGCTCGGCTGCATCAATAGCCGCTTTTGAAAACACATGTGGCACATCGAACTTGCGCACGGCAATTTCGATTTCCATGCCGGGATCGTCGATCTCGCCCAGAACCTCGGCGATGCGGCCAATCGGTTGGGTATAGCGCGAGGGCTGCTCGACAATCTCCACCGTCACGACCTGACCCGGTTGCGCCTTGCGCGTCTCTCCCGGCGGAATCAGGATGTCGTGCTTGATGCGCTGGTCTTCCGGCGCCACCACAAACACGCCGCGTTCATTGAGCAGACGACCCACCAGTTTTTGCGTGCGCCGTTCAGTCACCTCGACAATCACGCCTTCGGGCTTGCCGCGGTAATCGGTACCGGTTGGCTTGACCAATACGCGGTCCCCATGCAGCACCTTGAGCATTTCCTTGGGCGCAAGCCAGAGATCCGGCCCGCCTTCATCACGAATCAAAAAGCCATAACCATCGCGATGACCGACTACGCGGCCTGCGACGAAATCGAGCTTGGTCGCCAGTAACAGTACGCCCTTGCGGTTCGGCATGAGCTGGCCATCACGCTCCATTGCCGCCAAGCGACGGTCGAAACCTTCCATCTCATTCGTTTTGATGCCGAGACGCTGCGCCAGCTCCTGCGGCGCCAGCGGCTTTTCAGCGGTACGCAGCTCAAGCAAAATGTCTTCGCGGCTAGGGACTTCGTATTCAAAACGTCCAAGGGATGAGGAAGCGGACGTTTCTGATTGTTTTTTTCTTTGCATTCTTTTTAAGGGGAAATTTTTTACCCGGTTTGACCGGGCTGACTACGATTGACTTGCGCGGTTGATAAATAAGAGGGATGCCGATACAATGCGCGACTCGTTTCAAGTCTCGCGCAGATTATTTTTGCGCCCATCGTGCCCAGATGGCGAAATTGGTAGACGCACTAGGTTCAGGTCCTAGCGGTGGCAACACTGTGGAGGTTCGAGTCCTCTTCTGGGCACCATCAAAGGCAACAGGTTGAAGTGTAACCTTATTGCATCGATTTCGTAGCCGAACCGGCTACGCGCAAAACAAAAAAATAACGCGTGACCGGTAATCCAGCCACGCGTCAAAAAAATCAAAGCGAAGTAAAAGCAGATTATTTCTTTGCAGCTTTACTTTTGTCGTAAGCACCCAGACCCGGCTTATAGGTTTTGTCGTCAATGAACTGCTTGATGCCTTCTTTGCGACCCGTGTTGTCGTAACTGTTGGCCGCTTCCTGCGCACGGATCAAGTAATCCTCGGCATTGTCATACGTCATTTCCGAAGCCCGGCGGATTGCATCCTTGGTTCCTTTGAGTGCAACCGGATTCTTGGTGAGTAGTACCTTCGCCACTTCTGTCACACGCGCCTCAAGCTTAGCCAGCGGCATCGACTCGTTGACCAGGCCTTGAGCGGCTGCCTGCGGGCCGGTCAAATTTTCGCCCATCAATGCGTGGTACATCGCGTTGCGGAACGACATCAGCTCAACGCCGATCTTCGTCGCTCCGCCGCCGGGCAGAATGCCCCAGTTGATTTCTGACAATCCGAATGTCGCTTCATCGGCACAGAAAGCCAGATCGCAGGCAAACAAGGGGCCATAGGCACCGCCAAAACACCAGCCCTGCACCATCGCAATGGTCGGCTTCTGATACCAGCGCAAACGGCGCCACCAGCCATAACTTTCGCGCTGCGCTTGCCGCGTAGCACCCAGTCCCTTGGCCTCGTTCTCGCGGAAATATTCCTTCAGGTCCATGCCCGCAGACCAGGATGTGCCTTCACCACCCAGCACCAGAACGCCCACATCTTCGCGGTGCTCCAGTTCATCCAGCACGCGCATCATTTGGCGGTTCAAACGCGGGGACATGCAGTTGCGCTTCTCGGGGCGATTGAATTTCACCCAGGCGATGCCGTCTTTCACTTCATACGCGACCGTTGCGAGTTCTGCGGGATCAATAGTCATGGTTTTATTCCTTACAAGTTATATCGGGCGATCGTGCCCACACCAACTAGTAATAAAATATAACTGTTATTATTTGAAACTGCAAGCCATTATTTCGCTTAAGGCTGACTTTTATTCTGGGCTTGAATCTGGGCCATCTAATGCACGCGTGGATTATTTCGAACATCGAAGAATTCATGCATCATGAAAGCTTCCAGTTCAGCCGTATCCTGGGGTCGGGCCGACATCACGACAACCCGTCCGAGCCGGTGCGAATCCCAGTTGAAATCGCCTGAGTAGTGGGTGCGGATCAACTCAATCATGCGGCGCACGATCGCCAGTTCAATATCGCCCCCCACACCGGCATCGACATCAATCACCTCGCGCCAGTTACTACGTACTCCGGTTGTCCAGCCATTGAAAGCAAATTGCCCCACGCGCGTCCCTTTGTTCAATATCTCGAAAACACCGCCGGTCCCACCGCCCTGGCCGCGCTGAAGATTGCGGTTGATATTGCCCATGGCAATATCATTTTCCGAAGGCCCCTGACCATTGGCCCGGGCTTCTGCATTCTCACGCGCTGCGTTGGCTTCCTGCGCATTGCGACGCGCGCGCGCGGCATTGACCATCGCCATCATGTCGACCGGAGGCGCATTCGGATCGGGCGTCGTTTCCTGCGGTGTTTCAGGGACAGTGGACTGTGGGGGAATCCTTGGCCCCTTCGATGAAGGCTTGGAAAGCGCAATGATCCGGTCGCGCGGTACCGGTTTGGTTTTCGGTATGTTCTTGGGAGCCGATTTGGCGGGGGCCGGACTGGATTCCAGCCGAACCGCAATGGGTTCAGGAGAATTGTTATTGGATGTGGGATTCATGTTTTGATGAACTGCGATGATCAAAACCAGAACATGCACCAGTAACGAAACCAGCAGTCCCAGCCGGATGCTGCGTCGCTCTCGTACTTGCATATCGAGCGTATCCCGCTCCCAGGGAGCAAGCAGATAGCGTCGTACTGGGGTTGTTTTTACTTGCATTGATCAAAAAATGCCGTTGAAACGAGCACTTATAGCGGCATGTCAAAGTGCTTAACGGCTGGGTATCGTCTGAGGAAGACACGTCCAGTCATGCCAGACCAGGTGTGCTTCATGGGGAACCGAGCATACGACAGGCTCAAGCTCCTGAGGTTCCAACCAACTCTTTTAAATCCGGCTCGCTATTTTATGGCGTCTGCGGATCAAATCCGCACGTACCGCAAGCGATTCGGTCAGACCGATGGCGCGATCATAGGCCAGAACAGACTTGTGCCACTCAGCGACGTTTGGGCTTTGTCCGAGCAAATGAGCCCGGACCGCCCCATATGCCGGTGCCTTTGCTGGGTTCATTGCGGACAGAAAAATCTTCCGCGGTCTCGGTAAAAATCAGCATGTACTCCATGATTACTCCTTGAAGGAAGATTCAGCCCTGCCGAATGGCAGGATGCAGCCAGATAAGTCTCTGGCCTGATCAATAGATGCCTGAGATCAGCCCGAATCGACATCAAAGCAAAAAATATTTCAAAAAAAAAGCATCTCAGGATGCCCTTAAGGGGAATTGCGTGTGTAACAGATAGAGCGACTTTTACGCTGACCAGCTGGCCTGACAGCTTGTCATCAAATTTTTGACTTGTTATCCCACCGGCCGTCAATCAGCATTTGTAGCAAGCGAATAAATTCTTCGCGTTCCGTCTTGCTCCAGCAACCCGTGTTGACCTGATCTGACTTGAACACGAGCTCTTCGACATCGGCGAGCATGGCCTCACCCTTTGGAGTCAAGGTCAGAATCTGACTACGCCGATCCTGATGATGGACTTCCCGTTTGATCAGATCGCGGCGTTCGAGCCGGGTTACGAGTGTCACCATGTTAGGCCGCTTGATATCGAGGGCCAAGCCGAGGTCACCGGGTGTAACTTCATTGTTGTTGGCAATCAGCACCAGAGCCGAATATTCAGCGGGACGCAACCCCCAATCAGACAACGTGCTGACCAGATGCTGACGCATCAGCAAATCCGCACGCCGCAGGTTATAGCCAATCAGATTACGCAGCACACTTTGGTCAAGCGAGCGCTCAGCGGAACGTGCATTCCGAGTGCCGCGATTCGGTTCAATGGAAATGACTTTGCTGGTGGCCATATTGAGATTAATCCTGGTTCTGAATCAACTGCACGACCTTCATGCGGCCGTTCTTTCCCCCTTGGGCCGAATGATATCGCTAGAGGACTGCGCGGCATATAGCTGTTCTATCAAAATGGCACGTTGTTTTAGAACTGCTCGCTGGTTGATCGAACCTTTGTCGGTAATCTCTCCTTTGTCGAGAGAGGGTGGCTCAACCAGCACCATCGCACGGGCAATCCGGTTGGCACTGCCCGTGCCCGTTTTCCAGGCATCGTTAACGACCCGTTCAAATTCAGCCCAAACATTCGGGTGCGCAAGCACTTGGGTGACGCTCGCATCGACATCCAGTCCACAAAGCTGACGACAGGACTCGATGTGCGGGAATATGAGAATACCCAGGTCGCCACGGTCGTGCCCCGTTACGACCACATCCTGCACATAGGGTGCACCCGACGCGATCACCTTGCCACGCAGCGGGCCGACACTAACCCAGGTGCCCGTGTCGAGCTTGAAGTCTTCGGCAATACGGCCATCAAACATGAAGCCGAGTTCAGGATGAGTCGGGTCGATATATTTGATGGCGTCGCCGGTGATGAAGAAACCGTCTTCATCGAAACTTTCTCGTGTCTCATTCGGTGCACGCCAATAGCCGGGCGTGATATTCGGGCCCCGATAACGCGCTTCCAACTTGTCGCCATCCTGGATCAGTTTGAGTTTCAGTCCCGGCACAGGGATGCCGATCATGCCGGCACGACAATCGACCCGGTTGACAATCAATGCAGAGGGTGCCGTCTCGGTCATACCCAGTCCAGTCAGCATGCCAACCCGCTCACCATATAACTCTTCGGCGGTCTGAAAAAGGCTATCCCAGACCGGCTGCGACAGCGATGCTCCGGCGTAATAAAACATCTTGAGCTTGCCCAGGAGTTTTTTGGCCAGTTCGGGTTCGCGCCGCAAGGCAAGCGCAACCTCCTCAAAGCCCTTGGGTACATTGAAATAAACCGTCGGTGAAATTTCGCGCAGGTTGCGCAGTGTTTCGGCCATGCCCTTGGGGGTCGGCTTGCCTTCATCGATATAAAGCGTCCCACCGAAATAAACAATGATGCCGACAATCTGGTTCCCACCGAAAGTATGGTTCCAGGGCAACCAGTCGACCAATACCGGCGGCTCCTCTCCAAGAAAGGGATAGGCCTGATAGAACTGCTGCATGTTGCAGCAAAGCATGCGCTGCGTATTGATCACCGCCTTGGGCAGTTTGGTCGACCCCGAAGTAAACAGAAATTTGGCGATGGTGTCGGGGCCGGTTGTTTTGTAGACCGCATCGATTGCGGGCGTCGCGACAGTCGCAAGAACATCGGCGAATAATATGGTCTTGTTACTTTGATCTGGCGAGGGATTCCGAGTCACGATGATCTGGGTATCCGAAGCCGCTACGGCACTGATCGCTTTGGCATAGACGCAACCGTCTGCCGCAAAAATAATGCTGGGGGTCAGCACATTGAACACATGCCGGAGCTTCTCGTAGTCTTGCGAAACCAGTGAATACGCGGGCGAAATCGGGGCGAACGGCACACCGGCATATTGCGCACCCAAAGCAATCAATGCGTGTTCAAGATCGTTATCAGACAGGATCGCAACCGGACGTTCAACCGATGCGCCTTGATCGTGCAAGTACTGGCCGATACGTCGCGCCGCATCAAGCGCCTGCTGATACGTCACATGCCGCCAATCCCCGCCACGATTGTCGCCATTGACGCGTTTGGCCATGAATGTCCGTTCCGGCGCAACTGCGGCCCAATGAATCAAACGGTCCAGCATACGCTCGGGATATTCCTGCAATGCCTCACTGGATCGAACGATTAAATGACCCTGGGCATTCTGCTCAATAATTGGCTTTGCCTGGGTCAGATTGATATGCCGATAAGCCAACTGAGTGGACAAATGAGCGGGCGACTTCGTAGCCATGATGTCTCCTGATTACGCAGCTGATGCTGCGGTTGGCTTCTATAAATTGGAGCGGGCGAAGGGAGTCGAACCCTCGTCTCTTGCTTGGGAAGCAAGGGTAATAGCCGTTATACGACGCCCGCTTTGTGTCCTATTGGACTTGTCTCAAATCTATTTTGATTATGGAATATATCAAACATTAAAGATTCTAATGGATTCATTTGCTTCTATCCAGATATTTCAGGATTTCAAAGCTCCCAGGTAAGAAACGTCTGGGGAACGCTCAGGAAATGATTTGGCTAGCAGGTAAAATCCGCCCATGTCTGCAATTCAGCCCCTTTCCAATTCGATCAGCCTTACGGTCAATGGCGAATACGTCGAGCACGCTCCATGTAGCATTGCCCAACTCCTGCAAGACCGTCAGTTGACCGGCAAACGTCTGGCCGTTGAACGGAACGGCAGCATTGTTCCAAAAAGTCAGCATGCCACGACGTTCATTCAACCGGATGATCGTCTGGAAATCGTTGTCGCTGTCGGTGGCGGCTGAAGTGTTTCTCCGTATCTATGTATGGCTCCAAAGTTTTACTCCAAACAAAAAACATGACTCAAGATACTTTCAAGATCGGTAAGCGTACATTCAGTTCACGCCTGCTACTCGGCACCGGCAAATACAAGGATTTTTCCGAAACACGCGCAGCGGTCGATGCGAGTGGCGCCGAGATCATTACTGTCGCCATTCGCCGTACCAATATCGGCCAGAATCCGAACGAAGCCAGTCTGCTGGATGTGCTGCCGCCGTCGCAGTTCACACTCTTGCCCAACACGGCAGGCTGCTACAGCGCCGATGACGCCGTGCGTACCTTGCGTCTTGCTCGTGAGTTGCTCGACGACCACACGCTGGTCAAGCTGGAAGTGCTCGGCGATGTTCACACGCTGTTTCCCAATATGCCCGAAACCTTGAAGGCAGCAGAAACGCTGGTGAAAGAAGGCTTTGAAGTCATGGTCTACTGCAGCGACGATCCGATTCAGGCCAAGATTCTCGAAGACTTGGGCTGTGTCGCCGTGATGCCGCTAGCTTCGTTGATCGGCTCCGGCATGGGCATTCTTAATCCCTGGAATCTGCAACTGATTCTGGAAAAGGCCAATGTGCCGGTCATCGTCGATGCCGGTGTTGGCACCACCTCCGATGCGGCCATCGCGATGGAGTTGGGATGTGATGGCGTACTGATGAACACCGCCGTTGCTGCGGCCAAGAATCCAGTGCTGATGGCTTCAGCGATGAACAAAGCGGTGCAAGCCGGACGCGAAGCCTTTCTTGCGGGCCGTATGCCGAAAAAACTTTATAGTGCGACGCCGTCTTCGCCAACGGTTGGGGTCATCGGTAGTGTGACAAAAGCATGAGGTCCATTTTTCTCTGCTCTAAAGTTGTGGCAGCTGATATCTGGATGACGCTGCGCCCCGATCCCAACCTTCCCCCAAAGGGGGAAGGGGCCAAAACAATAGCCACGATAAATTTCCTTTGGATGCTCCTTCCCCTTTTGGGGGAAGGTTGGGATGGGGGCCGCTGTTGAGCATAAACGACGCGCCGATCTCCAATCATCATCGCCGCATCCGCAGCTACGTCACTCGCGCTGGCCGCATCTCGGCGGCACAGCAGCGTGCGCTGGATGAGATCATGCCGCGCCATGGCATTCCCTATGCGCCCTCTTCACTAGCGATCACGCCACCCACCGTGCTTGAAATCGGCTTCGGCATGGGCGAGCCGACCGCCGAGATTGCAGCGCAAAGGCCGGATGTGCAGTTCATCGGTATCGAAGTCCATACCCCCGGTGTCGGCGCACTTCTGAAACTAATCGAAGAACGTAATCTGAAGAATCTGCGTGTGATTCAGCATGATGCCGTTGAAGTCATCGAAAACATGATCCCACTGGCTTCATTAGCCGGTATTCACGTCTACTTTCCCGACCCGTGGCACAAGGCACGTCACAACAAACGCCGACTGATTCAGCCTGAATTTGTCAGGCAGCTTGCGGCGCGTCTTGCGCCCGGGGGCTATTTGCATTGCGCGACAGACTGGGAAGACTATGCCTTGCAAATGCTGGAAGTCCTGACCAATGAACCGCTGCTGGTCAATCACTGTGATCAATACAGCACGCCAGACAATCCACTCACCAGTCGTCCACAGACTAAGTTTGAGCGGCGCGGTTTACGGCTCGGTCATGGGGTCTGGGATCTTGTTTTTCTGCGTCGCTAAAAAATATCTTGCCCCGGCTTCTGGCGCAATTCACCCATCTGGAACAAGCGAATAAAAATTATTCTTACCGGCACTGTAGGTGCTCTTGAGTTTCAACGTAGGCTCTGCCAGAATCAATCCAGCCAAAAATAAAATCTCCGGTCGTTTTCAGGCTAGCCCATTCGTCCGCTCACAATTTTTCTAGGGAGTCTCTATGTATAAATATCTTTCCGGTGCATGCGCCATCATTTCTGTATTCATCCTTTCGGCCTGCGGTGGCACGGCGCCAACGATGGGCGATTCGGGTGCAAAGACGGTTGCCAGCGGCTCAGCCGGTGGCGCCACATCCACGAACGCCAATTCCCAATTGGAGCATTGCGACAAGACCCTCGGTACCCTGGCCGTTGAGGAAAATCAGAACGAACCCTGGTATCAAACCTTGCGTCGTTACAACCTTAATTCCACGGTGCCGGTTCTGCGGATGATCGTGCAACAGTCCAACTGCTTCGTCGTCGTCGAACGCGGCTCGGCTATGAACAACATGATGCAGGAACGCGCTCTGGCAGCATCGGGCGAGGCCCGAGCCAACAGCAACATGGGCAAGGGTCAGATGGTCGCGGCGGATTACACGATGAAACCGACGATCACTTTCAGTCAGAAGGGGACAGGTGGTATTGGCGGTGCGCTGGGTGGATTCAGTGGCGCATTGGGTGTTGTCGGTGCAGTCGCGGGCGGACTGAAGTCCAATGAAGCTTCAACCATGCTGCTGATGATCGACAATCGCTCCGGCGTGCAATTGGCAGCAGCAGAAGGCAGCGCCAAGAACATGGACTTCAACTTTGCCGGTGGCCTGTTTGGTGGCGGTGTGGGCGGTGGCCTTGGTGGTTATACCAGTACGCCCGAAGGCAAGATCATCGTTGCGGCCTTCATGGATTCTTATAACCAGCTGGTCAAATCGGTGCGCAACTATCGTGCGCAAACAGTTGAAGGCGGTCTTGGTGCTGGTGGCGCACTGGGTGTCGATGGAGGCACCACACCTGCCAGTCAGAAACTCAATCCAGCACCTGCGGCGAAACCTGCGGCTACAAAGCCTGCCGCCAAGCCTGCAGCAGCAAAGCCAGCCGCAACAACGACGACTACGACCAAATAAACTTTTCGATGCAATTAAAAAGGGCAGCAGCAATGCTGCCTTTTTTCTTTATACAAACAGCATCAAATCGTTTCGGACACCTGAATCACTTTCAATAGTTCCAGTCCATAGGCCTCCAGCTTCTTCGCACCAATACCAGAGATGGCTTGCAAGGCTTCCAGCGAGTCAGGTTGACGTAACGCGATCTCACGCAACGTGCCATCGTGAAAAATGACATAGGCGGGAACATTGTGTTGACGCGCCGCGCCGAGTCGCCAGTCACGTAAAGAATCAAAGCAACGCTGCTGAACTGAATTAAGTTCGCTATCAAAAGTCTTGCGGCTGGATTTAACAGTGCGCACTGGTTTACGCAGTTCCCTGAGCATGACCTTGCGTTCACCCTTCAATACAGCGCGACTGTCATCGGTCAGCTTGATCGCGCCATAGGCGTCGTGATCGACGTCGATCACGCCCAGCGCCAGACACTGCCGGATCAACGCACGCCATTCGGTTTCGCTGTATTCGTGTCCAACACCAAAGACACTCAGTTGGTCGTGCTGCCACTGCTTGATACGCTCGCCGCTTTGACCACCCACATCACCGCGCAGCACTGCCATGACATGCACCGCACCAAAACGCTGGCCAGTGCGGTAGATGCATGACAGCAGTTTTTGCACAGCGACCGTAGCATCGAATGAAGCGGGCGGACTCAAACAAGTATCGCAATAGCCACAGCGATAATCCGATGCTGTGCTTTCATCAAAATAATTCAGCAGGCGCTTGCGACGACAGTCAGCGCTTTCACACAGACCCAGCATGGCATCAAGCTTGACGCTGGAAACGCGCTTGAAGGTTTCATCCGCTTCCGATTCCGCAATCATGCGGCGCAGTTGCACTACATCCTGCAAACCATAAGTCATCCAGGCATCGGCGGGCATGCCATCGCGCCCGGCACGACCGGTTTCCTGATAATAGCCTTCGATACTTTTCGGTAAATCGAGATGCGCGACAAAGCGCACGTCCGGTTTATCAATGCCCATGCCGAAAGCAATCGTCGCAACCATCACCAGTCCATCGGCGCGCAAAAAACGTGCTTGATGTTTTTGCCGTGTGATGCTGTCCATGCCGGCGTGATAGGGCAAAGCATCAATGCCGTTCTCCATCAGGAAGGCCGCAGTCTCTTCAACCTTCTTGCGCGACAGGCAATAGACGATGCCGCATTCACCATCATGCTCGGCACGAATGAAGTCAAGCAGTTGCTTGCGCGCGTTGAGCTTCTCGACGATCTGATAACGGATATTGGGCCGATCAAAACTTGACACGTATACGCGAGCACCGTGCAACTGCAGACGCTCAACAATTTCGGCGCGAGTCTGCGCATCGGCGGTAGCAGTCAGTGCAATACGCGGTACATCGGGAAATCGCTCGTGCAGGATCGAAAGCTGGATGTATTCAGGCCGGAAATCATGGCCCCACTGCGCCACGCAGTGGGCTTCATCGATGGCGAACAAAGCGACGCGACTTTGCTCGAGCAGGTTCAGGCAACGCTCGCTCAGCAAGCGCTCAGGCGCAACATAGAGCAGGTCCAGTTCCCCCGCGCGCACCTGCCGCTCCACCGATGCTGCTTCCACACCACTCAAAGTGGAATTGAGAAAGGCTGCACGCACACCCAGTTCCGCCAAGGCATCGACCTGATCTTGCATCAGTGCAATCAAGGGGGATACCACCACACCCACACCACGCCGTAGCAATGCCGGAATCTGATAGCAGAGTGATTTACCTGCGCCGGTCGGCATCAGCACCAGCGCATCACCTCCATTGCTGACGTGATCAACAATCTCCGCCTGCGCGCCACGAAATTCGGAATAACCAAAGATGCGGCGCAAGAGGTCGATGGCCTGTTGTTGAGGAACGGTGCCGATTGAAGATTCCACGATGAGCGCTGCTCTGTTTTATGTTCCTCCCCCTTCAAGGGGGAGTTTAGGTGGGGGATGGGTTCAATGGTCAGAGATGACCCATCCCCACCCCAACCCTCCCCTTGAAGGGGAGGGAGTCTTACTCTTTCCAGGGAATCAGATCAGTAAAGAACGTCACCAATATTACCAATCCAAATACGATCCGGTACCAGCCAAAACCACGGAAATCGTGCGTACTGATAAAGCGCAGCAACCAACGTACGCATAGGAATGCGCTGACGAATGCGAAAATAAAACCAATACCGAAAACCGGGAGATCGGCAGCAACGAATAACGCACGCGCTTTGTAAGCAGAATAAAAAGTTGCAGCGAACAAGGTGGGTATCGCCAGAAAAAACGAGAACTCCGTGGCTGCCTTGCGCGAAAAGCCGAACAACATCGCGCCAATAATGGTGGCGCCGGAGCGTGAGGTTCCGGGAATTAGCGCAAGACTCTGTGCGAGACCTATCTTGAGCGCGTCCATGGGAGTCATGTCATCGACTGAATCGATACGCACGGCAACGCGCTGACGCCGCTCCACCCAAAGAATAATCAGACCGCCGATGATGAATGCCAGCGCAACCGGCACCGGTGCAAACAAATGCGCCTTGATCATTTTGCTAAACATCAGACCCAGCAATGCGGCGGGCAGAAAGGCGATCAGCAGGTTAAGTACAAGGCGTCGTGCTTTGGGATCCGTGGAAAAGCCACTGACCACATCCGCAATGCGTTGCCGGTATTCCCAGCACACGGCGAGAATGGCGCCAGCCTGAATAATGATTTCGAAAGCCTGCGCTTTTTCGCCGACAAAATCGAGCAGACTACCGGCAACAATCAAATGGCCGGTACTGGATATGGGAAGGAATTCGGTCAGGCCTTCGACAATGCCAAGAATGGCGGCCTTTATCAACAGAAGAATGTCCATGGTGCCTCGCAACAAAAGTCGAGAGCATAGCGCAGTCGCTTAAAGCTTTCTGTAAGGTTTCTGGAATTTCCGACAGTCCTGCTTAAAAATTCAAACTTTTCATGACCTCGTCAAAATAAACGCGCAAAATTCTGTAAGGAAGCTCCACAAGCCGCGACAGACGCTTGGGAAGTATTCCCGTAACTCGTAACTTAGCCACCAACCACCTTTAGATCAGGAGATTTGACATGAACAAGCAAACCATCATTCGTTCCGCACTCGCTTCCGCCATCGCCTTTGCCGCAGTTTCTGCACATGCCGCGCCGGTTGCACCCGATGCGACCAAAGACAAATGTTTCGGCGTCGCCAAGGCCGGTGCCAATGACTGCGCCAGCGCCACCGGTACCCATGCCTGCGCTGGTGCCGCAAAAGTTGATAACGCTCCCGGTGACTGGAAGTACGTCGCCAAGGGAACCTGCGAAAAAATGGGTGGCAAGCTGACTGCTGAGCCCATGAAAAAAGGCTGAGCAAGCTGTAGCTCTGGTCAGAGCACCGCGAATCTTTGTCATTCTGAGCAACGCGAAGAATCTCAGGTAGACCAATTACCATCAGACCTTTCCAGCCGGTACTCGCTGAAACACTTGAGATTCTTCACTGCGTTCAGAATGACAATCAAACTGTACATCGCTTCCGTATTTACGCATCCATGAAGACCCTGTCCGGCAACGCTGTCGGCATCGGCCTGCGTCAACCGCATTACCGCACGCTGCTTAATGAGCGTGATGCAGGAGCTGATGACGCTCCCGCTTTTCTGGAAGTCCATAGCGAGAATTTTTTTGCCGATGGCGGTGCAGCTCTGCGCATATTGCAACAAGCGCGCGAACAATATCCCATCAGCCTGCATGGCGTTGGACTGTCACTCGGTTCTGCTGATGCCAATCAGGACGAAGCGGCGCAAAGGCATTTGAACAAACTCAAACGTCTGGTTGAATTCGTCGAACCCACTTTGGTATCAGAACACCTTTGCTGGGGCAGCATCAACGGCCAGCATCTCAATGATCTGTTGCCCATCCCGTATAGCGAAGAAGCGCTGGACTTGATCAGCGCACGGGTGGAACGCGTACAGGACACCCTCAAACGTCCGATTCTGGTCGAGAACATTTCGGCTTATCTTGCCTATCGCAGCAGCACCATGAGTGAAACTGCTTTTATGGCCGAACTGTCTCGTCGAACTGGATGCGGCATTCTGTTTGATGTCAATAATCTGTATGTCAACGCCGTCAACTTCGGCTTCGATCCTTTGCCATTGATCGATGAATTACCGGCCGACGCGGTCGGTGAAATTCATTTGGCAGGACACCTGAATACGGATGAATGCCTGATCGACGACCACGGTTCACGTGTCATCCTGGCTGTGTGGGAACTCTATCGTCACACGCTCGCCACCATCGGCCCCAAGCCAACATTGATCGAGTGGGACACAGATGTTCCCGACCTCGCAGTCCTGCTGGACGAAGCACAGATCGCACGCTCGCACCTCAACGATTTTCGCAGTGAGGCAGTCGATGCCTGAACTCCACACGCTTCAAAACCAGTTCGTACAAGCGATACGCGACCCAGTCAAAACATTGCAAGTCGCTGCACATTTCACAGCTGATGATGCTGTCGTACAACGACGACTCGCCATTTATCGCGGCAATGTCGTGACCTCAATCACCAAAACACTGGCAATCACTTATCCCGTTATCCAGCAAGTGTTGGGCGAAGAATTTTTTGACGGACTTGCACGGGCCTACTGGCAACAAACGCCTTCGACCAGTGGCAATTTGCACGAGTTCGGAGCGAGCTTTTCTGAGTTCGTGGCCGAGTTTCCCCACACCCGTGAATATCCCTACCTGCCCGATCTGGCGCGGCTGGAATGGGCGGTCTTTTGTGCCGCAAGTCTTGCCGATCCAAAGCCCTTCGATCCATCTCGACTTCTACAAATTCCTGATACGCAGCAAGACCAGGTGCGCTTTGATTTTGCGCCAGGAACGACTCTGATCAAATCGACTTATCCCATCGTACAGATCTGGTCGATTCATCAGAAAGATTACGCAGGTTCATTCCAGGTCGAATGGGATATCCCAGAAGCCGCCTGGGTCATTCGCGAGGGCATGCAGGTTCACGTCGAACAGCTTGATCAGGGTAACGCCGCAGCACTCGATTCACTCTTGTCCGGTGAAACGCTCTTCAACGCGCTGGAAGCGGCTTATGCCATAGACAATAAGTTCGACATTCAGTCGGCGCTCGCCCATTGGATTCAATCCGGCTGGATTTGCGATTGCCGTGTCTGACTTCTTGTAAAAAATTCCGTGTAAGAATCGCCGTACTCAAACGACTAGTCCGGTATCTAAATTCAGGGAGAACTTCATGTTCAAAAACTTCATACAAAAAAGCATGATCGTGACGAGCTGGGTCAACTGGCTGCAATCACTCGCCTTACTGGCCATGCGGCTTTATCTGGCAGATGTCTTTTTCAAATCCGGCCTGACCAAGATTCAAGACTGGAGCAATACACTTGCCTTGTTTACCGATGAATACAAAGTCCCGGTCTTGCCACCTGCCGTCGCTGCAGTCATGGGTGCAGGAGGTGAATTGTTTTTCCCGATCTTGCTGGTGTTGGGATTGGCTGGCCGCTTCGGGGCTGCAGGTCTGTTTGTCGTGAACCTGATGGCTGTACTTTCTTATCCGCAACTCTTCGAGTTCGAGTGCCCAGCCGCGATCCAGTCACACTTCTTCTGGGGCAGCCTGATTGCCTTACTGGTCGTGTTCGGACCCGGAAAAATTTCAGTCGATCACTTTATTTTGAAGCGGCTGGGACTCGCTCCTGCGCGGCCTCAAATCTGATGTCATTCTGAGCGCACTCGAAGAATCTCAGTTGGTCATGCGCTACCGGTGGCTATTGCAAAACCTGAGATCCTTCGCTGCGCTCAGGATGACAAGCGTCACCGATACATCCATTCCCGCGTCATCGGGAATGAGTTCATACTCGGCGCACCCAGCTTGCAAGCCAATAGCTGGTAGATGTTCATCCAGTTGTCGGCAAAGCCATGCGCGCAACCGGCCAGATAAACGCGCCAGATGCGATAGCGTTTTTCACCCGCCGATTCGAGCGCCTTGACTGCATTCGTCTCCAGCCGCTCGGCCCAGTGCCGCAACGTCAGGGCATAGTGACGACGCAGGGATTCGGCATCAACTACTTCGAGTCCCGCTTCGGCCATCGTGCGCATTACATGACTGACGTGCAGCAGTTCGCCATCAGGAAAGACATACTTGTCGATGAACTCGCCCGCACCTCGCCCGACCTCAAGACTGGCCGGATGCGTCGCGGTAATCCCGTGCATCAACATCGCACCGCCATCCTTGAGCAGGCGCTGCATCTGTTCAAAATAGCCCGGCAGATTCTTGCGCCCGACATGTTCGAACATGCCCACACTGGCAATTTTGTTATAACCGCCAATTTCAGGAATATCGCGATAGTCCTGCAAACGTACTTCGCATCGATCAGCCAAGCCCAGTTCGCGAATGCGTTCCGCAGCCAGATCGTGCTGGTTTTGTGAAAGGGTTACCCCCACTGCTTTCGCCCCGCGCTGGGCCGCACGAATGACGAGTGCACCCCAACCACAACCCACATCGAGGAAAGTGTCTCCGGCCTGCACTTGCAGCTTGTTGAGTATGTGGTCGAGCTTATTAAGTTGCGCCTGTTCCAGCGTTTCATTGGCGTCACGAAAATAGGCGCAGGAATACACCATGTTGGTATCGAGGAACAATTGGTAAAACGCATTCGAGACATCGTAGTGATACTCGATGGCCGCGCGATCCCGCGAACGCGTATGCGCGCGCACGCGATTCAGCCAGCCCTGCTTGCCCGGTTCGAAATTCTCGCCACCGCTCAACTGCGACAGTCCCATGGCAACCTCGATAATGTCATCAAGCGTGCCATCGATATCCATCTTGCCTTCGACATAAGCCGTACCCAGATTCGCCAGTGTAGGTCGCAGCAAATAGCGCACCGCCACAAGGTCTTTCAAGGTCAGCGTCACCTTCGGTTCCGCACTCAAGGCCACGCGTCGACCTGATGGCAACACCAGTGCAACCGGCACATTACTTCCGGCTTGTGAAAGTACCCATCTTTCAAGTTGCGATTCGATCATGATGAATAATGAATTGCACTGAGTGAGAAAAAGTCAGACTTGCTCGTAACCGCCTTCTCGTTGATGTTTGACTGCCAAGATAAGCGCTGTATCTGAAATGACATCGTAACGATACAAGGCGACATAACCACTACGTCCACGCGAAATAACCAGTTCCCGTAAACCATCTTCAGCCTGTCGGCCAATCATGGGATGCTGCTTTAGCAAGCTCAACCCATCCATCAGAATTGCGGCAATTTCAACTGCACCCGGATCGCCGCAATTTTGCAGAAATTCGGTCAATCTCTCAATATCCTCAAGCGCTCTTGGTGCGAGCAGAAGTCTTGTCATGGAGAAGAGCCCAATACAGCCTAAAGCTTGCGTGCCTTCGGGCGCCTCGCCGTCTGACCATCCATCTTGGCCTTGATATAACTGAACACCTCATCAGCGTCGTAAACCAGCCCATACTGAGCTACTTCCTGCTCGGCCTTCAATGCCGAGGCAACAAATGCCTTGCGACGCTCCGCCAACGCCGTTTGCGCTTCAATCGCCTCGACCATCCAGGCATGCGCAGTTTTGCCGGAAGCACTTGCAGCCAAGGTAACGCGTTCTTTCAGTTCGCCGGAAAGTTTCAGTGTAGTTGTTGCCTGCATAGCAATGTCCTGAAGTGCATAACGATAGGTGCCACAAAAGTAGCACCTATCTCAGAACAGGTCAAGAGTAGAAATAATGGCGGCAAAACGTAATGTTTGCATGGGCGGTGTAAGCTTCTAAAATTATTAAGCAATCAGTCATACAACATCCATCCGGAAGTTAAAAAATGGCAGTACACAAAGTTCAAGAAGAAGTTTCAGACTATCTAAGTGGTTTGCGCCTCGCCAATAGCGAAGAGGCGAAAAAGCTGCGTTTTCAGAACCTCCTCACCCGACTCTTTCAAGATAGTCAGGCCGCGAAAGACGTCGTCAATGAATTGGCGCAAGGGGGCGAGAAAACTATTTTTAACATACCTCGTCCAGGTGTTCCAAAGACAGGGTATGCAGACATTGCCTATAGCAACGTCATTATTGAATGGGAAAAAGATTTAGCCAAAACAGGTAGGCATGCCGAAGATCAATTAGCCGAGTACCTTGCCGGTCGGTGGCATAGTGGAGACCGATACGACTACATATTGATCGCAACAGATGGCCGTGTCTGGCGAACGTATGCGCCTAATCTAGAAGTGCTGCTTGGACAAGAGACACCCAATCGCTCCGCGCTACGAAAAGTAGAAGATTTCGAGGTCAAAAAAGATAACGAGGACAAATTTTTCTTTTTCCTTGACCGAATCCTTTTCCGCACTACCAAGCAGCGCGCAACTCTTGATGCCATACAGCTCGACTTTGGAGATACCTCACGCATCTTTATCAACGCGGTGCAAGCAATGCAGCGCGTCATGCCTGTTCAAAATCCATCATCAGCAGTACATGTTGCATTCGAGCAGTGGCAGCGTTTTTTGCAATTGGCCTATGGAAAATTTGACTTGGGTAATTCGGTTTACCTCGTTCATACCTACTTGAGCGTGTTTGCTAAGTTGCTGGCTTATGCAGTTCTCAAACCCGCCGCATACCCAAGCGATGATGTACTAAGGCACATCTTGTCAGGGGAAGCGTTTACCGCACTGAATGTCGAAAATTTTGTTGAAGGTGATTTTTTTTATTGGGTAAGCACACCAGAGTTTTTCCAACAACTGGCTCCTACCCTGCGAGAACTGTATAACCAGATCTCGGAGTACGATTTTACCGATGTTGAAGAAGACATCTTGAAAGGGGTCTACCAAGAGCTAATAGATATTGATACTCGCCATGCCCTGGGCGAGTACTACACCCCTGATTGGCTGTGTGAACGGGTTGTAGACGACTTGCACCTTGAGCGTGGGTTTTTTGCGCTTGACCCGGCCTGTGGTTCTGGCTCTTTTTTACGCGCCTTAGTCGCGCGCTACCGTCGGGAGTGGCCCGACATGCCCCCACAACAAATTGCCAATCAAATTAAAGGCGTGGATGTTCATCCTTTGTCAGTACAAATTGCCAAGACCACCATGTTGCTGGCCTTGGGTGAGGAAGTTGCCAGAGCCCGTGCACCAGTCGTGCTGAATGTTTACTTAGCCAATACGCTGTTTCTCTCTTCCGACGAAGCTAAAAAGACACTCTTTTCTTCTGGTCATCATTTTTCTGTACGTGTTGACGATAAGCGCCTGGGCCTCGATATGGGGCCGTTTATTGGACAACCAGACAGCTTTGCCAAGGCCATTGATTTGGCGCAACATTTTATTGACGATCAGATCAAGGTTGAGCAGAGCCCTGCAATCTTTGAGAAAGCACTGCGCAATCGTGTGCCTGACGTTAGCCTGGCGGTCCAGAATGTGAGCGAGCTTTATGCAATCTACCAGGCAATGCGAGAGGCTAAGCTCAACAATCGCGACAGCATCTGGCGGTTCGTGCTGCAAAATCTATATCAACCCGTCTTCATGCATCGGATGTTTGATGTCGTGGTTGCCAACCCACCATGGCTCACTTACGCTGACATCACCAGCGGCGACTACCAAACCGACGTGCGAGCGCTGGCAAAGTATTACGGCCTGATGCCCAGCTCCAAAGCCAACAATCCGCACATTGATTTGGCTGCTGTTTTTTTATCGCACTGTGGCAAGTACCTTGCCTCCGATGGTGCACAGCTTGCTTTTGTGTTGCCTAGATCATTTTTAAGTGCAGACCAGCATCAAAACGCTCGCAATGGCGAAGCACGCGGTTTCAAACTCACTGAGGTTTGGGACCTCAAGGGCGTTTCACCCTTGTTTAACGTACCAGCCTGCGTGCTGATGGCAACGGCCTCACATGCCGAAGGTATAGACAGCCAGCGTCAACGCGCTCTACCGCGCAACGGCCTGGTCGGACGCGTGCTGCATGGCAAACTGCCCAGACCTCACATGCACTGGAGCGAAGCACAGGCTTACATTAAAGAAGACAACACGCGCTGGTATTTTCAGGAGCTGGGGAACGGGCAGAGCAAGAAGAAGCGTTCGGCGCTGGTTGAAACACGCCTGCAAGGTGCGAGCGGTGGTAATGCCTATGCGCCGCGCTTCAGGCAAGGTGCCACTATCGTGCCGCGTGCTTTTTATTTTGTGCAACCCCAAGGGGTATCACTTGATGGCATGACGGACTTGGCTGATCGTGTGGTGAACTTCCGTACTCACCCTTTGGCTTTAGAAGGGGCCAAGAAACCCTGGGACGGCATTTCCCTCAGCGGCTCAATACAAGGCAAGTACCTGTTTCGCACCGCCTTAGCGCGCAACGTGCTGCCCTTTGCCCTGGTCAATCCACCGCTGGTAGCCTTGCCACTGGTGAAAGAGGATGAGGTCAATACTGGAGGCAAGCCCTTCCCCGGTAAGTTGCATTGGCGTTTGCTGGATGCAGCCGATCTGACGGCACGGGGTGATCTGGAAGCTGCCCGCTGGTTTGGGCAATGCGAGCGGCTTTGGGATGAGCGGCGTAGTGACAGTGCTAAGAAGCAGAAGTCAAGCATGACGGACTGGTTGGATTGGCAAGGCAAGTTGACCGGCCAACCGGTCGATGCCAAATGGGCAGTAATGTATACAGCGTCAGCTAGTGATGCATCAGCGTGTGTGTTAGATGTAACTTCTTTTTCGCCACGATTTATGGTGGACTACACCATGTATGTTTGCTTCACTCGAACAGAAGTTGAGGCCCGCTATGTCGAAGCTTTTCTTAACAGCCAGTATGCAAATGTAGGAATCAAAGAATTCCCAGCAAGAGGCCTATTTGGGCCTCGCCATGTCTCGAAAAAAATATTAGATATCTCTTGGCCTGACTTTTCACCCAATCGCCCCTCGCACCGGCGGCTAGTTGCTTTAGGCCAAAGCGCCGCTCAAACCGTGCAAAACATTCTGGGTAGTCAGCAAGACTTGGAGTTGGCTCCACGCGCCTTGGGACGTTTACGCAGCAGTATTCGCCGTGAACTCGCCGATGTGATGAGTCAGATTGACGTATTGGTCGAGGCCATTTCAACCGGTCGAGACCTGCAGGAACAATCCGCAGACTGGGCACGTTTGACTCACGAATCTGGCGCCGCGATCAAAGCACCAAATTCAAATGAACTGAGCGAGTTTTTGCGCACAGAACGAACCCGCTGGAGTGAGCGCGAGTTACTTTCAGGCGGAAGTAACAAATGAGTGATGTGCTATTGCTCGATACCAATGTATGGAGTCATTTAGTTTTAGGGGAACAAAGCAGGCGCTTAAAAGTACAAGCCGACTTGGATGCTTTGTTATTGAAGTATCCCGGTGCCGCACGTGCGACCAGCCGTGTTTGCGTGGCTGAATGTTTTGTTGCAGCTCGCCGCTTACTTGATCCAACGGAACGGGCTGCAGCAGAAGCAGCATTCGTCTCTGAGTTCGAGAACCCGCAACTGATCATTATTGAAATTTCAAAAGAGTTAGCCGACCTTGCTGCCAGTCTCAGAGCAGATGTCCTTCGTCGTGCGGCCATCCCCGGCAATGTTCCGGCTGGCCCCGATGGTGGAAAACTCAAATTGCCAGACGCGTTCATCGCCGCGAGTTGCCTGGACTTTAATCCAACGGCAATTCTGGTGACTGAAAACGATGCCGATTTCCGTTTTACTGAAGACGGCATTCAAAAAACGGTGGCAGGGCTTGTTGTGGAAAGAGTTGGGTAGGAATCAATCGGTAGCCAGTACAAATCAAGCTTTCTGACGCCAGATGGATGTTGCTTAGCAAGGCATCGCAGTCTGCGGCTATCCTTCCGCATTTATTTCAATGCGGCCAGCAAACAACGCAGGCTACTCAGGACGAACGGTCATTAGTCGAGTGATCAGAATTTTCTCTGACGACTCGTTACGATCAAGCCTTCTGATAAATTTCAGAACCCTTCTTGATGAACTCAACCGTCTTCTCTTCCATCCCCTTCTTCAACGCTTCAATCTCGGAGATGTTTTGCTGCGCCGCGTAATCACGCACGTCTTGCGTGATTTTCATCGAACAGAAGTGCGGGCCGCACATGGAACAGAAGTGGGCGACTTTGGCGGAGTCTTTCGGTAGCGTCTCATCGTGGAATTCACGAGCCTTGTCGGGGTCGAGGCCGAGGTTGAACTGGTCTTCCCAGCGGAACTCGAAGCGGGCTTTGGATAGCGCGTTGTCGCGGATTTGCGCACCGGGATGGCCCTTCCCCAAGTCGGCGGCATGGGCAGCCAGCTTGTACGTGATGATGCCGTCTTTCACATCGGCCTTGTTGGGCAGACCCAGATGTTCCTTGGGCGTGACGTAGCACAGCATGGCGGTGCCGTACCAGCCGATCATGGCGGCGCCGATGCCGCTGGTGATGTGGTCGTAGCCGGGGGCGATGTCGGTGGTCAGCGGGCCGAGCGTGTAGAACGGCGCTTCGTGGCACTGTTCCAGTTGCAGGTCCATGTTCTCCTTGATCATGTGCATCGGCACGTGGCCGGGGCCTTCGATCATGACTTGCACATCGTGCTTCCACGCGATTTGCGTCAGCTCGCCAAGGGTGCGCAGCTCGCTCAGTTGAGCTTCGTCATTGGCGTCGTAGATCGAGCCGGGACGCAGGCCGTCGCCGAGGCTGAAGCTCACGTCGTAGGCCTTCATGATTTCGCAGATGTCTTCAAAGTGCGTGTAGAGGAAGCTCTCTTTGTGATGTGACAGACACCACTTGGCCATGATGGACCCGCCGCGCGAGACGATGCCGGTCATGCGATTCGCGGTCATGGGGATGTAGCGCAGCAGCACGCCGGCGTGGATGGTGAAATAGTCCACGCCCTGCTCGGCCTGCTCGATCAGCGTGTCGCGGAAAATTTCCCACGTCAGGTCTTCCGCCTTACCGTTGACCTTTTCCAGTGCCTGATAAATCGGCACGGTGCCGATGGGCACGGGGCTGTTGCGGATGATCCACTCGCGCGTTTCGTGGATATGCTTGCCGGTGGAAAGATCCATCACGGTGTCGCCACCCCAACGGATGGCCCAGGTCATTTTTTCGACTTCTTCGCCGATGGAACTGGTCACCGCGCTGTTGCCGATGTTGGCGTTGATCTTCACGAGGAAGTTACGGCCGATGATCATCGGCTCGATTTCCGGGTGATTGATGTTGGCCGGAATAATGGCGCGGCCACGAGCGATTTCGTCTCGCACGAATTCGCCGGTAATCATTTCGGGAATGCTGGCGCCAAAGTTCTGGCCGGGATGCTGGCGACCGAGCAGATCAGCCATACGCTGACCCATTTTGCCGGTGGCTTTCAGACTTTCAATGTATTCAGTACGGCGCAGGTTCTCGCGAATGGCGATGTACTCCATCTCCGGCGTGACGATGCCCTGACGCGCATAGTGCATCTGGCTGACGTTCTTGCCCGCAATGGCGCGGCGCGGCTTGCGATGCAGGTTGAAGCGCAGTTCGGCCAGCTTGGGATCGTTCAGACGCTCGACGCCATATTCCGAAGTCGGCCCGGTCAATTCTTCGGTATCGTTGCGTTCGGCAATCCAACCGGCACGCAACGGCGCGAGGCCGGAACGGATGTCGATCTTGACCTTCGGGTCGGTATAAGGACCGGAGGTGTCATAAACGTAGATCGGCGGATTCTTTTCGACGGCGCCAAAGGAGGCAGGCGTATCTGACTGGCTGATCTCGCGCATCGGCACCTGAATGTCAGGACGCGAACCTTCGACGTAAATCTTGCGCGAATTGGGTAGCGGCTGGATGGCGGCTTCGTCAACCGTAGCGGTCGCGGCAACGAATTTATGGGAATCTAATACAGCTGCGTTCATTGAGGCTCCAAAGGAAAAAATGCGGAGCCGAGAAGAAATTCTGTTAGAAGCATCTTCCACGACTCCCGTTGACAGCATTATCTGTCCAGGTTCGAAGGGTTTTTCTCACTGCGCGCCAATATCGGAGCGGCAGACCCCCGCGTGATGGCCTGAAAGGTACCCCTTCAAGCGGGCATTTGCAAGCCAAAAGCCGTTTCAGTCACCCTGAAAATCAAACAACACAATTCATCACAACCGGATTGACCGGCTCTGCGCAAACACATACATTACTGACCGGTTAGTTATTTATTTTCTCTGGGAGCTCCCATGTTGACCGATGCCATTCTGGCCTGGCTACACTTTGCGCTCATTTTTGCCTTGATTTCGGTGTTGACGGTAGAACTGGTGTCTTTGCGCTATTGCGACCGGACTGAAACCCTGCTGCGCCTGCCAAAAATCGATCTGGTCTATGTAATTCTTGCGATACTGGTTCTCGCAAGCGGTCTGGGGCGCATGTTTCTCGGCATCAAGGGTGGCGCATTTTATTTGGGAACCTGGCTGTTCCACCTCAAGATGACCCTGTTCGTTCTGGTTGGCTTGCTTTCAATTGTGCCGACATTCAGTTTCATGCGCTGGCGCAAGGCGCTACAAGCCAATCCTGCATTTCTCCCGACGGCAGCAGAAATTACTCGAACCAAAATCTGGATTCATGCCGAATTGACGGTCGTTTTATTGATTCCACTGGTTGCGAGTCTTATGGCGCGTGGGTTTGGGCGGATTGTTCATTGAGAGTGCCCTGTTCAATGAGAAAACCTCTCACCACAGAGACACAGAGGCACGGAGAACATCAGGAGGTCTCTCCGTGTTCTCGTCCTTGTTGTTCTTTTCTCTGTGTCCTCTGTGTATGCCGTTCAGGTTTTATTGAAACTTTCCCATGATGAGCGACAACACAGCTGTGCCCGCCAAATCTGAGCCACGCTGGGAACGGCGCAAGGATGCCCGTCCCCAGGAGCTGCTCGAAGCGGCGCTGGATTTGTTCGTCGAAAAAGGATTTGCGGCCACACGGCTGGAAGATGTGGCCGCTCGCGCAGGTGTTTCAAAAGGGACGCTCTATCTCTACTTTGATAACAAACAGGAGTTGTTCAAGGCGGTTGTGCGCGAAGGTGTCGTGCCGGTGATCGGGCAAGCGGAAAGACTGGTCGAAGAATATACCGGCCACAGCAAGGATCTGTTTCACGAATTCATACAGGGATGGTTCCGCAACATCGGTAATCACAAACTGGCCGGGATCAGCAAGCTGGTGATGTCCGAGTCGGGCAATTTTCCCGAGATTGCCGCGTTTTATTTCGAGGAAGTCATTCAGCGCAATCAGGCCTTGATTGAAAGCCTGCTGC
Organism: Betaproteobacteria bacterium; assembly: GCA_025362735.1. Taxonomy (GTDB): domain Bacteria; phylum Pseudomonadota; class Gammaproteobacteria; order Burkholderiales; family Burkholderiaceae_D; genus JANYFL01. Next base: position 101,768 of record JANYFL010000065.1, on the reverse strand, counting down.
GACGAGGCATTAAACGCGGCGAGTTTCGCGAAATGGACGTCACCCTCATGCGCACGATTGTGGTCGCGCCGGTGATGTTAATGATGATGACACGGCACTGCCAGGGTACGTTCAACCGGGAAGTCATTGACCCAAAAAAATATCTGGAAAGCTTCATCGATTTTGCACTCAATGGAATGCTGACGCCGGCAGCTTCAGTTTCAGCTTCAACACCGAACAAAAAAACTTCAAAAAAATAAACACATGAAACTTATCAAACGTCCGCTGTTCTGGATTGCACTGGTCATCCTGCTGGTGATTTTGCTCGTTGGTGTCCGCATGATCAGCCGCAGCAAGGCGCAGCAGCCGGTAACCGCTGTGGCCACTGTATTGGAGTTGTCCAGCAACGAACTGGTCACCGTCGAAAAGCGTGATCTCAAACAAGTCATTCAATCTAATGGCAGCTTGCGCGCCATCAATCAAAGCAGCGTCAAGGCCAAAGTCGCGGGCGAAGTTAAAGAGGTTCTGGTGCGTGAAGGGGATAGCGTCAAAGCGGGGCAACTCATCGCGCGCATTGACCCGATTGAATACGACTGGCGCGTCAAGCAGGCACGTGAGAATGTCATGGCTGCGCAAGGCCAACTTGATATCGCCAAGCGCACGCTGAACAACAATCAGGCGCTCTTGCAGCAAGGCTTCATCTCGGCAACGGCACTGGAAAATTCGCAGGGTCAGTTCAATACTGCGCAAGCCAATGTTGCGGCCAATCAGGCGGCTTTGTCATTGGCACAAAAATCATTGAGTGATACCCAGGTGCGCGCGCCGATGAATGGCATTATTGCCGCACGCAATGTTGAACCCGGCGAGAAAGTCTCTGTCGACGCCAAGCTTCTGGACATTGTCGATTTGTCGGCACTCGAACTCGAAGCGTCCGTGCCTGCGGCTGACATTGCCCAAGTGCAAATCGGACAGGAAGTGGAGATTCGTCCGGAAGGTTTTGATAAACCGCTAATGGGCCACATCACGCGCATCAGTCCGGCTAATCAATCCGGCTCACGTTCCTATTTGGTATACGCAAAAATTGAACAAGCCGAAGCGCGACTGCGCGCCGGACTCTTTGCCCAGGCTGCCATCACGGTTACACAAAAGCTTCAGGTCCTGGCTGCGCCACAAGCTGCCATACGTACGACTCAGGACGGTGATCATCTTTATGCGTTGGAAGGCGGAAAACTTGTCCTGAAAAAAGTTAAAGCGGGCTTTGCGAGTAGTGATGGCTGGATTGAACTGGAAAACGGTGTTGCAGAAGGAACGCCTGTCGTACGAGTCAATCTGGGCCAGTTAAGCGAAGGCGCGGTCAAGATCAAAACTGTTGCGGCAGATGCCAGTCCGAAAGCCGGGAGCTAAGCGCCATGTGGTTCACTCGCATCAGTATTCAGAACCCTGTGCTGGCCACCATGATGATGCTGGCCTTGCTGGTGCTGGGCCTGTTCTCCTATCAGCGCATGGCCATCGAAGCTCTGCCGGATGTGAGTTTTCCGGTGGTGGTGGTGCAGACGACCTATCCCGGCGCTTCGCCGGAAAACGTCGAATCGGACGTCACGCGCCCCATTGAAGAGGCCGTCAATTCAGTCAACGGCATCGACACCCTGACCTCGCGCTCGTATGAAGGCGTGTCGGTTGTCATCATTCAGTTCAATCTCGCTGTCAATGCGGCATTGGCCGCACAAGACGTGCGTGAAAAAGTGGCGGCTGTGCGCAGCACCTTCCGCAAGGAAATCGACGAGCCGCGCGTGACGCGTTACGACCCGGCTGATACGCCGATCATTTCTTATTCGGTCAGCGCCCCTGGAAATAACGCCATGTCGTTGCGCGACCTGACGACCTATGCCGATCAGGTCATCAAGAAGCGACTGGAAAATGTGCGCGGCGTCGGTTCGGTCACGATTGTCGGCGGCGTCAAGCGCGAAGTGCAGATCTATCTGAAACCGGATCAGATGGAAGCACTGTCGGTCAGTGTTGATCAAGTGCTCAATGCCATTCGGAATGAAAATCAGGAGTTGCCAACCGGCGCAATCCGTTCACTCGAAAACGAAAAAATCGTACAGGTCGAAGGCCGCATCAAGAATCCTGAAGACTTCAGGCGCATCATCGTCGCACGCCGTGGCAGTGGCACGGCCTTGCAACCGGTGACGCTGGAACAAGTTGCGACCGTCATCGATGGCCAGGAGGAACGTGACAATCTGGCGCTGTTCAACGATCAGCCGACGCTTGCACTGCAAGTGTTGAAAGCGCAGGGCGAAAACACGATTCAGGTCGTCGATGGCCTCAGTGAAGCCCTTGCGACGCTGAAACCTTCAATGCCACGAGGCGTACAAGTCCAGACGGTACGTGATTCCTCGATTGCCATTCGCAACAGCGTGGCAGGCGTCAAGGAAAGCATCATTGAAGGTGCAGCACTCACCATTCTGATTGTGTTCCTGTTCCTCAACAGTTGGCGCAGCACCGTCATTACCGGGCTGACCTTGCCGATTGCGTTGATCGGGACGTTTCTGTTTATGTACATTTCGAATTTCACCATCAATAGTCTGACCTTGATGGCGCTGTCGCTGTGTGTGGGACTGCTGATCGATGATGCGATTGTCGTGCGCGAAAACATCGTACGTCACGCCGGCATGAAGATAAAAGGCGTGTACAAAAATCACCGACAAGCCGCGCTGGATGGCACCAAGGAAATTGGTCTGGCTGTGCTCGCGACCACTTTTTCCATCGTGGCGGTGTTCATGCCGGTCGGATTCATGGGCGGCATCATCGGGCGTTTTTTTCACCAGTTCGGCATCACGGTGGTCGCAGCGGTATTGATCTCGATGTTCGTCAGTTTCACGCTGGACCCGATGCTGTCATCGGTCTGGCCCGACCCTGATGCGCATCGCGAACCGGGTTATCAGCCACGCACCTGGCTCGGTCGTTTCCTCGCTTTTTTTGATCGCCGCGTGCAGGGTCTAAGTCACTGGTATCAGGACATACTCGGCTGGGCCCTCAAACATCGTGGCCGGACCCTTCTATTAGCACTGGCTGTCTTTATCGGCAGCCTGATGCTCGCGCCACTGGTTGGAAGCGAGTTTGTCCCTGCAGGGGATTATTCCGAAACGTCGATCAGCTTCAATACGCCGGTGGGCTCATCACTGGAACTCACCGAAGCCAAAGCCCAGCAAGTCAACGCCGCCCTGCATGAATTTCCGGAAGTGAAATACACCTACACCACCATCAACACAGGCGCCGTGCAGGGCAAAAATTACGCAACGATTTACGTACGGCTCACGGAACGAAAAGACCGCAAACGTTCGCAGGATCAACTGACCCAACCGATTCGGGCCCGCCTGTCGCGCATCGCGGGCGTGACGGTCACGCAGGTCTCTCCGCCTGCCAACGGCGGACCCGGTGGAAAAACTTTGCAGGTCAGCCTGCAAGGAACCAACCTGAAAGAACTGGAACGACTGTCACTGGATGCGCAGGAAAAGCTGCGCAAAATTCCTGGGCTGGTTGACCTCGACTCCAGCCTCAAGGAGCCGAAGCCCACCGTTGCCATCCAGATCAACCGCGAACTCGCGTCGGATCTGGGTATTGGCGTCGCGCAGATCGGCAACGCCTTGCGTCCCTTGTTGGCCGGAGAAGATGCTTCGACCTGGCGCGGACCGGATGACGAGAATTACAGCGTCACCGTGCGTCTTACCCCTGATGCACGTAACAGTTTCGATGACCTGAATCGTCTGATGCTGGCCAGCACGCAACTCAATCCGGATGGCTCACCGAAAATGGTGCCGCTGCGTCAGGTCGCGACCATCACGCCTTCGACCGGCGCGAGTCAGATCAACCGTAGCGATCTGGCGCGCGAGGTTTCACTTGATGCCAACGTCTATGGCCGCGCAGCGGGCAACGTCAGCGCCGATATGGAAAAAGTGCTCAAGACGTTGGATTACCCGCCGGGATATCGCTACAAAATGGGCGGCTCCACCAAGAGCCTGAAAGAATCATTTGGCTATGCCATCTCTGCCCTGATGCTCGCGGTGATTTTCATTTACATGATCCTCGCCTCGCAGTTCCACAGCTTCCTGCAGCCCATCGCCATCATGACCGCCCTGCCGCTGACATTGATTGGCGTTTTGCTGGCCTTGCTGTTGTTTGGCAGCACGATCAATCTGTTCACGATGATCGGCATCATCATGCTGATGGGACTGGTGACCAAGAACGCGATTCTGCTGATCGACTTCGCCAATCAGGCACGGCGGGGTGATCACGACGGGGAACATGGCCAGCCGCTGGAACGTGCCGACGCCCTGCTGGCCGCTGCCCGCGTGCGCCTGCGTCCGATTCTGATGACCACTCTGGCGATGATTTTCGGCATGCTGCCGCTGGCTCTGGCGCTGACCGAAGGATCGGAACAACGCGCCCCCCTGGGGCAGTCCATCATCGGCGGCGTAATCACTTCCTCGCTACTGACACTGGTCGTCGTTCCGGTGATGTACACCTATCTGGATGACTTCGCCGTCTGGGTCAAAACGCGTGGTAACAAAAACAAAAGCCACAATCCGTCACAAGAGATAACGAATACGGTTTAGGCTTTGTTAGAATTTGCAGGTTGTACAGATTTGACACCCAGATTTACGCCAATAAAAGGCTGAACCATAAAGTCTGATGCTGATCCCCTCGCCAAGCCCGGAGCCAAAATAATGAATATCGAACAAGCCCGCTTCAACATGATCGAACAACAGATCCGCACCTGGGAGGTATTGGATCAAAGCGTTCTGGATTTGCTCTCCGTGGTCAAGCGCGAGGAGTTTGTGCCTGCCGCCTATCGCGCCCTCGCTTTCGTCGATATGGAGATCCCTCTGCTGATTGACGGCAAGGACAGCGGCGCAGATGGTGAAGAACGGATGTTGGCCCCCAAGGTTGAAGCACGCCTGCTACAGGAACTTAATGTGCAAAGACAGGAATCGGCGCTTGAAATTGGCACCGGTTCGGGTTATATGGCCGCCTTGCTCGCGCATAAGGCGCAGCGTGTCACGACGGTTGAAATCCAGACGCAACTGAAAGCACTGGCTGAAAGCAATCTGACCAAAGCGGGCATCCGCAACGTCAAGGTCAAATTGGGCGATGGCGCTTCAGGCTGGAGTGCTGCTGGCGAAGTCGATGTGATCGTGATCTCGGGTTCGGTTCCGATGCTGGCTGAGAACCTGTTGAAGCAACTCAAGATCGGTGGCCGCCTCGCTGCGATTGTTGGTGATGCCCCCGTAATGACCGCACAAATCATCACACGTGTTTCCGCAACTGCATGGGAAACCGTGAAGCTGTTCGAGACCTGCGTCAAACCTTTAAGCAATGCGCCGCATCCTCCGCGCTTCAAATTCTGAGCATGATCAAACCCCTCTCCGCGCCCGAACTCAAAGCCTGGCTGGACGATCCGTCACGACCAAAGCCAACCCTGCTGGACGTGCGCGAAGCTTGGGAACTCGACAAGTGCCGTCTCGACGGCGTGCAACATATTCCGATGCGCGACATTCCAGCCCGTCAGCAAGAAGTGGATAGTGAACAACCCATCGTCTGCATCTGTCATCACGGTGCGCGCAGCATGCAGGTCGCCCTGTTTCTGGACAAGCAGCAAGGCGGTGAAATTTATAACTTGAGCGGCGGGATGGATGCCTGGACACGCCAGGTTGATCCAACGTTTCCGGCTTATTGATTTACATGCCAAAACTCTTCCCTCACCCCAACCCTCTCCCACTGATGTGGGCGAGGGAGTTTCTTTGTTCCCTCTCCCCGATCACGGGGAGAGGGTTAGGGTGAGGGGCATTTTTAAAGAAGATTCACGACCTCTCATTCATCATGAGTGGAACCGTCAATAGATTTCATCTCACACACAATCTTTCCCGACCCATCTTTCCCGGAGCACGCCGTTCCATGCGCAAAAACATTCTCTCCAATCTCATTGCCGGGCTGCTGCTCGGAACTGGATTGATGACCCAATCCGCTTGGGCAGTCTCCGACCTGATCGAAATCTATCGTGAAGCCGCCAGCAATGATGCGCAATTCGCATCGGCTCGCGCCAGCTTGCTTGCAGGACAGGAGAAATCCTCGCAAGGGCTTTCAGGACTGTTGCCCCAAGTCAACTTGCTCGGAACCGCCACCAAAGTTAATTCCGAAATTACGCAACTGCCGCCCTTGGGCACCATTAACAGCCACTACACCAGCAAGGTACTCAATCTCACGCTGTCGCAACCGCTGTTTCGCTGGTCCAATTTCCAGCAATACCAACAAGGCAAGCTATCCGTGGCTTTGTCTGAGGCGCAGTATGCCCAGGCCCAGCTCGACCTGATCACGCGTGTGGCGCAGGCCTACTTCAATGTATTGGCCGCCGAAGACAACATCAATTACATCGTGGCCAACAAGGCTGCCATTTCAGAACAACTGGCGTCAGCCAAGCGCAACTTCCAAGTCGGCACCTCGACCATCACGGACACCAACGAAGCGCAGGCCGGCTATGACCTCGCTGTGGCGCAGGAGATTCAGGCACGTAGTAATCTCGACATTGCCCGCGCCGCTCTCGAACAAATTATTGGCAAAACACCCGGTGCATTGGCACCGTTGAAACCCGGTGTGGCGCTGAATGGTCCCGAGCCCACTCAGATGGAACCCTGGGTCGCCAGCGCGGAGACCCAGAACTACAGCGTGGCGCAGTTCCAGGCCTCGTATGAAATTGCCAAGCGTCAAGTCGAAGTCAATCGTGCGGGCCACTACCCCACGCTCGATCTGGTGGCCAGCCGCAATCTCAATAAAGGCTTCGCGCCGAACACCCTGACTGACTCCACCACCTCCACCAACGTCGGCGTGCAACTCAGCGTCCCGATCTATTCCGGTGGCTTCACCTCCAGCAAAGTCCGCGAAGCGATTGCCTTGCGTGACAAAGCCGAAAGCGATCTCGAATTCACCAAACGCACCGCCGCACAAAGCGCGCGTCAGGCCTACTTCGGCGTCACCAGCGGCCTCGCTCAAGTCAAAGCCTACGAAGCCGCCGAGGTCTCCAGCCGCAGCGCGCTGGATTCAAACAAACTCGGCTATCAAGTGGGTGTGCGCATCAACATCGACGTGCTCAATGCCGAACAGCAGTTGTATTCGACCCTGAAGAATTTGGCTCAAGCCCGTTACGACACGATTGTGAATGGTCTGAAACTCAAGTCCGCAGCAGGAACGTTGAAAGAAGAAGATTTGCAGGCAGTGAATGCGTTGTTGCAGCGTTAAGGATCCACGCCATGATTCTCGACCAATGCCCGCACTGCGGCGTAAGATCAGTACAAACGACTGCTCGGTTCGTGGAGGTACTGTGCAGCCGCGATGGTGGCATCCTTTGGCACCTCGAGCGTTGCCAGAACCCGGAATGCCAAAGATTGATTCTTGTTGAAGCGTCAAACATCGGCCAAGTCCGACAGATTTTCCCATTTACTCAATATCAGCTTGACCCCAAGGCTACGGTACCCCAGCCAATACGCGATGACTTTCGAGAAGCTGGTCTGTGTCTAGGAGCGGGATGCTTCAAAGCTTCACTAGTCATGAGTAGGCGAGTCCTCCAGCGTTGCCTTACAGATCAAGGATGCACACAGCACAAACTGGTCGATGCGATTGACGCAGCAGTGAAAGACTCAGTGCTGTGCAAAGCGTTCCATCCATTAGCCAATGAGATTCGACAATACGGGAACTTAGGGGCACATCCCGACGATGATCAATTGGTGAACGCGAATAGGGAATCCGCGCATCAAGTTCTTGAGTTCGCGCGTCTCTTGATTCACGAGTTTTACGAAATTCCTTCAAGCGCAGCACTACTTAAGCAAAATCGTCAGGCCTCAAAAACTACATAATCAGCGCTGGGGCGTATTGCACTGAGGCCCAACAAAATTAATGGGGCCAGTCTCACTTTCTCTACTAAAAAATTAGGCCAAGGAGACCTACATCATGAGTCCAGAACAGCGCCTACTTCAACTCGGCATTAAACTCCCTGCAGGTAATTACGCTCCGGCGGTTCACTCCGGAAGCTTCTTGTTCTTGTCCGGGAAAGCTCCTCTTCCAGTGAACGACGTCAAGCCCCGGGGACGCCTCGGTAAGGAGTACTCCGCAGAGGAAGGCTATGCGCTCGCACGCTCAGCCTGCATGGACCTGCTGGCAACGGTGCGCAATACGCTGGGCAGTCTTGATAAGGTGGTGCGTGTTCTTGAAGTGCACGGATCGTTGAACACCACACCAGAGTTTGAGGATCACGCCAAAGTTCTGGACGGAGCTTCTGATCTTCTCTTGGAAGTGTTCGGACCAGCCGGTCTGCATGCCAGGTCCGTCATAGGAGTCGCTTCACTGAGAAACGGAGTACCGCTCACCATTAGAGCCACAATCGAGTGCGAGCCACAAGATTGAAGGCCTTCGTCTGACGCGTACACCGTTCGTCACGCTTTAATTTTCAACTGAATTAAGGAGAAGCCGATGCGCGCACTGTTGGCAGCTGTCGGAACACGGGGAGATGTGCAGCCTGCACTTGCCTTGGCACTTGAGCTGCGGAAACTCGGGCATGCGGTGCGACTTTGCATATCGCCGAATTTCGTCGACTGGGCAAAGCGACTCGGACTTGAGGCGGTACCGATGGGAATCGAGATGCGTATGCCCGCCAAAAGCTCGGGCACTCCACCTCAGCTCTCTCCCGAGCAACTGCGTCGGCTGCGCGAATCAATGCCCGACCTGATTACCGACCAGTTCGAGACCATAGCTAAGGCTGTGGATGGCTGCGATGTGATCGTCAGCGCCAACGCACACCAGTACGCAGTGCCGTCGATCGCCGAGTACGCGGGTATTGGTTGCGTGACGGCGGCCTACGCCCCGGTCGCTCTGCCCACACCTGATCTTGCACCGCCGCCGACACCGGGTCAAGCTGCGGACGCGAACTCGCGCGCGAGCATTGAGGAGCAGTGGCGCAACACCGCCAAGGCCTGGAACGAGCGCGCCTTGGAGCGCATCAACCGCAATCGCGACCGGCTTGGCCTGGCGCCGATTGAGGATGTGCTCGACCATGTCCTGACGAACCATACCTGGCTTGCTGCCGATGCCGTGCTCGCTCCGGTGCCCACTACGCCCGGTCGGAAAATCTTCCAGACGGGTGCGTGGGTGCTCGCCGATGACATGCCCCCTGCCTGAGCATGTCGAAGCATTCCTCGATAGCGGAGAGCCACCCATTCTTGTCGGCTTCGGCAGCATGCCCGCCGCAGGTGAGATGAGTCGTCGCTTGGTCGGCACTGCCCGTGCTGTGGGCCGCAGGCTCATCGTCTCAAGAGGTTGGGCGGATCTGGAACTCATCGACGATGCGCCCGACTGCATTGCCGTGGGCGATGTGAACCACGACCTGCTGCTTCCACGGGTTGCAGCATTCGTCCACCACGGCGGCGCAGGCACGACTGCCGCTGCCGCTCGCGCTGGCGTCCCCCAAGTCATTACACCGATGTTCAGCGACCAGTTCTATTGGGCCAACCGTGTCGTCGAACTCGGGCTGGGTACCACGACCCCGCACATAACCATGACCGAGGAGTCTCTGACTGCGTCACTTCGAGAAGCGCTCGATCCGACTGTGCAGGAGCGGGCGCGCACACTGGCAGGACAGGTCCGTCGAGACGGTGCGGCAGTTGCGGCGCGTCGACTCGAACTTGAATATGGAACTACAGGAAACTGAGTGTCCAGTCGCTTGCAGGCCTTAGAGCAGCAACCTAACACCCCCCTTGACGACTATGCGCCTTAGGCGCATAGTTATGACATGCTTACAGTCGTCGAAACTCTTCTCTTCCAGCGGCAATGGCCGATCTACTGGACAGAAGAAGAAAGAGGTGCTTTCGCTGCCTATATCGCAGAATACTCAACAGCCGGAGACGTTGTGCCCGAGTCCGGTGGCATCCGCAAGGTGCGTTGGTCTCGTGCTGGATCGGGCAAGTCCGGTGGCGTGCGCGTGATTTATTTCACACGCACTTCTGAAGGTAAAGTTGTTCTGCTGACGTTGTATGCCAAGGCCAAAACCGACAACATCACAGGCGCAAAGTTAAAGGAGATTCGCCGTGCCCTCGAAGAGTAAACCCCTCACAGACAAAGAGCTTGCTGCTTACGAGGCGGAGCGTGACCTCGCCGCCGATCTGCTTCAGGCAGTGCGTGAAATGAAGGCCGGGCAACTGCATGTTGTCTCATCACCTGTCATTGAAGCACGCAAGAAAACCGGCCTGTCGCAATCTCAGTTCGCGGCGCTTATGGGAGTTTCCGTACGCACCTTGCAAGGGTGGGAGCAAGGTCGCAAGCAGCCAAGCGGCGCAGCTCGTACGCTTCTGGCCATTGCCAGTACAAATCCCAAGGCTGTACTCGCGGTCGCTGCCAAATGACCGACACAAAAGACACTCTGCGAAAACCGGTTGTTCTAGGCCCGGGTGAAGGTCGTCTTTATTCGATGGGGCGTATTGCTGCCATCTTTAAAGCCGATGGACTGGAAACCGAATCTCGTTACTCTGTTTCCGAGTGGTGGCTTGATCCCCATACCAAGGGCCCTGGCCCACACTCGCACGCTGAGGATGATCTTTTTTATGTCATCGAAGGCACAATGAGTTTGTTTGTCGGTAACGAGTGGACTGATGCGCCAAGGGGCTCATTTGTTCTGGTGCCGGGTGGCGTTATCCATGACTTTGAAAATCGAAGCAAGCTGCGTGCAGGCATCCTCAATTTTTCAGTTCCCGGCGCGTTCGAGCCGCACATGCCAAGTATCGTGGATTGGTTCAAAGAAAACCCACCTCAAGATACAGACGCCTAGCCTCTCGATCGGAAAAGATGTGTGGGCTTGCCCCTTTAATTTTCTTTTATCTGAAGCTTCCGGGATGACAACATGAAAAAGTCTGAAGCAAGCGAAGACCAGTCGGCATCAGAACTCATTTCAGAAAAAATCGCCGGGCTTGGTGACTGGCGCGGCACATCCCTCAGCAGAATGCGCAAGCTCATTCAGGCCGCCGACCCGGATGTCATCGAAGAGTGGAAGTGGGTTAAACCCACTCACCCCGGTACGCCGGTCTGGTCGCACGACGGCATCATCTGCACGGGCGAAACCTACAAAGACAAGGTGAAGCTGACCTTCGCCAAGGGCGCGTCGCTGAATGACCCGGCCGGCCTCTTCAACTCGAGTCTCGACGGCAACGTACGCCGCGCGATTGACATTCACGAAGGCGAAGACGTCGACGCGTCTGCCTTCAAGGCCCTCATTCGCGAAGCGGTCGCACTCAACAGTGCCAGCAAGTCGAAACCTTTGAAGAAAGCAAAGTCTTGATTATGTTCAGTCCTAATATTATTGAGACCATGCCGGAATTGAGAGGCCCATGACGACATTCAGTAAATACGCACTGCGTATGAAACTATTCATTGAATGACGCTCGCCGCTCTGAGTCTCGTGTTGCTGGCCGCGTTGACCCACGCGAGCTGGAATATCTGCGCCAAGTTCGCCGCGCAATCGCGTCACTTCGTCTGGCTCTATTCAGCAGGGTCGGTGCTGATCTACGGGCCCGTAGTCATTGCCGTGCTCTTCGTGGAGCGGCCCGTGTTCGAAATGCGTCACTGGCTTGCGTTGATCGCCACATCGGTCCTGCATCTACTGTATTCGCTGAGCCTGCAGACCGGATATCGCCATTCCGATATGTCAGTCGTGTATCCCATCGCGCGCGGCACCGGTCCTCTACTCTCGTTTATCGGCGCCGGAATGTTGTTAGGTGAGGCGCTGACGTTGCAGTCCATCGTCGGCATGCTGCTGATTGTCGGTGGCATTCTGTTGGTTGCGGGTCTGATCGGTCACCATCGGCGCGCACCTCGCATCGGGGTGTTTTATGGTTTGCTGACTGGTACCCTGATCTCTGCCTACACGCTCAATGACGGGTGGGCGGTGAAGGTCTTGCTGATTTCGCCTTTCCTGATTGACTTCACCGGCAACCTGTTTCGCACGGTAGTGCTCGCGCCGCGCGCCTGGCAGGATCGGGCGCGAGTGGCGCTTGAGGCGCGCACGTATCGGAAGCCTGTCATCGTTGTGAGCATACTGGGGCCACTTGGATACATTCTGGTGTTGTTCGCGATGCGCATGGCCCCGGTGAGTCACGTTGCGCCAGCGCGCGAGCTGTCGACGCTGGTTGGTGCGTGGTTCGGTTCGTGCCTGCTGCGCGAAGATTCGGGACCCTGGCGCATCGTCGGCGCGGGGCTCATCGTTGTCGGCGTCATCAGCCTCACGTTACCTGCCTGACGGGCTGCTGAACCCTTCGCGACTTCGCTTAGCACACGTAGGTACTGTAACCGGAAGGCATTGCCCGGATTCAACGGGATGCCAATGTAGTGCGCTATGCTTATTACATCGTTCCCATACTCAACTATCTACAGCCATGGTCAATCAAGGCATCCCCACACTCTACGAATGGCTCGGTGGTATTGATGAATTAAATCGCCTGACGACGCGGTTTTATGAGCACGTCAAAAATGATGAGCTACTTGCTCCGGTCTTCGCCCATATGGGTGCTGATCATCCAGGCCACGTTGCCGCGTTTCTCGCAGAAGTTCTTGGAGGCCCCAAAGCCTACTCAGAGCAGCATGGCGGTCATCCGCACATGATTCAGCAGCACCTCAACCGTCACCTTTCGCAAGATCAACGGCGCCGTTGGGTCAGTTTATTGCTCGACACTGCAGATGAACTGAATATGCCCGATGACCCCGAGTTCCGATCCGCACTCGTTGGTTATCTGGAATGGGGTTCACGGTTGGCAGTGATTAATTCCCAACCCGGCGCTGTCGTTGATCACCATGCCCCCATGCCGAAGTGGGGTTGGGGAGAGGTCAAAGGACCTTATAAAGCTTAAGTACGCACCCTGCGCACTGATAAATCCGCCTTGCCACGCTGTGTGCGTTTCTTTATCTCCATTTTTTCTTCTTGCTCCTGGCACTTCGGTCCGGTGAACTCTTTTTCCAGAGCATCGAGAAAAACACGCGTGCGGGCCGGCATCAAGCGACGACCGGGGAAGACAGCCCAGGCAGTTGTGGTGGGCAAGCTCCAGTCGGATAGCACGGGTACAAGCTCGCCGCTCAGCACATAGGGCTGTACGAAATGGTCGTTGACGCTGGTGATGCCAGCACCCGAGCGGGCCAGTTGAATCAACAACTCAGGCGCATTGGCGATCGCACGCCCGGGTGGGATACCTTCCCAGTGGGCTTCGCCACGTTTGAGTACCCAAGGGACAGGCTCTCCGCTGCGCGACAATAAACGGAGCGCATCGTGTTCCATCAGTGCTTCCGGTTCAGATGGAATTCCACGACGTTTCAGATACGCGGACGAGGCATACAGACCACTTGTAAAAACAGCGATCCGGCGCGCGGCGAGCGACGCATCGTCCGGCAGCACGCCCATGCGAATGGCGAGGTCAAAGTTTTCACCGATCAGATCAACGCGCCTTGGTGACAAATCAACTTCGAGCGAGATGGCCGGGTATTGCGCAATGTACTTCGACAACAATGAAACGAGTATCACGCTGGCGAAATCGTTGGGCATCGAAACCCGCAAGCGTCCGCTGGGTTCCGCTTGTCGATGCTGTGCAAGTGCAGCCGTGGCCTCGATTCCATTCGCAACCTGATGCGCATGAACCAACACGCTGTGGCCAAAATCGGTGACAGTCAGTTTGCGGGTTGTACGCAACAGCAGCCGTTCGCCCAGCAGAGCTTCGAGCGCAGTGATGCGCCGGGAGACGGTGGATTTCGGCAGACCTGCGCGTTCAGCGGCACGACTGAAGCTGCCCGTGTTGACGACATGGGCAAATAGCAGCAGATCGTTTGGTTCAAGGTTCATGGGATGTATCCAGGCAGCTCGATTATTTCTTTGAATGGAACAATGTTATCCGTTTTGATGCCTTCTGGATTGAGTGCAGAACAACTACATTGAGCGACGTCAGTTGTGACCAAACCCTCAGCCACCTTTCCAGTCATTGCGCATCAAGATGCAAACAAAATATACCCAGCGTCATGCCACCCTGCTCGTACTGATTGTTGCCGTGCCCGCATTCATGCAGATGCTCGACGCCTCAGTTCTTGTGATGGCCATTCCCCAGATGGCTCAAAGCTTTATGGTCAGTCCACTTGCACTCGGGGTGAGCATTACGGCGTATGTGATGGCTACGGCCATCCTGCTTCCTGCGACGGGCTGGCTTGCCGATCAAATCGGCGCGAAGCGGCTGTTTGTGATGGCCATCCTTGCGTTCACGGCGGCCTCTATCCTTTGCGGCTTAAGCCAGACCTTGCCGCAGTTCATTGCGGCGCGCGTGCTGCAGGGTTTTGCCGGTGCGGTGTTGGGACCACTCGGTGGCTTGATTGTGATGCGAATTTTCGACAAGCGCGACTTCATACGGATGGTCAATATTTTTAGTGCCCCTATGCTGATTGCACCGGTGCTCGGCCCGCCCATCGGCGGATTGATCACGACCTTTCTCAACTGGAAATGGATTTTCTATCTGAATGTTCCCATCGGTATTGCAGGCGTCTTGCTGGTGCTGCGCTTTATTCCTGACCAGCCTCAGGCGCGCCGTCCTTTTGACCACGTCGGGTTTCTCTTGAATGCTTCAGCGCTCGGTTTACTCATTTATGGCTTTGACGAATTGGGCAGTGGAAGTCTTCCCAAAAGCGCGGCAGCCTTGTTTCTGTTTCTCGGTATTGCGTTGAGCTTCATTGCCATCCGGCACGCACGACGCATCAGTCATCCACTGCTATCGCTCGACGCGGCGCGCTACTCCACATTCAGACTCACATCGATTCTGGGCATGCCCTTCATGCGCTTGCCGATCGCAGCATTGCCATTTGCGCTACCCATCATGCTTCAAGTGGGGTTTGGTATGACGGCATTCATGTCCGGGATGCTGTTTCTGGGTCACACGCTGGGCGATCTGGTGATGAAGCTTTTTACAGCCCGCATCTTCAGACAGTTTGGTTATCGAAGGGCCATGACCGTCAATGTCGTGGCGTTCGCAGCGTCGATTGCCGCTTGCGCATTACTCACGCCTCAGACGCCAGCGATTACCATCATGGCGCTTCTTTTTGCGAGCGGTTGCTTCCGCTCCGTTCTGTTGTCCGGTATCGGTACCCTGTCCTATGCAGAAATTCCGCCGGACGGTTTGACGGGCGCAACCACCTTTAGTCAGGTCATGGTGCAGCTGAGTCAGGCGATCGGCACTTCATTGACGGTCATCTTGATTGGCTTCGCGATGCAGACTCGTGGCGCCGCTGCCTCACTGAATGCGGACGATTGCCGCGTTGCCTTGGTGCTGGTGGCGGCCATCAGCCTGTTTGCATTGTTACCGCTGAGCCGTCTCGCTCCTGATGCGGGCGCAGAACTGAGCGGGCACGGACGTCGAGGCTCCTCCGCCATTCCCGTTGAGGTGTAATAATCGACCAAACAATATCAATCGCTCACACCAAGGAGAATGTCCATGACCAAACCCGTCGTCAACATTGATGAAGTCGAGTTCATGCCACGCGTTGCCCCGTTCGCACCGACCGGTCCGGCAGCAGAACGCTTCGACGTCAAAACAGCGCGTATTGGCCCGCGCATTGGCGCCAAACAACTGGGCTACAACATCACGGCCGTGCCTCCGGGCAAGCGGGGTTATCCGGTCCATAGTCACCGCGTCAACGAGGAAATGTTTTTTGTACTCGAAGGTACAGGTGAAGTCCGCATCGGGTCTGACGTTTATCCGCTCAAGCCAGGTGACTTCGTGGCTTGTCCTGCGGGCGGCCCGGAGCTTGCGCATCAGATCGCGAATACCGGCACGACAGAGCTGCGCTATCTGGCCGTCAGCACCACACTTTCACCGGAGATTTGCGATTACCCGGACTCCGACAAGTTTGCGGTATTTGCCAATTTCGCCGGTCCCACAGACGACAAACCTAAAATATTTCGGCACATCGCGCGCAAGGCGCACGACATTGACTACTGGGATGGCGAGTAATAAATTGGCGCGCAATTAATCGCTCTTGTAAGAGTGAATTCAAGCCCGTGAGCGTGCAATAATCCGACGGCATCTTTGCAGGGAGACAGTTAATCAACGTCGGCGGTTTAAACATTCACAGCGATTGCGAGGACATGATGAAACGAATTTTTGTACTTTTCTTTTTTGCAATATTCAGTGTGTTCAGTGTTGGCGGGGCAAGTGCAGCAGACAAAGAGATGACACCGCAGGCCCGCTGTGCTGCGCTTCTGTCGACGGACTTCACCAAGGTGCAGGATGCAACGACGCAGTTGCTGAAAACCGAGGTTGCCAAGCTGACGCCCGATTCGCCCGAGACCTGTATGGTCGAAGGTTATATCGCCCCCAATATCGGGATTCGGATGGCACTGCCCCTGACCGGATGGAATGGCAAATTCTTTCAGGGTGGATGCGGTGGCTCTTGCGGCAGCTCACGCCTGACCTGGTGTGAAGAACCGCTTAAGCGTGGCTACACCTGTCTCTCGACCGACATGGGACATACCAGCGCCGGACTCGACTGGACCTGGGCGGACAACAATCTTCAGGCAATGGCTGATTTTGGCTTTCGCGCGACGCATCGCGCGACGCTTGCAGGCAAGGCCATCGTTGAGGCCTTCTATAACAGCGCTCCCAAGTATTCGTACTTCATGGGATGCTCGACGGGCGGACGTCAGGCCCTGGTTGCAGTACAAACCTTTCCATGGGACTTTGATGGCATCGTAGCGGGCGCTCCTGCTATTAATTGGACCGGCGCGGGGATGGGCTTGTGGTGGAACGTGATGGCCAATCGTCGCAAGGATGGCAGCAAGATTCTGGAAGAAGCCGATGTTCGATTCCTTCACACCAAAGTCATGGAAAAGTGCGATGCGATTGATGGTTTGAAGGATGGCATCATCACCGATCCGCGCGACTGCAAGTTCGATCCTGCAGAACTCCAATGCAAGGCCGGAAATGCGAGTGGCTGCTTGAATGCGGACCAGGTCGAGGCGGTTCGTAAACTCTATTCGGGCCCGCATACCTCTGATGGCAAACCCACCTATACCGGCAGTGTTCAACCGGGTTCCGAACTGAACTGGCTTGCGCCTTATATCGGCATCAATGGCAAGCCTGCGGTCTATGCCGGCTTCATTGGCAATCAATGGCAGTTCGCTGGTTTCAGCCCGGCGATGGGCCCGAACTGGGACCCAGCCCAATTCGACTTTGACAAGGATTACAAACGCCTCGGTCTGGTGGAACCCCTACTCACCGGCTCGAACCCGGATCTGCGCAAGTTCAAGGCACGCGGTGGCAAGCTCATCGGTTATCAAGGATGGGATGACCAATCCATTGTTCCGCTGAATTATGTGGATTATTACGAGACCGCGACGCGCACCATGGGTGGCCCTGCTCAGACTCTGGATTTTTTCCGCTTGTTCATGGTTCCTGGTATGAATCATTGCCTGGGCGGTGTGGGTGCCGACTCCGTGGACTATTTGACCTACCTTGAAAAATGGGTGGAAAAAGGCCAGGCACCGGATGTCATGATTGGCGTGCATGCAAAACCAGAACCCAATGGACAGCGTTCCATGTTCTTTCCGGTTCCTCCAGAGAAGGTGGAATTTTCGCGGCCTTACTATCCGTATCCGGCAAAGACCAAGTACAAGGGCAGCGGCAATCCCACCGATGCGGCCAACTTTACGAGCACCAGTCGTTAAGCGGTTGTCTTGAGCTCACACTGATCCGACAGTTGCAATCGGCGCATCACACGGGATTACCGTCCGATGCGCCGATTGTCTGCAAAAGGTGGGCTCTATTTATTGAACTCGCCGAATAGCATTTTCATCAAGATAAACATTCAATATCGTCATCGTTCGTTCCGTCGCGCCACGATGACTTTCGGAAAACTGTTTGGCAACGGCGACCATTTGTTTGAGTCGAGTTGGATCCTGTAATAAAGCTGCACTCTGTTGCATTAGTTGATCCGCATCGGTTACGCGCACTGCCGCACCGACTTCGACCGCATCATCTGTAGCTTGGGAAAAATTGAAGGTATGTGGACCAACCAATACTGGGCAACCCACCGCACAGGCCTCGATCAGATTCTGCCCACCCAGTGGCAAGAGACTGCCGCCGATAAAAGCAAGATCGGCAGCGGCATAACAAGCGAGCAATTCGCCCATGCTATCACCCAGCCAGACCTGCGTTTCACTAGCAACCTGCTGACCGCTGCTGCGGCGCTGCATGCTCAAGCCATGCGCTGAAATCATTTCGGCCACTGCATCAAAACGCTGAGGGTGTCGTGGCACCAGCCACAACAAGGTGTTGGCCGGTAGCACTCCTCCCGGAAGCACGGCGGACTTGAACGCATCGAGCAATAAAACTTCCTCGCCTTCGCGCGTACTTGCAGCCAGCAGTACCGGACGCGTTCCGATACTTTGTTTAAAACTTTGCCCAAGCTCGAGCTGTGCCGGTGGAATGCTGACATCAAACTTGAGATTGCCCGTCACTTGAAGTTGCGCGGGCGTTGCTCCGGCCTCAAGCAGTCGCTCGGCGTCTGCTTTGGTCTGCGCGAGTATTTTGGTCAATGCTTGTACTGCGGGTTGAATCAGTGCCGACCGGCGTTGGGCTTTGAGCAAAGATTTTTGTGAAAGACGCGCATTGACCAGCACCATGGGTATGCGGGCTTGCTGACATTCAGCCACGAGATTGGGCCAAAGTTCGGTCTCCATCAATAGGCAAAGCGCAGGTTTGAAATGCCGAATAAAACGACGAATGGCAAAGCCATACTCGTAGGGCACATAACAGCGCGTCATGCTGTCTCCATACAGTTCGTTTGAAGCGGCCCGACCCGTTGGCGTCATGTGCGTCATCAATATGGAGCAGTCCGGTCTGCTCCGACGCAGGGCTGCAACCAGCGATTGGGTAGCACGCGTTTCTCCCAGCGAAACGGCATGAATCCAGATCAAACGTCCTTCAAGTCGCGGCGGGTAGTTGAAACCGAAGCGCTCGCTCAGGTGTTGACGATATTCGGGCTGCTTGCGCGACCGCCACAAGAGATAAACCAATACGAACGGCGTTGCAAACCACCAGGCTAGGGAATAAAGGATACGTGCCATCACTTCAGAATGATGCTGGCCGCGGGCACTCGAATGCCGAGCAGATTCAGTGAGTCGATCACTTCATCGCAAGCCGGTTGCACACCGGGTCGATCATCGTGGCCGAGATTGATCGCGCGTGGCGTCCAGTAAGGGGCATAACGCCAACGCGGCGTGGCCCCGAAAATGCCAACAGTGGGAACCTCTAACGCTGCTGCCAAATGCGTGAGACCGGTATCGACGCCGACGACGCACGCGGCTCCCGCAAGCAAGGCAGCCATCTCGGCAAGACTCAGCCTTGGAGCCACACATCCGGTAGCACTCTGCACAATCAACTGGGCACGAGCATGTTCGGTTTCATTGCCCCAGGGAAAAACCGCCGTAATGTTCGCCTTGGCGAGTTGCGTTGCGAGCATCATCCAGTCTTGATCGGGCCAGGCTTTTTCTGGACGCGACGTCGCATGCAGCATCACGGCATAAGTTTGACCGTGAGAAAGATTCAACCAGTTGAAGTTGTGATGCAGAACGCGCAATCCGAACTCAGGTTTGGGTTGGGCGGTGTATCCAAAAGCCTGCGCAGCCAGGGAGCGCAAACGTTCCACGGCGTGCGAGCGCTCGTTGATGCTGTAGCGGCGCTGATAAAAAAGACTAGCCAGGGTTTCCCGTGCGCTGCGAAACGAATAACCGATACGCTTGCCATTCGGGCTTAGTCGCGCCATACGAGCAATCAGAGCGCTTTTGATCAGTCCCTGGGTGTCGAGCACAAAATCATAGGTCTGTTCACGCAGCTCCCGACGAAAGTGGGCGCGTTCATGACGTGTTGAAGCGCTTGTCCAGTTCATGCGCCAGCGCCGCAAGGCCACAGGAAGAATGCGTGCAATGCCAGGATGCAAACGCAATAAATCGACATATCCTTCTTCAACCACCCAGTCGATGGTCAGCCCCGGAACGGCATGATGCAGATCGTGAACAATAGGCAAATTGTGGATGACGTCACCCAGCGAACTGGTCTTGATGATAAGAACGCGTGGCATGTTTATTCTGGAACAGTCCCTGATTTATTGTCACGTACAATTACGCGGCGTGATTGCAAGCCGTATTCTAATAGACCGATGTCCAGTCCCATTTCTTTTCTTCCGCATTCAGACTTAATCCTCTTTGAGTGCCATTTTGTAGCACCCAACAATTCGCAAAACAAATCATGAGCATACTGGTTACTGGCTGCGCTGGCTTCATCGGATTCTTCACGGCTCAGCGCTTATTGCAAGAAGGTCATCATGTTGTTGGTATCGACAACATGAATGACTACTACGCGGTGCAACTCAAGCGCGACCGACTCGCCCAGCTCACGCCAAACCCAAATTTCAAGTTTGAAGAATTGGATATTGCTAATACCGAGGGTATGAACCAGTTGTTTGCTACAAATGAATTTGACGGTGTCATTCATCTCGCCGCGCAGGCTGGCGTGCGCTACTCACTCAAGAACCCATTGGCCTATGCCCAAAGCAATCTGGTGGGCTTTACTAACGTGCTCGAAGGCTGCCGTGCCGCCAAAGTCCGGCATCTGGTTTATGCAAGTTCGTCGAGCGTTTATGGTGGCAACCGCAAACTACCGTTCACCGAGACCGATTCGGTTGATCATCCCGTCAGCTTTTACGCTGCCACAAAAAAGGCCAATGAGTTGATGGCACACAGCTACAGCCATTTGTTCGGCTTGCCAACAACGTCCCTGCGCTTTTTTACGGTTTACGGCCCGTGGGGCCGCCCCGACATGAGCCCGATGCTGTTCGCCAGCGCCATCACGGAAGGCCGCCCGATTGAAGTCTTCAACCACGGCGACATGTCGCGTGACTTTACCTATGTGGACGATATCGTCGAAGGCGTCGTGCGCACCCTGGACGCCCCACCTGTAGCCAATCCAGATTACGATTCCCTCAATCCCGATGCTTCGACCAGCAGCGCACCTTGGCGTGTCTGTAACATCGGCAATCATCAGCCGGTACAACTACTCGAATACATCGCCACGCTTGAACGCGTACTTGGCAAGACCACGACGAAAATCATGAAGCCCATGCAGGACGGCGATGTCAAAGAAACCTATGCAGACATCGGACGCTTGCAAGAGATTGCAGACTTCGCTCCGGCGACACCGCTTGAAGATGGACTAAGAAAATTCGCTGACTGGTTCAAGAGCTACTACAAGTATTCTTGAATCAGGCGGTATTCGAATTCGTTCAGGCAATTTGAGTGTAATGGCGAATATCAGGAGGCGCGGCCAGAAACTGCCCAACTTTGGCGAAGGCTTGTGCCACATTCGGACCTGACATATGAGCTGCTTCAGCAGAGGCATCTGCCCAAGTCTCCTGTGTGACCAACACCGCTTCGCCCTCTTGTCGAAAAACCTCATAGCGCAAGCATCCTTGCTCGGCCCGCGATTGAACGGCCAGTTCTGCCATTGCCACAACTGCTTTTTCAATATGTTCGGCTTGCAACCGAATCACTGCCATCACATGCACCATTGTTTTCCCCCCTTTGAATAGTCTTGTCAGATTTGGTAAGGCTACAAATTAACGTCTGCGCCCGCCAAGAATCGATCCCAGCACCCCTCGGGCAATTTCACGTGCCACTTGTGAACCAACGGTGCGCGCGGCGCTTTTTGCGAGGGCATCGACCATGCCTTCACGACGCCCACCGCGCGGACCCGTGGAACCAAACAAGATGTCGCTGACACCGCCCCATATTCCACCGCCAGCAGGCGCACTGGTTCCAGCAGGTGCAGGCATGGAAGGTGTTTTGCCCGCAGGTGCGGATTGTCCGGTTGCCGCGGGAGCACCTTTGAGTTTTTCATAGGCCGATTCGCGGTCTTCAGTTTTTTCGTAAACCCCAGCCACGATGGAATTAGCGATCAGTATCTTGCGTTCGGCATCGCTGATCGGGCCGATCTGGCTACCTGGCGGCAGAACATAAGCACGCTCAGTGACGTTGGGACGTCCTTTTTCATCAAGAAAGGAAATCAAGGCTTCGCCAACGCCGAGTTCGGTAATTGCGACTTCAATACTGAGCTTGGGGTTCGGACGCATCGTTTCGGCAGCAGACTTGACCGCCTTCTGGTCACGCGGGGTGAAGGCACGCAAAGCATGCTGAACGCGATTGCCGAGTTGGCCAAGTACGGTTTCGGGAATATCGAGCGGGTTTTGCGTGACGAAGTAGACACCGATCCCTTTGGAGCGAATCAGGCGCACGACTTGTTCGATCTTGTCGAGCAGGGCCTTGGGCGCGTCGTTGAACAGCAGATGCGCTTCGTCGAAGAAAAAAACCAGTTTGGGTTTATCGAGATCGCCGACTTCCGGCAACCGTTCGAAAAATTCGGCCAGCATCCAAAGCAAGAAGCAGGCGTAGAGCTGAGGAGAATTCATCAGTTTGTCGGCAGCCAGGACATTGACGATACCCTTGCCTTTCGAGTCGGTCTGCATCAGATCATCAATGTTCAGCATCGGCTCGCCGAAAAACCGGTCAGCGCCCTGCTGCTCCAGCGTCATCAAGCCACGCTGGATTGCACCAATGGAAGCCGCAGAGATGTTGCCGTATTCAGTCGTAAAATTTTTGGCGTTGTCGCCAATGTATTGCAGCATGGCGCGCAGGTCTTTGCTGTCGAGCAGCAACAGACCATTATCATCGGCGATCTTGAAGACCAGATTGAGCACACCTTCCTGCGTGTCATTCAAATTCAGCATGCGCGCCAGAAGTAGCGGGCCCATGTCGGAAACAGTGGCGCGCACGGGATGGCCTTTTTCGCCGAACATATCCCAGATCGTGACCGGGCAGGCGCCGAAGGCTGGTTCGTCCAGTTCCAGCTTCTGCAAGCGCTCCTTGAACTTGGGTGAAAGACTGCCCGCGTTCGAGATGCCGGTCAGATCGCCCTTTACGTCGGCCATGAACACTGGCACGCCGATACGGCTGAATTGCTCGGCCATGACCTGCAACGTGACGGTTTTACCGGTTCCGGTCGCGCCGGTAATCAAGCCATGACGATTAGCCAGTGCGGGCAGGATGGGCAGCTCTACTTTACTGTCCGTGACACGTGCGATTTTGAGAGGTTCGAGCATGATCAGAGCCTTGTTTTATACCGGTATTTTTCAAAAATGACGCACCCGGTCAAGCAAACGTTGAACAGGTGCCGCGTGTTAAAATCCGCCTTCAATTTTAAGGCCTATGCCAGACGTATACGCAAAATATTGCAAAGGAAACGAAGGGAATCATGGCAGGACATTCGAAATGGGCCAACATTCAGCATCGCAAAGGCCGCCAGGATGAAAAGCGCGGCAAGATCTGGACGCGCCTGATCCGTGAAATTGCGGTCGCTGCGCGTATCGGTGGTGGCGATATCAGCACCAACCCGCGTTTGCGTCTGGCCATTGAAAAAGGCAAAGAGCAGAACATGCCGGCCGACACCATCAAACGCGCCGTAGACAAAGCCACCGGCAATCTCGAAGGCGTGAACTACGAGGAAATCCGCTACGAAGGTTATGGCATCAATGGCGCCGCGGTCATCGTCGATACAATGACCGATAACCGCACGCGCACCGTGGCCGAAGTGCGCCATGCGTTTGCAAAGTTTGGCGGCAACCTCGGTACCGATGGCTCGGTCGCTTTTCTGTTCAAACATTGCGGTCAGCTCCTGTTTGCACCGGGCACGTCGGAAGACAAAGTGATGGAAGCCGCACTGGAGGCGGGTGCTGAAGACATTCTCTCGGATGAAGAAGGCGGCATCGAAGTCCTCTGTGCACCACATGATTTTGAAGCCGTGAAAAAAGCTCTGGAAGCAGCCGGTCTGAAAGCCGACCTTGCCGAGATCGTGATGAAGCCGCTCAATGAAGTAGTCTTCACCGGTGATGACGCCGTCAAAATGCAAAAACTGCTGGATGCGTTTGAATCCCTGGATGACGTGCAGGAAGTTTATACGTCAGCCGTGATTCAAGAAGCGCAAGAATGAACGCATCATCATGAAGATACTGGTCATCGGCTCGGGTGGTCGCGAGCATGCCTTAGCTTGGAAACTGGCTCAGTCGGACAAAATCCAGATTGTTTACGTTGCGCCCGGCAATGCCGGAACCGCGCTCGACAAGCGTCTCAAAAACATTCCGATTACCGATCCTCGCGTGCTGGTCGCTTTTGCTGAACGCGAGAAAATCGAACTCACCGTCGTCGGCCCGGATGCCGCCTTGGCGGATGGCATCGTCGATTTGTTCCAGTCCAAGGGTCTGAAAATATTTGGCCCGACCAAAGCGGCTGCAGAACTGGAATGGTCGAAGGATTTTGCCAAGGCCTTCATGCAGCGTCACAACATTACGACCGCGCGCTATCAAACCTGTACCGATGCTACATCAGCGCATGCTTTTGTCGATTTGCAAGGAGCCCCGATCGTGATCAAGGCCGATGGCCTGGCTGCGGGTAAAGGCGTGGTCGTCGCAATGACGCTGGAAGAGGCCCATGCAGCCATCGACATGATCATGGGCAATCAGAAGTTTGGAGCGGCTGGTGCCCGTGTGGTGATTGAAGAATTCATGACCGGTGAAGAAGCGAGTTTCTTCGTCCTGTGCGACGGCCAATACGCACTGTCGTTCTCGACTGCGCAAGACCACAAACGTCTGCTCGACGGCGATCAAGGACCAAACACCGGTGGAATGGGTGCCTACTCGCCTGCGCCCATCGTCACGCCCACGCTGCACGCACGCATCATGCAGCAGATCGTCAAGCCAACGATTGCAGGCATGGCGGCAGAGGGGCGCCCCTTTGTCGGCTTTCTCTACGTCGGCTTGATGATCGACACGGATGACAATGGAACACAAACCGCACGCGTAGTCGAATTCAATGCACGCATGGGTGATCCTGAAACCCAGCCCATCATGATGCGTCTCAAGGACGATCTGGTACCCGTGCTTCAAGCCGCAGTTGCAGGCAGGCTTGATCAAATTGAACTCGACTGGGACCGGCGCACCGCGCTAACGGTCGTGCTGGCCAGCCAGGGCTATCCAGACAGCCCACGCAAAGGCGATGTCATTACGGGCCTGCCCAAAAAGACCCTGGAAGAAGTTGAAGATGCGGTGGTCTTCCATGCGGGGACGAATCTAGCCGACAAACAGGTGGTCACTGCTGGTGGCCGTGTACTGTGTGTGACGGCGCTCGGCGACAGCGTGCGCATGGCGCAGAAACGCGCCTACGAAGTGGCTGAGCCCATCCAGTTCGATGGCATGCAATTCCGCCGCGATATCGGCTGGCGTGCGATTGAAAACAAGGCGCGCAAGCATTAAGCGCCACGCCCGTGATTAATTCCGCCGCCGTCAAAACTTATCTCCTGGGTCTCCAGCAACGTATCGTCAGTGGACTGGAAGAACTCGACGGCCAAGCCTTCCTGACCGACGCATGGGCAAAAGCGCCGGGCGAATCCTTGGGTGGCTCAGGTATTACGCGCATCATTGAAGAAGGCAATTTTTTCGAACGTGCTGGTGTCGGGTTTTCACATGTCACCGGTCAAAACATGCCACCTTCAGCGACTCAAAATCGTCCGGAACTCGCCGGACGTGGTTTTGAAGCGATGGGCGTGTCACTGGTACTGCATCCACGCAACCCCTATGTACCCACAGTGCATATGAACGTCCGCTTTTTCATCGCCCCTTCAGCCAAAGAAAACGGGGCGCCGATCTGGTGGATCGGTGGCGGCATGGACCTCACGCCTTACTATGGGTTTGAAGAAGATGTCATCCACTTTCATCAGACCTGCAAGCAAGCGCTGGAACCATTTGGTTCCGATCTGTATCCTCGCTTCAAGCAATGGTGCGATGAATATTTTTATCTGAAACATCGTAAGGAAGCACGCGGTATCGGCGGAATATTCTTCGATGATTTTCACGCGTTGGGCTTTGAACAAAGCTTCGCGATGCTGCGCTCGGTCGGCGATCATTTTCTGGACGCTTATCTTCCCATCGCAAAGCTGCGCAAGGACATGCCCTATGGTGAACACGAACGCGATTGGCAAGCCTATCGTCGCGGGCGGTATGTCGAATTCAATCTGGTATTTGATCGCGGCACTCACTTTGGACTGCAATCGGGCGGGCGCACCGAGTCGATTCTGATGTCCTTGCCGCCAGTGGTGAAATGGCGCTATGACTATCGACCTGAAGCAGGCAGTGCTGAGGCAGCGCTGCTCGACCGGTTTTTGCCGATGCGGGATTGGATTTGAAAATGGTTTTTTGTGGTCAGCTGGCCCCTACCCTAGCCCTCCCCCAAAGGGGGAGGGAACTACCTCCTTCCCCCTTTGGGGGAAGGTTGGGATGGGGGCCGACCGGCCCAAACCCTTACTAAGGCCCCATGCATACCATCGGCCTTTTCGGCGGCAGTTTCGACCCTGTTCACAATGCGCATCTGGCGCTGGCACAAGCCTCTGCCAAAACGCTGAGCCTGGGCGAGGTACGTTTTCTGCCCGCCGGTCAACCTTGGCAAAAAGACGGATTGATCGCGAACCCGACTCAGCGGGTGGAAATGCTGCAACTCGCCATCGCCGGACTACCTGCTCAGCCGTGCCGGTTCGACATTGATCAACGTGAATTGAAGCGCAGCGGCGCCACTTACACGATTGATACGTTGATCGATCTGCGCGCCGAAGTCGGCCCAGGCATTTCGCTGGTCTTGCTGATTGGTGCCGACCAACTACTCAAGCTGCACACCTGGCGACGCTGGCAGGAACTCTGGGCTTACTCACACATCGCTGTCGCAATGCGTCCTGGATATGCGGTCGATCAGTTGCCGGATGAAGTCACGCAGGAATGGCAGCATCGCGAGGCGCCCCCTGCCACCTTGCACAACACGCCACACGGTCACACCTTTCTACTACGCGATCTGGACATTGATATTTCTGCCACGGCCATACGTGCTGATTTGAAGCAAGACGCGCCTTCCAGCGATGGCTTGTTGCCGAAGCCGGTTCTCGACTATATTCGAACCCATCACCTTTATTAGAAAGTTTTAATGGATATCCGCAAACTGCAACACGTCATTGTTGACGCTCTTGAAGACGTCAAGGCCCAGGACATCAAGGTGTTCAACACCGTTGGCATAACCGGCTTGTTTGACCGCGTCGTCATTGCCAGCGGTACTTCCAACCGGCAGACCAAGGCGCTGGCCGCATCGGTGCGCGACAAGGTGAAAGAAGCGGGTGGCCACGTCATCAGCGTTGAAGGCGAAGACACCGGTGAATGGGTACTGGTTGATCTGGGTGACGCCGTTGTACACATCATGCAACCGACCATCCGCAACTATTACAACCTCGAAGAACTGTGGGGAATCAAGCCCGTCAGTTTGAAATCGATTGAGGAAGACCTTGCGCCGAAGCCCGCCAAAAAAGCGCCTGCGAAAAAGACCGTTAGCGACAAGACAGTCATCAGAAAAACGGTCGCGAAAAAAGCGCCCGCCAAAAAAGTGGCGAGTAAAACTGCTGCCAGTAAGAAGGCTCCTGCAAAGAAAGTCGCTGCAAAAAAGGCACCAGCCAAATCCAAGCCAGCCGCCAAAAAGTGATCTAACAGGGTGTTGAAAAACGTGGCGAGCGGCTGGGAGGCAAGGCGGACAGCGCACAGAAACCGGAGTGTACGTGGGTGTACACGAGGATTTCGAGCACTGCCCAACGCCGCATCACAGTCGCGCAGTAGTTTTTCAACACCCTGCTAAGGCGCGCATCATGCAACTGCTTATCGTTGCAGTCGGTCAGCGTATGCCGGACTGGGTGGATAGTGGTTTTGCGGAATATGCCAAACGCATGCCGCCCGAACTTCGCATCGAATTGCGCGAGGTCAAGCCGGAGTCGCGCACCGGTGGGCGTAGCGCTGAAATCATCATGGGTATCGAAGCCGAACGTATCCGTGCGGCACTCCCGAAACGCTGTCTTCTCATCGCGCTGGACGAGCACGGTAAAGATTGGACCACGATGCAATTAGCCGATCAGTTACAACAATGGCGAGAAGGCGGCGAGGATGTTGCACTGATGATCGGTGGTGCAGATGGTCTTGATCCTCAACTCAAGAAGGAAGCCAAGACACTCTTGAGGCTGTCCAGCCTGACCCTGCCTCACGGCATGGTGCGCGTATTGCTGGCCGAGCAGCTCTATCGCGCTTGGTCGATTACTCAGAATCATCCCTATCATCGTGCCTGATTTCATCTACCTTGCCTCGCAAAGTCCGCGGCGTCAGGAATTATTGCGGTCTATTGGCGTCTCTTTCAAATTGCTACTGGCGGGTGCAGATGAAGATGCGGAGGCACTGGAAACGATGTTGCCGAATGAGTCGCCACGCCACTACGTACAGCGCGTCACGGCGTTGAAGGCTGGCGCTGCCGTCCTTCGGTTACGCCAGCGCAAGTGGGTCGAAGCGCCAATTCTTGTGGCTGACACCACGGTAGCACTTGGACGTCGCATTCTGGGTAAGCCTGCCGATTCAGCAGAAGCAGCCAGCATGCTGCAAAGCTTATCCGACACGACCCATCGCGTACTGACTGCAGTTGCTGTCACCAATGGCAAGAAACTGGATCTCGCCTTTTCCGAATCGAGGGTGACGTTTCGTTTGTTGAAGCTTGCCGAAATCAAAGCTTATGTCGCCACCGGTGAACCGATGGGCAAGGCAGGCTCTTATGCAATTCAAGGTCGAGCTTCTGCATTTATTTCTCATATCTCCGGCAGCCACTCGGGCATTGTTGGTCTGCCCTTGTTCGAGACATCTGACTTGTTGCAGAGGTACCGCATTAAAACATCCGGCTAGAATGCGCCCATGAGCGAAGATATTCTGATCAATGTCACCCCACAAGAAACCCGTGTTGCGGTCGTGCTGCAAGGCGCTGTCCAGGAACTCCACGTAGAACGTACTGCTTCGCGAGGTTTAGTCAGCAACATTTATCTGGGCAAGGTCGTGCGTGTACTGCCGGGCATGCAATCGGCCTTCATTGATGTTGGCCTTGAGCGCGCAGCGTTTCTGCATGTCGCGGACATCTGGCTCAATGAGTTGCAACGAAGTCAGCAGCGTCCCGCAGAACAGGAGTCTGGTAAGGCAAACGGTTCGAATGGTCACCCTCCAATTGAACGTCTCTTGCATGAGGGGCAGTCTTTGATGGTGCAGATTGTCAAGGAACCACTGGGTACCAAGGGAGCACGCCTGACCACGCAGATCAGCATCGCCGGTCGCATGCTGGTCTATCTGCCGCTGGATACGCACGTCGGGCACATCGGCATTTCGCAACGGATTGAAGACGAAACCGAGCGTCAGTTGTTGCGCAGCAAAGTGCAGCAACTTCTGCCGCCCGATGAGCCGGGCGGCTTTATTGTTCGTACTGTCGCCGAAGACGCAAGTGATGCAGACTTGGCCAGCGACATTGCCTATCTGCGCAAGCTCTGGCAAACCATCGTAGCGGATAGCCAGACTCAGGGGACACCGACCTTGCTATACCAGGATTTGAGTCTAGCCCAGCGCGTGCTGCGCGATTTTGTCAGTGACGAAACGGCCAGCATCCAAATTGATTCACGCGAGGGCTATCAAAGCCTAATGGAGTTTGGTGAGCGCTTCGTGCCCTCCGTCACCCAGCGCATCCTGCATTACACCGGTGAGCGTCCTCTGTTCGATTTATATAGTGTGGATGAGGAAATAGAACGCGCCTTAGGTCGTCGAGTCGATCTAAAATCGGGTGGCTATCTAGTCTTGGACCAGACTGAGGCCATGACAACGATTGACGTCAACACCGGTGGCTTCGTCGGTGGACGTTCTTTCGACGACACCATCTTCAAGACCAATCTCGAAGCAGCACAGGCGATCGCGCGTCAACTCCGTCTGCGCAATCTCGGCGGCATCATTATTCTGGATTTCATTGACATGGAAAGCGTTGAACACCAGGACGCGGTGTTGACGGAACTTAAAAAAGCACTGGGCCGCGATTACACCAAGATGACCGTGAATGGCTTTACGCAATTGGGTCTGGTCGAAATGACACGTAAGCGCACGCGTGAGTCGCTGGCGCATGTGCTCTGCGAACCCTGCCCCACCTGCAGCGGCAAAGGAGAAATCAAGACGGCACGCACGGTCTGCTACGAAATCCTGCGCGAGCTCTTGCGTGAGTCGCGTCAGTTCAATCCACGCGAATTCCGCGTGCTGGCCTCACAGCAGGTCATTGATCTGTTTCTCGAAGAGGAATCGCAACATCTGGCCATGCTTGGCGACTTCATCGCGAAGCCAATTTCACTGCAAGTCGATACGATGTATCACCAGGAACAGTACGACATCATCCTGATGTGAGTTCGAAAAATTAAGGAATCTCTGATTAAGTCCATTCAAAACCAAAAATCTTGATACAGAGAACACAGAGACAATCGAGGGCACAGAGAAAAGCAAGAGCGATGCGTACCGAAGGAATCTCTGTGGTTCCTCTCCGACCTCTGTGTCTCTGTGTTGAGAGGTTTGGCCCGTACACCTCACTCTTTATTCAGCGTCTTCTTAAGTCGGTAAAGGCGGATCGGCAAGATCGAGCGAATACTGGATGCGATAGAGATTCGCATAGACACCGTTACGAGCGAGCAGATCTGCATGCTTGCCCACCTCGACGATATGGCCCTTTTCCAGTACGACAATGCGGCTGGCTTTCTCGATGGTCGATAGTCGATGTGCAATGACGAGCGTGGTGCGATGCTGCATCAACCCTTCAAGCGCGGCCTGCACATGACGCTCGGATTCCGAGTCCAGCGCCGAAGTGGCTTCGTCCAGAATCAAAATCGGCGCGTCTTTCAAAATGGCCCGCGCAATCGCCAAGCGTTGGCGCTGCCCCCCGGACAGGCGTACCCCGTTCTCGCCGATCATGGTATTGAAGCCTTCCGGCAATTCGTCAATGAAGGTTTCCAGATGGGCAGCACGAGCGGCAGCACGAATTTCAGCATCGGTCGCGCCCCGTTTACCACCGTACGCAATATTCGCAGCGAGCGAATCATTGAACAGGATGACGTCCTGACTGACCATTGCGATCTGCGCACGCAAGCTGGTAATGGTCAGCTCCTCAATCGGCATGCTGTCCAGCAGGATCTTCCCCGAGGTGGCGTGATAGAAACGGGGAATCATGTTGACCAGCGAAGTCTTGCCGCCACCGGATGGGCCAACCAAAGCAATCGTTTCGCCAGCAGCAATCGATAAACTGATTTCAGACAAGGCAGAACGCTGTGTGCCTTCATATTGCAAACCCACCTGAACGAGTTCGATATTCCCTTGAGCACGTTGCAATACATGCGTGCCTCGATCCTCTTCAGGGATTTCATCAATCAGCTCAAACACGCCTTCGGCTGCAGCCAAGCCTCGTTCCAAAGGACCGCTGATTTCGGCCAATTGTTTCATCGGCGTCAGCAGCATCAACATGCCGGTAATGAATGCGATGAAATCACCAGCCGTCATGTGCCGATGCTGGGCCTGATCCAGCGCAAAATAAATCACCAGCGCCAACACGATCGAAGCCAGCAACTGGGTAATGGGCACCGTGCCGGAACTGGTCACCGTAATACGCATGGCGTTACCGCGCAGCCGGTCGATGGTCTTGCGGAAACTGCTACGGGCGTCGCCCTCGCCGCCATAAATTTTTACAACCTTCTCGCAATCAATCGTCTCCTGCACAACACGCGTAAGTTCGCTCGTCATGTGCATGTTGTCGCGGGAGAGCTGGCGCATGCGCTTGGAAAAGGCCCTGACGATTACCGTAAATACAGGCAGCAAAATCAGCGTAAATAGCGTGAGCTTCCAGTTGATATAGATCAGACCGATGAATAGCCACAGAATCGTAAAGCTATTGCGGATGACGTTAGTGATGATGCTGGTTCCGCTTTGCATCACATTGCTGGCCTCGAACACGAGACGCGAGACCAGGCTGCTGGAACTATGATCGTCAAAATACCGTGTAGGCAAGGTGATGAGCTTGTCGAACATTTCGCGACGTAACTCGTTCAGAACGTGATTGCCGATATAGGCCATCGCGTACGAATTAATAAAAGTGAAAATTCCCCGAACAATGAACAGGCCAATAATCGCTAGCGGATAAATCCAGACGGGGTGATCAGTTTGGCCGGAAAACCCCTGGTCGGTCAGAGGTCTAAGTAGTACGGCGAATGCGGCATCCGTGGTCGATGCAACGATCGAGCAAAGTGAGCCGAGGACGAAGATCAGTTTGTAAGGAAGCGCATAACTGAGCAAGCGCTTGTATAACTGACGGCTGGTTTGCATTTTAAAGTTAGGCAAACGATGCTCCGTCAAGGCGATGCCGAAAGCACTGAGGAAACATTTGCATTGGATCTGGTCATCAGAGGCCCAAAAAGAGCAGCACAAAGTACAACAAACAAAATTCTCTCTGAAAAGTCGAGCAGGAAAGAGTTAAACAGATTTCCGACAACATAGGCGATGATCAAGCCGCGTGCGATCAGATTGTACGGTGGAGATAGTTTCGCCGCTTTGACCCAAATGATGACGTGCAGTGCGAGCAACAATGCCAGTCCCACCAGGCCTGTCTGTGCCGCGATCAGTAGATACTGATTGTGCGGGTTGGTTGTCGGAATGACGGGCGTGCCCTTGACCATTTCTTCGTAGGCGGCAGGGAATCCGCCAATGCCCACTCCCAGCAAGGGGTGCTGGCGAATAATCTTCAGCGTGGTGTAATAAAAATCCAGCCGGGTACCGATGGAATCTACGCGTTCTTTTCCGGATTGCCAATGCTCAGCTTCGGTGATGCCGGTATCAATGCGTTGATGCAATCCACTTGAAAGTTCATAACCCGCTCCTGCCAACACCAGGACAGCGACTGCGCCAATCAACAGCCCTTTGCGACCGAAGCGAAAATGAAACAGATACACGGCGAGCAGCATGATGACCACATAGCCGGTTCGTCCCTTGACCATAAAAAGAACATTAAACGCGGCCAGAAGGGTGATCAACCACAAGCTGCGTTGTACCGACCGCTGCTTCGCTTGCATTGCCGCTATCGCGAACAGAAATACGCCAAAGGCCATGAAAAAACCGTGGGTGATATGAAGCTTAAACACAATCGGGTTATCCGGCGAGGTATCGAACACGTGACCGGCAACCGTCCAGGGCGCAGGAAGTATGCTCAACCAAAACAGGTATGACAGGATGAGCGTCAGTACCAGCGCTGCACCGAACGAAGTGAGTGCCAGTCGCAATGACCGGACATCAGGAAAAATGGTCATCAGTGGCAGTAGCAACAGTAGCCCAAGATACTTGCGCAGATAATTCAGATTTTCGTCCGTAGTCCCCATGCCGTAGGTGGCAGCCAAAAGCATCATCACATACAGGGCGAGAAAAATCTGTGCGGGTTGTCTGGATAATATTTCCGTATAACGCTTCAAGCAGTCTTTCGAAAGCGTGGCAAATACAACTGCCAGTACGAGCAGTATGCTGGTGGCAGGCGTCGAGACTGGTATCGCGAAACAAAGTGCGATTGCAGACCAACGTGCAGCCGTTTCCAGGCCTTTGCTAATAGGTAATGGATTCATGACCAGTCGACAAGTACGTGCAGTCCTTATAAGTGGCCCATATAAGTGGTCCCTATATGAGGCGCTTGATTATAAGCGAGGCAAGATCGTGCCGATTGTAGAATACGGTCAGTTCACTTCCAGACTCCCGATATTTTGAACACCGTCCCCAAGCAACTGAGCGTCATCGTGATTACCCTGAATGAAGCCAGGCATATTGGTGACTGCCTGAATTCGGTCAAGGGATTGGCCGATGAAATCATCGTGGTGGATTCGGGGAGTACCGACGATACCGTCTCGATTTGCCAAACAATGGGAGCACAGGTCATTCAGGCTGACTGGTTGGGTTTTGGTCCGCAAAAGAATATTGCGCTGAATGCTGCCCAAGGAGAATGGGTCTTCAGTCTGGATGCAGATGAGCGGCTCAGTCCCGAACTGGCCGAAGAGATTCGCGGCGTCCTGCGCAACGGCACCACGCACAATTGTTTCTCGTCGCCCCGATCATCACAATTCTGCGGACGTTTCATGAAGCATTCCGGGTGGTGGCCGGACCGAATTGACCGGTTTTTTCGGCGCTCTGCCGGACGTTTTACCGATGACATCGTGCATGAACGTGTCGTTGTTAATGGAAGCAAAGGTCAGTTTTCCAAGCCCATCATTCATATTGCGATTGAAGACATCAGCCAATCGCTGCAAAAAATGAATCGCTACTCAACGAGTGGTGCACAAATGATGCTTGAGAAAGGCAAGTCTTCGTCATTGCTTTCGGCAGTTCTGCATGGCTGGTGGGCCTTTATGCGGACTTATTTTTTTCAGCTCGGTTTCCTCGACGGGAAGGAAGGTTTCGTTCTGGCCATCTGTAATGCCGAGGGGACGTATTACCGCTATTTGAAATTGTGGCTATTACAGAGAAATGCTGGGACAGGTAAGCAAAGCGTGACTCGTCCTTCAGGAGAAACGAATGAGCGGTGAGCCACTCGTTTCGGTCATTGTCACCACGTACAACCGTCCTGATGCTTTGGCCCTGGTGTTGAGTTCGTTGATTGAACAAAACTACCCCAACTATGAAATCATTATTGCTGACGATGGCTCAGGTCCTGAAACGGCATCGGTCATTGCGCAATATCAAAAGCTGAATCAGGCAACGATCAAACACGCCTGGCAGGAAGACAAGGGGTTCAGAGCTGCTGCTGCCCGCAATCGGGGACTCCTGATCTCAAAAGGTGCTTACATTATTTTTCTGGATGGCGACTGCATTGCCAAACCGGACTTCATCTCGCAACACGTACGGCTTGCAGAACCGAATTGCTTTGTTACGGGCAGTCGCATTTTAGTAAGTAAAGCATTTACACAACGCGTCATTGCAGAAGGGATGGCAATCAACCATGCATCCAGT
The DNA here is from genome assembly GCA_025362735.1 of Betaproteobacteria bacterium. GTDB lineage: Bacteria > Pseudomonadota > Gammaproteobacteria > Burkholderiales > Burkholderiaceae_D > JANYFL01. The sequence goes on along the minus strand of JANYFL010000065.1, from coordinate 66,689 downwards.
TTGAAGTTGCTGGCATATCGGTTGCAGGGTCACATCAACAAGTTGCCCCGTCCCAATCTTCCTGACGGTCGATCATTCGGAAATCTTCGTCGCTTCACCAGCAAGGATCTGACCCGCGTCAAATCCTGCAATCTGGCGGTATGGCGCGCTGACATTGATGCCGTCAATGGTTTCGATGCATCGTATACAGGTTGGGGACGTGAAGATGCCGATTTTTGTCTGCGTCTTTTTAATCTTGGCCTCGCTCGCAAAGACGGCGCCTTCGCGACCGAAGTCTTTCATCTTTGGCATCAGGAAAATGATCGGGCCCAGTTATCGGACAACGATACGCGTCTGACTGAACGCGTTCAATCGCAGGCTGTACGCGCTGAACTGGGCCTGATCGAAATGCAGGCCCCACATTGATTTTCAATGAATAAGCCTTTGTCCGCTGACCGTATTCTCGTGGTCATCACCCGGCGGATCGGTGACGTATTGCTCACGACCCCGCTGATTCATAGCATTCGCGCGTTTTATCCAAATGCCAAGATCGATGCTTTGGTCTTCGAGAATACGATCAGTGCCCTGGAAGGTAACAAAGACATCAATACAATTATTCCGATTGCTGAGCGTCCGAACTTTTCTCAGTACGTAGCATTACTCAAACGCATTTTTCGCCGCTACGATCTGGCGGTGATCACCATCAGTGGAGACAAGCCGCACTTGCTTGGTTTGCTCGCAGCGAAGGTTCGGGTTGGCATATTGCCCATTGAACGGGATAAGCGTTGGTGGAAAGCTTTATTACTCAAACGCCACGTTGATTTTTCTGGCGAAAACACACATACCATTCTTCAATATCTGGCGTTGACGGAAGCACTCGGCATTCCCAGTCGGAATGCCTTTGTTCCGCCAATGGCCGATTCGGACCGGGCCATTCGTGAACGACTGGGGAGTGACTGGACGGAACGCCCTTTTGTCGTATTGCATTGCTCGCCGAAATTTCAATATAAAAAATGGACAATGTCCGGCTGGCGCAGTCTGATTCAGTTTCTACATAGCAAAGACATACGAATCGTCATGACCGGTAGTCCTGACCAGGATGAAGTCGAATACATCCGCCAGATTCTTGAACATACTGACGCCCCTGTTGACAATCTTTGCGGGCAGCTCAGTCTGGCGGAAACCTCGTTATTGCTCAAACATGCGATCTGCTATGTCGGACCGGACACCTCGGTGACGCATATGGCGGCTGGAATGGGCGTGCCGACGGTGACGATGTTCGGCCCGACCAATACCATGCGTTGGGGGCCCATGCCGCAACACTGGAAAGCAGCGAATTCTGCGATCTCAAGTCCTTACCAGATGAAAGCAGAACGGCAACATATCGGCAATGTCATGCTGATTCAAGGAGAGGGGCCTTGCGTCCCATGTCATAAAGAAGGATGTGACCGGCACATCAACAGCAAGAGTGACTGCCTCGAGCAACTTCCCGCTGAACGCATTATCGAGGCCGTGATGAAGATGCTGCCCGACACATGGTTGCACGCTTAATAGGCTCAGGCGATCAGGCTAGTTGTAGCAGAGCTCTACATTCGCTGGCGTCAACCAATCGTTTAAGGTGCCGATCAAGCCATCGTCCGGCCTGACGCGCCAGTCTTCACCCAAACTGATTTCGCAAAGCGATGCGCCAGCCGCATGACCCGTCTGGTAGCAAATCATGACTGGGCATCCCGACACGCCTTCCTGATTGATCTTGTACGGTGCCAGTAATTGCTTGAGCCGGGCTGCATCCGATTGCCCATTCATCGACAGACGCAGCGCGCGTGCATACTGGCTACGTGCCATGGTCAGGTCGAGCACGCGTTCAGCCGTCACACGCAGACCGCCGCTGAAATCATCGTTGCGCACGGTGCCATGAATAATGACCAGTTCATCTTCACGCAGACGCTGGCGATTAGCTTCGTAAAGTTCGTTGAAGACCGTGACCTCGAGCGGAGCCGTACCATCGTCCAGTATCAGCACCAGCATCTTGCCGCGCCGGGTCATTTGGGTACGCATCCCGGCAATGATTCCCGCAATGATTTGCACCTCACGTGAGGGCTGAATTTGCGCCAACGGTGTGCGTGCAAAACGCCGCACCTCGGCCTCGCTGCCCTTGAACAAATGGCCGGACAGATAAAAACCGAGCGCTATTTTTTCGTTGCTGAGTTTGTCCTTCTCGGACCAGCGTGGCATGCGTACCCATTCTTTTTGCGAGACAACTGCATCCCCTGCATCGAACAGGCTGACCTGGTTGGCATGGGCCTCGGCCTGTTCTGCCGCTTCCATCGCACGACCCACTGTGGTCAGCAAACTCGCACGGTCATCGTCCAATGTGTCGAAGCCACCGGCACGCACCAACCCTTCGATGACACGACGATTGACCAGACGCTTGTCGACGCGCGTGCAGAAATCGAACAGATCGGTAAACGGTTTTTCCTGGCGCGCGGCAACGATACGTTCGATGGCCGCTTGGCCGGTTCCCTTGATCGCACCGAGTCCGTAGCGCACTGCCATCGCACGTTTTGCTGGATCGGTTCGCACCGGTGTGAAGCGATAATCTGAAGTATTAATATCTGGTGGCAAAATGGTCAGATTACTCTTGCGACTATCCTCAATCAGCACCTTGACCTTGTCGGTATCATCGAGTGCAGCCGACAAGTTGGCCGCCATGAATTCAGCCGGATAATGAGCCTTGAGCCACGCCGTGTGATACGCCAGCAATGCGTAAGCAGCGGCGTGCGACTTGTTGAAGCCGTAGCCCGCAAACTTCTCCATCAGGTCGAAGATTTCGTTGGCCTTGGCGTGCGACATGCCATTCTTCGCCGCACCCTCACCAAAGATCACACGATGCTTGGCCATTTCATCGGCTTTTTTCTTGCCCATTGCTTTACGCAACAGATCGGCACTGCCGAGCGAATAGCCGCCGATGATTTGGGCCATCCGCATCACCTGTTCTTGATAGACCATGATGCCGTAAGTCTCTTCCAGAATCGGCTGCACACGCGGGTCGGGATACTCGAAACGCTCACCTTTTTTGCGTGCGACGAAGTCGGGAATCAAGTCCATCGGACCGGGACGATACAAGGCCACCAGCGCGATGATGTCGCCGAAACGGTCGGGCCTGGCGTCTTTGAGCATGCGCTGCATACCGGGACTTTCAAACTGGAACACGGCGACAGTATCCGCGCGCTTGAACACCTCGTAAGCAGCTTTGTCGTCGAGTGCAATGCGTTCGAGCGCAAAGTCATTCCGGTCTTCATAGAGTCTGCGAATGCTGGCACTGGCCCACTCTAGAATGGTCAGCGTGGTCAGGCCGAGGAAGTCGAACTTAACCAAGCCTGCGGCTTCCACATCGTCCTTGTCGTACTGACTGACGATGCTGTCCGAACCATGCTGGGTATAGAGTGGACTGAAATCGGTAAGCTTACCGGGCGCAATCAGCACACCACCGGCGTGCATGCCGACATTACGCGTCAGGCCTTCAACACGTTCAGCCAGTTCGATCAACTCCCGGACTTCATCTTCCTTTCGCTCGCGCTCGGCCAACAGCGGTTCTTCCTTGCGCGCATCGGCCAGCGTCACCAGCTTGCCCGGCTTGAACGGAATCAGCTTGGCAATGCCATCGACAAAATTGAACGGCAGATCAAGCACGCGGCCAATGTCGCGCACCGCCGCCTTGGCCGCCATAGTGCCGAAAGTGGCAATCTGTGCAACGGATTCAGCACCGTACTTCTTCTTGACATAGTCGATGACGCGGTCGCGGCCCTCCTGACAGAAGTCGATATCGAAGTCCGGCATCGAGACCCGCTCAGGATTCAGAAAGCGCTCGAAGATAAGTCCATAAGCAAGCGGATCCAGATCGGTAATGCCGAGCGAATAAGCCACCAGCGAACCAGCACCGGAACCGCGCCCCGGCCCCACCGGCACGCCATTGTTTTTGGCCCAATTAATGAAGTCGGCCACGATCAGAAAGTAGCCCGGGAAGCCCATCTTGATAATAGTGTCGGTCTCGAATTGCAGCCGGTCGAGATAACGCGCCCGTTCCTGTACCCGGTCTGCGGCATCGGGATAAAGCTGTTGCAGGCGCTGCTCCAGACCTTCACCGGCTTGCTGAACCAGATAGTCGTTCAGCGATACCCCATGTGGCGTCGGGAACTGGGGCAGGCGGGCCTTGCCCAGCTCCAGGCTCAGGTTACAACGTTTGGCGATTTCCACCGTGTTCTGCAAAGCCGTGGGTAGATCGGCAAACAACGCCGCCATCTCGGCCTGGGTCTTGAAATACTGTTCTGGCGTAAAGCGTTTGCTGCGACGAGGGTTCGCCAGAATCTCGCCCTCGGCAATACAGACGCGCGCCTCGTGTGCGCGAAACTCGCTTGCATCAAGGAACTGAACCGGATGTGTCGCGACCACGGGCAAACCAAGTTTGGCTGCGAGTTTCACCGCCCGATTAATGTACTGGTCTGCACCTGTTTGTCCGTAGCGCTGCAGCTCAATATAAAAAGCATTCGGGAATAGCCGGGCCCAACGCTTGGCATGTTGTTCGGCCAGTTCAAACTGACCGTTCACCAGAGCCAATCCGATATTGCCGCCTTGCGCGCCGGACAAGGCAATCAAACCATCGGTACCGCCTTCCTGAGCAAGTGCTTCAAACCATTCGATACTGAATTCTGGTCGACCACGTGACTGATTTTCCAGCCACGCGCGCGAAAGCAATTCGCACAAGCGCAGATAGCCCACGTGATTGCGTACCAACAAAAGCAGGCGATGGCTCTTGTCCTGGCTGCGCCCTTCCTGGTGCGAACCCGAATCATCACTAATCCAGATGTCGCAGCCCGCAATCGGCTTGACCCCACTGGCGCGTGCCTGTTTATAGAATTTGACCAGCCCAAACAGATTCGACAAATCGGTCAAGGCCAGCGCGCCTTGACCATCGGCTACGGCTCTTTCTACCAAGGGATCGATACGCAGCATGCCGTCCGAAATCGAATACTCGGAATGCAGGCGTAAATGAATGAAACCGGGGTCAGATGAGCTTGTTTGAGACATGACGGCATTTTAACGCTTGTCGTTTTGAATCTCGACGCAGAGACGCGGAGACGCAGAGAAAGGCATGTCATTCTGAGCTCAGCGAAGAATCTCAGGACATTCCCAACTGCAGGCAGTTATTGCACAACTGAGATCCTTCGCGATGCTCAGGATGACAAAAATCAGTGTTTTAGATTTTCTCTGCGTCTCTGCGCCTCCGCGTCGAAATATTTTTCACAAACTTTATAATGTCGGCTTATGAACATTCTCAACATCGCCGCTTATCAGTTTGTCGCACTGCCCGACGTGGCGGAGTGGCGCGCACCCGTCAAAACACGATGTGTCGAACTCGGACTCAAAGGAACGATTCTGCTGACGCCGGAGGGCATCAATCTTTTTCTTGCGGGCGCGCCACAAAGCATCTCTGATTTTCTGACCTGGTTACGCAACGACGCACTGTTCGAAGGCAAGTTTTCCCGATTGACGGTCAAGGAAAGTTATTCGGATCGTCAGCCGTTCAATCGAATGCTGGTCAAGCTGAAAAAGGAAATCATCACGATGCGCCATCCGACCATACGGCCGGACAATCAGCGCGCCCCAGCGATTACCCCACAACAGCTCAAGCAATGGCTGGATCAGGGACATGACGATCAGGGACGTGAAATCGTTCTGCTCGACACGCGCAATGCCTTTGAAGTTGAGGTCGGCACTTTTGAGGAAGCACGCGAATTCAATATTCATCACTTCGGCGAATTTCCACAGGCGATTCAGCAAACCGCTGACAGCCTAAGAGATAAGACGGTCGTCACGTTCTGCACCGGTGGCATTCGTTGTGAAAAGGCTGTGCTGTACATGCAGGAAATCGGTATGGACAACGTGTTGCAACTCGACGGCGGGATTCTCAAGTATTTCGAGGACGTCGGTGGTGCACACTGGCGCGGCGACTGCTTCGTCTTCGATGATCGCGTTGCGCTGAATCCGCAACTGAAGGAAACGTCCACCAGACAATGCTATGCCTGCCGTGCAGTGGTCACTGCAGAAGAGCAACAGGATGCGCGTTATGTTCCCGGACAATCATGTCCTAAATGCGCGGAAACACTGGATCAAAAGAGCCTTGAAAGAAACCTGCAAAGCCCAACGGCTTAACTGAGCTTGAGCTTGGTTTGCGTTCCGCCGGACCGCCGCATCGGTTCGGCAATGCGGTAGGCATTTTTGCCACTCGCTTTGGCAGCATACATCGCCATATCGGCGGCGTGCATCAGACCCACCAGACTCTCATCACTTTCGGGGAACATGCTGATGCCGATACTGGTGCTGATGGTCAGCTCGACTCCTTCAATTTCCATCGGTTGCCGAATACGTTCAATCAAGCGCTGCGCCATGAATTCGATGTCGTGAATGTTATCGACATTGTGCAGTACCACGACGAATTCATCACCTCCCATCCGGGCCACCGTATCAAGCTGCCGGACATCGGCGGACATGCGTTCTGAAATCTGCCTGAGCATCTCATCGCCGAAACGATGGCCGTAATTGTCATTGACTTCCTTGAAGCCATCGAGATCGAGCATCAGTAATCCGACACGTCCCGACTCACGTCGTGCATGCCCCAGCGCCTGCTCCAGTCGATCCTGCAGCATGCGCCGATTCGGCAAGCCGGTCAGTTCGTCATGATTGGCGCGATACCAGCTTTGTTCTTCCTGTTGCTTCTGCGCGGTGATATCGGAAAAGACCCAGATCATGCCCTGTGCTTCGTCATTTTCCTGAACTTCGGCAAGCCGACCGGTTGCCAATACCCAGATCGTCCTGCCATCAATACAGCGCATGGTTTGCTCGACTTTGATGACGTTACCCAGCGTCATCAACTGAGCTTCGATGCGACGCCATTCATCGGCATTTTCAAACCAGGTCGACAAGGAACGAGCAATGATGTCACCCAGTGTTCCGCCAATGAGATCAACAAAAGCCTGATTGGCGCGGAACACCCGGCCTGTGCGCTCCAGCACAATGCCCTCACCCGCACTGTCAAAAATAAGGCGCTGCAAACGGACCGCTTCCTGGAATGCGCGTTGACGCTTCTTGATCGGGGTGATGTTGGTATTGATCCCAACCACACCGACGAAGTCACCTGCATCATCAAATAAGGGAACCGCGTTCACACTCAGATAAATTCGCTTGCCGTTTTTATGGAAATGTACGACTTCGGTATTGAGCAAACGCAGTCCTTCGCGCAAACCGGGGAAATGTTGATTGACTTCCATGCTCATAGATTCAGGCGCTGAAAAATCGGTAATCTTTTGACCGATCATGGCGCTGGGCTCATAGCCGTACAAACTGTTGGCACCGCGTTCATTGACAAAGGTCAGCACACCTTGCTCGTCGGTGTGCCAGATCAGGCTGTCGACTGTTTCAATCAGGCTGCGATGCAGGAGTTCACTCTCGCGCAACTGTTCCTGCACCTTGTTGCTGATGGTCGTGTCGGTAATCGAACCGGTAAAGCGCACCAGCTTGCCGTTCTCATCCATCTGCGCCAGAACACTTTCACGAATCCAGATGACACGCTCATCGGGCAATTTCAAGCGGTACTGGTGATCAAACGGTTTGCCTTCGGCCAGGAAAGCCGCACGCGCCTCGGCCATTGCGGCCCGATCTTGTTCTTCGATCCAGTCGTGATAGAAAAAAATCCGCTTCAAATGCGGAGCCAGACTCGCTACTTCATCGTAGCCGAGCACCTGCTTGAAGCGGCGCGAGATAAAAAAATTCTGGTCCGCTGTGTCGTAGTCCCATACACCGGACTGGAGCGCGTCCAGAGCCATCCCGAAACGCGCCTGACTGGAACGCAAGTGCCGCTCGGTTTCCAGACGTTCGCTGACGTCTTCATAAGTTCCCACCACCTGCGAATCAGGATTGCTCGGATCGACCAGACCCAGATTGATTTCCACATCAATCAGACTGCCGTCGGCACGCTTGCGCCGCGCAATCCGTTCGACTTTGCGGCCGTTGAAAAAGTCACTATTCCTCTGCAACGAGTCGATATAGTCTTCTTCAGAATCCATGAAAATGCGCGTGCTTTGACCAATCAACTCCTCGCGCTTATAGCCATACATCTGCAGATAGCGGTCATTGCAATCAACAATGATGTCGCGCTGGGTCACCAGTACGCCCAAAGACAAGGTGTTCAGCAGAACCCGTTGCTCGGCGGCAATATTTTCCTGCGAAAAACGTTCCACCAGACGGCGCTCGTTCATCGCTGCGGTCAGGCGATGCATCAGGAACAGCAACAGCCCGAATGCACTCCAGAGTGGGACGATCGGCACCGCATAGCTGTCGCTGTGGTGATAAAAAAGCAGCGCTTGAGCGAGAAAAATGGGTACGAAGAAAAACGGGTAGATACGACGGCTCAGTCCATAGCTGATATTCAGCGCCACCATCAAACAACTCAAAACCAGGGCACAGATGATTTGCAGAGTGGGGCCGGATTCCCGCACAAAAGTCGTCAGGAATCCCCATGCGATGCCTTTGGTCAGTGCCACGGTTGCGGCCCACAATTCCCATTTCAGTATTTGGGAGTCAGCGTCCGCCCTGGTCTGGCCCCAGGAATGGCTGAGGACAAAATGAAACACGACGCCCAGAACAATCAGCACCATCCAGCTCAGGTAGCGCTGCATGGGCACGGCGTCATGCACCGCATAAATCACAAACAGTGCGACGCCCAGACTGACTACGCCGAGCCAGAACGCATTCCCGATGATCACCCGCAGCAACTCGCGCCGCACCCGCAGATTCACATCTTTCAACGGCATAATGCGTGAGCCGGAAAAAATGGAAGCCGTGCCTCGTTCTGGAAGCGCGTTCGAACCGAATGAGCGTGTCACGGATTTAGCCGTGGGGCCATCTGCTGACATAGGCGGTTGAGTAGGAATTACGTAAGATTTAATTCAATGGATTGTAGGATCAATCGATAAACGGCAACCATTTTAACGGCCCAAAACCGTCGATCTAAATCTTTTCAGCCAGATTTTGAGTGGAATCAAGGCTTTGTTGTGATTAAGCAAGCGAAATACCAGCGCATGAGCCAGCTCGAATACTTGCCCAATTCCGATGCCAGCCCCCTGACGGGACGCTATCGCGGTCGTTTCGCACCCTCTCCCACAGGCCCTTTGCACCTGGGCTCGCTGGCCGCAGCGATGGCCGGCTGGCTTGATGCGCGCGCGCATCAAGGTGAGTGGCTGGTGCGGATCGAGGACATCGACCCGCCCCGAGAAGTGGCCGGAGCCACTGAAAACATACTCGCCACCCTGACGGACTTCGGTTTTGAATGGAGCGGGGAGGTGATGGTTCAAAGCCAGCGCGGGGCTGCTTATCAAGCTGCCTTTGATCGCCTTGAGCAGGCGGGCTGGCTTTATCCCTGCGCTTGCACGCGCAAAGAAATTTCCGACTCGATCACCGCTTCGACTACGACCTCGAATGCGGCGGTCTATCCCGGCACCTGTCGCTCAGGGCTGCCTGAAGGCCGTCCTCCACGTGCATGGCGCATGCGTGTTGCCCACACCAATGATTCGGGCAATGTCATTCGCTTTGATGACCGGCACTTCGGCCCTCAGCAGCAAAACCTCACTACGGAAGTTGGCGATTATGTCCTGAAGCGGGCCGATGGCTTCTGGGCCTATCAATTGGCCGTCGTGGTCGATGACGCAGAACAGGGAATTACCGACGTGGTTCGTGGCAGCGATTTGCTGGATTCCACACCGCGCCAGATTCATTTGCAGCGCGCTTTGGGTCTACCCACACCACGTTATCTGCATGTCCCGGTGGTCGAGACAAAACTGGGCGAAAAGCTCAGCAAACAAACCGGTGCAAAGGCTCTGGATCGCAAACATCCATTGGCTGAATTGCGACTGGCCGCACAACATCTGGGCCTTGAAGCATTCGGTGCGACGAGCATCACGCAATTCTGGTCACAAGCGACTGCCAGTTGGCAGAAGCGCAATGTGAAGTACTGAAATCTATTTGTTTTTCTTGGCACCACCGAGCAAAGCCGCAACTGGCTTGCGTGGCGCGTTGCGGGTAATCGAAGGGGTCGCGGTTGGAACCGGAGAAGCCGCCTCAGTCGGTTCAGGCGAGCTGGACTCGTAAGGTTTGAGGAACCATTCGTCGACCGGCTTGGCTTTCGGGCTGGCGTAACTGCGTGAAGGACGTGAATCCGGGCGCGCATCAGAACGTGAATCCGACCGTGAACCACCACGCCCGCTACGTTCCCTCGGTTCTCTATGCTCACGCGGTTCGTGATGATGCGAGCGCTCAGCCGGATGAAAGCCTTCCAGCGCGCGTCGCTCGATCTTGGTCTTGATCAGCTTTTCGATGTCGGTCAGATAACGCTCTTCTTCCGGCGCCATCAACGAAATGGCATCGCCCGATGCACCCGCGCGACCGGTGCGGCCGATGCGGTGCACATAGTCTTCCGGCGCATGCGGCAGATCGTAATTGATCACGCAGGGCAGTTCAACGATGTCGAGACCCCGCGCCGCGACATCAGTCGCAACCAGCACATCCAGTTCGCCTTTCTTGAACGCGTCCAGAGCGACCATGCGCTCCTTCTGGCTCTTGTCACCATGAATCGCATCCGCCTTGATGCCTTCCTTGATCAGTTCGCGCGCCAAGCGCGACGTACCGATCTTGGTATTGGAAAACACGATGATCTGGGTCATGCCGCGCTCACGCACGATATGCGCGACGGCAGCACGCTTGTGCTCGCCCGCCACTTGATACACCACCTGCGAAACGTTTTCAGCGGTGGCATTGCGACGCGCCGTTTCAATCAACTGCGGCTCGCGCATGAAGGTCTGCGCCAGCTTCTTGATCTCGTTCGAGAACGTGGCCGAGAACATCAGGTTCTGGCGCTGCTTGGGCAACAGATTGATGATGCGTTGCAGGTCAGGCAGAAAGCCCATGTCGAGCATACGATCCGCTTCATCGAGCACCAGCATTTGTACTTGACCAAGGTTCAGGGTTTTCTGCTGAACGTGATCCAGCAAGCGACCCGGCGTAGCAATTACGATTTCGACGCCAGCACGCAAGGCTGCAGTCTGTGGCGCCATGTCCATGCCGCCAAAGATGACCGTGCATTTGAGCGGGGTGTGCTTTGCGTAACGCGCAACGTTGTCGTAAACCTGGTCGGCCAGTTCCCGCGTGGGTACCAGAATCAAGGCACGCACCGGATGACGCGCTGGCGACATACTGGCACTCGCCAGTGGCAACAACATCTGAATGATCGGCAAAGAAAATCCAGCAGTCTTGCCGGTACCGGTCTGGGCAGCACCCATCACGTCACGCCCGGTCAACACCACCGGAATGGCCTGTTCCTGAATCGGCGTGGGCGTGACATAGCCCTGCTCGGTTAGAGCGCGGAGGATATCGGCATGCAGGCCGAACGAGGCAAAACTGACAGGTGTGTCGCTGGGTGGGTTCAAAACAATGAAGTCAAAATGGATCGCAATCGGAATCAATGGATCATGCTGAATCTTGCATGCAAGTGGCGCTGATCCGTTCTCTGATTGATGCGCGTTGCCCGGGACGGCAAGCCACCAACACTCTACATTATCGCAGAACCGGGAATCCCACGATTTATGGCCCGCCGGTCATCCTGAGCAGAGCGAAAGATCTCAGTTAGTAGCGCATTTAAGGACCATCCTCAATGAGCACCGACCTGAGATCCTTCACTACGTTCAGGATGACAAACTTCCCATCAAGCCGTCGCTTTAAAACGTCCCGACTGAAAGTCACGAACCGCCTGAAAAATTTCTTCCTGCGTGTTCATCACAAACGGACCGTACTGCGCAATCGGCTCCTTGAGCGGCTGCCCGGCGATGATCAGCACACGAGTTGGACGATCTGTCGCGCGCAACACAACGCCATCGCTACCCGCCGTGTTTTTCAGAATCGCCATCCGCTGCACCGGCACTTTAGTATCACCGATCTCGACTTCGCCGCGATAGACGTAGACGAAAGCGTTGAAACTTGCAGGCAGCTTTTGCTCAAAACGAGCACCCGGTTCCAGATGCAGATCCAGATACAAAGGCTCGGTCACCTCGCGTTGCATCGCGCCATTTACGCCATGACTCGCTCCTGCAATCACCCGTGCCGTCACGCCCTCAGGCGTGGTGAACTCGGGAATGTCCGCGCTTTGCAAATCGCGATACCAGGGCGCAGTCATCTTGTCCTTCGCAGCCAGATTCAACCAGAGCTGAAAGCCTTCCATGCTGCCTTCTTCCTGCTCAGGCAATTCCGAATGAATCACACCGCGACCGGCCGTCATCCATTGCACACCGCCGTTTTGCAGCAAGCCTTCATTGCCCGCGCTGTCACGATGACGCATGCGACCGGCGATCATATAGGTCACGGTTTCAAAGCCGCGATGCGGATGATTCGGAAAGCCGCCGATATAGTCATCCGGATTGTCGGTGCCAAACGCATCGAGCATCAGGAACGGATCAAGCCGTTGTTGCAGGTCATGCGTCAGCACACGCGTGAGCTTGACCCCCGCACCGTCCGAGGTGGCCTGTCCAACCACTAGTCGCTCGACCGCGCGCGGCTGCTGCACGGCAAATTCACCGCCAGTCTGAACGCTGACAGGTTTGGTTAAAGTGGTAGTGGTCATGACGAACTCCTTTCGGTTAACAACATAACAAACTAAATAAACTCCTTCCCCTTCAAGGGGAAGGTTGGCTTAGGTTGAGGTGAGGATGGGTATTGCACACTAGCCTAGCCATTGAAACCCATCCCCACCCTACCCCTCCCCTTGAAAGGGAGGGAACTCAAGCAGCTACAACTTCCTCAATCTGACTCTGGGCCGAAGCCAAACCACTCTGCTCCGCTTCAGGACCCATTGCCAAACCTTCGGCATACACAAACTGCACATCGGTCATTCCCAGGAATCCCAAAACCATCTTGAGATAAGGCACCTGCGTATCAGCGGGCGTATTGCGATACTGGCCGCCGCGCGTCAACGCCACATAAACCTTCTTGCCTTGCAGCAGACCAACCGGACCTTTCTCGGTATAGGCAAACGTCACACGGGCACGCGAGATGGCATCAATCCAGTTCTTCAACTGCGCGGTCACACCGAAGTTATACATCGGCACACCCAATACGACTACATCTGCGGCCTGAATCTCGGCGATCAAGACATCATCAATCGTGACGCGTGCCGCCTGTTCCGGCGTGCGCTGTTCGTCTGGCGTAAACAAGGCTTGCAGCGCCGATTCGTCCAGGCTGGGATGTGGCGTTTGCGACAGGTCGCGTACCGTCAGCATGGCCTTGGGTTCGGTTGCACGCAGACGCGCCACAATCGAATTGGCCAGGCGGGTGGAATGCGAGCCTTCGCCGTTAATCAGTGGGCGGGCGCTGGAGTTGATTTGCAGAATGTTCATGATGATGTCCTTCAAGGTTGGTTATGAAACGGTTTGTCGTAAAGCGATGGAGTCACTTTAGTTGTTCCACAATCAATCCGGAAGACGTCAAAACGGATATCATTGTTCCATTAACGGGATAATAGAACCGTCAGGAGTCTTGTCATGAACCTTGAACCCAATGACCTTTTACTCTTCGCCCACGTCGTTGACACCGGCAGTTTCAGTCGCGCCGCCGAGCGTTCCGGTCTGCCCAAATCCACCATCTCCCGGCGCATCGCCGCGCTGGAAGCCAGCTTGGGCGAACGGCTGCTGTTACGCACCACCCGCAAACTCACCGTGACCGACTTCGGCCATAGCGTGCTGATCCACGCCCATCAGGTCGCCAATGAAATCGAAGCTACGGCCTCGCTCGCACAACACCGGCAAGTCGAACCCAGCGGTCGCCTGCGCGTGTCGATGCCGAACGATTTCGCCAATGTCGTGCTGGTCTCATTGATGACCCAATTCATCGAGCAATATCCGGCCATCTCGCTCGAACTCGATCTGTCGCCCAGACGCGTCGATCTCATCGGTGAAAACTTTGATCTCGCCATTCGCATGGGCGCCTTGCCCGACGATGCCTCGCTCGTCGCACGCAGGATCGCCATCATTTCAGCCAGCCTGTACGCGGCGCCCGCCTATCTGAAACGTCGTGGCCTCCCCTCCGAACCCGAAGCCCTGATGGAGCACGACACATTGCGATTATTGTTGCGGAATGGTGAGCCGCAACCCTGGCTGCTCAAACGCGGCGAAGCGCGCTGGGAAGGCATCCCTCCCGGCCGGGCCACGGCCAACTCGCCCGACTTGATGATGCAAATGGCGCTTGCCGGTGCCGGCATCGCCACCGTCCCCGACCATTTCGCCCAGGCCTATGTGCTGAACGGCAAACTGGCTCCGGTACTACCCGACTGGACTTTGCCCCCAACGACCGCCTGGGCCGTCTTCCCCGGTCGACGCTTGATGCCAGCTCGAACGCGGGTGTTTCTGGATTCTCTGCAAAAAGAATTCACTGGACCGAAGTGTCAGGAGCAGGAAGAACGAATGAAAGAGATAAAACGTACTGGGTCCAATCTAGCACCGCGCAAGAAATTGACTTGAATCGCGTCTCAACAAAACAAGCCACCTTATAAAGCCTGCTTATTCCTCTTCGTTACTTTAATTACTGTAGCTGCGTGGATTATTTTGACGCCTGCTAACCATCTCGAGCTACTAAATATGAAAAAAGACAGTGCCATGATATTACCTCGATTTGGACCTCTGTCTCGCTGTGCTGTACCGCAAACAACTGCTGTATAAGGGACCGTGCTATATTCATCTACTTATATGTAAGATAAATTACACAACAACAATAGATAGACTTCGTTATGCAATCGCATTACGGAGTGCCTGGGAGCGCTGGGAATACCAGTGTGGAATAAACGCACGCTATGCTCAAAGTTTTGCTTACAGTTGACACCGAACTTTGGCCACGTACGCCAAATTGGCCTGAACGTTCTCTCGCTTGCCCACATCCCGATCTAGAGGAAGACTACGAGCGCTGCATACTTGGCCGCACACCCTTAGGCGATTACGGACTACGATTTATTCTCGAGACCCTCCGCCAGTACGATCTTGAAGGCGTGTTCTTCGTTGAATCGCTGTTCGCATCTTCGGTCGGACGAACGTTGCTGGAACGGACGGTTCAACTCATTCACGGGTACCGCCAAGAAATACAGTTACATGTTCATACCGAGTGGCTGACGGAAACAATAGCGTGCAATCTGCCAAAGAGGTACCGCCAGAATTTGCGCGACTTTAATGCAAACGAACAGTCAGCAATTATCGGCCATGCTTTGGAGAATCTGCGAGCCGCAGGAGTACCTGAACCCTTAGCCTTACGTGCAGGGAACATGGGTGGCAATCGCGATACTCTTCGTGCAGCCAGAGACGCCGGGCTGGTATTAGATATGAGCTTCGATCCATCGCAACCAGTCACACGGCGTATGCTAAAAGAACTGCGCGACTTACCTCCTAACGCCACCGAGTGCCAGACAATTCCCTTGTCTTACGTCGAGGATTATCCTGACCACTATCGTCCTGCGCAAATCACTGCGCTTTCGTTTAACGAACTTCGACACGCGCTCCTCGAAGCCGCACGACAACAAAAACCGGAGTTCGTCGTTCTCCTCCATAGCTTTGAATTCATTGACTCGCGGCGGAAAGGTCCTGAACAACTGCGTCCACACTCGCTTAACATCTCTCGCTGGCAAAAGCTATGTGAGTTTCTATCGCAACACCGCGACCTTTTCATCACTGTAGGGTGCGCTAAGGTAGATACAGCCCAAGAATTGGGAGTGCGCTTTCCGAGAGCTTTCCGTACATTGCCTATCCACACAATGCTACGCATGGGCGAACAGCTATCCTCGCGGCTATTCTGAAAGATGAATCACCGAGAAAGTCTTCCGGATAGCCCGTCACGCGACGACTCCCTGGCAACTACTTTGTCGACTCATACGGGCAGCATTGGTGCCATTACTTCAATACACTTGCGGATAATTAAGAAAAGAAAAAGGGCTAACTTATCGTTAGCCCTTTAATTTTTTGGTGGGCCTCCCGTGAGTCGAACACGGCACCAACGGATTATGAGTCCGCTGCTCTAACCAAGCATGAGCTAGAGGCCCTATAAAGAAAACGGCTCGCTGAACTGCGAGCCGTTTGAAGTTTACCGCATGCGAACTTGCTCACCAAACCAGACCATCTTATCCCTCGTCAGGGTAGTGATTTTCCGATCATCCTTCTATACATCGCGCTTTGCGCGACACTCAGGACGAACGGAAAATTGTTGAGCCGTTGGCGTAACCAAACCAGAGCACAACGCCGGTCAGGTTCCTTCAAGGAAGGACTTGAGTTTGTCGGAACGGCTGGGGTGACGCAGTTTGCGTAGGGCCTTGGCTTCGATCTGGCGGATGCGTTCACGCGTGACGTCGAACTGCTTGCCGACTTCTTCGAGCGTGTGATCGGTGCTCATCTCGATACCGAAGCGCATGCGCAGCACCTTGGCTTCGCGCGGGGTCAGTGAATCCAGCACGTCTTTGGTCACGCCGCGCAGGCTTGCATACAACGCTGCATCGGCCGGGGCCAGCGTGGTTTGATCTTCGATGAAATCGCCGAGATGGGAATCGTCGTCGTCGCCGATCGGTGTTTCCATCGAGATCGGTTCTTTCGAGATTTTCATGATCTTGCGGATCTTGTCCTCGGGCATTTCCATCTTGATGGCCAAGGTAGCTGGATCAGGCTCGGAACCCGTCTCTTGCAGAATCTGGCGGCTGATGCGATTCATCTTGTTGATGGTTTCGATCATGTGCACCGGAATACGAATGGTGCGCGCCTGGTCTGCAATGGAACGCGTGATGGCCTGACGAATCCACCATGTGGCGTAGGTCGAGAACTTGAAGCCACGACGGAATTCAAACTTGTCCACGGCCTTCATCAAACCGATGTTGCCTTCCTGGATCAGGTCAAGGAATTGCAGGCCGCGATTGGTGTACTTCTTGGCAATCGAAATCACGAGTCGTAGATTGGCCTCGGTCATTTCGCGCTTGGCGCGACGCGCCTTGGCTTCGCCGGTGGCCATCTGCTTGTTGATGTCGCGCAGGTCTTTCAGCGGCAGCACGACACGCGCTTGCAGGTCGATCAGCTTCTGCTGCAATTCATGAATCGCGGGCAGATGACGTGCCATCGTGACGCTATACGGATGACCGGCGTTGATTTCACCAACGGCCCACTTGAGATTGATTTCATTGCCGGGGAAAGTCTTGATGAAATGCGTGCGCGGCATACCGGACTTGTTGACGGCAATGTCCAGAATCTGGCGCTCGATCTTGCGCACATCATCCACTTGCGAACGCAAGGTATCGCACAAACGTTCGACCATTTTGGCGGTGAAGCGCATGGTCAGCAGTTCGTTCGAGATGGCTTCCTGCGCACGCATATAGGATTTGGACTGATAGCCTTCGCGCTCAAAGGCACGACGCATTTTTTCGAAATGCGAAGCGATGTTGTCGAACTTGGCCAGACCGTTGGCCTTCAACTCGGCCAAGGCCTTGGCATTGACGCTGTTGGCGCCGTCTTCGTCTTCCTCTTCATCCGAAGCTTCATCTTCAACGTCGGCTTCTTCAGCAGCAGCCGCAGCCGCCGCAGCAGCAGCAGCAGCGATTTTTGCGTCGTCTTCATTGACATTCGGATCGATCAGGCCGTCCACCACTTCGTCGATGCGCGTTTCATCAGTACGAATCTTGGCGGCCATTTCGAGAATTTCTGCAATGGTCGTCGGACAGGCGGAAATCGCCTGGATCATGTGCTTGAGACCTTCTTCAATCCGCTTGGCGATGACGATTTCGCCTTCGCGCGTCAGCAGATCGACCGTACCCATTTCGCGCATGTACATGCGCACGGGATCGGTGGTGCGGCCAAACTCGGAGTCAACGGTCGAGAGCGCGGCTTCAGCAGCTTCTTCCGCGTCATCATCGCTGGTGGCAACGGGCGCGTTGTCGTTGATCAGCAGTGACTCGGCATCGGGCGCCTGGTCGTAGACCGAGATGCCCATGTCGCCAAAGGTGCTGATGATGCCTTCGATGGCCTCGGCATCAACCACGTCATCGGGCAGATGGTCGTTGATTTCCGAATACGTGAGAAAGCCGCGTTCCTTGCCCAGCTTGATCAGGCTCTTGAGCTTGTTGCGACGCGCTTCGAGTTCTTCTTCGGTACCCGGCTGACGCGCAGCAAGCGCTTCTTTCAGGAAGGCTTTTTCCTTGGCCTTGCGTTCCTTGGCTTTGGCTTTTTCGTTTTTCTCAGCTTTGGCCTTGCTGATTGGCGCAGGTGCAGCCGCCTCAGGCGCCGCAACAACGCTCACCTGTTTGGCATGCTTTGCCACAGCCTCTGGCTTGGCGGCTGCCAGTTTCTTGTCAACCGGCTTTTCGGCTTTCTTTGCAGCAGCTTTGGTGGCTACCGTTTTTACGACCTTGAGTTCAGTGGTCTTGCTCGGAGCCTGCTTGGCGCTGGCTGGCTTTTTTGCTGATGTCGAACTTGCGGATGATTTCAATTTGGAAGCAGCTTTGACAGAAGAGGGTTGAGTTGTTTTTTTCGTGGTTGCAGTCTTTGTAGCTGCTGTTTTGCTTATTGCTTTAGACGCAACTTTCCCAGCCGTCTTGCTCACCGGACTTTTCGCAACGACGCCTTTCGGCTTTGCGGCACTTTTCACGGGCGCAGCCTTCGCCGACGACTTTGCAGTTGCAGTCGGCTTGGCCTGGGTTACTGCCTTCGTTACTGCAGTTTTGGCATTTTTCGTTTTGGACAACTGCGCCATGATGGGTCCTTATGGGAATCAGTCGAAGAATGGAGTCGGGGTTGCGATATTTCTCCGGAAACGAGGCTTGTGGCGCTTGGTCCGGATCAACTACCGCATCCGGAAACCGGAATTTCTATTCGCACGATGATGGCTGAGCAATAAAACGGGAAACCCTTGATTATATCAAGTCAAAGCAATTTTTCCACTTAAATCTTAGTGAATAGATAACTAAGTAAATAAGGATATTCACTTCAGATTCAAGCTTTTCCTGAGCATCAGAAGAGCAGAATTGAAGGTTTTTCGCCTATTTTTTAAGCAGAATCAGTGCGCTGCCGCGTTTGTTCGGCCATCAACTCCCGATAGCGCCTGGCCTTGTCCGGGTCGGCCAGATCGCCAGCAGCCAGTTGTTGCAGCTCGAATCGGATTTGCTGATCGCGCAATTTCCCGATGGCCGCATGCAAATCGGCCTGTGCATTCTCTTGTTCGATTTCCGGGCTTTGCATCCATTCCTTGATCAGGCCTGAAAAAAATTCAGCTTCCGGTCCACGTATCAAAGCCTCGCAAACAGCAGCCGAAGAAGTGCCTCCACCTTCTGGAGCGCATTCAAGAATCAAGGTATCCATTGCAGCATGACCCACTACATCAAGGGTCTGGCGGCGTGATGCATCCAGCTCCTGTACCAGTCCGGGAAAACTCAACAGCAAGCGCATGATCTGGACTTCCAGCGAAGTCGGCGGACTGCGTTTGGTACGAACAGGCGCACGTTTGCCAGAACCACCGGAATGCTGAGCGGATGGCCGTGACAGCTCGGCCAATGTGGTCAATTCATCCGGTGTGGTCAGGGTAAGACGTGCCAACTCGCGCACGACTTGCAAACGCAGTCCTCCTGCGGGCAAGGCTTGCAGCAAGGGCTTGGCATCGAACTGGGCCTTGGCGCGCCCTTCGGACTTGGTCAGATCATTGCGAGAGGCCATTTCACCAACCAGAAAAGCAGAGAGTGGCAAAGCCGCTTGTGCCTGCTCCCGAAAGGCTTCTGCGCCGAATTCACGAATGTAGCTGTCGGGGTCGTGCTCGGTGGGCAAAAACAAAAACGACAGAACCTTGTTGTCGGCGGCGTAGGGCAGACTGGCTTCGAGCGCACGCCACGCCGCGCGACGGCCGGCGCTATCGCCATCGAAACTGAACACGACACGATCAGTCTGGCGCAGTAACTTTTGTACGTGCGTCGTAGTGCATGCCGTGCCCAAAGTGGCCACGGCATTGGCGACGCCAAGTTGAGCCAGCGCCACCACATCCATATAGCCTTCCACGACAATCGCGAACCCCGCTTCGCGTATGGCTTGGCGGGCCTCGAACAGGCCGTAGAGTTCATTGCCCTTCTGAAAGACAGGTGTTTCAGGCGAGTTCAGATACTTGGGCTCACCGTCATCGATGATGCGTCCGCCAAAACCGATCACCTGACCTTTGCTGTTGCGGATCGGGAACATGATGCGATCACGAAAGCGGTCGTAGCGTTTTCGGTTGGCACTGGGATCTTCCGCCTCGCGTTCGATCACGAGGCCGGATTCGAGCAGCGCAGGTTCTTCGTAATCCTCAAACGCGGCGTCCAGATTCTGCCAACCATCAGGCGCATACCCCAAGCCGAAACGCGCGGCAATCTCACCGCTCAGACCGCGCCCCTTCAGATACTGAATGGCGCGCTGCGAGCCGCGCAATTGCTGGCGGTAGTAGTTCATTGCCTGGGTCAAAACTTCTGTCAGAGCGAGGCTTTTGGCCTGGTACTCGGCACGAATCTCAGGAGCCATTCGACTGTCATCTTGCGGCACAGTCATGCCGACTGATTGGGCCAGATCCTTGACCGCATCCGGAAACGAAAGCCCGGAATATTCCATCAAAAAGCCAACGGCGGTGCCGTGCTCGCCGCAGCCAAAGCAATGATAAAACTGCTTGGTCGGACTGACCGTGAAGGACGGTGATTTTTCGTTATGGAAGGGGCACAGCCCCATAAAATTGGCGCCGCCTTTTTTCAGCTTGACGTACTTGCCCACCACATCGACGATGTCGACGCGATTGAGTAAATCCTGGATGAAGGACTGTGGAATCATCAGCGCTGGGCGTTAGAGCTGCAAATTGTAGCGGTTGGATTGGCGCCCAACCGCGCTGCCCCGCGATTTACTGCGTCAGTTTCGCCTTCACCAGCGCCGAAACTTGGGTCATGTCGGCTTTGCCAGCCAGGCGTGGTTTGAGTGCACCCATGACCTTACCCATCGCCTGCGGGCCGGATACGCCTGCTTCAGCAATCGCGGCAACAATTTCTGCGTCGATTTCCGCGGGCGACAACTGTTTGGGCATGTAGCCAATCAAGACTTCGAGTTCGGCTTTTTCCTTATCGGCCAGATCCTGCCGATTACCGGCCTCAAACTGGGTAATCGAGTCACGCCGCTGCTTGACCAGCTTGTCGACAATGGCCAGCACATCGGCATCGGTCAAGGTCACGCGCTCATCGACTTCTTTCTGCTTCATCGCAGCCGTCAGCATGCGAATCGTGCCCAGACGCAGACTGTCCTTGGCACGCATGGCGGCTTTCATGTCTTCGGTGATCTGTTCTTTTAGGCTCATGGCAATTCCTGCAATGGATTGAAGTGTATAAACAACAAAACCCGCAACGGCAGCGCCGGAGCGGGTTCAGAGTATTTTCAGCACCTTGACGCAGCGATCAATCCCGAAGGACTCATCGCTCGCATCAGTCCTGCATCAGTACATCTTTTTCGGCAATTGCTGGCTGCGAATACGCTTGTAGTGACGCTTCACGGCGGCGGCCAGCTTGCGCTTGCGCTCGGCTGTGGGCTTTTCGTAGGCTTCACGTGCACGCAGCTCGGTCAGCAGACCGGTTTTTTCAATGCTGCGCTTGAAGCGACGGAGCGCGACTTCAAACGGTTCGTTTTCTTTGAGGCGAACAGCTGTCATTGGGATGCCAATTCAAATTCGGTTAATGGATAAATAAGTCTAAATCACGCCGCGAAAATGCGTACGGCGGTCTATTGCAATCGAAGAACCTCGGATTATAGCGGTTTATCCGATTTTTTGGAAAGTCCTCCACAGATCTTTGGGGAATTCCGTCAGATTTGCGCCTCAAGCCTGATTTTCTGGCTCATTCCCCAACCTGGCCCGGCAATAGGTTTCCAAAAATCGCCGCATTTCGAAGTTTTCCGGCCGCCAATCCCGTTGACTCAATCGGGCAAGTGGCAAATACAGATAGGTCTCAGCCTGAATCGGGCTGCCATCGGCCAGATCTAATGGAATGCTAACGCGCCGGTAGTCTTCCCCTTCAAACGCGTCCAGTGCAGCCAAATCTGGCGAGCCCACATCAAAATAGACGACGCCCTGCACTTCCGCGCCGCTTATTTCGATCATGCCGGGATAAGTTTCGTCCTGCACAGCAAAGCGCCGATAGCCACGCGCCACAGCAACCGCCTGCGGGTATTGCCCCTGCACGACCTGGTTCCAGACCTCGGGAAACATCAGCGAGCCATAGGTAAAAACATGCATGGTCATGCTGGGCGTTATTTCTGGATATGCCAGCAACGATGAATCTTTTTGTCGCGAAAATCTTCCGGTACCGATTTGGCGCTGATTTCGGTGAAGCGCGCCTTGGTCTGCACCAGCTTGTCCATCTGAAAACTGCGCAGATTGGTCGAAAAAAACAATTGGCCTTCGCGTGACAGTAGCGCCAAACACTGGCGAATCAGCCAGACGTGATCCCGCTGTACGTCGAGTACACCGAGCATTTTTTTGGAATTGGAAAAGGTCGGAGGATCGAGCACGATCAGGTCGAACTGCTTGCTGGCATCAGCGGCAACCACATCAACGCGATCACGCAACCAGGCGAACACATCGGCCCGTTCGATGCGATGTGCGGTTGGGTCGATTCCGTTCAAAGCCAGGTTACGGCCCGCCCATTCGGTATAAGTATTCGATAAATCCACGGTCACGGACGAGCGCGCTCCGCCTTGGCCATTACCCATGGCCGCATAGACGGTAAAGCTACCCGTGTAGGCGAACAGATTCAAAAAGCGTTTGCCGGATGCCAAGGCACCGACCTGCTTGCGGGTATTGCGATGATCGAGAAACAGGCCAGTGTCGAGATAGGCTTCGAGGTTGATCCAGAACCGATGACCGCCTTCTTGCACGATCAGTTCTTCACCGCGGTTTCCGGTCGCTTGATACTGGGCTGGCTGCTCGGCTTTTTCATCATCCCCTTCCGATGATCCGCGTGGACGCTGTCGTGCTCGGGTCTTGGTCGCAATGAAATGCGGGGCAATTGCCAAGGTTTCCGCCGTCGCGTTCACAACAAAATCGGCCCATTCGCGATGCTCTTCGGGTGTCTGTATCCAGCCCGTTTCAACTTCCTGCAAATGAATATGTGGGCCCGACTCGGTATCGTATAAATCGACGATCAGCGGAAATTCGGGGATATCGCAGTCGTACAGGCGATACGCACGAATCTGGTTGCGCGCGGCCCACTTGCGCAGGTGCTTGGCATTTTTCGAGAGGCGGTTTTGGAAGTAAACGAGATCGGTCACGGCGGCATTTTACGGTACACACTGAATGTGCTCTCAAAATTTGGGGGCGTCTGGCGATCTACGCGGACTTTTATTTCATGAAGAACTGAATTGCGCAATTTCAGTCAAGACACCCACTTTTCGACTCAGTATAGTTTCGCTTCAATCAAGACTATGTGGCGATCAACATGTCGAAGGCAAACGCGTATGCGAAGCGATTCAATCGGGTATTCGATTACATCGATCAGCATCTGGGCGAAGTGTTAACTGTGGAACTGCTGAGTCAAGTGGCGAATTTTTCAAAATTCCATTTTCATCGGCAGTTCTCTGAGTACACCGGCATCAGCGTTTTCAGATATATCCAATTGATGCGGCTCAAACGCGCTTCGTATCGACTGGCCTTCAACAAGCTGGAGAAGATCACAGAAATTGCATTGGACGCCGGTTTCGAAAACCCGGAGTCGTTTTCCCGTGCGTTCAAAAACACGTTTGGACAAACACCTTCTGAATTTCGAAAAACGCCCGCCTGGAAACCCTGGACCGAGCGCTATCAATTACCAACCAGAGAAAGAACCCAGATCATGGAAGTCAAAATTGTTGAATTTGAAAAAACCAAAGTTGCGGTGCTAGAACATCGTGGCGCGCCCGCATTAATCAATGACTCGGTCAGCATCTTTATCGATTGGCGTAAAACAACTGGATTGTCTCCAGTTCAATCGAGTAAGACTTTCGGAATTGTTTATGACAATCCTGATACGACAGAAGCGGAGAAATTTCGTTTTGATCTATGCGGCTCGGTAATTGAGGATATTACTGACAACCCGCAAGGAGTCGTTAACAAGGTCATTCCCCCTGGCCGGTGTGCAGTCGTACGCCACCTTGGTTCTCATGACCGGATCGGTGAGTGTGCTTATTACCTCTATCGCGACTGGTTGCCAGGAAGTGGCGAAGAACTACGCGATTTTCCCTTGTATTTCCATTATCTGAACTTGCGCCCGGATACGCCGGACCATGAACTGATCACAGATATCTATTTGCCATTGAAGTCTTAAGTGATCAATGAGAGGCTGTTCGTGAACAGTACATTGAGACGGCAAGGCATCGGTTAAGATGGAAGCGCAAGGCCCTCCTTGGATCTCACGCCACATCCGCCATTGGTTTCGAATCGGATTCTGAACGCATGGCCTTAAGCACACGCAGGATCGCGTCGACCTGTGCGCTATGGCTTCCGGTAACGGGCGTTCACCTGACACGACCGCTTGCGTCCAAACCGCTGTGCTGGCTGCATCACGGCTCACCGGCAGAATTGGCAATTCGGAAACGCTACCGCTTTGGCTAGCCACCACTGTACTGACACTCATGCCGCCAGCCGTAGGGTGAAACCACTCGATCGGCTGTGCGCGCCGCGCGTTGGCGACCGCTTCCCCTTCGGTCCCGCGCGACAACAGCACGTCACCACGTTCAAGTGTCCCATAGCGATTGAAATATGCCGTCAGCATCTGCTGATATTCGGGATGGGTGTAACTGACCAGTCGTAACGCCGGCCCTGCAAACGGCTGAAGAATTTTCACCAAAGTATGTGCCGAATTACGCACGCCGAGAATGCGACGCAGTGACAGGATATGCACCAGTTTGGGATGAAGATTCTGGATCGGCAAAAATACGGGTTCGCCGCGTGCCATCTGTACTTCGGTGTTCTTGACACAACGTACCGGGATAAAGCCCATCGCATCGAAAATCTGCGCCGTAGTCACACGTGGCGACGGTGCATTGGGAATATCGGGCGAGATATCGCTCTCATTCAGTTTGCCCTGCACCAGTACGGGCACGCCCTCGCGTGCGAGCAACAAAGCCAGCAGCGGTGTCAGATTGGGCATATTGCGCGCACCGTTGTAACTCGGGATCACCACGGGCAGATATGCGCTTGAGGGCACATTGAGCTTGGTCATCTGCGCTTCGCAAGCATCGAGAAATCCTGCGATCTCATCGACGGATTCACCCTTGATGCGCAACGCAAGCAGGATGGCGCCCATCTCCAGTTCTGACACTTCCCCTTCCAGCATTGCAGTCCAGACCGTCCGCGCGTTTTCATAGGAAAGGGGACGTGGATTATCCTTGCCTCGCCCGATCTCCTTGATGTATTGCGCGCATGCCAGCATCTCGTGCCTCTTTTTAATCTTTTAACAGCATAAAGGCTACGCAGAAACTATGCCACGAGATACGATCCTGAACACGACGAGAGCATTTGCAAGAAAGTTATACTCAATGCCCCTTCACAGATTCCGCAACACCACGCATGCTTGTACTCGGCATTGAAACCTCCTGCGATGAAACCGGACTTGCGCTCTATCAAAGTGCTCCAGCCCCCGAGGCTGTGCAGGACGCCCCAGCACAGTACCGATATGGTCAGTTGCTCGCGCATGCACTGCACTCGCAAATCGACATGCATCAGGCCTATGGTGGCGTCGTGCCGGAACTGGCTTCGCGCGATCACATCCGGCGTGTGCTGCCTCTGCTAACACAGGTCCTTGCTGAGGCACAGCGCGACAAATCTGAGATCGACGTTATCGCATGTACGCAAGGGCCCGGTCTCGCTGGCGCCTTGCTGGTCGGCACTGGCATTGCGCACGGCCTCGCGTTTGCACTGGACAAACCGGTCATTACCATTCACCACCTTGAAGGTCATCTGCTGTCGCCACTATTGTCGGACGATCCGCCTGAATTTCCTTTTGTCGCGCTACTGGTCTCAGGCGGACATACACAATTGATGCGGGTCGATGGTGTCGGCCAATATGCCATGCTCGGTGAAACCCTTGACGACGCGGCAGGTGAAGCCTTCGACAAGACCGCCAAATTGCTCGGCCTCTCCTACCCCGGCGGCCCGGAGCTGGCGCGGTTAGCGGAGTTTGGTACTGCGGCCAGTATCCAGCTACCGCGCCCGATGCTGCATTCGGGTGATCTGGATTTCAGTTTCTCCGGTCTCAAGACTGCAGCGCTAACTGCGGTGAAAAAAATCGGCAGCGCAAATGTTTGCGAGCAGGACAAAGCCAATATTGCCCTTGCATTTCAGGACGCGATTGTGGATGTGCTGGCGGCAAAGTCCATCACGGCACTTAAACAAACCGGACTAAAGCGACTGGTCGTTGCGGGGGGTGTCGGCGCCAATCGCGCTCTGCGGGCGCGCCTCAAAGAGGCGACCGCCAAGCGTGGAGCACGTGTCCATTTTCCGGAACTGCAATGGTGTACCGACAACGGCGCGATGATTGCCTTTGCTGGCGCAATGCGTCTAATGGCGGGAATTGATCAGGCGGTGAAAACCGAGTCCTTCAGCGTCAAACCGCGTTGGGATCTGGCCTCGGTCTGCACCAAATAAATAGACGTAGGGCGGATGAGCGCAGCGTTATCCGCCGAGGTCTGTCGGGTGTTCAGGATGGTGGATAACGCTGCGGCTCATCCACCCTACGGCACTAAAACCTCTCAACACAGAGGCACAGAGACACGGAGGTCCACAGAGAAAATCTTGAATTTTTACTCTGTGCCTCGCCGTTTCTCTCTGAGGCCTCTGTGTAATGCTTTCCGGTTTAGTTTTTAAGGCAGCACTAGTTTTTTTTCTGCCCTAAACGGCTTTCCTTGCCTGCAAGCAGGTTCGCAATGTTCTTGCGGTGGCGATAAATCAACAGCCCCGCCATGACGATAATGGCACCGGCAATAATGTCGGAACCGACCAACAACATATAGAAAAAAGCGGCAAAGACCGCGGCCACCATCGACGCCAGGGAGACAAAGCGAAAAAAGAAAACGATCACGCCAAAAGTCATCAGCGTAAATAGCCCCAGCCACCAGTACAGCGCAAACAACACACCCAGCGCCGTCGCCACGCCTTTGCCGCCCTGAAATTTGAAATAGATGGGATAGAGGTGTCCCAGAAACACAGCGATTGCCGCCAGCGCAATGCCGTCGTCACCAATGCCATACAGATGACCGTATTCGGAAACCAGCCACACCGGCAACCACCCTTTCAGCGCATCGAATAGCAGTGTGAGAATCGCGGCCTTTTTGCTGCCGCTGCGCAGCACATTGGTCGCGCCCGGATTCTTGGAACCATAAGTACGCGGGTCGGCCAGACCGAACAGTTTGCTGAAAACGACCGCAAAGGAAATGGAGCCAATCAGGTAAGCGGCGACTCCGGCAAGGATGGTGGCAATGGTTGGGTTCATGATGTTCTGTTTTTATGCGATGGCCGCATTCTACTCAACGCTGGCGCACCGTACGGGCTTTGCATCGATTAGAGTGGGGAGCAGTATGGGATCGATCCCCACAAGATAGCCACGCCGCCCGCCGTTGATATAGATCTGTGGCAATTCAAGAATGCTGGCTTCGACATAGACCGGCATTTTTTTGCGCGTGCCGAATGGTGAAGTCCCACCAACCTGATAACCCGAATGCCGTTGCGCAACCTCGGGCTTGCACGGTTCGATGCGCTTCACACCAGCCTGCCGCGCCAGATTCTTGGTCGAGACCTTGCGGTCGCCATGCATCAGCACGATCAATGGTTGCGCCTTCTCGTCTTCCATTACCAGCGTCTTGACGACGGCATGTTCATCGACGCCCAGTTCGCGTGCAGAAACTTCGGTGCCGCCATGTTCTTCGTATTCATACGGATGTTCTGAATAGGCGACCGCATGCTTTTTCAGAAACTGGGTCGCAGGTGTTTCGGAAACGTGTTTGATCTTCGACATGATTCAAAAAATGAAACTAATTTTATCCTCGAGGATGATGCTGCGCGTGCAATGACTTCAGCCGCTCGCGCGCGACGTGTGTGTAGATTTGTGTCGTTGAAATATCGGCATGGCCGAGCAGCATCTGCACCACGCGCAAGTCGGCCCCGTGATTCAGCAGATGGGTTGCAAAGGCATGACGCAGCGTATGCGGCGACAAAGGCACATTGACATCGGCCTGCAAGGCGTATTTCTTGACCAGCACCCAGAACATCTGGCGCGTCATGCCGTGGTCGGCCTGGTCCTTGCGCGCGGTGATGAACAAGGCATCGAGCGCACGACCATCCAGCAACACCGGCCGCGACTCGCGCATATAGCGCACGATCCACGCGCGCGCTTCTTCACCCATCGGCACCATGCGCTCCTTGTTGCCCTTGCCGATCACGCGCACCACACCCTCATTCAGCCCCACTTCCAGAGTCTTGATTGCAACCAGTTCGGTGACGCGTAAGCCGCTGGCATACATCAACTCCAGCATAGCCCGGTCACGCAGACCCAGCGGCTTGTTGACATCCGGCGCAGCCAGCAAAGCCTCCACCTGTTTCTCGCTGAGCGTTTTAGGAAAGCGAGTCGATTGCTTCGCCGTCGCCAGGCGGCGTGTTGGATCTTCACTGACCTGATGATTGCGCAAAGCCAGCCGGTAAAAGCGCCGCAAGACCGTGAGACGACGATTGGAACTGGTGGACTTGGTTTGTGCATGACGCGCAGCAAAATAGTCGGTCGCATCCGTCTCGGTGACCTGCAGCAAGGACTTGTCACGCTCGGCCAGCCATTGTGCAAACAGCGACAGATCGCGCCGGTAGGCTTCGAGTGTATTCTTCGCCAGCCCGTCTTCCAGCCAAACCGTATCGCAAAAATGGTCGATACTTTGCTGGCTTTGATTGAGAATAGTTGCGCTCATAGGCATGATTGTGCCAAACATCGGGATAATTCAAACACCATCAAGCTTGTCATTCTGAGTGCGGCGAAGAATCTCAGTTGGTTCAGCTTATGATTTCGTTACGATGGCCAGTGTCACTCAATGACCTGAGATTCTTCTGGTTCGACAAGCTCACCATCAGAATGACAATCTAATTTTTCGCTTTACTAGACTGTTGCCAACTCTTATAGCTACTACCTGCCTTGTCCGTCGCCCTGCTTCTTCTTCCTGACTTTTTACTGATCTTGCTCGGTAAGCTGCTCTATCGCCATTTGCGGTTTGGGGATGATTTCTGGAGCGGGATGGAGCGGATCGTATTTTTTGTGTTGTTTCCCGCACTCCTGTTTCATTCCACCGCCACAACGCGTTTCAACTTCGGCACGACGGGCGATATGTTGATCTGTGGAATGGTCACCTTTGGATGCGGAATCATCCTTGGCTTTCTGGCACGCTGGCTATTTGACGCGCGCTCTGGTGACCGCGCCATGCTGTTTGCTTCGGGCGTGCAAACTTCCTTTCGGTTTAATTCATACATTGCCCTCGCCATCGCTGGGCGCCTCAGCAACAACGATGGCATTGCGCTAATGGCTCTACTGCTTGGCATTCATGTCCCCATCGCCAATGCCGCAGCCGTCTACGCACTGGCCAAACACAGCAACAATCATGTCCTGCGCGAAATGGCACGCAACCCATTGATCATTGCAACGCTTTCCGGCCTGCTGTTTAACGTGCTCGGCTTGCAGCTACCCGAGTTTGCCGCAATGACCCTCACCCGTCTTGGCAACGCATCGATCGCACTGGGCCTGATCAGCGTCGGTGCAGGCCTGCGACTCTCTGGCGCATCACAGGAAAAAGGAATGATCACGTGGTGGCTCTGCATCAAGCTACTCATCATGCCGGCCATTGCCTGGATGCTGGCCCTGCATTACGACCTCCCCCCACTGCAACGTCAGATCGTCGTCTTGTTCACCGGCCTGCCCACCGCATCGTCTGCTTTCATTCTCGCGACACGACTCGGTGGCAGCGGCGCCATCGTCGCCTTCCTGATTTCAGCCAGCACCCTGCTTTCCATCGTCACCTTACCGCTGTGGTTGTTGCTGGTTCGTTAACCGATGTCTTATTAACCTTGGTCGTCGATCCATTTTCCGTTCGTCCTGAGTAGCCGCAAGCGGCGTATCGGAGGATGAATGGAAATCACTTCGGCCACATCCAAACTTGATTTCTGACCGTCCGCCCGCAACTACGCGTAGAATTCAAGTCTTGGGGCCGACCCGGTTTCGACGTGGGTCAAGAAGCAGCGTAGGGCATACCGAGCACCAGTTCGCTCGTAAATCCACTGGAAATCGTTAAACGCAAACGACGAGCGTTTCGCTCTCGCAGCCTAAGAAACTCGCGAGACCGCTGCACTAGATTGCCTTTGGTTTAGGTCAAAGCGGCGCAAGCCGTAGCGACAGCAGCGTCATACACAAAGGATCGGAGTCCGTCGGGTTACTTGGCGTACTCCTAGATTTAGGTGACTCGCTTTTCACTGGCCTGCCGACCGGCAAAGTGCGAAGTTAAATCCAAGTTGATCGGATAAGTATGTAGAACTGCCTGTGGACGGCTTGCGGACGCGGGTTCGATTCCCGCCGGCTCCACCACCCAACAAAAAACGCCCCCTCGCGGGGCGTTTTTTGTTGGGTGATTGAATTGAGGGGAATCGAATTCGCGTCCGGTACGGACGCGGGGGTAAGGCGGGATTTCGCGAAGCATGCTTCGCGCCGCCGAACCGGGTTGCGCCTGCCAGCGCAACCGCGCCCTGCAAGGGCGATTCCCATTCGTCAACAAGAGGTGAACGTTTTGGTCGGAGCTTTTGCCTACGGCTGTTAATCAGGACAAGCTGTTCCACCGATTGCCCCGATTGGATATAAATGGGCGCCCTAATGGATGCAATCCGAAAATGGGTGTAAATGGGTGTACTATTGGTTGATGCTACGAACCGACACCATCCAGATCACGCCAGAAATCCTGAACCTCATCGCCAGGATCGACGAATTCAAAGGCGCTTGGCGCGCTTTGGGCGCGCTCGCACCTGATCGCTTGTCGGCCCTCCTTCGCGTGGCCACCATCGAGAGCATTGGCTCATCCACCCGCATCGAGGGCAGCAGGCTATCCGACCGGGAAGTGGAGCAACTGTTGTTGAACCTTGAGATCAAGTCCTTCGCCACCCGCGACGAGCAAGAGGTCGCTGGCTATGCCGAGCTGATGGAACTGGTGTTCTTATCCTGGCAGGACATTCCATTCACCGAAAACCACATCAGGCAGCTCCACCAGATTCTTTTGCGTCACAGTGAGAAGGACACCTGGCATCGCGGCAAATACAAGACCAACTCGAACAGCGTCGTTGCCTTCGACGAGCACGGCACGCAGATCGGCATCGTATTTCAGACTGCGTCACCTTTCGACACACCTCGCCTGATGACGGAACTCGTGGCGTGGGTCAACGGCGAACGAGAAGCAGCGCGCCTGCATCCCCTGCTGATCATCGCCCTTTGCGTCGTGGTATTTCTGGAAATCCATCCCTTCCAGGACGGTAACGGCCGACTAAGCCGCGCGCTGACTACGCTTCTGCTCATGCAGGCGGGTTACGCCTATGTGCCCTATAGCTCACTGGAAAGCGTGGTCGAACAGAGCAAGGAAGCCTACTACCTGGCGCTGCGACAAACGCAGGGAACGATCCGCGCGGAGTCGCCGAACTGGCAGCCGTGGCTCGAGTTCTTCCTGCGCTCCCTGACTGAACAAGTGCAGCGACTGGAGAAGAAAGTCGAGCGCGAGAAGATCGTGCTGGCGACCATGCCCGAGCTGTCGCTTCAGATCGTTGAGTTCGCCCGAGAGCACGGTCGCGTGACCATCGGCGAGGCCATCAAGCTGACCAATACCAGTCGCAACACGCTCAAACAACATTTCCGGGCATTGGTCGAACGCGGCACGCTGAATCAGCATGGCAGTGGTCGAGGTGTCTGGTACGACCTGCGCTGAACAGCAGTGGAACGTTAGTTCGCGCCTTGACTAGTCAGAATGGCCGATTCCCATTCCTAGCTCCGATCAGCTTGAGAGAAGTGATCCAAAGTCCGCAAAAGCCGAGAATGGCATCGTTATCAACGGGCGACGCGCAGATGATCGAGCAGTTGATTTTTGGCATTGGTAGGCAGAGAAACCATCCCAATTTGGCAAGTGAAAAATGGTTAATTTCCCACGACTACAAAACTTAAAAATGCAGACTAGGAATGATGAACCAATGACTGAGAATATAGCCACGCGAACAGAGCAAGAAGTCTTTGCCGAGCTGGCAGCGCAATGTTGTCGGCCTGGCTACGTCCATGCCGTAGCCCATCTCTGTTTCCGTGACAACGTAATCCTCTACGCTGGTGACATGAAGGAAGCCGATATGAGGAAGAGGTTCTCCCCCTCTCGGCTCATCCGAACAGAGATCAATACTTTGCTCGGCTTGATGATAAAGGCTGAGATCGACTGGAGCCTACCTGCGCCGAAGACAGTGCAGGAGTATATGGATATGACTGAGCAGCTCCTTGAAGAGTTACATCACTGCCTATCTGGAGAATTCTGGTCAAGCCTGACCAAGGAAGCGGTGGAGAACGGCTTCGACCCATTTGAGCGAGGAGAGGCCCTGCGAGAGCCGATCTTCTACAGCGGAGAAGCAGCCTACAACTTCCAGTACATGGGCCTGGCCGTTCGTAAATACGCGGCTGACGCGCCATGGCTCCACGCAAATCGAGGCTTCACCATCGACTTAGCCTCACGTGTCGCCAAAGCAGTAGAGCAGGTACACGCCGACCACTTAGACGCAATTCGTGAGTGCATGCGAAAGCAACACCCAGACGAATGGACCATGCTCCCTCTCTTTACCTTCACTGCCGATGAGATTGCAGTGAAGGTAAACCTTACTACTGACGTGGTGGAACGAGTGCTCGGCGCATTTGAACTGCCATCTACAGAACGCAATGAAGGGTTCAACGCGCTGCACGACTTCAACGTCATCACGGCTACGCCCCTACTGCGGATGCCAAACGGAGAGTTCCTATCACTGCAGTTCTATTCGCTTGCCGAGGCCATTTACGAAGCCCCCCACCACTGGATGTACCAAGACGATGCATATCGTCCAACGCTCGCCAAGAACCGAGGCGACTTCACTGAGAATTTTGTAGCCGAGCGCCTCGGCTTGGTCTTCGGGAACGAGTATGTTCATCTGAACGTTGATGTCTTCGAAACCAAAGCGATAAAGGTTTCTGACATCGACGTGCTTGTCGTATGGGGTAATAGGGTTGTTATCGTGCAGGCTAAATCAAAGCGCCTGACTCTGGAATCGAGAAAAGGGAATGATCAGGTTATCCGCGACGACTTCAAGAAAGCGGTGCAGATGGCCTACGACCAAGGGACCGCGTGCGCCAAGTGTCTGCTCGACAAGCGCTACAAGTTGGTAACCCCTGACGGGCGCGATGTCATACTGCCGCAGGACATCAAGGAGATCTACATCTTCTGTGTCGTCATCGATCACTACCCAGCCTTGAGCTTTCAGACAAGGCAGTTCCTGCAGACAGAAAATCTCGATCAGGTGCAAGCGCCGTTGGTTATGGACGTATTCGCGGTTGATGCCATGACCGAAATGCTGCAGTCGCCTTTACAGTTTCTTAGCTACGTGAACCGCCGGGCTAACTATGCCGAGCAACTCATAGCGTCACAGGAGCTGACGATTCTTGGCTATCACCTTGCGAAAAATCTTTGGGTGCAGCCTGACATCAACCTTATGCATCTAGACGATAGCTTTTCGGTCGGGTTAGACATTGCGATGACAGTTAGACGGACTGGTGTGCAAGGAGCCGCTACACCCGATGGTGTCCTTACTCGGTTTGCAGAAACGACAGTTGGTCGAGTGGTGAAGGAAATTGAAGCTCGACCAAACCCTGCAACTATCGATCTCGGCTTCTTACTCCTAGCAATGAACGAACAGGCTGTGATCGAAATGAGCCGCGCCATAAACAGGCTGTCTGCTCGGACTCGCGCTGACGGCAAGTTGCATGACGCCACATTCGCATTCAAGGAGGGTTCTGGCATTACCTTCCACTGCACTGATGAGCCGACTCACGTGGCTGGCCCTCGCTTAGAGTCTTACTGCGAGCTTCGTAAATATAAGCAGAAGGCTAAGGAGTGGTTTGGTCTCTGCATGAGTTCTAAGGGACCGGACCTGCGGTTCGGGGTATCTTTGGTCTTTCCGTGGACTCAAGATGTGAACATGGATGAGAAAACTAAAGAGATGCAAGCGCCAGTGCCTATCGATCAGGCGCTTGAGGCATTAATGAAGGGACGAAACCGAGCAAAAAAGATTGGCCGGAACAACCCATGCCCATGCGGCAGCGGACGCAAATTCAAGAAATGCTGCCTCAACTAAATTGATTTGCGCTCGATCTATACAAGCCTGGCTCGCTGCTCGTCCTAAAGCGACGGTTCAACCGACAGATCGAACAGCGTAAAGTGTTTCGGTAGTGTTTTATGCATTCAGCTCATAACTCGTACTACGCCCACCCGCCCCTGACTTGCGCAAAATGCCAAGAGCCAGCAATTCATTGATATCGCGCAACGCCGTGTCGGGGGAACACTTGGCAATAACCGCCCACTTACTGCTGTTGAGCTTGCCTTCAAAGCCATCGAACAAACGATTGATCAGTTTAACTTGCCGCTCGTTCAGCGGTGTAGTGGCCCATTGTTGCCAGAAGCGCGTTTTAACCAGTACGGCATCGAGGTTGTGTTGCGCGGCGTTAATCGCCATAGTCAGGTTTTCGAGAAACCATTGGAGCCAGGGCGTTACATCCATCGAACTCTTTTGGGTGCGTTCCAGAATATTGTAGTAATCCTGCCGGTGACGTTGAATCTGCGCCGACAAACTATAGAAGCGCTGCGGGCTGCCATCGGCACGGGCCAGCAGCAGATCACCGATGGCGCGCGCGATGCGGCCATTGCCATCGTCGAATGGGTGCACGGTGACAAACCATAAGTGCGCGATGCCTGCTTTAAGAATGGGATGATCGTTGGTGCCGGTGTTGACCCAATCAAAAAAGCGCGCCATCTCGGCGTGCAAATGATTCGCTGGTGGCGCTTCGAAGTGAATGCGCTGACGACCGATGGGACCCGACACGACTTGCATGGGGCCGCTGGCATCATTGCGATAGGTGCCAACCTGAATCGAGGCAAGTCCGGTTGAGCCCTTCGGAAATAAAGCCGTATGCCAGCCACACAAGCGATCTTGAGTCAGCTCTACATCACCACGTGCCGTTGCACCCAGCACCATTTCGACGACGCCTTCCACGTGACGATCTACGGGTGCAAGTGCGCCGATGTCCACACCAAGGCGGCGGGCAATGGATGAGCGGACCGATTCGACGTCCAGTTTCTCGCCTTCGATCTCGCTGGTTTTGACCACGTCTTCTGTCAACGCCGCTAAACTGGCTTGATCACGAAAGTCCAGACCGACATCGGCCAAGCGACCGTGAAGTAATCCTTGGGCACGACTGACTTCGGACAGTGACCCCGCGAGTGTTCCGAGGTCGTACTGAAAATTTGGCCAGTCGCCGTCCTGCCAGATATAAGGGTAATCACCGCGTTTCATGCGGAGATTATGGCCATTATTCTCCGCATAAGCAATATATTCACCGCATATTGTGCGGCGAATACCGATTTATTCTCCGCAAGCTAGCTGGGTTGTTTCGAGATTGAAATATTTTTCGGCATGTCACGATCTATCCGTTGTCAACAAAGCGTTGCGTAGAATGCGCGTAACTTAGCGCAACCAACGAGCAAGAGGAGCTGCCTTATGACTTACATGCTAGCCATCATCGAACCCACAGACCAACGCCAAACCCGAACCGAAGCGGAGGGCCGCGAGGTCTATGCACGCATGGTCGGGTTTGCGGAGAATCTCAAATCCAAAGGACTGCTGCTGGGTGTGGAGTCTTTGAAATCGCAGAACGATGCTGCTCGCGTGCAGGTTCGCAACGGCAAGTCTTCAATCATGGACGGTCCGTTTGCGGAAGCCAAGGAGATGATCGGCGGCTTTTTCTTGCTGGCTTGTCAGAGCAAAGAAGAGGCGATCGCCATTGCCGCAGAATGCCCTGCCGCGCAGTGGTGTACGGTTGAAGTCAGGGAAGTGGGACCGTGTTTCGCCTGATTTTTTGTAGGACGGAACATACTGCCTGCCGAAAAGTCGATGCTCACTTAATCCGTTCGTCCTGAGTGCCTGCTTATTGTGTCCAATAAGCAGGTGTATCGAAGGACAGGTCGCAAAGCACCGGCCATCACTCTGTGGTTATTCATCCTTCGATACGGCAAGCGCGCTTGCCTACTCAGGACGAACGGAAGTTTTTTAACATTTTTTTAAAACAATCTGTCGAAATCGCTGTCGCTCATTCGTCGTGTCTTTGAAGGCTGAATTTATCGACGCCAAACTTTGGGAGTCGGAAAGCGGCCTCGCATTGATCAACGAAATGGAGGGGCGACATGCGATTCATGGTTATTGTCAAAGCCACGCACGACAGTAAGGCTGGCGTGATGCCGGAAGAAAGCCGGATGGCCACCATGGCGAGCTATCACGAGGAACTGCTCAAGGCAGGCGTACTTCTCGACGCATCCGGTCTGCAAGCCAGCAACAAGGGCTGGCGAATTCACTTTGACGGCAAGCAACGCAGGCTCGTTGACGGGCCATTCACGGAAACCAAGGAACTGATTTCGGGTTACACCATCATCCAGGTGCGCTCGCGTGAAGAAGCGCTGGAATGGACGCGACGCTTTCCGAATCCCGCTGTGGATGAGGGCGTTGGTGAGATCGAAGTGCGTCAGATGTTTGAGCTTGAGGACTTTGAACCTGGCGAAGCGGTTGAGCGTTTTCGCGAAATGGGTGTGTAGCCGAAATATCAAGTCACGACCAACCATTCATTGATTTTTTAAAGGAGCATCCCATGCAAATAATTACTCCATGCCTTTGGTTCAACTTCAATGCTGAAGAAGCGGTGAATCACTATCTGAGCATATTCAAGAATTCCAAAATCCTGGAAGTTTCACGCTACGGCGATGCGATGCCTGAGTTCAAAGGCAAAGTATTGACCATGCGTTTTGAAATTGAAGGGCAGGAGTTTCTGGCACTCAACGGCGGAGCGCAATTCCCTTTCACTGAGGCGATTTCCTTGAGCGTGGATTGCGTAGATCAGGCTGAAGTTGATCAACTCTGGACGCGTCTGACCGAAGGTGGAACTCCCTCGCAATGTGGTTGGCTGAAAGACAAGTTCGGCCTGTCATGGCAGATCGTTCCACGCGCGCTGGTGAAGCTGCTCAAAGATTCCGACACCGCCAAAGCCTCGCGCGTCATGCAAGCGATGTTTAGCATGAGCAAGATCGATATTGCGGCGTTGGAACGCGCCTCACAATAACACCGAACAAACCTGAATAACCCGATTTTTATTGGTCATTTTCCATTCATCCTTCGATACACCGCACTTCGTGCGGCACTCAGGACGAACGGAAAATTTCATAGAAACGCTAACATTTTATAAAGGAGAACCACCATGACCCAAGCAGCCTTTGAACCCATTCCCGCTCACATGCATAATCTGACCCCGCACCTCGTTTGCGCCGGTGCCGCAGAGGCCATCGAGTTTTACAAGAAGGCCTTCAACGCTGAGGAAGCATTCCGACTTGCGGCAAAGGATGGCAAACTGATTCATGCCGAGGTGCGTATTGGTGATTCAGCCGTGATGTTGATGGATGAGGCCCCGGCTTGGGGCGTACTCGGTCCGAATGCATTGAAGGGTTCATCGGTCACCATTCATGTACAAGTGGCCAACGCAGACGAAGTGTTTGCTCAAGCGATCGCTGCCGGAGCGGCGGTGAAGATGCCGATTGCTGATACCTTCTGGGGTGACCGCTATGGCGTATTGACCGATCCGTTCGGACATAGCTGGTCGGTTGCCACACATATCCGTGATGTGAGTCACGAGGAGATGCAAGCCGCAGTGGCCAAGATGTGTTGATAGGAGGACTCTGGTTTGAATAGCGCTTACTTAAAGCTTGCCTTGCAATTTTGTCATTCCCGCGAAAGCGGGAATCCAGCGACTTCAGGTAGAGAAAGACACTGGATCCCCGCCTTCGCGGGGATGACGGTGCTTAAGTAAGTGCCATTCGGCTCTGGTTTGATTGAATCAGACGTTGTCCGAATCCGCACTATGAAGATAGCGAAATCGAAATCCGCCAGGTATTCGAGGCTGAAGATTTCGGCGAGTCTTTCACGCCCGAATTGTGCGAACAGGAGGAACGCGTGATGGCGCAAGCCGCGGCTAATCGCTGACCCCAACCATTGATCTTGATCAGTGCGATCCCGCTGCTAGTTTCTTAACCCTTCTTCACTACATATCTATTGAAAGGACGAATCATGGCCCGCCAAATTTTTGTCAATCTTCCCGTCAAGGACCTCGAGAAATCCAAAGCTTTCTTCGAGCAACTTGGCTTTACGTTTAATCCGCAATTTACCAATAATGATGGCGCTTGCATGGTCATCAGCGATACCATTTTCGCCATGTTGCTGACCGTACCGTTCTTCCAGACCTTCATCAAGAAACCGGTGGCGGACGCGACCAAAAGTACAGAGGTGTTGATCTGTCTGTCGTGCGAAAACCGCGCAGAGGTCGACGCTCTGGTCGCCAAGGCCCTTGCTGCAGGTGGTACCGCGCCCAACGATCCACAGGATCATGGCTTCATGTATGCCCATGGTTTCGAAGATCTGGACGGTCACATCTGGGAACTGGCGTATATGGATATGTCCGCAATGCCTGCTCAACCCGGCTAAAAGTAGAACGGTTCAGGAACTTCCGTGCAATCAATCACCGATGAGGCCCTCTCCGCTATCTGGCGCATTGAAGGCGCGAAGATCATCGCAGGGGTGGCGCGGCTGGTGCGCGACGTGGGTCTGGCTGAAGAACTTGCACAGGATACGCTGGTCACGGCGCTTGAACATTGGCCAGCTGTCGGCGTTCCCGACAACCCCGGAGCCTGGCTGATGGCTGCGGCCAAAAACCGGGCGCTGGATCATTTGCGCCGCGCCAAAATGCTGATCGAGAAGCATGAGGAAATCGGCCATGACCTTGAGGCCCAGGAAGCGCTGGTCGTGCCTGACTTTGTCGATGCGCTGGAGGCTGCACAGGCCGATGACATTGGCGACGATCTGCTGCGACTCATCTTCACGGCTTGCCATCCGGTGCTTTCAACCGAGGCCCGCGTGGCGCTGACGCTGAAGCTGTTGGGTGGCCTGAAGACCGAAGAAATCGCCCGCGCATTTCTGGCTTCTGAGCCCACCATTGCGCAACGCATCGTCCGCGCCAAGCGGACCTTGACTGAAGCCCGTGTGCCCTTCGAGATCCCCGACAAAGAGGACCGCTCTCAGCGTCTGGCTTCAGTATTTGAAGTGCTCTATCTGATTTTCAACGAGGGCTATACCGCTACCAGCGGCACTGACTGGATGCGGCCCGGCTTGACCAATGAAGCGATTCGTTTGGGACGCATCTTGTCTGAGTTGGTGCCCTCGGAACCTGAAGCGCATGGCCTGTCTGCGTTGATGCAGTTGCAGGCATCACGGGCCAATGCGCGCATTGATGCGTCCGGTAATCCGGTACTGCTGATGGATCAGGATCGCAGTCGCTGGGATCGCCTGCTGATTCGTAACGGGCTGCACGCATTGGAGCGGGCAGAACAACTTGGTGGCACATTAGGTCCGTATGCGTTACAGGCCGCTATCGCTGCGTGTCATGCTCGCGCACACGCGGCCAAGGACACCGATTGGGCGCGTATTGTTGCACTTTACGACGCACTCGCCCAAGTCATGCCAACGCCTGTGGTTCAACTCAATCGGGCGGTGGCGGTAAGCATGGCGTTCGGCCCTGAAGCGGCTCTGGAAATTGTCGATGCGCTTAATGACCATCCTCAGCTGCAGAACTATCAATGGTTGCCCAGCGTGCGCGGTGATTTTCTGGCGAAGCTGGGACGGCACAGCGAAGCATGCGCCGAATTTGAACGCGCAGCAGGACTGGCGCAGAACGACAAGGAGCGCAGCTTGTTACTGAATCGTGCGGCGCTGTCGAAGCAAGTTTGAACTAATGCAAATTGCTTGACCCAATCTGGGCGAGTTGGTGTGAGTAAAGCTCACGCTCGGCGCGGGTTGGACTGTTTTCGATGGCAAGGCCCAGATGTCGACGTGCCAGCTCCATATTGTCCAGGCCGGCATAGGCAGCGGCGAGCCAAGCGTGGAACTCATGATTCGACCGATCCCGACTCAATTCTTTGGTGAACATCTCTTTGGCGGTACGGTAATCCGCTTTTTTCATCGCGGCCATACCTTGGTCGAAGAAATAATAAGGGGGATTGGCGCGTAGTTGTTTGACCTGGGCTGCGAGTGCTTGAGCTTCGGTGTTTTGGCCGAGATCAGCAAGGGTGAAAGACAGATTCGACATCGCCTGGATATTCTCCGGTTCGATTTCAAGCACGTAGCGAAGCAACTCGACCGCTTCATTCAGATGCCGATGCCTGCGGTAAATCACACCTAGCGTGTTATAGGCGGTCATGAACTGTGGGTCCTGTTTGGCTGCTGCTCGTGCCCACCAGTAAGCCTCGTCGACTTGTCCAAGCGCAAGGGTCTCTGCCGCACGGTTATTCATGAACATGGCGACCACGGTATTTTCTTTCAGTACGCGGCGGCGTTGTTTAAGAATTTCTTCCGGAGGCACAAAATCAATCGTGACCAGAAAATTTTGCTGTGCCGAAGAGCCATCAGCGAGTCTAATAATTTGCGCGGGCCGTTCAACCAGGCTGAGATTGACATGAGTGCTGGCGAAATAAAGATCTTCCGTGGGACGACTCCAGGATTCATTGCCCAGTACATTTTGATAAACGACCTGCAAGCCAAGCTGTTTGGCGAATGCTCCGGTCATGATTACGAGCGACAGACAGTTTCCGGTGCGTGCCGAAAATGCTTCTGATGCATTGCGCGTAAAGCTGGTGTCATATTCAAGACGGAGCAGCTTCTTATCGTAAAGGGCGTCGAACAGGGCCTTCCGGGGACCTTTAGTCGCTGCTTGACTTTCAATCTCAGTCTTTAGAAATTTGCGCATTTCGTCGTTCAGAGCGAAGACATCGGCTGGATTCATCTGTTCTTTTGGCGGCGCAAACCAATTGTCATGGAACAGATCAACCGTCCTCTGCGGCGCGGGCAGCGTTGCACAAGCACTCAGGAAAATGCCCAGAAACAGAACGACTATTTTTTTCATATCACCCCTCTACCCGCTTAATCAGTCTAGTTGGCGAACAGGGCCATGGCAAGCCATTCAGGCTATTGGGAGGCGCAGACTTGCTTTTCCTGAAATGGAGTCTATATTGTCCATATCCGGAGAACATATGTCTGCACTCGCTTACACCTATCCTGCCAGCCGTTTTGAACCTGCCGTCCTGGTTGACCTGAATGCCAAGGCCGAGCGCGAGCGGCTGTCGAAAGCGGCACTCAAGGGCTTTTTCAAGCTGGCCGAACAATGGAAGCTGCGCGATGAAGAAGCGCGCGAGCTGCTGGGCGGTTTGTCGAGCAGCGCTTTTTACGAGTGGAAAAAGAATCCTGAACGCGTGCTTGAAGTCGACCGGATCACGCGTATTTCTTATCTGATTGGTATCTACAAGGCACTACACATTCTCTATGGCGACAAGCTGGCGGATGAATGGGTGAAGCTGCCGAATCAGAATACGATTTTTGCGGGACGTACGCCTCTGGATACCATGTTGGCCGGAGGACTGCTGGCGATGCAGACAGTGCGCAAGCTAGTCGATGCCCGACGCGGCGGCTTATAAGTTCTTAGCGGTGCAGCTTCCTCCCGTTTCCCCACTACGGCAATTCGACACCTGTCGACTGATTCCCTCACGTTTTGCCGATCAGGAAGATTCCGTTCTGGCTCCGCTTTCGGAAGACATCGCGCATCTGAATCAGCTGTTTGATCTCGACAACGCCACCAATGCGCGATTAATGGCAGAACACGGACGAACTCCCGGGATTGGTATCGATGAACTGGTATTTGGCGTACCGCAGTTTCGCGTCATCAACGCCGCCTTCACGTATCCCCGTCCCGAAGGCAGCCGCTTCAACGATGGTGAGCGTGGTGCCTGGTATTGCGCTTTCGATATCGAAACGGCGCTGGCTGAAATCATCTTCCACAAGAATGTGGAGTATCAGGAAATCCATCGCTTTGACGACAGCGTGCAGTATCAAAATCTATTGGCTGATTTCAACAGCAGCTTTCATGATTTGCGACCGAAACGAACAGCCAAAGCCTTTGCTAATTGCCTTGACCCGGCCAGTTATATCCATTCGCAGCAGCTGGCAGGACAATTACTCGAAGCAGGATCGATGGGCATTCTCTACCCGAGTGTGCGGCGCCCTGAGGGCATGAACCTCGCCTGCTTCAGGCCTGCATTGGTCGGCAACGTCCGCAGAGGCGCCAGTTACAGCCTGACCTGGGCCGGTACACCAGAACCAAAAATTACGAAACTCAAATCGCAGAGTTCAATCAAGTCCTAAGCATGCGTCGATGATCGACCATCAAACAACGATCCTGAACGACTTTGATGCCCGCTTTTGCCAATGTTTCGGCGACCGCATCATTCCGGATACCGAGCTGCAGCCATACGGACTTGGGCTTTTTCAATAATAAGTCTTCCAGATGTTTGGAAACGTCTTGTGATTTACGAAACACATCGACCATATCGACAGGTCCTGGTATATCTGCCAATTTGCGATACACCTTCTGTCCCAATATTTGCGTGACTTCGGGGTAATAGATCGGCACTGGAATAACCTCGAGGCCAA
The DNA here is from genome assembly GCA_025362735.1 of Betaproteobacteria bacterium. GTDB lineage: Bacteria > Pseudomonadota > Gammaproteobacteria > Burkholderiales > Burkholderiaceae_D > JANYFL01. Next base: position 23,672 of record JANYFL010000065.1, on the reverse strand, counting down.
CCGAAACCAGATACTCGGGCACATAAAAAGCGGGTTGATCGAATTGCGCTTCGGTTTTGATACCCAGCACGGCAATGCGTTGTGTCTGTTTCAGCAACGCGGAAATTTGTTCAGATTGCGTGAGTAAATTTTCTTGCCAGCTCATTTCGGTGTTCATTATAAAAACAGGGTAGATCGATATACTGGCAGCGTTTTATTGCAGATCGCCATTTTGCAAAAGAATCAGCGTGCGGCATCTAATTCAAGAAATACGAATCGATGGACGAAGTCTATATTGAAGTCAGCAAAAGATAAGGAAGTCCGGATGACAAGTGAGGCGAATGCCAAGCACGTGCTTTACATGGATGATGACCACTTGCTGGTGGATTTGTTCAAGCGCATCCTGCAACGACGTGGCTATCGTGTCAGTGGCTATCTCGATCCTCGCGAAGGACTCGCTGCCCTGAAGCTAAATCCAAATGACTTTGACTTGGTCTTGACCGATTTCAACATGCCGGGCCTATCAGGGCTGGAAGTGGCGCGAGAAGCGCATGCGATCCGACTCGATCTGCCCATTGCTGTGATTTCCGGCTTCATCACTGAAGAATTGAAAGCTCAGGCACTTGCAGCCGGTGTCAGTGAATTGATCTTGAAACCAAATGCGGTAGATGAACTGTGTGACATCGTTCATCGTTTGATACACCCAGGTAATGAAAACAACTGAGGATGCGATCCCCGATAGAACAAGCCGCCGCATTGATTGATCAAGCCGATGCGCTGATCATCGCCGCAGGCGCAGGCATGGGCGTGGATTCAGGCCTCCCGGATTTTCGCGGCACGCAGCCGCATGATGGATTTGCCCCTGAGCGCATTCACGAAGGCCATGGTTCGATTCATCACCTGCAGCGCGTAGCCCGGTTAGAGCACAGCGATAACCGGGGATTTACCTTGTCTTAAAACCAAACCTCTCAACACAGAGACGCGGAGATGCACAGAGAAAATCTTGGGGCTTTGCTCTGTGTACTCTTGCTTTTCTCTGTGACCTCTGTGTCGAGCTTTTTGGTTTGGTCCTTCTATTGCGTCGGCAATCGCCAAACAACTCGGTTAGGGACTGCTGTTCAGGCCGGGAAAACCCCAGTCGAGAGATAGCGGTCGCCGCGGTCGCAGACGACAAAAACGATGGTGGCATTCTCGACTTGTTCCGCCACACGCAGCGCAATGCACAGTGCCCCTGCAGCGGAGATGCCGCAAAAAATACCTTCTTCTGCGGCCATACGACGCGCCATCACTTCGGCATCGCTCTGACTGACATAAACGATCTCATCGACACGGCTGCCATCGTAAATCCTGGGCAGATAAGCTTCTGGCCATTTGCGAATTCCTGGAATCTGCGAACCCTCTTCGGGTTGCGCGCCAACGATGCGGATCGCCGGATTTTTTTCCTTCAGATAACGCGACACACCCATGATCGTGCCGGTTGTTCCCATACTGGAAACGAAATGCGTAATCGTTCCCTGGGTATCACGCCACAGTTCCGGGCCCGTGGTTTCGTAGTGCGACAAGGGGTTGTCGGGATTGGCGAACTGGTCGAGGATGAGTCCCTTGCCTTCGGACTGCATCCGTTCAGCCAGATCACGCGCGAACTCCATGCCGCCTTCTTTGGGCGTCAGCACAATCTCGGCTCCAAATGCGCGCATGGTCTGGCGCCGTTCGATACTCAGATGCTCGGGCATGATCAGCACCATCTTGTAACCGCGCATCGTTGCCGCCATCGCCAGTGCGATGCCAGTGTTACCGCTGGTTGCTTCAATCAGCGTATCGCCCGGCTTGATGGTCCCGCGTGCTTCAGCACGTTTGATCATCGAAAGTGCGGGTCTATCCTTGACCGAGCCGGCCGGATTATTCCCTTCGAGTTTGCCCAGAATGATGTTGTTGCGACGCGCGTTCTCAGCGCCGGGGATACGAGTCAGACGTACCAACGGCGTGTTACCCACGGTGTCTTCAAGGGTGAGGTATTGAACGGGCTTCTGAGCCTGCTTCGTATTCGATGGTTTCATGTTGATCTGCTATGCCAAAGCTATGGCGAAATGTTCTTAATTCGCAAAGTTTAACGGAAAGAATAAACCCCGCCGAGGCGGGGTTTGACTGGAATTCAGATCGCGTTATTTCTTGGCGGGATCGGTGCTGATGGATTTTGGCTTTCCATTCACCGTGAGCCCAGCATCCGAATATTTAGCAGCATTCTTCTCACTAATTCCTTTGACCCGAGCTTCGAGATCTGCCCAATCTTTGAAAGCGACTTTCTTGCGCTCGTCCAAAATTCTTTGCGACATTGCCGGGCCAATGCCTTTGATGCTTTCAAGCTGAGACTGATCGGCCTTGTTGATGTCAACATCAGCCCAGGCGAGACTGGCTGCCAAATACGCAGAAGCAAAAGCGAAACACAACTTTTTTAGCATGAGGTTTACCCCCCCTTCTGCAACAACCAGCGGCAATAGCGCGCCACACCCGCCTCAACGGTCAGAAAATCATCTTCATAACCCGCAGAACGTAGACGGCTCATGTCGGCCTGGGTAAAACTTTGATACTTGCCTTTCAGTGCATCGGGGAAAGGGATGTACTGCAGTAAACCTGTTTCAACCAGTTGATCAAGTGAAAGCACCGTCTCACCGCGTTCGGACCGTAGCGTGTTCACGACCGCAATCGCAACATCGTTGAAGGTCTGCGCGCGACCTGTGCCAAGGTTGTAGATGCCGGGCTTGCCGTGCTTGAGAAAGTGCAAGTTGACCTTAACAACATCTTCTACCGAAACGAAGTCACGCTGTTGCATACCGTTGCCGTAGCCTGCCCAGCCTTCGAACAGTTTGACCTTGCCCTCAGTCTGAAACTGGTTGAAATGGTGAAAGGCAACCGATGCCATCCGTCCCTTGTGATTTTCACGCGGGCCGTAAACATTGAAGTAGCGAAAGCCAACGATGCGAATCTTGGTTTCCTGCAGGCGGCGGCGCACGATCTGGTCGAACAGAAATTTGGAATAGCCGTAGACATTCAGCGGCTTTTCGATACCCGGATCTTCGACAAACTGAGGCCCGGCTCCGTAAGTAGCCGCCGAAGATGCGTAAAGAAAAGGAATGCCGTGCGCCTCGCAGATGTCCAGCAGATCGAGCGAGTAGCGATAGTTGTTGGCCATCATGTAGCGACCATCGGTTTCCATCGTGTCGGAACAAGCGCCTTCATGAAACACGGCGCGTACTTTGCCAAACTGATTCTGAGCGAGACGCGGTAGAAAATCGTCCTGATCGAGATAGTCGATCATTTCGCAATCAACCAGATTGTTGAATTTTTCGGCCTGCTTCAGATTGTCGACGGCGATCACATCGGTCTCGCCGCGTTCGTTGAGTGCCTTGACAAGATTGGAACCGATAAATCCGGCTGCACCGGTAACGACGATGGTCATGTGAATTTCCTAGTGATTCGTGAACAGTTCTTCCGGTGTGACAAAGGACGTACCCAGTTTACCGACCACGATACCGCCTGCACGGTTAGCAAGCGTGACCGCCTGATGCAGATCGAAACCGGCAGCCAGTGTCACAGCCAAGGTCGCAATCACGGTATCGCCCGCGCCGGTGACATCGAAAACTTCACGCGCCTGCGCAGGTACATCGAAGCGCGCAGGCTTGCTATCTTTGATCTCAAACAGGGTCATGCCTTCTTCGGAACGGGTCAGCAGTAAAGCTTCCAGTCCAAGAGACTGACGCAGTTTTTCACTACGTATTTCGAGATCGGCTTCGTCGCGCCAGCGGCCTACCACTTCACGCAACTCGGCTCGATTGGGCGTGAGTACCGTTGCGCCTGCATAACGCGTGTAGTCCTCGCCCTTGGGATCGACCAGCACCTTACGCCCGGCTTCGCGGGCCGCAGTGATCATCGGGCCGATATGGGTCAGGCCACCTTTGCCGTAATCGGACATCAGCACAACATCGTAGTCGCTCAACAAAGTGCGGAACTCATCCAGCTTGTCGGCCAGAACTTCATGACTGGGTGCATCTTCAAAATCAACCCGAATCAATTGCTGTTGACGTCCGATCACACGCAGCTTGATTGTCGTCGGCAATCCGGCATCGCGATGCAAATGCGGGCGAATGCCCGTCTCGCGGATCAAGGCATCAATGCGCTCACCCGGTTCGTCGGTACCGACTACGCTGAGCAAACCCACTGTTGCGCCCAGTTCAGCTACATTCTTGGCCACATTGGCCGCGCCACCGAGACGGTCTTCCTGTTTGGACACATGGACAACCGGTACCGGTGCCTCGGGGGAAATCCGATGCACATCGCCAAACCAGTAACGATCCAGCATGACATCACCGACAACCAGCACACGGGCACGGCGTAGATCTTGCGCATTTGGATTGGCTGTCATGCGCTTCTATCTTCAGACTGTTTGTGGCGTCACGATAGGTCGGCCGATCGGGATGTACCGCAGACCATAACTGGCAACCGTGGCCGGATCATAGAGATTGCGACCATCAACGATCAGGGGATCGCGCAGCGTGTTGCGAATGAATTCAAAGTCGGGACTGCGGAAGGCCTTCCATTCAGTCACGATCACCAAGGCATCGGCCCCTTCCAGCGCGCTATTCGGCGTATCAGTATATTCAACGCGCGACAACCAATCGGGATGATCGGCAAAATCCAGCTTTAATACGCGCTGAGTTTCTTCCATTGCGACCGGGTCATGTACCCGCAGGCGAGCACCGCGTTCGAGCAGTTCACGAATCAGAACACGGCTGGGCGCTTCGCGCATGTCGTCGGTATTCGGTTTGAATGCGAGGCCCCAAATCGCGAAACAACGCGACTTCAAATCCTCGCCATATTCCTTCACCAGCTTTCTCGCCAGCACATGCTTTTGTGCATCGTTCGATGCTTCAACGGCGGCCAGTATGCGTGAGCCACTGCCCGCTTCTTCACTGGTACGTTTCAAGGCCTGCACATCTTTCGGAAAGCAGGATCCGCCATAGCCGCAACCGGCATAAAGGAAGTGATAACCGATGCGCGGATCGGAGCCAATACCCTGACGTACCAGTTCAATATCGGCACCGAGGATTTCGGCCAGATTAGCCAGTTCGTTCATGAATGAAATACGTGTCGCCAGCATCGCGTTGGCGGCGTACTTGGTCAGCTCGGCCGAACGCACATCCATGAAAAACATGCGCTCGTGATTGCGCTGAAACGGGGCATAGAGTGCGCGCATCAATTGCTTGCCGCGCTCCCCTTCGGCATCAGCGGCACAACCAACGACAACTCGATCCGGTCGCATGAAGTCTTCGACAGCCGCGCCTTCTTTCAGGAATTCAGGATTTGACACGACCGTGAAAGGCGTACTGAGCTTGCGCTGATTGAGTTCATCCTGAATCGCAGCCCGCACCTTGTCGGCCGTTCCCACGGGCACTGTCGATTTATCGACGACGACCTTGAAGCCGGTCATATAGCGTCCGATATTGCGCGCCGCTGCAGTTACATATTTCAGGTCAGCCGAGCCATCTTCGTCTGGCGGCGTTCCCACGGCGATAAACTGAATCTCGCCGTGCGCGACTGCTTTTTCGACGTCGGTTGTAAAAGCAAGTCGGCCTGCGGCGCGATTACGTGCCACCATTTCCAGGAGACCCGGTTCGTGAATCGGGATGCCACCGCTGTTGAGAACATCAATCTTGCTGGCATCGACATCCAGACACAGGACATTGTTGCCCACTTCGGCCATACATGCCCCTGTTACCAAGCCAACATATCCACTTCCAACAATCGTAATTTTCATATTGCGTGCTTATTGATTCAAATTCATTGCAACGCGCCCAGCTCTTCACTGCGGCGCGGTTGATAGGTTTCCCATTGCGAACATCCGGGACATTGCCAATAGAACTGACGTGCCTTGAAACCGCAATTGGCACAGGTATAACGTCCAATTAAACGCGTGTGATTCTGCACCAGATTCTTGACCACTTCGAGATCGCCGCGTTCATTCGGATTGGCTACGCGTGCACGTGTATCGAGGTATTGGCCCAGCATCAACAAACTGGGTTGACGATGCAGCAACTCACGCGCAATAGTATTAGCCGCATCAGCCCCCTCGGTATCCAGCGTCGTACGCACAACCACGTCGGCCAAGTCAATCGAGGGACTACTTTCAAGATAGGACTTGAGCAATTTCAAGCCCTCTTCCGTGCGTTGCTGCCGGAGATATGCATCCATCAGACGTTGTCCTACCAAAGCAATATGCGGAACGCTTTGCTGCTCGATACGCTTCCAGATCGCAATGGCGTCTTCGTCGCGGCCCTGCTGCACGGCAATCTCTCCGCTCAACACGAGCGCACGCACGCTTTTGCGATTGGCACTTAAAGCGTGTTCCAGATAAGTCAGTGCATCTTCCAGCCTGGATTCATTGATGGCCGTTTGAGCCAGTTCACAGTGAAACTGGGCAATGCGAACCTGATTCGAACCGGCACCCGATTGCTGCAGTTCTTCGGCAACGCTGATGGCCTTTTGCCATTCTTTTTCCAGTTGATAGATTTCCAGCAGATTGCGTTTGGCATCACTGGCATAGGTTCCGCCATTGAGCTGATGAAAGGCTTCTTCGGCACGATCCAGCAAACCAGCCTTGAGATAATCCTGACCCAATTCAAACAAGGTATGACCGCGCTGTTCGGCGGGCAAGTCGGGACGGCTCAACAGATTTTGGTGCATGCGGATGGCGCGCTCGGTTTCGCCGCGCCGACGAAACAGGTTGCCCAAGGCATAGTGCAATTCGATGGTTTCAGGATCGAGTGTCGCGACTTCAACAAAGGCGTCGATGGCCCGATCCGGCTGTTCATTCAAAAGAAAATTGAGTCCCTTGAAATAGGAACGCGGCAGACTGCGGGACTCAGCCAGGAGCTGACGGATATCGACGCGCGCCGCGATCCAGCCCAATGCGAAAAACAACGGGACAATCAGCAACCACCATTGCTCGAAAACCATTTCAGTTCAGACCGTTGGGATGAATCATGTTGTGGTGCGCGCGCCTTGAGCCACGTTCTGAATGGCTTCAGCCTGTGCAGTCGTGCGCGTGATGGTGTCCGAAGCCAGTCTGGTCTGAGTGACCTGAGACTTTTTCAAGCGGCGAATCTGCAAACGTAAGCGCAGCCAGGTTGGCAACATGGCAAGGAAACCGAAGACCACGCCGGCAAAAAAGAAAGCCACAAGCAAGCCCACCAGCGGTGCGGTCCAGGTCCAGCCGGAAAAGAAATGAAGGATAGTGGGCTCGGTATTGTTGAGCGCAAAACCGAAGAACAGTAAAAACAACAACAACCACATGGCCCAAACGATGATACGCATGACATCCTCCTCGCTGGTTCACGGCATTCGGTATCGGGATACTATCAGCACCGCGCCGGACTGCTTATGATCGCACGATCACAAGCCCTATTCTTGTTTCAGAGAACTGCCAGACAACTATAGACCATTGGAATTTGAACTGGATGGAACGGGCTTATGGCCCGCTTCGTTATCTGCTGCCAGACTCAGATCAACCCGCTCACGCAATTCCTTGCCAGGTTTGAAATGCGGCACACACTTCTCCGGCACCATTACCTTCTCGCCAGACTTGGGATTACGACCAACCCGGGGAGGCCGACGGTTCAGGGCAAAGCTGCCGAACCCACGCATCTCGATCCGATGCCCATCGGCCAGAGCCTGCGCCATCGCATCCAGAATGGTGTTGACGGCGTAATCAGCGTCTTTGGCAATCAGTTGAGGATAACGCTCTGCCAGTCGTGCAATCAATTCTGATTTAGTCATGATGAACGTTTGCCGGATCTGAAAAGACTGAAAGTTTTACTGAAAGGAAATCCGGCATACATCGTCTGCGGACAGATGAATATATGCCGGAATGACTCAACAAATTCAGGCTGAGTTCTGACTGCTTAGTTCTGACTATTGTCCAGCTTGGCTTTCAGCAGAGCACCCAGATTAGTGGTACCGCTGGCCGCGCTGCTGTCGGCTGCCATTTTGGCCATTGCGTCCTGTGTATCCGCACTGTCCTTGGCCTTGATTGACAGATTGATGCCGCGATTCTTGCGATCAATATTGATGATCATCGCATTGACGCTGTCACCTTCCTTGAGGTGAGTACGCGCATCTTCGACACGATCACGGGTAATTTCCGAAGCACGCAGATAGCCTTCAATTTCATCAGCGATCTGGATCACGGCGCCCTTGGCATCGACCGACTTGACCTTGCCATCGACAATCGCGCCCTTGTCGTGCGTCGAAGCGAAGTTGTTGAACGGATCACCTTCAAGTTGCTTGACGCCCAGAGAAATACGTTCACGTTCGCCGTCGATGGCCAACACAATCGCTTCCAGTTCGTCACCCTTCTTGAACTTGCGCACGGCTTCTTCACCCGGCTCGTTCCAGGACAGGTCGGACAAATGAACCAGGCCGTCAATGCCACCAGGAAGACCGATGAAGACACCAAAGTCGGTAATCGACTTGATTGCGCCCTTCACCTTGTCGCCCTTTTTGTGATTCAGCGAGAAATCATCCCAGGGATTCGGCTTGCACTGCTTCATGCCGAGGCTGATACGGCGACGCTCTTCGTCGATCTCGAGCACCATGACTTCGACTTCGTCATCCAGCTGCACCAGCTTGTTCGGAGCAATGTTCTTGTTGGTCCAGTCCATTTCGGAAACGTGCACCAGACCTTCGATACCCTGCTCGACTTCAACGAATGCGCCGTAGTCGGTGAGGTTCGTGACCTTGCCGAACAGACGGGTATTTTGTGGGTAACGACGAGCCAGACCGACCCATGGGTCTTCGCCGAGTTGCTTGACACCCAGCGAAACACGATTCTTTTCCTGATCGAACTTGAGAACCTTGGCGGTAATTTCCTGACCGACCGAAATGACTTCGGACGGGTGACGCACACGACGCCATGCGAGGTCAGTGATGTGCAACAGACCATCGATACCACCCAGGTCAACGAATGCGCCGTAATCGGTAATGTTCTTGACGACACCGGTGACAACCGTGCCTTCTTTCAGTGTTTCCAGCAGCTTGGCGCGCTCTTCACCCATCGAGGCTTCGACCACAGCACGGCGTGACACCACGACGTTGTTGCGCTTGCGATCCAGCTTGATAACCTTGAACTCCATGGTCTTGCCTTCGAACGGCGTTGTGTCCTTGACCGGACGCGTATCGAGCAGCGAACCGGGCAGGAAGGCACGAATGCCATTGGTCATGACGGTCAGACCGCCCTTGACCTTGCCGGTCACGGTACCGGTGACCATTTCGCCAGATTCGAGGGCTTTTTCCAAGGACATCCACGATGCCAGACGCTTGGCCTTGTCGCGCGAGAGCAGCGTATCGCCAAAACCGTTTTCCAGCGCTTCAATGGCAACGCTGACAAAATCACCAGGCTTGGCTTCGACTTCGCCCTGGTCATTCTTGAATTCTTCGACGGGGATAAAACTTTCCGACTTGAGACCGGCATTGACGACCACGAAATTGTAATCGACGCGAACGACTTCAGCGGTGATCACTTCGCCGACGCGCATGTCATGGCGCATCAAGCTTTCTTCAAAGAGGGCGGCAAAAGAACCGGGGGCGGGAGGAGTGGAGGTTGAAGTGGAACTGGTTACAGAAGACATGTGGTTGAACACCGCCGCAGCGGGCCTGTTAGGGGTTGATAAGGGTTGAAAAAACGGTTAATAAAAGTCAGGTAAAACAGTGGGGCCCGGAAAACCGGAGGCCAAACCTTGCTACATTTTTTTGCGGGCCAGATCCAAAATCTTGTTTACGACTTCGTCCACACCAAGATTGGAGGTTTCGATCTTTACCGCATCTTCAGCCGGAATCAGAGGCGCTGAGCTACGCGAAGCATCGCGCGCATCCCGTTCCTGCAAATCCCGCAAAAGGATGTCGATATTAGCCGAAATTCCTTTTTCGATCAACTGTTTATGTCGTCTTTGCGCACGCGCCTCGGCGGTCGCTGTCAAAAACACTTTGAGGGAGGCGTCCGGGAAAATCACGGTACCCATGTCGCGCCCGTCGGCCACCAGCCCGGGAGCATGACGAAATGCATGCTGGCGCTGTACCAGAGCGGCGCGCAGCTCGGGGAACACGGCAATGGTTGAAGCAGCGTTGCCGACCCATTCAGCCCGGATCAGGTCGGTAACATCGTCGCCGTCCAGAAAAATCCGTCCGTCCTGAAATTCAACTTCGAGGTTACGAGCCACTGCAGCGATTTCGTTCGGCTGATTCAGTCGGATGTTGCGATTTTTTGCCGCCAACGCTGCCAGTCGGTAGAGCGCGCCACTGTCCAGATAGTGAAAACCCAGGGCGGCAGCAATCCGTTGCGCCACCGTACCCTTGCCGGACGCCGTCGGGCCATCGATAGCGATCACGGGTACCGTCTTGTTCGCGGAAACCGTTTTGGTCGATTGGACTACGGGCTGAGTCAAGCGGGCAAGCTCATCAAAGTAAGTCGGGAAAGTTTTGGCGACACAGGCCGGATCGTTAATGCGGATGGGAATACCGGCACAGGTGACAAGGGAAAAACACATCGCCATGCGATGATCGTCATAGGTATCGATGGTAGCGGACTTTAGCGCGGCGATTCCTCCCTCTGGCGGGGTCACGCGCAAAAAGTCAGCGCCAGCGTAGACATCGGCACCGAGTTTGCGTAATTCGGTTGCCATCGCAGCGATGCGATCGGTTTCCTTCACGCGCCAGCTACCGATATTGCGCAAGGTGCTGGAGCCGTCGGCAAACAAAGCCAGCACAGCCAGGGTCATGGCCGCATCGGGAATATGGTTGAAATCGGCATCAATCGCTTTGAGACGAAAGCCTGTGGCGTTGGTACTCACTGCGCCCGGCGAAATCGCCTCGGTCCAGGCGTCACCTTGGGTGATGCTCGCGCCCATCATGCTCAATGCCTCGGCAAAACGCACGTCGCCTTGCAGGCTGGTTCTACCCATGCCCTGCACGCGAATCGGGCCACCCGTCAACGCGCCAAGTGCCAGGAAATAGGAAGCCGATGAAGCATCGCCTTCAACGGCCATAGCGCCAGGACTGACGTAACGCGCACCTGCGGTAACCACATAACGCGGTGAACCCGCCGCCGTCACACCGGTTTGTACCTTGACGCCAAAGCGTTGCATCAAGGCCAGAGTCAAATCGATATAGGGCTTGGAGATCAGTTCGCCTTCAACCTCAATCACCAGATCCTGCTTCGCAGTCAGCAATGGTGCCGCCTGCAGCAAACCTGTCAGAAACTGGCTGGAGGCATCGCCACGTACCCGGATTGCTTGCTCCAGTTTCGGTTGGCCCGGTTCGATTTTCAACGGTGGAAATCCCTGCTGCTTTTCGTAACTGATTTTTGCGCCGACCGGCAATAGCGCATCAACGAGGTCAGCGATCGGCCGTTCGTGCATGCGCGGCACACCCGACAAGCGATAGCGACCACCCATAAAGGCCAGCACAGCGACCAGAGTTCGCGCCGACAAGCCGGAGTTACCCAGAAAAATATCGGCCTCGGTTTTGGGGAATCGTCCAGCACCATGAACGATCAGTTGCGCCTCGACCCGCTTGCCTGTTTGCGCTTCGATACGGACACCACAAGCCTCCAGAGCACCACGCATCACACGCGTATCGTCGGAGTCAAGCACACCGGTCAACACAGTTTTACCCTCGGCCAATGCGGCCAGCAAGAGCATGCGAATTGAAATGCTTTTCGAGCCAGGCAATTGCATCACGCCCTGCGCGTGATGAATGGGGGGCAGGTCTAAAAATGGGGGGCGCTGTTCTGCACTCATTGCCGGTTACATCAGCAGTTACTTGGGCAAGTTCAAACTCAAGCGCTTTTCGCTTGCGAGTGTGAACAGTTTTTCGAGTCCAGCTGCGTCGCCACGTTCGATCAGCCCATGCAGATGTTCCAGCATTTTCTGATAGGTACTCAACTCATTCAGCAAGGCATCACGATTTGCGAGGGCGATATCGCGCCACATTTCCGGACTGCTCGCGGCGATGCGGGTGAAGTCACGGAAACCACTGCTGGCCAAACCAAACTTGAGTTGCGCGTCTTCCGCACGAGCGATCTGGGCCACAAGTGCATAGGCCAGGACATGCGGCAGATGGCTGACTGCTGCCAGTACCGCATCATGTTGAACTGCTGAAAGTGTATCGACCTGTGCACCACAGGCCTGCCAGGCTTGGGTGACCGCAGAAATACTCGCAGCACTGTTTTCTGGCAGGGGCGTCAGAATGACGCGCTTGTTTTGATAAAGCTCTGCAAGAGCCGCTTGAGGGCCATGCAATTCGCGTCCGGCAATCGGATGGCCTGGAACAAATTGCACAATTTTTTCGCCGAGCACCGCACGCGCTGCAGCGATGACATCGGACTTGGTACTTCCTGCATCGGTCAGGACGGTTGATGCTTCCAGATGTGGCGAAATAGAGCTCAGGATATTTTCGGTTTGAGCCACCGGCGCTGCGATCATGGCCAGATCACATCCGGCGAGAGCTTCTTCAGGTTTCAGGGCAATACGATCAATGATCCCCAAAGCCAAAGCCTGATCCAGGGTTTCACGTTTGCGTCCAGCACCAACCACTTCCTGCACCATCCCGGCACGTTTGAGCGCGAGGGCAAACGAACCACCGATCAGGCCGACGCCGAATATTGCGACTCGCCTAAACATCATGCGGTCAACACTTCGGTCAATGCGCGTATCAGCATATTATTTTCTTCCGCTGTGCCCACTGAAATACGCAACCACTCGGGCAACCCATAGCCCGCAACCGGGCGAACGATAATGCCGCGCTTGAGCAATTCCAGATTGACTGCCCCCGCGCCAGAATCAGCTCCCACCTTGACCAGCACAAAATTGCCAAAGCTCGGCACATATTCCAGGCCCAATTTCTCGAAAGCCGTATTTAATTGCGCCAGCCCAGCACGATTCAAAGCATAGCTCCGGCTCAGATAGTCTTGATCATTCAGCACCGCAGTCGCCGCCACCATTGCAGGTGAAGTCACATTGAAAGGTTGACGGACGCGATTCAACAGATCCGTAACGGCTGGTTGAGCGATACTGAATCCCACGCGCAATCCCGCCAAACCAAAAGCCTTGCTGAAGGTATGCGTGACCACCAGATTGGGGTAACGGCGCACCCATTCAGTCGAGTCGTAACGCAACTCTGGCTCCAGATATTCGTTGTACGCTTCATCCAGCAAAACGATGACGCGGCTCGGCACCTTGTTGAGAAACGCTTCAATTTTGTCCGGTGTTTCATAGGTACCGGTCGGATTGTTCGGATTCGCTACAAAAATGACTTTGGTATCCGGCGCAATCGCTGCAGCCATTGCATCCAGATCATGCCCATAGCCTGCGCGCGCCTGTGTGCGGATCAGCCGCGCACCGCGTGCCTGTGAAACCAACTCGTAAATGATGAAGCCATATTCCGAGTAGATCGCACTTGAAGTCTGACCCGGATCTTTTTGCAAAAATACCTGCGCAACGAGTTCGAGAATGTCATTGCTACCCGAGCCTAGCGTGATCCATTCTTGCGGTACACCATAACGTTGCGATAAAGCCGATTTGAGCTGAAAACCATTGCCATCCGGATAGCGGATCAGATCACTCATTTCCTTCAGAATGGCCTGCCGCGCCGATTCAGGAAAACCCAATGGATTTTCGTTCGATGCGAGCTTGATAATGCGCTCAGGATCAAGGCCGAATTCACGCGCGACTTCTTCAATCGGTTTTCCGCCCACATAGGGAGAAAGGGAACGAATGAATGAAGGAGCAATTTCTTCGAGAGGCACCGATGAACCCGACTTTAGAATCTGGGGTAAAGCATTCATGAAGTTTCTTTCGCTTCTCAACTAGTCGGGTAGGAACCGAGTATCTTGAAAAAGCCTGCCAGCTCTTTCAGCTCAGCCAGGGCCGCAGCCACTTTGGGATCGCTTTGGTGACCCTCAAGGTCAATATAGAAATAATAGGTCCAGACGCCGCCCGATTCCTTGTTACGCGCTGGACGGGATTCAAAGCGCGTCATGGACACGCCATGTTTGGCCAATGGCGCCAACATCGCATGCACCGCTCCAGGTTTGTTCGGTACCGACAGAACAAGTGAAGTGTGATCGACACCAGAAGCCTGCGCGGCCTGATGACCATGGCCATAATCACCATCATGCCCAATGACCACAAAACGCGTGACGTTGTGTGCTTCATCTTGAATCTGCGTGGCGACCGCTTGCAAACTATAGCGCCGCGCCGCGAATTCACCGGCAATCGCAGCCGTGGTCGCGTCATTGGCGGCATATCGCGCCGCTTCACTATTGCTTGAAGCCGGTTCGCGCGGAAGTTGCGGGTAGTGATTATTGAGCCAGTTCAGACATTGAGCCAAAGCTTGAGGATGCGCAGAAATACGCTTCACTCCGTCCATGCTTCCGCTTTTAGTCAGCAGCTGATGCTCAATCTTGATCGACACTTCGCCGCGAATGACCAACGGTGTTTGCAGCAGCAAATCGAGCGTACGATTGACCGAACCTTCGGTAGAATTTTCAACGGCCACAATGCCAAAATCAGCACCGCCCGCTTCGACTTTCCGAAATACTTCATCAAACGAAGCGCATGGCTCAGCAGCAACAGAATGTCCAAACTGGGTCACTAAAGCGAGTTCTGAATACGACCCTTCCGGACCCAGATAAGCAACGACCAATTGGCGCTCGAGATTGCGGCAGGCCGACATGATCTCGCAATAAATGGCGGCAATCGCCTCATTCGGCAATGGCCCGCCGGAATGCTGATTGTGCTCCGCCAGGCGACGCTGGACTTCGGCCTCGCGCTCAGGGCGATAAACCGGCGCGCCGACTTCTTTCTTGATTTCACCGACTTGCAAAGCGACGCGCGCACGCTGATTCAGCAAATCGACAATCTGGATATCGAGCGCATCGATTTTCTCTCTCAGAGGAGCCAGTTTTGAAGCGAGTGAATCAGCCATGCGAATCAACCATGTATAAGCTCGAATTCGTTCATCCATGCAATCAGGGCACGCACGCCTTCCACGCTCATCGAGTTGTAGATTGATGCGCGCACCCCACCCACCAGCTTGTGGCCTTTCAGATTCGCCAGACCACGTTGACTGGCTCCTGCGAGAAAGACCGGTGTCAATCCATCGTCTTCGAGAAAAAACGTCACGTTCATACGCGAACGATCTTCCTTGCAAACTTTGGTGATGTAAAAATCACTGTGATCCAATGCATCGTAGAGCAAATCTGCTTTTTCGATATTACGTTGCTCCATCGCTACCAGACCGCCCTGACGTTTCAACCATTGAAAGACTAGTCCCGCCATATAAATGGCATAGGTCGCTGGCGTGTTGAACATCGACTGGTTCTCGATCTGGGTTTTGTAGTCGAATACAGTCGGGCAATGGGAATGCGCTTGCCCGATCAAATCCTCGCGCACGATCACGATGGTCACACCGGCCTGACCAATGTTTTTCTGCGCACCAGCGTAGATCAGCCCATAACTGGAAACGTCAATCGGACGCGACAGGATGTGAGAAGACATATCGGCCACGATGGGCACATCAAAGCTTGAGGTCGGCGTCCATTGATATTCCAGACCGCCAATCGTTTCATTGGTACAGACATGAATATAGGCAGCGTCCTTGCTCGGCTGCCATTCACTTTGCTTTGGCACGCGCACGTAGTCTTCGCCCTTGCTGCTGGCAATGACGTTGACTGTGCAATAACGGCGCGCTTCGTTAATCGATTTGGTTGACCACGAACCGGTATCGACATAATCGGCGACGGTTTTGCCACGCAGTAAATTTAGAGGAACGATGGCATTCTGCGCAATGGCGCCGCCGTGCATGAACAGGACTTTATAGTTCGATGGAATGTCCAGCAAGTCGCGCAGATCAGCCTCAGCTTGCTGGGCCAGTGCCATGAAATCCTTGCCACGATGACTGACTTCCATGATCGACATGCCGATGCCATGCCAGTCAAGCATTTCTCCGGAAGCCTGACTTAGCACCTCTTCCGGCAAGGCCGCCGGGCCCGGAGAAAAATTGAAAACGCGGTTCATCCTTGAGGTCGCCGATTACTTTCCTTGAACGGCGTCAACTTCCTTCTTGAGCAGATTGTCAAGAATCGGAGAAATGCGCCCCTGCAAAAGCGTCATGGTCGAGCGCATCGTATCGCCGACCACCAGGGGCATTGTGGTAATGGACTTGGCCCCAACCGGTGATTTGTAAAAGGCGGTCAGCTGCTTGATTTCGGCAAGCGTGAAGTACTTCGCATAAATGGGATAAACCTTTTCAACAATCTCATCCACCATCTTCGGATCTTGCAATATTGCAATTCCCGACTTGGCCGCTGCATCAAAGGATTTATTGAGTCGTTCACGCACTTGCTTTTTCTGGTCCTCAGATAGCTTTTGGTTCTTTTGAATCTCTGAGTTAAGCATTTGTGCCATCTGGGCGGGCAAGCTTGGGACTAAGCCCTGATAGGTCTGACTCAAGCTGTCTCTAAATTTGCTTGTGTCGAGCAATTCTTTGATGGCCGCACGCATTTCTGGTGTCACGGTTACCGGAGCGGCTGGCGCTGTTGTAGGAGTCGCGGCTGGTGAAACTGAAGGTGTGGAATTTTGCGCATAGATCGCGCCTGAAGTGATCAGCATGGTCAATCCTGTCATCCAAAAAGATTTGCGAAACTTGTCCATCGTTTGCCCCTCGTAGTTGTCATGTTTCCCGAACATCGGGGCACGTGTACTCAATCTCATTCTGCCGAAGTTTCTGTACTGCCTTCACCAGAGCCTTCTGATTCTTCAGTGGCATCGTCGGTTTCGACAACGCGTTGTAGCCCTGAAAGCTTGCTACCATCATCGACACTGATCAGCGTCACGCCTTGTGTCGCACGACCCATTTCTCGAATCTCCGAAACCCGCGTACGAATTAACACACCACCGGTCGTGATCAGCATAATTTCATCGGTCGCCTCAACCAATGTGGCTGCGACAACCTTGCCATTACGTTCTGAAGTCTGTATCGCAATCATGCCTTTGGTACCGCGCCCATGACGGGTGTACTCAGTAATCGGTGTGCGTTTGCCATAACCGTTCTCAGTCGCCGTCAGCACGCTTTGCTGCTCATTTTCTGCGACGAGCAATGCGATCAAGCGCTGGCCATCGTCGAGTTGCATGCCACGCACGCCACGTGCGCCGCGGCCCATCGCGCGAACGTCGTTCTCATCGAAACGCACGGCTTTGCCGGAATCGGAGAACAGCATGATGTCATGCTGGCCATCGGTCACGGCGGCACCGATCAAATGATCACCTGGATCCAGATCAACCGCGATGATGCCCGCAGTGCGACGATTGCTAAAGTCGCTCAGAGGGGTTTTCTTGACGGTGCCCAGCGCCGTGGCCATGAAAATATAGTGCTGAGCATCAAAGGCTTTCACCGGCAGCACCACGGTAATCTTTTCACCATCGGCCAGCGGCCACATGTTGACGATCGGACGGCCACGGGAATTACGCGAACCTTGCGGCACTTCATAGACCTTCAACCAGTAGACACGACCACGATCCGAGAACGCCAGGATCATGTCGTGCGTATTCGCAATGAACAGTTGATCAATCCAGTCATCTTCCTTGGTCGCTGTGGCCAGCTTGCCGCGTCCGCCCCGTTTCTGCGCCCGATATTCAGACAACTGCTGCGCCTTGATATAGCCGCCGTGCGAAAGCGTAACGACCATGTCCTGCGGCGTGATCAGATCCTCGTCGCTCATATCGAGCGCGTTCATAATGATTTCACTGCGACGCGCGTCGCCAAACTCGGCTCGCGTTGCCGTCAGTTCTTCGGTGATGATGACAGTGATGCGTTCTGGCTTGGCCAGAATGTCAAGCAGATCAGCAATCTGCGCCATCACATCCTTGTATTCGCCGACAATCTTGTCCTGCTCCAGTCCGGTCAGGCGCTGCAAACGCATCTGCAGAATTTCCTGCGCTTGATCATCCGACAGCTTGTAAAGTCCGTCGACTTGCATGCCATAGGTTGGCAGCAAACCTTCCGGCCGGAACGCTTCACGTCCACCCGGCGTTTCCGCTTCTGCACGCGCCAGCATCTCGCGCACCATCGACGAATCCCAGGCACGGTTCATCAATTCCATTTTTGCGACGGGGGGCGTTGGTGCGGCCTTGATCAGAGCAATGAACTCGTCGATATTGGCGAGTGCAACGGCCAGTCCTTCCAGCACATGCCCGCGTTCGCGCGCCTTGCGCAACTCGAACACAGTGCGACGCGTAATCACCTCGCGACGATGCGAGAGGAAGGCCGACAACATCAACTTGAGATTACACAGGCGTGGCTGACCATCGACCAGCGCCACCATGTTCATACCAAAAGTGTCCTGCAGCTGGGTATTCTTGTAGAGATTATTCAGCACTACTTCGGGAACTTCGCCACGCTTCAACTCAATCACGACACGCATGCCGGACTTGTCGGACTCGTCCTGAATGTGCGAAATGCCCTCAAGCTTTTTTTCGTGGACCAGTTCGACAATCCGCTCAAGCAGGGATTTTTTATTGACCTGATAAGGCAACTCATCAACGATGATGGCGCTGCGATTCCCCTTGTCAATTTCTTCAAAGTGCGTCTTGGCACGCATGACCACGCGCCCGCGCCCGGTGCGATAGCCTTCGCGCACACCGGAAATACCGTAGATGATGCCTGCCGTCGGAAAGTCCGGTGCTGGAACAATCTCGATCAGTTCGTCGATCGTGCAGTCAGGATTGCGCAAGACGTGCAGGCAGGCATCCAGAATTTCGGTGAGGTTGTGCGGCGGGATGTTCGTCGCCATGCCGACTGCGATGCCGGTCGAACCATTGATCAGCAGATTGGGAATGCGCGAGGGCAGTACCAGCGGCTCATGCTCCGAACCGTCGTAGTTCGGTGCGAAATCGACTGTTTCCTTGTCGATATCAGCCAGTAACTCGTGGGCTATTTTTTTCAGCCGGATTTCGGTGTAACGCATCGCCGCAGCGTTATCACCATCAACCGAACCGAAGTTACCCTGACCATCGACCAGCGTATAGCGCAGCGAGAACGGCTGGGCCATGCGCACGATGGTGTCGTAAATCGATGCGTCGCCGTGGGGGTGGTACTTACCCATGACGTCGCCGACGATACGCGCGCTTTTCTTGAATGCACGGTTCCAGTCGTTGTTCTGTTCATGCATGCCGAACAAAACGCGTCGATGTACCGGTTTGAGACCATCACGTACATCAGGCAGGGCTCGCCCGACGATCACGCTCATCGCATAATCGAGATAGGATCGGCGCATCTCTTCTTCGAGACTGACCGGTATGGTTTCCTTGGCGAATTGATCCATGCGTGGCTGTTCTATCTGTTGTGTACGAATAAGGATTGCTCTAAACCCGACAAAATGAAGACTTGGAAACCATTTTGACCGCGTGTTTTGAGCACCATGACAGACTTTTTGCTGACTTAATGTTTAACCCTTAATTTTACCACGCCAAACCTGTCCGACCCTTCACTAGTGGCTCAGGCTATATTCCAAACTGGCAGCGTGATGACGAATCATTGAATTCCCCGAAGACAGTCTCTGAAACCTTTCAAACAGTAGGCAAAAACCGGAAAGCGAACCTCGACTCCATGACCCTCAAAACGCCGATTGACGAATTGATCGAAGCCCGCTGGGTCCTTCCGGTTGAACCTGCGGGCGAGGTGCTCGAAAACTACGCCATTGCGATTGCGGGAGCACATATTCGGGCGCTCTTACCCGTCGAGGAAGCGCGTGCGGCGTTTGCACCGAAACGCGTCACTTCTTTGCCGCATCACGCAGTCACGCCAGGCCTGATTAATCTCCATACCCATGCCGCCATGACGCTGATGCGCGGCATCGGCGACGATTTGCCCTTGATGCAATGGCTGAACGAGAAGGTCTGGCCGATGGAAAAAGCCCGGCTGTCTCGTCAATTCGTACTCGATGGAACCCGGTTGGCCTGCCTGGAAATGCTCCGTGGCGGCATTACCTGTTTTGCCGACATGTATTTTTTCCTCGATGCCGCAGCGCAGGCCGCTCAGGAAACCGGAATGCGTGCCAACCTTGGGATTACCGTTCTCGACTTTCCGACCCCTTGGGCCAACGACGCCGACGATTATCTCGATAAGGGTCTGACTCAGTATGACCTGTTGAAAGGTGAACCACTGCTGTCGTTCAGTCTCGCTCCGCATGCGCCGTATACCATCGGCGACGGCAGTTTCGAACGGATTGCCATCCTCTCCGAACAAATCGGGCTGCCAGTACATCTCCATTTGCATGAAACACAGGAGGAGATTCGACATAGTCAGGCCCAGTATGGTTGTCGGCCGATTGAACGTCTGGATCGTCTTGGCCTGATCGGGCCGCAGTTGATTGCTGCGCACGCCGTACATCTAACACCGCAGGAAATTGCCCTGTTTGCCCGCAACAACGTCAGTATTGCCCATTGCCCGGCGTCCAATCTGAAACTGGGGTCAGGCATTGCACCGCTCGCCAGTTACCTTGATGCTGGCATTAACATTGGCATCGGCACCGACGGACCCGCCAGCAATAACCGGCTTGATCTGATGTCCGAGATGCGTCTGGCCGCCTTGCTGGCCAAAGGCTCCAGTGGACGGGCCGATGTGTTTCCGGTTCATGAAGTCTTGCGAGCCGCCACGTTGAATGCAGCGAAAGCGCTGGGCATGGAACAACGCATAGGCTCAATCAGCGTCGGCAAGGAAGCCGATTTGACCGCTTTTGACTACAGCGATTTGAGCACCCAACCCTGTTTTGACCCAGTTTCGCACCTGATTTTTGTTCTCGGCCGCGGAAATGTCAGCGATGTGTGGGTCCGCGGGGAGCGTGTTGTGCAGGTGCAACATTTTTCTAGGCAAGCAGTGCGAGATATCCAGTCCAATGGTGCAGCCACTATCTCGCTGTGGCAGAATCTACCGAAGCAAATGAATTGATGGTCTGAGTTGCTTGGGTTTTGAGAAGAGCGATCTGGATCAAACCGTAAGTTGTTGCAGTTCTTTTCAGTGTCACGATCATGTCATGTAATGACAACATAATCGCGGACCAATCTCATTGGACAGCCGCGCTATCCGATCACTCCATGAAATCGGACCATTCCTGTAACAGCGAGCCAGGCACACGCTGCTGTGATTACAGATAAATTCAGATTGTTTTCGAGCGCAAGAATATTGCAGTTACTTTGAATCAAAAGGAAAAATATGAACAAGTCGATCAGAATGCTTACTTTGGTGACCCTGTTTGCTTCGGCAAGCACAGCGGTGACGGCCCAGCAAATCACGGACATCGTCGTGGCAAACCCCACCACATCCGCCTATACGATTGACCAACGCAACGTTATCGTTCGTGATCCGTACGGTCTGTGCTGGCGCACCGGCAGCTGGAGCATCGATCTGGCTTTGCAAACTAAAGTTGTCGGTAGCAGCTATCCCGCCGCCTGCTTCTGCGACAAGGAACTGATTCCTGCCGCCAGCAAGGCCGTTTGCGAACCCCCACCTGCACCCGCTCCAGCTCCAACACCCGCTGCAGCTCCGGTTGCACCTCCACCTGCTCCAGTTGCCGAGAAAGTGACCTTGGCCGCTGACGCTCTGTTCGATTTCGACAAGTCTGTTCTGAAGCCCGAAGGCAAAGCCAAGATCGACGACATGGTCAGCAAACTCGGTTCGATCAATCTCGAAGTCATCATTGCAGTTGGTCATACCGACAGCAAAGGTACCGACGCCTATAACCAGAAGTTGTCGGTCCGCCGCGCCGAAGCCGTCAAGGCCTATATCGTTGGCAAGGGCGTCGATAGCAACCGTGTTTACACCGAAGGTAAGGGCGAAACACAACCGGTTGCTCCGAACACCGTCAACGGCAAGGACAACCCTGCCGGCCGTGCTCTGAACCGTCGCGTTGAAATTGAAGTCGTTGGTACATCCAAAGCGGCTCCAAAGAAATAATCGGTTCGGCTGAATTTAAAGCCACCGAATTAAAGCCCTCGAATCAAAGCCCCGCCTAGGCGGGGCTTTTTTGTGCTTTTTTGTTATCCTCGCGACATGAATGCTTCGACTCTGGAAACCCCAACTCACACCCTCAATGCGGATGCCGATGAGCTGCGCAAGTTCAGCGAACTCGCGCATCGCTGGTGGGACCCGGGCAGCGAGTTCAAGCCGTTGCATGAAATCAATCCGCTGCGGCTGGAATGGATCAATGCCCGCGCCACCCTTCCTGGCAAACGCGTGCTCGACGTCGGCTGTGGCGGCGGCATTCTGTCTGAATCGATGGCGCGACTGGGCGCACAAGTCACGGGTATTGATCTCTCTGACAAAGCACTCGCTGTTGCTGAGTTGCATAGTATCGAGTGTGACGTCAAAAATCTCCATTACGAAAAAATTGCCGCGGAAGATCTCGCCCGGCGTGAACCGGCCTCGTTTGATGTCGTCACCTGCATGGAAATGCTGGAGCACGTGCCCAACGCGTCCCAAACCGTGCGCGCTTGTGCCGCTCTGGTCAAGCCGGGAGGTCGCATATTTTTTTCAACTCTCAATCGCAACGCCAAATCCTATTTGTTCGCTGTGATCGGCGCCGAATATCTGCTGAGAATGTTACCCAAGGGTACGCACGATTACGCCAAGTTCATCACGCCGGCTGAATTGACCCGACACTGCCGCACCGCAGGCTTGAACGTGGATGAAATGACCGGTCTGCATCACGATCCGCTGAGCCAGCGTTACTGGCTCGCGCCGAATCTTGACGTCAATTACATGATCGCGACGACGCGCACTGAAATTTGAACAGCCATCTTGAGCCGCAGAGCGCAGAGTTGAATCTGCCTTCCTTGCGCAACAAACCCGAGTCCAGGCGTTTCGAATCCGTGCAAGCGGTGCTGTTCGATCTGGACGGCACATTGGCCGACAGTGCGCCTGATCTGGCCGCTGCAGCGAATGCGCTGCGTAGTGCTCGTGGCCTTGAAGTTTTGCCCTATTCCGTATTTAGACCGTTGGCTTCACAAGGTGCGCGCGGCTTGATACGCGTCGCGTTGGGCAAGCATCCGGAAGATGCAGACTTTATCGCTGTGCGTGATGAGTTTCTCGATACTTACGCGGCCAGTCTGTGCGTGCTCAGCCATCTGTTCGACGGCATTCCCGAACTGCTGCAAACCCTGGAATCCCGAGGCTTGCGATGGGGCATCGTCACCAACAAGTTCGCCCGTTTCACCATTCCTTTTGTAGAAGCGATCGGGCTTGCCACGCGTGCAGCCGTGGTTGTCAGTGGCGATACCACCGCTCATTCAAAACCGCATCCTGCGCCCTTGCTCCATGCCTGTCAGGAAATGGACATCGAACCTTCCGATTGCATTTATGTCGGCGACGATCTGCGCGACATCCAGGCCGGTCATGCGGCAGGCATGCGCACCGTTGCAGCGACTTATGGTTACTGTGAAAACGATGACCCTGCCGCATGGGGGGCCGATGCCTTGATCCACGCACCGCTGGAACTACTGGAACTGCTGCCCACAATTTAAGCTCCGGTTCTATAATCAGACACTCACTTCTCAAGGCGCTGTGGTGTCCCCTCTTTCATCTTCCATTGC
>JANYFL010000025.1 GCA_025362735.1 Betaproteobacteria bacterium | reverse complement strand
CTATCGCGGTGTTTCCCGTTATCATTTCCCCATGTATCTTAAGGAAATCGAATACCGCTACAACCACCGACATGACAACGTCTTTAAGCTGTTCCTGAAACTCTTCTTTGGTTACGTTTCGCCCTAATTACCTAGATTTTTTAACAGGGGGAGTTATGAGTCTTGATAGAAAGTATCTGGTCTTTGCACTGAGTTACGCCGTTGCTGGAATGTGTCTCGGCATCTACATGGCGTCTACTCAAAATCATGGGCAACTGGTTTCGCATGCCCATATTCTTCTGGTGGGATTCGTCACTTCTTTCATTTATGGAATCATTCACAAGCTCTGGCTGAACAATCCGGGTGCGATTGTTGCCAAGGCGCAATTCATCCTGCATCAGCTTGCAGCGATCATTCTGTTTATCGGGTTGATGTTGTTGTACGGTGGCGTTTATCCGCCCGAAGCGCTTGATCCCATTCTGGGCGCATCTTCGATCGGTGTTTTGATCGCTGCCTTGTTGATGTTGTACATGGCGATCAAATCAGGAACGGCCAAAGCTTGACATGTCGTACTGAATTACGTACGATAATGGCTCGTGCCATGGAGCCATTATGAACACACTGACCGCGAGCGAAGCCCGCGCCAACCTTTACCGCCTCATTGACGAAGCCTCTGAGTCGCACGAGCCTATCGTCATTTCGGGAAAGCGCAGCAGTGCGGTGCTGATCTCGACTGAAGATTGGAGTGCCATTCAGGAAACCCTTTATCTGCTTGCCGTGCCGGGTATGCGTGAGTCGATTAAAGAAGGAATGGCTGAGCCTCTTGCTAAAAGTGCGAAGGTTGTGAAGTGGTGAGTTGGGAGCTTGTGTTTGCCAAGCAGGCGCTTAAGGATGCCAAGAAAATTTCGGCGAGTGGTCTGAAGCAAAAAGCCCAGGAGCTATTGGCAGTCATCGCTCACGATCCGTTCCAGAATCCGCCACCCTACGAAAAGCTGGTCGGTGATCTAGCCGGTACGTATTCTCGACGCATCAATATTCAACACCGGTTGGTTTATGAAGTGTTTACCAAAGAGCGAACCGTCCGTGTCCTTCGTATGTGGACGCATTACGAATAAAAATTAGCGCTTTGCCCTTGGCATGCGAAACGGCAGCAGGCATTGCACCCACTTTGATTGAAAGCGATCCAGCGAGAGGCTTTCGTGCATGGCGATGACGGGCTCACCTAGCATTTGGCTGGCAATCAGTGAGCGGGCATAGAACGGAGTGTCTTCCAGCGTTTGAATAATGCTGGCTTGATGATCGGCATCGTTGCGGGTGGTGCGGGCTATGCGCCAGCCGCTGGCTTGCAGAGATGCGATTGGAGGGGGATTGAAGGACTGGACATTGCCTCTTGCATCGAACTTCAAGGCGATTGAAAAGTTTTCTTTTTTCTCTTCATCGCCTGTACTTCCCCGAGGCGCAACGTCATAGAGCACTGCTGTGCCATCACCAAGGGTCATACGCGACCAGTTCCAATGACTGAAGGCTTGTTCGAGTGGCGCATCGCCGGCGTTGGAATCGAGATAGGCCGAACCCGACCAGCTCAACCCTGGCTTATTCAAATCAACATTGATGCGGGCGCATGGAGCGAGGGCGCTCCAGCGGTGCTGACCGGCCTCATCAAGCGTGACCGTGTGATTGACGATGGCGGCAGGATGCACGCGAATGCGGCCGCGGATACGGGAGGGAACGGGCATGGTGATCTCGTCGATGTCGATCACGAGTTCATCGCCTTCCCAGTACAGCGAACTCGGTCCGATATGGAGTGCAGTAGCGCTGCGATAAAGGCTGTTGGCGTGTCGTTCTGTCATCGACCAGCGTTTGCTACCAGCGTTATAGAGCGCGACGTTAAGGGCGCAGTGGTCATAAGGATCAGCCGGTCCGCGCCGCCGTTGGGCAGCGTAGTAGGGCGAGAAGACACTGCCGATGAAAGCGATCAGGGTGATCGCATGTTGTCCATCGTCACTGAGCGCATCTAGGTACCACCAGACGTAACCGTCCGGGACGACCGGTTGGTCAAAGCGTGGTCGGCCATCAAGGCGTTCGCTGCCATCCGCCCCGAGAGGGCGGCCATCGGGACGCCCGGCCCCGGATGGGTACTGCCGCCCGCCAGATACAGACCGGCGATAGTCGTGCGTGAACCCGGTCGGCGAAACGAAGCTTTCCATCCGTGCGAGACTTGCCCGTAGAGGGCTCCGCCCATTCCCGGGAAAAGCTGGTTGAAGCTTGTCGGGGTAGTCACTTGCATGTGATCCGTCTGCCGATCCACGTAAAGGCCGCAGCGTTCCAGGAAATTGAAGGTTCGTTGTTCGCATTGCGCCATCTCCGCAGGGTTGATGGAATCGTTTTTTGAATGACGGTCGCCATTGGCGGGTGCATTAATCAGACAAAACAGTCTCTCCGGATGATCGGTTGGTGTGCTGTCCTGGTCGCTCCGGTCTTGCGCGCAGATATAAACCGTGGGGTGGTGAGGCAGTCTGCCGCGTTCGAAAATATCCCTGAACTCGGCCTTATAGTCGCCAGAGAAAAAAACATTGTGACGCAGCAGCGGGAAGCCTTCAGTCTGCGCTTGAAGGGCCCATGTAAGGGCGGAGAGAGAACGATGCTTGGGCTCGATTGGGGATGCCGCGCTGGATGCCGCAGTGCCGAACATTCCATCGGCCAGCGCAGCGGGATCCGCATTGACGATGACCGCATCTGCAGCGATATGTTCACCGCTTTTCAAAATCACGCCGCGTACCTGGCCATTGCTGACATCGATTTTCGTGACATTGCAGTCGTAGCGAAGCATTGCGCCTTTCTGGGCGGCCAGATGCGCCACGGCTTGCGCCAGGCGATGCATACCGCCTTCAATCAACCAGACTCCACTGCGCTCAACATGAGCGACCAACATCAGCGTGGCGGGAGCCGAGTAGGGAGAGGAACCGCAATAGGTCGCATAGCGGCCAAACAGTTGCAGCAGACGCGGATCGTGAAAGTATTCACCGAGGGAATGCATCAGTGACAAGAACGGAGCGATGCGCCACAGGTCACCCAGACCACGCAATCCGGCGGAACCGATCAGTGCCTGCGGGCTTGCGTGTGCATTGCGGATGAATGGGACTTCCAGCGTCTCGTAGACCTTGCGTGCACGTGCGCAGAACTTGCGATAACCCTCGGCTTCACGCGATCCGGCAAAGTGGCCAATCGCATCCACGGAACGCTCGATATCGGCATACAGATCGAGATACTCGCCAGCCCGCCAGGCATGCCGGGCCAGGGTATCGGCTGCTTGCAGCTTCACATGTGAAGCGAAGATTTCGCCAACGTCATCGAAGATTGCATCAAAGACCCAACGCATCGTGAAAACCGTTGGCCCGGCATCGATGTAGACATTATTGATGGCAGCTTGCCGGATCTTGCCACCGGGCGCTGCGGCTTTCTCCAGGACGGTCACATGCATACCTCGTGCAGCCAGCAGTAAGGCCGAGACCAATCCACCGATCCCCGCTCCGATCACCACAACGCGCTTTGCCGCCATCCTGACCTTCCTGACTCGTTCTCCCGATTAGCTAAAGAAAAATCTCTTGTTGACGCTCACAAATTAGATGTCTATATTACAGAACAATAGTAAGTGACAAACAAACTTTACACAATCAGGTTCAAAGGATATCAACATGGACGCCATGACACGGATAGACCAGGCACTGAACCAGTCAATCGAGCAGGCTTTGACCACGGCAGTAGAGCATGCCCAATCACCTGGTTGTCCGGCCAAGCTGGCGGCGGCGATGCGAGATGCGGTCTTTCCCGGTGGCGCGCGTCTGCGTCCGCGGCTGTGTCTCGCAGTGGCCTGTTCGATAGGCGACGACGATCCCGCGATTGCTGATGCCGCGGCAGCTTCGATTGAACTGCTGCATTGTGCTTCGCTGGTTCACGATGATCTTCCCTGTTTTGACAATGCCCATCTGCGGCGTGGCAAGGCTTCGATACATTCGGCCTTTGGCGAACGCATTGCAGTACTCACCGGTGATGCGCTGATTGTGCTCGCGTTTCAAACTCTGGCACGCGGCTCGGCCTGTTCGCCGCAACGTCTGGCGCCGCTGATGATGATCGTCAGCAAGGCTGTGGGCATGCCTTCGGGAATTGTGGCCGGGCAAGGCTGGGAATGTGAACCGGTTGTCGATCTGGAACGCTATCACCTTGAAAAAACCGGGGCGTTGTTTACGGCGGCCACGATGGCCGGTGCAGCTGCTGCCGGGGCCGAGCCCGCACAGTGGCGCATGCTGGGTGAGCGCATTGGTCTCGCATTTCAGGTGGCGGATGACATTCACGACGTGGTGAGTAGCTCGGAAGATATTGGCAAACCGGTCGGGCGTGACCTGGCTCTGGGTCGGCCCAGTGCCGCAAGAGATTTGGGCATTCCCGGTGCGATGGAACGCCTGGAAAAATTGATCAGCCAGGCGGAGGATTCCATTCCTGACTGCGCAGGTGCGAATGGCCTGCGAACATTAATTCGCATTGAAGCGCAACGCTTTCTGCCTGCAAGCCTGGCCCAGATGGCTGCCTGAAATTATTCCGGGTGCTTATGGCGTTGTTGAAAAATGCATGAGCCACAGAGGCCCAGTTTTTTTGTCATCTGTGGCTAAAAATGTCTTTCGATCTTCCCATCCGAAGTCTGAAGAATCTGCTTTGAGCATGCTTTCGTGAATCACTCCGTGCAGGATATGCGAATGCCGTGGTCAATATCAGATCGCTGGCATCGTTTGCGTGACCGGCTTCTCTCCAATCGAAAATTCTTGCGCTGGGCGCGTTTGTTTCCCTTGACCCGGCCCGTTGCGCGACGCCGCGCACGTGCGCTGTTTGATCTATGTGCCGGGTTTGTCTATTCGCAGGTTTTGTATGCCTGCGTCCGCATGCGTCTATTCGAAATGTTGGCGGATGGTCCGCTGACTCTCGACGATCTGTCGCGCAAATTGTGCTTGAGTAGAGAGGCAACAGAGCAACTGGTTCTCGCTGCGATTTCATTGGATCTGCTGGAATGGCGTGGCACAGATTCGAATCGCAGTGGCGGGAGCGATCAACGAATCGGGCTGGGCGTTTTGGGATCGGCCATGCTTGCCAATCCCGGCGTTTCCGCTATGGTCGGACACCATGCACTTCTCTATGCTGACCTGCGTGACCCGGTAGCTTTACTGCGCGGTGAAACATCGCTTTCGGAATTGTCGCGCTACTGGGCCTACTCGGGTCGGCCGGATGCGGCATCTCTCCCCGAAAACGAAGTCAGTGGCTACAGCAGCCTGATGGCCGCGTCGATGCCGCTGATTGCTGAGGAAGTTCTCGATGCCTACCCAATTAAAATCCATCTTTGCCTGCTCGATGTCGGTGGTGGCGAAGGTGCCTTCCTGACAGCCGTAGCAGCACGCGCGCCACATCTGCAACTGATGTTGTTCGATCTCCCATCGGTGGCTGCTAGGGCGGCTGCGCGTCTGGGTAATCGTGCCATCGTCAAGGGCGGTGACTTTCTATGCGATCCGCTGCCGCAAGGTGCTGACATTGTTTCGCTGGTACGGGTCATTCACGACCATGACGATGCCGCTGTTCAACAAATCCTGCGTGCCGCTTACCTTGCGTTGCCGGACAACGGCAGCTTGTTGCTGGCCGAGCCCATGTCTGGAACTGCTGGGGCCGAGCCGGTTGGAGACGCCTATTTTGGTTTTTACCTGCTGGCGATGGGGCACGGACGGCCACGTACCCCCGAACAGCTTTTCAGTCTGCTTCTGAATGCAGGCTTTTCAGGGATGCGTTTACTGGACACGGCGATGCCTTTGCAGACGCGTTTGATCCTCGCTCGCAAGCAGGCTTGAACAGGTGTCAATCGGCTTGGAACGTGTAACGTAAATAGTAGTTGACACTAATATGTGTAAGTATAAAATGACAGTTATTGAGTGGGTGTGGTCGGGTCGCAGGCGTGGTTTGGAAGTCAGTTTCAGGCTGTTAACCGGTTGGAGAATCCAGGCATGAATGCATCGAGTTGCAGTCCCGCTGTATCGGTTGTTCAGTTCACCATGAAAGAGCGGCTGCGGGCGGAAGCGGCCATCGAACCGGATGCAGTTAACACCGCACCTGTAACCAAGGAAACCCAGATCATTGCCATCTATGGCAAGGGCGGCATCGGTAAGAGCTTCACGCTCGCCAACCTCAGCTACATGATGGCGCAGCAGGGCAAGAAAGTATTGTTGATCGGCTGCGATCCCAAGAGTGACACGACTTCACTTCTGTTCGGCGGGCGGGCTTGTCCCACCATCATCGAAACCTCATCAAAGAAAAAACTTGCCGGTGAGGCCGTCGCGATTGGCGATGTTTGCTTCAAGCGCGATGGTGTCTACGCGATGGAACTTGGTGGTCCGGAAGTCGGCCGAGGTTGCGGCGGGCGCGGCATCATTCACGGGTTTGAACTATTGGAGAAACTCGGTTTTCACGAATGGGGTTTCGACTATGTGCTGCTCGATTTCCTTGGTGACGTGGTCTGCGGCGGTTTCGGCCTTCCGATAGCGCGCGACATGTGTCAGAAGGTCATCGTTGTCGCCAGCAACGATCTGCAATCACTTTATGTCGCCAACAACGTCTGCTCAGCGGTCGAATACTTCCGCAAGCTGGGCGGCAATGTCGGCGTGGCCGGCATGGTCATCAACCGTGACGACGGTACCGGCGAAGCAACAGCCTTCGCTGAAAAGGTCGGTATTCCGGTGCTCTCGGTCATTCCCGCCAACGACGACATCCGCCGCAAGAGTGCCAGTTACGAAATCATCGGTCGGCTGGGTTCGCCCTGGGGTTCGATGTTTGCCGAACTCGCCGAGAACGTTGGCACTTCGACGCCAGTGCGGCCCAAACCGATGACCCAGGATCAGTTGCTCGGTTTGTTTTCTGCCGATGTGGTGGGCCGCAATGTGGTGCTTGAACCAGCCACGCAATTCGATATGTGCGGCAAGACCGAAGTCACAAAAGAAACCCTTGAAGTGGTGTACGACGAAGTCTGACGCCATCCAAACACTCGGCATCATGTACAAGACCATCCCCATTACTGCTGTCCCCGAAACAGGATCAGCGGGAGGTTCGACAGCACCCGGCGTGCCAACCACTACGCTCGAAGGCGACGGCATGGGATGTCATGCAGGTGGGGAGCAGATGCTGGCAGCGGCGCGTTCGGCAGGTAAATCGGAAGTCCTGGATCAATACGCGGTTGATTATCCGCGTGATCCCAAAGCGGGTCCTCACGACCAACCGCAAAGCATGTGCCCGGCTTTTGGCGCCTTGCGCGTTGGTCTGCGCATGCGTCGCACGTCGACCATCCTTTCCGGCTCGGCATGTTGTGTCTATGGGCTGACCTTTACCTCGCATTTCTATGGCGCGCGCCGCAGTGTCGGTTACGTGCCGTTCAATTCCGAATCGCTTGTGACGGGCAAGCTGTTCGAAGACATTCGGGAAGCGGTCTACAAACAGGCCGATCCCGCGTTATACGACGCGGTCGTTATCATCAATCTCTGTGTGCCGACTGCGAGCGGAGTACCGCTACAAATTCTCCCCAAAGAGATTAACGGTGTACGCATCATCGGTATTGACGTTCCCGGCTTTGGCGTACCAACGCATGCAGAAGCCAAGGACGTGCTGGCCGGGGCGATGCTGCGCTATGCACGCAGTGAAGCCAGCGCCGGTCCGGTGCAGGCACCACAAGGATGGAAAAATGCGGTCGTATCCGAAAAACCAAAGATAACGTTGCTCGGCGAGATGTTTCCGGCTGATCCAGTTGTCATCGGCATGATGCTGGAGCCAATGGGACTGGCCGCAGGACAGGTCGTGCCCACACGTGAATGGCGCGAACTCTATGCCGCACTCGACTGCGCTGCAGTCGCTGCGATCCATCCTTTCTATACTGCCAGCGTGCGTGAGTTCGATGCAGCCGGACGCAGCATCGTCGGCTCAGCGCCGGTCGGCCATGACGGCACCGAAGCGTGGTTGCAGGCGATTGGCGTGGCGGCCAATATCGGACAGGACAAGATTGACGCTGCCAAGAATCGCATCCTGCCCGCGATCAAAGGCGCACTGATGAAAATGCCGATCAAAGGGCGCATCACCCTGAGCGGTTATGAAGGTTCGGAACTATTGGTGGGACGCCTGCTGGTGGAAAGCGGTGCGGATCTTCGTTACGTGGGAACCGCCTGTCCGAAGACGCCCTGGAGTGATGCGGATCGCGAGTGGCTGGAAGCACACGGCGTACAGGTGCAATACCGCGCTTCACTCGAACAGGATCTCGCGGCCATGCGTGAGTATCAACCGGATCTGGCCATCGGAACGACGCCGGTGGTGCAGGCCGCCAAGCAGGCCACGATCCCGGCACTGTATTTCACCAATCTGATTTCGGCGCGTCCATTGATGGGGCCAGCGGGTGCGGGTTCATTGGCGACCGTAATTAACGCAGCCATTGGCAACAAGGCACGCTTTATCGCGATGAAGGATTTCTTCGGTGCGACGGGTGAGGGCGATGCGGCTGGAGTCTGGGAAGGTGTGCCACAGGACCGGCCCGAGTTCCGTGAACTGACGCGGCGTCAGGTGGCCAAGATGATCAAGAAGCGCAAGGCCGAGGAGATGATTTAAATGGCCTCGGACTACAGTTCACTTGCGAATAGACGGTAAGAGGCCACCATGTTCGTAATCGATCACGACAGGGCGGGAGGTTACTGGGGAGCCGTCTACGTGTTTACCGCAATCAAGGGACTTCAGGTCGTGATTGATGGCCCGGTCGGCTGCGAAAATCTGCCGGTCACTTCGGTACTGCATTACACCGATGCGCTGCCACCGCATGAGCTCCCGATTGTCGTCACGGGTCTAGCTGAAGAACAGCTCGGACGCGAAGGTACCGAGGGCTCGATGAAACGGGCCCATGCCACGCTCGATCCTGATTTGCCTTCAGTGGTCGTGACCGGTTCGATCGCTGAAATGATCGGCGGTGGTGTGACACCGGAAGGCACGAACATCATGCGCTTCCTGCCGCGCACCATTGATGAAGACCAATGGCAATGCGCCAATCGTGCCATGTTCTGGCTCTGGTCGGAATATGGAATGAAGAAGGTGCCGGCCCGTAAACCGTTTGCCGAGCGTCCAGCCGGAGAGAAACCACGCGTCAACATCATTGGCCCCTGTTACGGTACCTTCAATTCGCCGAGTGATCTCGCTGAAATTCGCAGACTCGTGCAGGGCATCGGCGCTGAAGTCAACATGGTGTTTCCGCTCGGCAGTCATCTGGCCGACGTGTCGCGTCTGGTCGAGGCCGACGTCAACATCTGCATGTATCGCGAGTTCGGTCGCATGCTGTGTGAAGCGCTGGACCGGCCCTATCTTCAGGCTCCCATCGGCCTGCACAGCACAACCAGATTTCTGCGCACTCTGGGTGAGTTACTCGGACTCGATCCCGAGCCTTTCATCCAGCGCGAAAAGCACACCACCATCAAGCCGATCTGGGACTTGTGGCGTTCCGTCACGCAGGATTTTTTTGGTACGGCAAGCTTTGCAGTGGTGGCAAACGAAACCTACACACGCGGCCTCAAGCACTTTCTCGAGGAGGAGATGGGGTTGCCTTGTAACTTCGCAATCGCGCGCAAGCCTGGCGAGAAAACCGACAACGAAGCCGTGCGCAAACTGGTGCGTGAGAAGGCACCGCTAGTGCTGTACGGCAGCTACAACGAACGCATGTATCTGGCCGAGTCCGGGGCTTCATCACCGATGAAGCCGAGCTTCATTCCTGCTTCATTTCCACTGCCGATCATCCGTCGTCATACCGGTACCCCTTTCATGGGTTATGCAGGTGCAACCTATGTCATTCAGGAGTTCTGTAACGCGCTGTTTGATGCCTTGTTCCACATTCTGCCCTTGGGAACCGACATGGATCGGGTTGATCCGACTCCGGCGCGGTTGGGAACGGATGATGCGCGACCTTGGGACGATGAAGCCCAACAACTGCTGAGCGAATTCGTCGAGAGCGAGCCAGTGCTCGTTCAGATTTCCGCAGCGAAGCGTCTACGTGATCGGGCTGAACGTGACGCGAAGCGCGCGGGTGAAGAACGAGTGAGTGCCGCTCGTGTAGCCCGTGCGCGAGACGCGCTCAGGCAGGGAGAGCCTGCATGAAGCTAGATTCAAAGATTGTCGTGGAGTATCAACGGCGATCCCTGCCGCGCGGGATGTGCGCGGTGACCTGGCCGCAAGGCCCAACCTGAGGTGATACCTATGGAATCTGAAAAGAGAAATGGCTCGCTATCGGGGTTGACGGAGCAAGAGGCGAAGGACTTTCACAAGATCTTCATCACGAGCTTCCTCATCTTTCTGGTAGTGGCAATCGTTGCGCATATTCTGGCGTGGAACTGGCGACCCTGGCTGCCAGGCCCCGGCGGTTATGCGTTGTTACAAGACGTAAAGATGGCGGTGTATGACACCCTGTCTTTCGCCTTCACGGCATAGGGAGGGAGAGAACATGTGGAGACTCTGGTTGTTATTCGATCCCCGCAGGACACTCATTGCCCTGTTCATGTTCCTGTTTGCGCTGGCTCTGGTGATTCATTTCATCCTGCTCAGCACCGACCGGTTCAACTGGCTGGAAGGCCCGCGACATGCAGCACCGGCGGCGCATCAAAACGCGCCTATACCGGCGCCGGTCGACACGGCGCCGAAGTAGTAGCTTTAAAAGTAGTTGCAGATACAGTCAATGCAGTGACATGGCCGGGTTCCGGTTGGTTTGCCGGGCCCGGTCATGGTGGTTCGAAGGGATGCACCTCGATAACGTGAATGGGCATCTGGAACAAGTGCATGAACAGAGAGTAGCTGAAGAGTAGCCAAGCAAGCTGAACGGAGACCGTCATGGCACTGCTAAGTTTTGAGAGGAAGTACCGCGTACGCGGAGGCACCTTGGTAGGAGGGGATCTGTTTGATTTCTGGGTTGGGCCGTTCTTTGTCGGCTTCTTCGGGATCACCACCATTTTTTTTGCCACCGTCGGAATTATGCTGATTGTCTGGGGCGCTTCGCAGGGACCGACATGGAATCTCTGGCAGATCAGCATCGCGCCGCCCGATCTGAAATATGGTCTCGGCATGGCGCCCCTCGCCGAGGGCGGGCTATGGCAACTGATCACCATCTGTGCGCTGGGGTCATTTATATCGTGGGCGCTGCGTGAAGTCGAAATCTGCCGAAAACTGGGAATCGGCCTACATGTTCCGTTCGCCTTCAGCGTAGCCATCTTTGCTTATTTCACCCTGGTCGTGATCCGGCCGGTACTGATGGGTGCATGGGGTAACGGCTTCCCCTACGGCATCATGAGTCACCTGGACTGGGTCTCGAATACGGGTTACCAGTATCTGCATTTTCATTACAACCCGGCGCACATGATTGCGGTCAGTTTTTTCTTTACCACTACATTTGCCCTGTCCCTGCATGGTTCCCTGATTTTATCGGCCACGAATCCAGCGAAGGGTGAGCCGGTCAAGACCGCCGAACATGAGAACACCTTTTTCCGCGACACCATCGGCTATTCGATTGGTACTTTGGGGATCCATCGACTCGGCCTGTTTCTAGCCTTGTCGGCTGGTTTCTGGAGTGCCGTTTGCATCGTCATCAGCGGTCCGTTCTGGACGCGTGGCTGGCCCGAGTGGTGGAGTTGGTGGCTCAATCTGCCGGTCTGGCACTGATGCAATGATATGCAGTGACATGCGCTGAAAATCACTGAAAAAGCACTGACAAAAATTCGAGGGGATGCCATGGCCGAATATCAAAATCTTTTCACCCGGGTTCAAGTACATGCGCCCGCTTATTCAGGCGTTCCACTGACGCGGGGTACCTGGGTACGACAGGGGAAACCATTTTTTGTTTACTGGCTCGGTCGCATCGGTGACGCGCAGGTGGGGCCCATCTATTTGGGTGCAACCGGTTTGGCGTCGCTGATCTTTGGTTTCATCGCCTTCGAGATCATCGGCTTGAACATGTTTGCTTCGGTCAACTGGAACCCCATTGAATTCATAAGACAACTGCCTTGGCTGGCACTGGAACCACCGCCGCCGTCCTATGGCTTGCATCTTCCACCTCTGAACGAAGGGGGGTGGTGGCTGATGGCCGGGTTCTTCCTCACCACTTCTCTGATTCTCTGGTGCGTGCGCATGTATCGTCGAGCAAAAGCGCTCGGCATGGGCACGCATGTGACCTGGGCTTTTGCTTCGGCTATCTGGCTCTATCTGGTACTGGGCTTCATTCGGCCACTGCTGATGGGTAGCTGGGGTGAGGCGGTACCTTTTGGCATCTTTCCACACCTGGATTGGGTGGCTGCGTTCTCGATCCGTTATGGCAACCTGTTCTATTGCCCTTTCCACATGTTGTCGATTGCTTTCCTGTATGGCTCCACACTGCTGTTTGCGATGCATGGTGCAACCATACTCGCGGTCAGCCGTTTCGGTGGTGAACGCGAAATCGAACAGGTCGTTGATCGTGGTACTGCGGCAGAGCGAGGCGCATTGTTCTGGCGTTGGACCATGGGCTTCAATGCCACCATGGAATCGATTCACCGCTGGGCATGGTGGTTCGCCGTGTTAACGCCATTAACCGGTGGACTCGGCATTCTTCTGACCGGAACCGTTGTCGATAACTGGTTTCTTTGGGGCGTAAAGCATGGGATTGCACCTTCGTATCCCAGTGTATTCGGTACCGTGATCGATCCAGCAACGCTGACCGGAGGCGTGAAATGAATACACGATATGCGGTCCGGACGACCTTCGGGGTCGTTGTGTTGGCAGCTGCGATGTTGCTGGCGGGCTGTGAGCGACCACCCGTAGAAACGGTACAACACGGCTACCGTGGTGTTGGCATGGTTCAGGTCTACAACCCAAGAACCGTCAATGATTTGATTGCCGAGAATCGCATGCCTGAAGCCATTCCTGCCGCGACGCCAACACCAGGCGTGACGGCTGGAGCGATCTACAAAAACGTCAAAGTATTGGGGAGCCTGGACGTGGCCACGTTTGCCAGAACAATGGCGTCAATCACCCAGTGGGTAGCGCCACAACAAGGCTGTGCTTACTGCCACAACCCGGAGAACTTTGCGTCGGATGAGTTGTACACCAAAGTAGTGGCCCGGCGCATGCTGCAAATGACCCAGCACATCAACGCCGACTGGAAGCCCCATGTCGCGAACACCGGAGTGACTTGCTATACCTGCCATCGAGGTAATCCGGTACCCGGTAACGTCTGGTATACCGATCCTGGTCCGCTACAGTCTAAAGGCATGGCGGGTAATCGAGCAGAACAGAACACGCCTGCACCACTCGTGGGTTTAGCCGCTCTGCCTTACGATCCACTCACGCCTTTCCTGGATCAGAACAACGAGATTCGCGTTGTGTCGACGACAGCCTTGGCTGAGGGCAATCGTCATTCGATCAAGCAGACCGAATGGACGTACGGCCTGATGATGCACATGTCCAAGTCATTGGGTGTGAACTGCACCTATTGTCACAACAGCCGATCTTTCACAGACTGGGGCCAGAGTACGCCCCAGCGCACCACGGCCTGGCATGGTATCCGCATGGTACGTAATTTGAATATGGACTATCTCGATCCGCTAGCGTCTACGTTCCCCGCCAATCGTCATGGGCCGATGGGTGATGGACCGAAGCTGAACTGCGCAACCTGTCATCAGGGTGCTTACAAACCGCTGTTCGGCGCCAGCCTTCTCAAGGATCACCCTGAGTTGGCGGCGCCTTTGCCAGCGTTGGTGACAGAGCCTGCGGTAGAAGCACCTGCAAAAGTTTCTGCAGTCAGTCAAGTGGTGGCGAAGAAATAGACTCGGTTTCAAGATAACCGTTTCATCCAGATTGATGCGGTCAGGTTCAATATCTGCCACACGATGTCTCAGTATTCGATTACAGATGAAGAAAATCTCATGAACTTGATGCTGACTTCGTTGGTCGAAGAATTCAAGTACTTCTTTCTGTGCCAAAGTTTTTATCCGGTATTTGTATCGACCAAGAGAGCTAATATGCAAACCTCACGCCGCAGTTTCATCATCAGCAGTGCAACCCTGGCAACGGGACTCGCGATGGGGCAAGCTGTTTTCGCCCAGGCCAATCTCGAATTGACCGATCCTCTGGTCAAGGCACTGGGATATGTTCCCGATGCCACCAAGGCGGACAAAGCCAAGTACCCAACTTATCAAGCCGGCCAAATGTGCGGTAACTGTTTGCTCTATCAAGGCAAACCCGGAGCAGCAACTGGCCCTTGTCCCATCTATTCTGGCAAACTCGTTTCGGCTAAAGGCTGGTGTAGCTCTTATACAAAGAAGGCAAAGTGAAAGAATAATCGTGCTCTAGCCATTGAGGTTACAGGTACCGCGCTGCGTGAAATGGGTGAGAGCTTGGACACCCTGGAAAATATCCGCAAAATGGTTCTAAGAACCTGCCAGCTATTTCGAGTCTGCTCCTTTGAACGACCGCGCTCTAATACCTTTTTATTTAACGCCAATTCTAATACGCGCACTCCAGAACCAGGTGGCTGTTGAAGAACCCATTAAACGCTGCGCCGTCGTACGCAGATGATCAATCTGCAATTCCTTTTCCGATAAACCCAACTTGAGCAATGATTGGACATAGCCTTGGCTCAGAAAAATTCCGACGATGCGCTCCGCATTTCCTTCGTCCTGATGATGAAGTAGGCATTCACGGACATACCGAAAACAAGAACTTTGTTGCATGCGATCTAAATGGCTGGTCTTTTCCCATTGCGGAAGCTTATCCGTAAGGCCATTTACTTTTTCCAGGCGGCGGGCCAGCATCATGCACTGTGTATAAGCCAAGTCGATTTCCCAGAACGACGTAGATGGTGGCCAATCGTAATCATAGGCGGCGAAGACTCCTCCTTCTCTGAGAATTCTTGTACTTTCCAAGAATGTCGAAGATGGTTCCATCCAATGCAAAGCCTGACCACAAATTACGAGGTCAGCACATTGATCTGGCAGTCCAGTCGCATGCGAAAAACCCTTCTGGTAGGAAACGTTTTTACCGCCAACATGCTCTGCCTGCGCTCGCATCGCATCAGTGGGTTCGACGCCAATGACAGATTGAGCATGTGGTGACCAGTAGCGTGTGGAAAGACCTGTGCCGCAACCAAGATCGACAATCAGATCGGGTAAAACGCATTGTGCAATGGGCAGTAATAATTCAGACAAAGCATTGGGTGCGGATGGGCGCACATGATCGTAATGCGAGCCAAAGCCAGTGAACCGTTTGATCGTCTCAGAGAAATCGAGGCTGCTCATAAGTTTTATTTTCGCTAAAACTGTATAGAGTGAATGAAGTACCTTGAATAATTGCAACCATCCTATGTGCATTACTCAAAATTGGCAACGATAAGAATCGCAGGTAAGGCTGGAAGTTTAAAATTAATGCAACACTGGAGAATTGAATAGGTTGACCCGGAATGTTAAATTCAATCGACAGCCATTTTACTTAACCATTCTTTACTTATGACAATGTTTCCGAACTGGTTTTTCTGGGCACTGCTGTCGGCTGTATTTGCCGCACTGACTGCAATTTTTGCCAAGGTCGGTATTCAGGGAGTTGATTCCGACCTCGCGACGCTGATCCGAACAATCATTATCTTTATCGTCCTGATTCTATTTATTTGGATGACCGGCAAGTGGAGCAATCCATTACAACTGTCCTCGAAGACCTGGTTGTTTCTTGGCCTATCCGGCCTTGCAACAGGCGCGTCGTGGGTATGTTATTTTCGCGCCCTGCAAATGGGTGACGCTTCTAAAGTCGCCCCCGTTGATAAGCTGAGCTTGGTTCTCGTTGCCATTTTTGCTTATGCGCTATTGGGCGAACGCCCAAGTGGTCGTGAATGGTTGGGCATCACCATGGTTGTGAGTGGCGTTCTTGTCCTGGCTTTCAAACGATAAGCGAGGCCACGACACCAGACCCGCATCGTCCGTTTTGTCGTATAGAGTCAGCGCGTAAATTCGACCCAAACCTGATACAAGCGATCATTGCCCCGCATCTCTTGCGGCGGCAAGGGATAGTGCGCACTCTGAACGGATTGAAGTGCCGCACGGTCAATCACTCCGATGCCACTGGATACCAGTACGCGTGCTTGACTTGGAATCCCATCGCGAAGATAAAATTCAACACGCACCCGGCCTGAAAAGTGTAAGGCAGCAGCGGCAGGCGGGTAAAAAGTTGCCGCTTGAACCGCGGCATGTACTTTGGCCGCATATTCAGCATTGGGATCACCGCTTGTGCTGGCACGAGGCGGCAAAGGAGGTACTTCTGTTATGGTGTTTTGAGAAGGTGTCGCCGGTGGGGGTGGCAGTGAAACAATCGGCTCCTGCTGTATTGATAGGAGCTTGGGTTCTAAAAACGCTGGCTTGGTCTTGATCTGCGGTAATGGGATCTGTTTTTCGTCGGGAATGGGAGGAGATTTTTCGATGAGCAGGGTAATGGGGACGGGTTCAGACAATGCTGTTTGGATCGAATCACTATGGTTAAAAATCAGTACAGCAATAGCGATTAGCCCTAATTCAATCAGAAGCGCCAG
Organism: Betaproteobacteria bacterium; assembly: GCA_025362735.1. Lineage (GTDB taxonomy): Bacteria > Pseudomonadota > Gammaproteobacteria > Burkholderiales > Burkholderiaceae_D > JANYFL01. The sequence goes on along the minus strand of JANYFL010000025.1, from coordinate 2,472 downwards.
TCCGGCCGCTTGCTTTGAGTGCTTGGGTTTGTATTGGCAAATACTGGATCGTACTGCGGGTAAAGCTGAATAAGCTATGCGCAGGGTGTTTGTCCTCGGATGGTCGGCATTCCGGGCCAAATTGATTTCGGACTCACGCTTCGATATTGAGACCGCTTGGTTAATCGTGACTGCCATGGCTCAATCCAGTTCAAGTCTATAAAGAATTACTGCTGACCTGGAGAGCACTGCAGTGCTCTCCAGGCCCAGGCAGGTCAAAAATCGAGCGTGATGGTTGCTGAAACACTGCGCGCAGGCAAAACGGTCAACAAGTCAGCTGGTGATGGGGCTGCACTTGAACTGGTTTTTGTGCCTGCCGAGGGCACATCAACAATGCTGTGTTTGTTCAAAAGATTGTTGACGCCTAGCTGAATCTTGACCTGTTTGGCTAAGCTGGTCAGATTCTTGATCGTGTAGTTGACAAACAGATTTGTCACGACGACCGGGTCAATGCTGAAGGCCTGGTGGGTTGAGCCATTATCGGCATAAACTTTTCCGACGCGCTTGGCAAAGAGACCTGTGTCCCAACCGCCCTGTTGGAAATTCAGACCCAGAGTTTCGGTATCGGCCGGTGCTCCCGCAACCCACATACCGGTGTCATATTTGGCGCTGCCAACCGTGCCATTCAGATAAAGACTGAAACCACTGCCCAGGATGATGTTGCTTTCTGCTTCAATCCCTTTGTTGATCTGTTTACCATTCAGGAAGTAGACCGGATTGCCACTGACCGGGTCAATTGACGAGGAATAAGGGCTGTCGAGTTTGGTATGGTAGACATCAACATCCAGGGTGTATGCATCAGACTTGTAAACAGTGCCGACTTGGTAAGTTTTGGACTTGGTGACATCGGGAATCGTCTTGACCTTTGCTCCGGGTACATCAAACACACTGGTCGAAGGAATCTGGTCACCTGCAGAAAATTGCGCATAGGCGGCCCAGTTTTTTTGCAACTGGTAATGTGCATCGAGTGAGGGCAACACATCGGTGTATTTGACCGAGTTCGATACGCTGGGTGCTCCGCCGGTGATGATCCCGGTGTTCTTGTTGAACACGCCACCAAGTGGCCCGACAGCGCCACCATTGTCTTGCAAGTGATCGAAATCCTGCTTGTACGAGGCATACTTTACGCCCGGCGTGACTTTCAGCTCTTTCGATACATTGAACTCATACTCGACGTATGGTTGCACGGTCGTCGTTTTGTATCGTTCACTGAAGTTTGGAGCAGACTGATCAACCCACGTTTTTGGGTTAGCCGGAATCTGAAAACGATAGCTTTTTGCATAGTCGGTCCAGAGGCCGGTACGCAAAATACCGATTTCGGATTCCTGACTGACACGTAGCAGGTTGCCTTGAGTGATATAGGAATTGAGTTTGTCGATGGCACTGCTGGTTGTGACGGCGCCGGTACCGTTGTTGTAATTTTGCTTGTTGAAGTAGCGATATATATAGGCCTTGTCGTCCACCTTCCAGCCGCCACCCAGGTCAGATGTAATACCAACATAATCAAAATAGGTGTGGATGTTGTAAAAGTTATAGTTAACAAAAGTTCCCAAGGTCGGATCAACGTTCTGCAATAGAGCGTTGTAGTTCCCCGCGACCACGTTGGCACGCGTCACGCCTTTGGTATTCGGTGTGTTGTTCTTCAGGTTGAGGTAGGAAGCGAATGCTGTCAGTACAGTGTTATCAGAAATGATGTACTGATATTTCAGAGAAGTCGCGTCACGCTTTTGTTTGTTAAACGTCTGATAGCCATCAGACTTCATCTGTTGAGCGTTGATTAACAAATTGGAAGCGCCATCGGGTCCAAACTGCCCAGTTTCGTATTCGGCACCGATCAGCGACGTATTCCAGGTTCCATATGAACCGGTCAGACTGGTACGTTGTTGCGGCTCCAGATTGCGCGACAGCAGATTAATCGAGCCACTGAACGTTGCCTGGCCGATCGTTGCAGCAGAGCCCGGACTGCGATCAATCACTGCACCTCCCGTAAATTGACTCGGGAAAAATACCCAGGAGTGGTGACTGACGCCGTTAGTGTCATTAAACGGAATACCGTCAAAGGTAATGATGCTGTTGCCGTCTGCGTAGCCACGCATCGTGGTCTTGTTGTCGCCCAAGCCCACCCCATTGGGGCTATAGCTGAACATTCCAGGCGCCATCTGGATCACTTGGCTGTAATCAGCAATCGGTGAAATGAAATTGCGGACAAATTCATCGCTGACTGTGGATTGCGCCGAGCGTGCGTCGAGCGAACCCTGAGAAGGTGCCGTTTTGGCGGCGGCAGGAATGCTTGGTAGTGGTCTAGTTTGAATGCTTGATTGTAACGATGCCATAGTCGAAACAAAGCACCTATGCTATGTTTAAGAGATGGCTACCAAGAAAACCAATCCCCGCAAAGACTTTACTCAAGTCGCGTTTGACGTGTTCAAAAAG
>JANYFL010000023.1 GCA_025362735.1 Betaproteobacteria bacterium | reverse complement strand
AGTGCGCGTGGCGAAGGGCTGAGACGGCATTCGGCGCCAGACGTGTGAGATTGACACCAAAATTAGTGAGGCCGAACAGATCGCCAAGCGGACGTTTTTCACGCCCTGCCATTCGTGAGGCAAACGGCTCGGGATAGTTGGATGGCTTCGTACGGAGTAGGGCATCAACCGCACGAAGTGCCACGGGGGAATTGGAAGTCGCCATAGTCACAGGGAATCAATAAGTTTGCGAGAAGGCTTAAACGCGAACCGTCACGCGTAAAAAAGTCGCGGGAATTAATATGCCGCCATCGGTATTTTCGTTTTGCGCGTTCAATTGATCCAGGATCTGACGATGCAGCTCTTCCACTTTTCCGTCTTTTTCGGCGGCCTCAAAAGCGTTCATCGTCGGACCGTAAAAGCGCCTGAATAAATCCACATACTCCTCCGGGCTAACGTCAGGAGAAATAAAATAGAACGTATCTTTGACCATGGAAATTTTTTCCTTAGGCACGCCAGCCTTGGCAAAGCGATCAATGACCTGGTTTTCCACGCCCCAAGTCATGGGGCTGACGAAACCTTCAGGCGGGGGTGGCGTAAACGCTGAACTGATCTTCAGCAATTGAGACACGAAGGAAGTCGGGTCATTCGGAATCCAGTTGCCCATCACGATGCGACCGCCGGGTTTCGTAACCCGCACCATCTCGCTGGCGACATCGAAAGGCTTGGGCGCAAACATGGCGCCAAAAATGGTGAGGGTCAAGTCAAATGAATGATCGTCAACCCCTTCCAGATTGCAAGCGTCGCCCTCCTGAAATTTCAACTGACTGAGACCTGCGGCGGCGGCGCGCTTGTTCCCGGCTTCAACGAGGTTTCTTGCGATATCAATGCCCACCACATCCGCTCCCAATTGGGCGAGCGGCAGCGCCGTCGTGCCATCTCCGCAACCCAGGTCCAGGACCCGCAACGGTGGCTTGACCTCTAATGATTTAACCAGCGCTTCGCCCGACTGGCGCATCAATGCGGCAATCTCGGTAAAGTCCCCTTTTTCCCATAGCGCTTTGTTTGGATTCATGGTCGCTCCTTGATCTCGTGTGTCATGTCGGTACTCATTCTCCAACAAACTCGAAATCAGTGTACTGGGCATGACTCCATTTGATCAAGACTCTCAAGAGATGATGGGTACCTGCTGGTTCTGTGATCGAGAACTTGCACTTCAGGCTCACGTCTCCGTCTTCACCCATGAGTTGCATCTTGCTGCCCGGTTCGCATATCAATGCAGTTCCATTGAGGCTGGCCGACATGCTTGCCATGGTGTCATCGTGCCCGCCAGAAAAATTGGCTTTGAAACGAAAATGCATGGGCTTGCCCGAAGCAGTCACTGAACAGGAAATGTCGCGAACATCGCCCAATGATTCTTGAATGCTGCAAGCGGGAGTATTCCCTGTTGTTTCTGCAGGCGACTGGGCCAAGGCTGTACTGGTCAACGCCAGTCCAATCCAGACGAACAATAGACGGATTATCGGCATCACAAAATTTTCCAGATGTATTGCGGGGTTGAAAGATCGGCCATATCGGCTGCGCTATGAAGAGACAAAAAAGCACTGAAGCTTAGCGGCTCCTCGTTTCAATCCGGTTACTTATGCAAAGCCCGGATTGAACGCGACTTCCCACAAGTGGCCATCCGGGTCCTGAAAATAGCCCGCATAGCCGCCATAAAACGTGGGTTGCGCTGCTTTGACAATAGTCGCGCCCGCCTGTTTTGCCTGCTGCATAACCGAATCGACTTCTTGTTGCGAAGATACGTTGTGGCCGATGGAAATCTCCAGCGCACTCGGTGCCTGCAGTGGCAGGCCGCTATCTACTGAAAGGCTATTGCGCGGCCAGAGGGCCAACTTCAGGCCAGACTGAAGGGCAAAGAACGCAACCGCGCCGTTTTCGAATTCCGTGCCGATGATTCCCGGGGTGGTGAAACCGAGACCGTCTCGATAAAACCTCACCGCACGTTCGAGATCATCCACGCCAAGAGTAATTAGTGTTATCCGTGGTTCCATGATTGAAGATTACCTGACATCTGCTGCATGGTGAAACGCATCCCTATAGAAACACGCGCCACTTGACCAGCAAGTAGCCTAGTAATACGAGCAGCACTGCGATGAGTGGGAGCGCTATGTTGCGTACCTGGCCCTGTCTAGCGCAAGTGCAATGAGCGGGATACGAACCATGTATTGCGACGCCCAACGCCTTAGTTAAGCCGCGCCGAAGGCGTCGGCTTGAATGAATTGTTAGGCCGCCACGCCAGCCCAGCGCAAGAAGACGTTGATGATCTCGTTGAGCTTGAGAGGCCCGCCGCCAGCACTGAACTTGTTGTCTTCCACCTTGCAGAATATCCACTCGTTACCGCTGGTCTCAGCATCATCGAACATGCCGTAATGCACTGGCTCAAACAGCTTTCCCTCCAGCGGCGTATCAACTAGGTCGATTTCGAGGTTCCAGCCTGGGTTGTCCAATGTATCAATCCGGACACCATAGGTGTGCTCCCAATCTTCGTCGCATTGCTGCAGGTACCACTGTTGGAGAAGGGCGAGACTATCCATTGCGGCCTAACTTAAAGTAGGTTTCCTATTTGAAGCAATATAAACCGTCATTGACGCTAAAAAATAGCAGCATAAGGAAAATTTTTGTTTATGATTCATGACATTAACTTTTTTTAGTGCATCCTAAATGCGTACAACAAAAACATCAGGTGCTGCGCCGCGGTTGATGGACCAAGTGCGCGGAAAAATCCGTTGAAGCACTACAGTCTGCGTACTGAACAGTCTTATCCAGACTGGATTAAACGATTTATTTTATTTCATGGCAACCGACATCCGAGGATCTTCGCCAACCGCTGCTCCTCAGGAAGTTGAACTGAAGCTTTACGTTCCGCCATCGGCCATCGAAATGTTGCGGGCACATCCGCTGGTAACTGGGCATGCTTCGTCGCGCGTACGGGTGATGCGCATCCACAACCGTTACTTTGATACGCCGGATGGATTATTGGCCACACAGCGCATGGCTTTGCGTTTGCGCCGCATTGGCAGTCGCTGGTTGCAGACCTTGAAAGCGGCACCACAAGTCAGTGGTGCGATGAGCAGTCGCAGTGAATGGGAAATGAAGGTGGCTGGGCCGCAACTGGAGCTGGAGTGTTTTGTCGATACGCCGTTGATGGCGATAGCTCCGCTTGATGTATTGACGCAGCAACTCTCGCCGGTGTTTACGACCAGTTTCCGGCGCGAGTTGCGGATGCTAGTCTTTCAAGATGGCACGACGGCTGAATGGGCGATTGATACCGGAACCATTGCAACAGGCCGAGGCAAGACGCGACGCGTTGTTCCAATCAGCGAGCTGGAAATCGAACTCAAGTCGGGTGAGGTCTCGACGCTGTTGCGCTTTGCGACGCGACTGGCGCGTGAGTTGCCGTTGATTCCACTGGCGGCCAGCAAATCAGCGCGCGGCTATGCTCTCGCACAGGGTCAAGAGGCCAGGCCAGAAAAGGTGAAGTTGCCGTTGCCGCACGCCGAAGCTCTGGCCAAACCTTATCTCGCAAGCATGGTGACGGCTTGTTTGAAAACTCTGTTGACGAATGTGCACGCGCTGATTGCGGCCGGAACAGAGTCGGATGCGGGCTTGCCGAATTCAGAGTTTGTGCATCAGGCAAGGGTCACGGTACGACGATTGCGCAGTGCTTTGCGGTGCTTGCGCACGCAGATCGGGCGACGCCGGTTTATCGTATTGAATGCGGATTTGAGGGAGGTGGGCCAAGTCTTGGGCGCGGCGCGTGACTGGGATGTTTTTGTTGAAGAGACGCTAAAGCGCATCAGTGCTGCAGTTGCGGTGGACGAAGCGGGTCATGCAGCAATGGAGCAGCTCCGGGATGATGCGCGGCAGGCCAGACTGGAAGCCAACTCCGCTTTATGGGCTTATCTGCAATCCCCCGGATTAGCGCAGACGGCGTTGCGGCTCGAACGCTTTGTGCTGACTTTGACGAAAGCCAAAAGCGCATCATTGGAATCCAGCCTGGGCAAAATCACGCCCGACTTGCTGGAGCGTCAGCAACACTTGGTTGTGGAGCGCGCGCAAGGCATCACCGAATTGAACGCCGGGCAGCGCCACAAGTTGCGCATTGAAGTCAAGCGGATGCGTTATGCGATGGACATGTTTGCCGGGCTATTCGATGCGAAGACGGTCGATCCTTATCTGAATGCGTTGTCCGGCTTGCAGGACGAGCTGGGTACCCTGAATGATGCGAAGCTTGCACAGAGACTGCTGCAGACCTTACCAACTTCAGAGGGAACTGAACTGGTGCGTCAGCGCTATGAGACCTGGTGGCATGACAGAATCCGTAAACGCCGACAAAAAATTGCTGCTCTCGCTGAGGCTTTCGAGCTGACACCTCGACCTTGGATGCAAAAGAGCTAAAACAGGTATGCTTCTGAAATGCCACGCCCGCTGGATCAGCCGAAATCAAATGGCCTGCTTCTTGCTAAAATGGTAATGCATTGAGGACAAAGCAAAAAATATCAACAGAGAGCTTTGCCGCCAAGAAAAAAAGTGATTTGAAAAAACTCATATACCTTCGGAGACCTTAAATGCCAGTCAAGTTTTACGATGAAATGGCCGACGCTAAAAACGGCATTCGTCCGCATTACCAGGCTTTTCAGGAATGGCAAGCGGCCCAGACAGCAGAAGCCGTTGCAGCAAAGCGCGCTGAAGCCGATCTGATTTTCCGCCGCGTGGGCATTACCTTTGCGGTCTATGGCGATCTGGACAGTTCCAAGGGCGGTACCGAGCGCACGATTCCGTTCGATATCATTCCGCGCATCATTCCGGCCTCCGAATGGCAGCAATTGGAAACGGGCATGCGTCAGCGCGTCAAGGCGCTGAACATGTTCATTCATGATGTCTATCACGACCAGAACATCCTCAAGGCGGGCATCGTTCCGGCCGAACAGATTCTGAACAATGCCCAGTACCGCCCGGAGATGAAGGGCGTCAATGTGCCGCAGGACATTTACGCGCAGATCGCCGGTGTGGACGTGGTGCGGGCGGGGGAAGGCGAGTTTTACGTGCTGGAGGACAATCTGCGCGTGCCTTCGGGCGTGAGTTACATGCTCGAAGATCGCAAGATGATGATGCGGCTTTTCCCGGAATTATTCGTGCGCAACAAGGTGGAACCGGTGGCGCATTATCCCGACTTGCTGCTGGAAAGCCTGCGTGCGGTGGCGCCGCCTGGTGTGGCCAATCCAGTCGTTGTGGTGTTGACCCCAGGCATGTACAACTCCGCTTACTTTGAGCACGCCTTCCTCGCCCAACAAATGGGCGTTGAACTGGTGGAAGGAAAAGACCTGTTCGTCGAGAACGATCACGTTTACATGCGGACCACGCAAGGGCCGCAACAGATTGACGTGATTTATCGCCGCATTGACGACGACTTCATCGACCCGGAAGCTTTCCGTCCTGATTCGAGTCTCGGTGTGCCCGGCATTCTGAAGGTTTACCAGAAGGGCAATGTCAATCTGTGTAATGGCATTGGCACCGGTATCGCCGACGACAAATCGATCTATCCCTATGTGCCCGACATGATCAAGTTCTACCTGGGCGAAAAGGCGATTCTCAATAACGTACCGACTTTCCAGTGTCGCAAGAAAGATGATCTTGAATATGTGCTGGCTCATCTGGCCGAGCTGGTCGTCAAGGAAACCCACGGCGCGGGCGGTTACGGCATGCTCGTGGGCCCGGCGGCAACCAAGGCTGAAGTCGAGCAGTTCCGGGAAATTCTGGTCGCTCATCCTGACAAATATATCGCCCAGCCCACGCTGGCTTTATCGACTTGTCCGACCTATGTGGAGTCGGGTGTGGCGCCGCGCCATCTTGATCTCCGCCCGTTTGTGTTGTCCGGCAAAGGCATCAATATGGTGCCTGGCGGCCTGACGCGTGTCGCCCTGAAAGAGGGATCGCTGGTGGTTAATTCCTCGCAAGGCGGGGGTACCAAAGACACTTGGGTATTAGATTAGAAAAATAGTCGGAGATAACAAGAATGCTTTCAAGAACAGCTGATCACCTTTTTTGGATGGCTCGTTATGTCGAGCGCGCTGAAAATACGGCCCGCATGCTCGACGTCAATTGGCAGATGTCTTTGATTCCACAATCCGAAGAGGAAGTGGAAAAGAATTGGCGTGCCATGCTCGGTATTTCCGAGTTGCAGTCGGCCTATGATGCACAACACAAGACCATCACGCCGAAGAATGTGATGGATTTCATGGTGCGCGATCCCAGCAATCCTTCCAGTATTTATTCCTGTCTGCGTGCTGCGCGAGAAAATGCGCGGGCAGTGCGCGGAACCCTGACCACCGAAATGTGGGAAACCAGCAATGGCACCTGGCTGGAGCTGGAACAACGCTTGAACATGATGGGGGACATCAACAGGGACCCTTCCTATTTTCTGGAATGGGTCAAGTTCCGTTCGCATCTCTCGCGCGGGGTTGTGATTGGCACCATGCTCAAGGATGAGGCTTACCATTTCACGCGTTTAGGCACCTTTTTGGAGCGTGCCGATAATACGGCGCGCCTGCTTGACGTGAAATATCATGGTCTTGCGGAAATGGGACAATTGGTCGAGCCGGATCATATCGAAGACGATGTCGAGCGGGACGTGGCGACGCACGCCGAGTTTTATCACTGGGCCGCCGTGCTGCGTTCGATTTCAGCCTTCGAAATTTATCGCAAGGTCTATCGTGATGTGATCACGCCGGCCCGGGTTGCAGAATTGATGATCCTGCGAGGCGACATGCCCCGTTCGCTGTCTTCTTCCATCAGTGACTTTGTCATGAATCTGGAGCAGGTCAAGAACGCACAATCAAGCGAGACCCAGCGCCGTGCCGGGATGTTGCTGGCCGAACTCCGTTTTGGCCGGATCGATGACATTCTGCATACGGGTCTGCATGCCTATCTGACCAATTTCCTGGAACGGGTGAATGATCTGGGTTCGCGATTAAGCCGTGACTTTCTGGTTTGAATTTGGAATTTTGTGAATTTTGTTTTTATGAAGTCTGGTTTTTCAAAAGTTAGGAATATGCCGTGGCCACACACGTTGCTCTGAATCACGTCACGCACTATCGCTATGATCGTCTGGTCGCCCTGGGACCTCAAGTGGTGCGCTTGCGTCCGGCGCCGCATTGCCGTACTCCGATCCTGTCGTATTCGCTCAAGATCGAACCGACCCAGCATTTTATTAACTGGCAGCAGGATCCGTTTTCGAATTACCTGGCCCGACTGGTGTTTCCAGACAAGACCACCGAGTTCAAGGTCACGGTCGATCTGGTTGCCGAAATGTCGGTCTACAACCCTTTCGATTATTTTCTTGAGCCTTACGCGGAAAAATATCCGTTCAAATACGACAAGAGTCTGTCGATTGAGCTGATTCCTTATATGGTGAAGGCGCCATTGACGCCGCACCTGAAAGCACTGATCGACGACATTGATACCAAGACTCAGCCGACGACTGATTTTCTGGTCGCGTTGAATCAGCGTTTGCAAAATGAAGTGCGTTATTTGATCCGCATGGAACCCGGCGTGCAAACGCCGGAAGAAACCCTCACGCTGGCATCCGGTTCCTGCCGCGACTCGGCGTGGCTGATGGTGCAAGTGCTGCGTCATCTGGGATTGGCTGCCCGCTTTGTATCCGGTTATCTGATTCAGTTGAAACCCGATGTGAAATCACTCGATGGACCTTCTGGGACCGAAGTCGATTTCACCGATCTGCATGCGTGGTGTGAAGTCTACTTGCCGGGTGCGGGCTGGATTGGTCTGGATCCGACTTCGGGTCTGTTCGCTGGTGAAGGTCACATCCCGGTTGCTTGTACGCCCGAGCCCAGCAGTGCGGCTCCCGTGACGGGTGCCGTGGATGAATCCGAAGTTGAGTTCGATCACAAAATGAGCGTGACGCGCATTTACGAATCGCCGCGCGTGACCAAGCCCTATCGTGAAGAACAATGGCAGGCGATCAATGCGCTGGGCCATAAGGTCGATGCGGAGCTGGAAGCCGGGGATGTGCGTTTGACTCAAGGTGGCGAGCCGACCTTCGTGTCGATTGATGATCGTGATGGTGCAGAGTGGAACATTGACGCCCTCGGCCCGACCAAGCGTGGCTATGCCACTGAACTCACTCAGAAGCTGCGTGCCAAGTATGGCCCCAACGGCTTCCTGCATTACGGTCAGGGCAAGTGGTATCCAGGCGAGCAATTGCCTCGCTGGGCTTTGTCAATTTACTGGCGTAAAGATGGCCAGCCTTGCTGGCATGATCCTTCGCTGTTTGCTGATGAACGTGTCCCGTCGAAATACACTGCAGCCGATGCGAAGCGCTTCATTGATCTGCTCTCGAACAAGCTCAAGCTTGGTTCGAAGTACATCATGCCCGGCTACGAGGATGTGTTCTATTACCTCTGGCGTGAACGTCGGCTACCGGTCAATGTCGATCCCTTTGATTCGCGTCTTGACGATGAGATGGAGCGCGTGCGTCTGCGCCGCGTGTTCGAGCAGAAACTCGATAGCGTGGTGGGTTATGTACTGCCGCTTGACCGCGACTGGGATGTTCAACTGGCGGGCCCAAAATGGGTGACTGGCCCGTGGTTCTTCCGCGATGAACGTATGTATCTGTTCCCCGGCGATTCGCCGATGGGATATCGCTTGCTGCTGGATTCGTTGCCCTGGGTTTCGAAGGGTGACTATCCCTACATGATTGAGCAAGACCCGTTTGCGCCGCGCGACAGTTTGCCGGCGCATGCCCATATTCGTATTCAGTATGGTCTGAATGAGGGAGCCGGAGCGGGTAGTGATGCTGCCACTTCTGCTGCTGCCACAGCAGCATTAGGTTCAAGCGCCGGGATCGCAGCAAAGGGTCATGGTTTAGCCGCAGGTGGAGTCGCTGGGATTGACTCTGCCGCAGCAGCCGGATCTCTGGGCAAGAGTGCAACGTCCACGACCAAGCTTTCTCCGGAAGATTTGGCGCGCAGCCCGCAACGTTTTGAATCGGCCCACTGGATTACGCGTAGCGCCTTGTGCGTTGAAGTGCGCGACCCGCGCCGCAGTTCTGGTCCGAAGGCAGAAACTGTCGGCGTCAAGAGTGGTGTGCTCTATGTTTTCATGCCGCCGCTCAAGCACCTGGAAGACTATCTCGAACTCCTGGTTGCTGTTGAAGCCACTGCCGCTGAGTTGGGCGTCAAGATCGTGCTCGAAGGCTATCAACCGCCGCGCGATCCACGTCTGAAAATGTTGCAGGTCACGCCAGATCCAGGTGTCATCGAAGTCAACATTCATCCGGCCTCCAACTGGGCCGAGTTGGCCGATCACACCGAGTATCTTTATAAAGCCGCGTTTGAGTCGCGTCTGTCGAGCGAGAAGTTTCAGATTGATGGACGGCACACGGGTACCGGTGGTGGCAACCACTTCGTGCTCGGTGGTGCCACGCCTGCGGACAGTCCATTCCTGCGCCGGCCCGATTTGCTGGCGAGCTTGCTGGCCTACTGGCATAACCATCCCTCTTTATCTTATCTGTTCTCGGGCATGTTCATTGGTCCGACCAGTCAGGCACCGCGTGTTGATGAAGCTCGCAATGACCAGGTTTATGAGCTGGAAGTGGCGCTTCAGGAAATTCGCAAGCAGGGTGAAAAAGGTGGGCCCATTCCACCCTGGATGGTTGACCGGGCCTTGCGCAATATCCTGATCGACGTCACCGGTAATACGCACCGTTCCGAGTTCTGCATCGATAAGCTTTATTCGCCAGATGGTCCGACAGGGCGTCTTGGTCTGCTCGAACTGCGTGCCTTTGAAATGCCACCGCATGCGCACATGAGTCTGGCGCAGCAGTTGCTGTTGCGCACCTTGATCGCGCGTTTCTGGAAGACGCCGTACACAGCGCGCCTGACGCGTTGGGGCACGGAGTTGCATGACCGCTTCCTCTTGTCCACCTTCGTCAAGATGGATTTTGAAGACGTCATGACCGAGCTGAACGAAGCCGGTTATCCGTTCGACTACGCCTGGTTTGCGCCGCACTTCGAGTTCCGCTTCCCGCTCTATGGCGATGTGGCGGCGCGCGGGATCGATCTTTCGATTCGCGGCGCGCTTGAACCCTGGCACGTCATGGGCGAAGAGGGCTCGGCAGGCGGTACGGTGCGTTACGTCGACTTCTCGCTAGAACGCGTGGAAGTCATTGTCACGGGTCTGAATGACAATCGTTATGTCATTACCGTCAATGGCCGCGCATTGCCACTGCAATCGACCGGACGCGTTGGTGAGTATGTTGCGGGCGTCCGCTACAAGGCCAATGCCTTGCCGTCCGCACTGCATCCGACGATACCGATCCATGCGCCGCTGACTTTCGACATTGTCGATACCTGGATGCAGCGTTCGCTTGGCGGTTGCCAATATCATGTTGAGCACCCAGGTGGTCGTAATGATCCACGTCTGCCAGTCAATGCTTACGAAGCTGAAAGCCGCCGCTTGTCACGTTTCTTCAAGATCGGACATACGCCCGGCAAGATGATCGTGAAACCCGCTGAACATAGCCGTGAATTCCCATTCACGCTGGATCTGCGTCATGATTGAGCGATGTGATGAATTAGCTGCGCTGATAACGGCTTTGCCGGGATGACCCGTGTGTGATATTCAATCAACAACAACAGGGTGGCGAGGTACCTGATCCGTCTCTCGCCCAACAGCCCGCACTCGATCAGAACCTGAATCAAGGTCAGGCGCAAGGACCATTACAGAGTCAGTATCAGGCTTTGCAAGAGCCTGTATGGACGCAGCCGCAGCCTCTGTTTCAGACCGGCCCAACTCAGGAGGGCTCGCAAACGGCAATGCATTTTGCACTGCCTTTACGCCCCGGACATTTCGACGAGATGCGCAGTACCTCGGGAGATCCAGCTGCTCCGTTGGGCCTTGATGGTAATAATCTGCGCGCACCCTGGAAGCGTTTTTTCGACTTGCTGGGCGAAAGCGGGTTTGCCGACCTCGATCATCGGCTCGATGTCGTCGCGCGCCAGATTCGTGAAAACGGCATTACCTATAACGTCTATGCCGATACCGACGGACCATCGCGTCCCTGGTCGCTCGATCTGCTGCCCTTCATCATTACCGATGAAGAATGGAGCAAACTGGAAGCAGGAATTAGTCAACGTGCCGCGCTGCTGAATGCAGTGCTGGGTGACATTTACGGGCCACAACATTTGCTGGCAGAAGGACTCTTGCCACCCGCGCTGGTCTACGGACACCCCGGTTACTTGCGACCCATGCGTGGTTTCCGCCCGGCTGGAAATGTGTACTTGCATATTGCGGCATTTGATCTGGCGCGTGGTCCGGATGGTCAATGGTCGGTCGTGACCCAGCGTACACAGGCCCCTTCGGGACTCGGTTATGCGCTCGAGAATCGCCTGACCATTTCGCGCTTGTTTCCTGAGGCCTTTCGAGAGTTGAGGGTTCAGCATTTGGCCGCCAGTTATCGTCGCCTCCTCGATATGCTCTATGAGCTTGGGCCCAACATGCTCGACGGGTCGGGAAGTTCGCCACGCATCGTGTTGCTCACGCCAGGCCCCTACAACGAGACTTATTTTGAACATGCTTATCTCGCCCGCTATCTGGGTTTGCCGTTAGTTGAGGGCGGCGACCTGGTCGTGCGCGAAGACATGTTGTACCTCAAGACCATGCGCGGGCTTGAGCGTGTTCATGCGGTATTGCGTCGCCTTGATGACGATTATTGTGATCCGTTGGAACTACGTTCCGACTCGACCTTGGGCATTCCCGGTTTGCTGCAGGCCATGCGTGCAGGAAATGTCCTGATTGCCAACAGCCCAGGTTCCGGCTTTTTGGAGTCGCCCGCGATCAACGGCTTTTTGCCTGCCGTTGCTCAGCGTCTGCTGGGTGCGCCGTTGCAGTTACCCTCGCTGCGTTCCTGGTGGTGCGGCGAAATGGCTGCGCGTGAGCAGATTCTTCCCGACCTGGCCTCGATGGTCGTCAAGGCTACCTTTCCGAAAAGCGCAACGCGTCCCTGGTTTGAACCCTTTATCGGCGCAGATGCCACACCGGAACAACTGGACGAATGGCGTGCGCGCATTGCTTCCGATCCGGATGCGTATACGGTGCAAGATTATTTGCCCTTGTCACAAGCACCGACCTGGACTGGTGGCCGTATTCTTCCGCGTGCGGCGATGGTGCGGGTGTTTGCTATTGCCGATGGTAATGGCGGATGGTATGTCCTGCCCGGAGGCTTGACCCGTATCGCTAGTCGCGATCAACAAATCGTATCGATGCAACGTGGTGGCGGCAGCCTGGATACCTGGGTCATGACGGCGGATATGGTCGATGAATTTTCGATGCTGCCGGAACAACTCAAGCCGGAGGATCTGGTGCATAAGCACCGGCCTGTTTCCAGTCGTGCGGCGGAGAATTTATTCTGGATGGGGCGTTACACCGAGCGGGCCGAATACAACGTGCGTTTGACGCGGCTGGCACTCAACCGTCTGACCGTTGAAGACGAGGCCCCGGAAATCTTTTTTGATGCGCTCGCTCACCTTTGCCGCCGCCAAGGTCTACTGCCTGGCAACCTTGCTTCGACGACCCCAGCACCGCGCCAGTTCGAGCGCCTGCTCGTAGCGGGTCTTCCAAATAACAGCAAAGCCTTTAGTGTAGGTTTTAATCTTTCGGCGATGGCGTTTGCCGCAGGCCAGATCCGGGATCGTTTATCCCCTGAGCATTGGCGCCTGATCGTCGCTGCAGGCGAAGAGTTTTCGGCACGGCCTATCACGCATGAAAGTCAGGCGAGTTTGCTGCAGGGCCGTGAGGCCGAATTCTCGACGACTGAAGCCGTCGCCGCACTTGAACACTTGGGTACGCAACTGTATGCGATCACCGGCGCACAAACCGACCGCATGACGCGTGACGATGGCTGGCGGCTCCTGACCATTGGCCGCCAGATCGAACGACTGGTTGCGATGACGGCGGCATTAGGTGCCATTTTTCAGCGCAACATTGCACTGAATGAAAAGGCTTTTGCCTTGTTGCTTGGTCTGTTCGACAGTACGATTACTTATCGCTCTCACTATCAACGCCGTCAGGAAATTCCGGCACTGCTTGATCTGCTGGTTTTCGAACCTGCGAATCCACGTTCGATTGCCTGTGTA
Source organism: Betaproteobacteria bacterium (assembly GCA_025362735.1). Taxonomy (GTDB): domain Bacteria; phylum Pseudomonadota; class Gammaproteobacteria; order Burkholderiales; family Burkholderiaceae_D; genus JANYFL01. The sequence continues at coordinate 24,135 of JANYFL010000023.1, read as the reverse complement.
CTGAACGTCTTGCGTAGCGAGGTGGCGCGTTTGCCCGATATGGACAATGCCAGCCTGATCGATTCCACACCAGTCATTGATTTTTTACGCTTGCTGCCAATCGAAGGTGTGGGATATGGGTTGGTGGAAATTTGCGAGCGAGACAGTCATGGGCGTTATCCAAAACTGCTTGATTTAGTGTCCCATTTAAATCATGTGGCGAACCAGTTATCGGATGAGATCGGTAAACGTTATTTCAGTCATGCCAGCGACACGGACCGCATGTTGGCTGCCTGAACGAGAGCGAGTGGAATGAATATTTTGAAAAGTTTTTCAAAACCTCTCAACACAGAGACACAGAGGACCAGAGAAAATCAGGAGAAATCTCTGTGTAACTCTTTGCCTCTGTGTCTCTGTGTTGAAATGGTTGTATGAATCAACCCACCGAACTCCACGTCATTCATGAAACCACCTACGGTTATGCCGCGCGGGTGGAGTTGGCGCATCATCTGGGTTACTTGCAGCCGCTGGAAAATCGTTATCAAGGTGTGCGCAATTTCAAGCTCGAGATTCGTCCCGAGCCGGCGCGCATCAAGAACGATGTGGACTCCAATGGTAATCACCGTTTGTTTTTTTCTTTGTATGCGCCGCATGATCGTTTGCGTGTGCGCGCAGAAAGTCGTATCCGCCTCGTGCCTCGTTATCTTGGGCTGAATCCTGAAGTCGGCTTGCCCTGGGAGCATGTGCGCGATGCGATGCGATTTATTGTGGGCATCCCTTTTGTGGCGGAATCGGAATTCGTATTCAGCTCGCCCTTTATTCCCATCCATACCGAGTTGCGCGACTATGCGCTGGTTTCGTTTACGCCAGGCCGGTCGATCAGTGCAGCAGCGATTGATCTCATGCATCGCATTTTTGTGGACTTCAAGTACGAGTCACAGAGCACGCAGATTTCAACACCAGTCCTCGAAGCTTTCGAAGAGAAGCGTGGGGTGTGCCAGGATTTTGCACACATCATGATTGGTTGTATCCGTGCCTTGGGATTACCTGCGCGTTATGTCAGTGGCTATCTGCTTACAGTGCCCTTACCCGGGCAGGAAATGCTGGTGGGAGCCGATGCATCGCATGCATGGGTCTCGGTTTTTTGTCCAGGGCTCGAGGCCAATAATGGCTGGCTCGATCTCGATCCAACCAACGACTTGATCCCGTCCACATCTCATGTCAGCGTCGCAGTGGGACGCGATTTTGGCGACGTAAGTCCTCTACGCGGCATCATTCGCGGCGGCGGGTCGCATACCCTGACGGTCGGCGTCAGCGTCAAAAGAATCGGTGCGAGTGGGATACCGCAAAAGAACAAGAGCCTGAATCAAAGTCAGGGTCAATCGCAAGGGCCAAACTTCGATAACGCACAATTTGGTGCTGAAGATCCACTGTCCAGTTTGTTTTAAGGAAACTCTGATTAAGTTCATTCAAAACCAAAAATCTTGACACAGAGAACACAGAGACTATTGAGGACGCAGAGAAAATCAAGAGCGATGCGTACTGAAGAAATCTCTGTGTTCCTCTGCGACCTCTGTGTCTCTGTGTTGAGAGGTTTTGGCCCAAGTGTCTCCTTAAGTTTGCAGGGTGTCGTTGCTGCGGTGCGACGATATTCGAACTGAAATATCCCTGAAACCTTCTCGCGTCAGAATCGCAGGCTGTCAGTAGGACAGGCGGTTGCCGCGCAAAGTTTTGACGGTGCCTGCCATCCATTGGTAAGTCCCCAAAAATCTAAAGAGAAGGAAGTACGATGAACAAGAAACTCCTGGTCGGCGCTATTGCGATGGCCATTACCGGTTTGGCTCAAGCCCAATCGAATGTCACTTTATACGGTATTGCTGATGCCGCTTTGCAAATTGCAAAGACTCCCAATGGCAATGTCAGCCGTGTCATCAGTGGCGGAGCCTCAGGTAGCCGTTGGGGCCTCAAAGGTAGTGAAGACCTCGGTGATGGATTGAAAGCCAATTTTGATCTTCAATCCGGCATCAACGTGGACGATGGTTCCAGCGGTCAAGGTGGCCTGCTCTTCGGTCGCCGTGCCACCATCGGTTTGTCGGGTGGTTTTGGTGCTGTGGATTTGGGCCGTCGCGATACGCCATTGTTTGACGTGCTGGCTGCAGTTGAGCCGAGTGGCAATGGCAACAACTTTGGCATGAACGACATGCTGACGAATGCCACTCGTGGTTATGCCCGTCGGATCAACAACCAGATTCGTTATGAAACGCCGAATCTGAGTGGTTTCAAGGGCGCAGTAATGTATGGCCTCGGTGAAGCCAACACGGTGAATGGTACCGACAAGTCACTCAACAATGTGCTTGGCATCGGTCTGACGTACAGCAATGGTCCGCTCTATCTGGGCTATGCTTATCAGAATACTGAAGAGGGATCCACTCTTGTCAGTGGTGTCACGACCGCTGTCACGTCACACAAGTACAACACGTTGGGCGCCAGCTATGACTTCACGGCGGTCAAGCTCTTCGGTATGTATTACACCGACAAGCGCGACCTGACTGCGTTGACGTCAAAGATCGATCAGCGCGTGTATGCAATCGGTGCATCGGTGCCGTTTGGAGCCAGTTCAGTGGCGCTGCAGTACGGCAAGATTAAAGACAAAGTCAGCCGTATTACCGGCGCTGCGGATGCTCGCGAAGTTGCATTGACCTACCAATACAGCTTGAGCAAGCGCACCACGCTGTATGCGTCGTATAGCGATTATCGTAATGACAACTACACGACAGCGCTCGGTGGCTTTACTGCTTTTTCGGACAAGTTTTTCGATACGACGTCTAGCAGTACCGCGAGCAATCGCGTGACGGCCAAGAGCAGTGCGCTTATGACAGGTATTCGGCATTCGTTCTGATCGTACTTGTGTTTCAGCAAAAGGCACCTTCGGGTGCCTTTTTTATTTTTGGGCGCCTGAAGGACCGACTTGTTACAATACTTGCCCAGGTATTCATTACGACCTCCACTACAACACTTCCAGCAAGCAACGACCATGACTTATTGTGTGGCCATGCGCCTGAACGAGGGCCTCGTATTTCTCTCCGATTCCCGCACCAATGCCGGAGTCGATCAAATCAGTACTTTCCGCAAGATGCTGGTGTTCGAACGTCCCGGTGACCGCTTGCTGGTGCTGATGACGTCAGGCAATCTTGCCATCAGTCAGGCCGTCCGCCAGTTGGTATCCGATCACATTGATGCTGAAGGCGCTAGTATCTGGACCGTATCGAATATGTATGAGGCGGCGCGTTTAGTGGGCGATGCGGTGCGGCAAGTGCGCCAGCGGGATGCACGGGCACTGGAAGAAGCCGGGATTGATTTCAATGTCAGCATCATTCTGGGTGGTCAGATTGAGAATGAACGCTGCCGACTGTTTCAAATTTATTCGGCGGGCAATTTCATCGAAGCCCATACGGAAAGTCCATATTTCCAGATTGGAGAGGCGAAGTATGGCAAGCCGGTTGTTGATCGGATGGTCACGCCTGAGGCTTCACTGGATGAAGGAGCGAAATGCGCGTTAGTCTCAATGGATTCGACCTTGCGCTCGAATATTTCAGTGGGATTGCCCCTGGACCTGTTGTGCTACGAAACCAATAGCCTGCGAGTAACGCGCTTTGTATCGATCGATCATACCAATCAGTATTTCAACATGATTCATAACACCTGGGGTCAGCGGCTCAAGCAGGTGTTCCGGGAAATTCCCGATCCGATCTGGAGCGAGTCGGTTGATGGTTCATTGAAAGAATCTCCACCCGAACTGGATTCGCAAAGCAAGCCGGTACGTGCTGTGCCTCCGATTGCCTTGAGGCGTTCGGAGGACGATACCACGCAAAGCTTTCAGACCTTGGCTGAGCAAACGGATCGTTCCGCTCAGCGCGTCTAAATCTTGCAAGTTCACTGAACAAACAGGGTGACTTGATGTCTGGCTTGTCGAATAATGAATTGATTCAGCAAGCACGACTCGCGCGCGAGCATGCTTATGCGCCTTACTCACATTTCAAAGTGGGTGCTGCATTATTGACGCGTGATGGCCGGATCTTTCAAGGCTGTAACGTTGAGAATGCGTCTTATGGTTTGACCAACTGCGCCGAACGCACGGCTTTTTTTGCAGCGATTGCGGCAGGTTGCAGGCCCGGAGATTTCCAGCGTCTTGCGGTGATCGGTGACACTGAAAAACCGATCACGCCCTGTGGCGCCTGCCGTCAAGTCATTCTGGAATTGGGTGGCGGTGAATTACCTATCGTGTTGGCGAATCTTGACGAGGCGGCGACCGAAACGACCGCCGCCACCTTGTTGCCAGGTGCTTTTTCATTAAGCCCTGATCGTTGAAATGATCAGCGGTGATGGAGTGTGTTTACTGCGCGACCCAACCACCATCCATGTTCCATGCGGCGCCACGCACTTGATTGGCAGCATCGGAGCATAGGAACACGGCGAGTCCACCGAGTTGTTCAACCGTAACGAATTCGAGCGAAGGTTGTTTTTCGCTGAGCAGTTCAATCTTGGCCTGTTCCAAGCTCTTGCCCTCATTGGCCGCGCGCGCATCGATCTGTTTTTGTACCAAAGGGGTCAGGACCCAACCCGGACAGATGGCGTTGCAAGTAATGCCGGTTTTCGCGGTTTCGAGCGCCACGACTTTGGTCAGTCCGACCAAACCATGCTTGGCTGCGACATAGGCGGATTTTTGCGCAGACGCAACCAGGCCATGCGCTGAAGCGATGTTGATGATGCGCGCCCATCCCTTTTTTTTCATCCCGGGCAAGGCGCAACGGATGGTGTGAAAAGACGAGGACAGATTGATCGCAATGACGGCGTCCCATTTTTCAATCGGGAAGTCTTCCACATTTGCCACATACTGAATCCCGGCGTTGTTCACCAGTATGTCCACACCTCCGAGTTTGTCCTCAGCAAACTGGATCATGTCTGCAATATCGGCGGGTTTAGTCATGTCGGCACCGTGATATTCGGCACGCACGCCAAACTTGGCCGTGATCTCCTGCTTGACGGCATCAATGGTGGCCGTGTCACCAAATCCGTTCAGCAAAATATTGGCGCCTTCGGCTGCGAGGGAATGGGCAATGCCCAGGCCGATGCCACTGGTCGAGCCGGTGACCAGTGCAGTTTTACCTTTCAAAGCGTTACTCATCGGGATCCTTATTTGTTGTTAGTGAAAACGAAAAATACAAGACGACGATTCAGCATAGAATTCTAGAACGATCTTCACTTTGCTGAGTTAACCATCAATGGCTATGTCATTACTTCAAAAAATTACCTCTTGGTTCAAGTCCACCCCGGATGAGCCGATCACCCAGGTCGGTGAATTGTCCGAGTCATCTGTAAGCGCCAGCCGAGACGCAAGTCTAACCGAGGCTAAGCCACCCCCTTTGCAAGCCGTCATCACACCAGCCCTGCAGCCGCGCCTGGAAAAAGTGCAGTGCATGACGCCTGCGGGATTGCACCGGATTGCCTACAAGGAATGGGGCGATCCTGATAATCCTAAAGTATTGATGTGCGTGCATGGCCTGAGCCGCATCAGTGGGGACTGGGACGATGTGGCGCGTGCGATGGCTGACCAATATCGAGTGATCTGCCCGGATATCGCAGGACGCGGACGCTCCGATTGGCTGCGTGATCCGATGCTGTATCAAGTGCCGATGTATGTGTCCGACATGGTCACGCTGTTCGCACGGGCCAATGCCAAGACGGTGCATTGGTTTGGAACGTCCATGGGCGGCCTGATCGGCATGGGGCTTGCATCACTGCCAGAGAATCCAATTGAGCGCTTGATTCTGAACGATGTCGGACCGTTAATTTCCGGTGTGGCGCTGGCGCGTATCGGTGAATATCTGGGGCAACCGATTCGCTTCCCGACGATTGAAGCGGCCGAGCAATACATCCGCCAGATTTCGGCGCCGTTTGGCCCACATACCGACGCGCAATGGCGTCATTTGACAGAGGTGGTCATGAAAAAAGATGGAGAGGAATGGATCACGCATTACGATCCGGCCATCGCGATTCCATTCAAGAAGGCGCCCGCCGTGGATACTGCGCTCTGGTATGTTTACGACGCGATCCGCTGCCCGACCATGGCCGTGCGCGGTGAGTTCTCCGACTTGCTGACGGTCGCCACGCATGAAGAAATGGCACGGCGTGGCCCCAAGGCTGAACTGGTGACGATCAAGGGTGTCGGTCATGCCCCGACTTTCATGCACCCAGAACAGATTGCGATTGCACGAGAATTTTTGTTGAGGGCCTGAAATATCCTATTGATGTTTCCGTAATGAATGAAAGATTACGTCAATTCATTCAAGCTTCCCTCACCCTAACCCTCTCCCCGTAATCGGGGAGAGGGGACTAAGAAACTCCCTCGCCCGCATCAGCGGGAGAGGGTTGGGGAGAGGGCGAAGTTCTGTCACGTATTGCGAATTCTCAATAATTGTCATGGCAGCTGCAATTTCAAATCAGTTCACAACAGGGCCGATCCATCCGATGGATGCACTGACCCCTCTCGTGCAACATCTGCGCGAAGAAGATGCCGCACAGGTAAGGCGTGCCTGGGAATTTGCACTAACGCTCTATGGCTCGCTGAAACTGTCTACCGGCGAAGCCATGACCACGCATGCGCTTGGCATTGCTCAGATTCTGGATGCTGCGCGCGCCGATGCGCCCGCACGCGCGAGCGGTGTGCTATTCAGCGCGGGCTCCTTGCTGGCGCGGCCCGAAGAGCAACTGGTCGAAAATTTTGGTCGCGACATCGGCGACATTGTTCTAGGGGTACGCAAGCTCGCGCGCCTGGGCGAACAACTCCGTAAAACTGAGCATAGCCGTGACCCGAAGGAAATCAGTCAGCAGATTGAGACCTTGCGCAAGATGTTGCTGGCCTTTGCGACCGACATTCGAGTGGTGCTGGTCCGTCTTGCTTCCCGTCTGCAAACCTTACGCTACTTTGCGCAGACCAAGCTGCCTTTGCCCGCTGGTCTCGCGCGGGAATCCCTGGATCTGTATGCGCCGCTGGCGAATCGACTGGGGGTCTGGCAGATCAAGTGGGAACTGGAAGATCTTTCCTACCGATTTCTGGAGCCGGAAGACTATAAGCGTGTGGCGCGCATGCTTGATCAAAAACGGATCGAACGCGAAGCCTTCATTGAGAACACGATTACTGAAGTGCGTCGTTTGTTATCGGAGGCGCATATTGAGGCCGATGTCAGCGGTCGGCCCAAACATATTTACAGTATCGTCAGCAAAATGCGCAGCAAGCGCGTGGACTTTGCCAACCTTTACGATGTCCGCGGCCTGCGTGTCATCGTCGAAGACGAGCGCACCTGCTATTCGGCACTGAGCATCATCCATGCGCGCTGGACGCCATTGCAAAGCGAATTTGACGATTACATCGCACGGCCCAAACCAAATGGCTATCGCTCGCTGCATACCGTCGTGCAGGATGAAACGGGTCGCCCGTTTGAGGTTCAAATTCGAACTTCCGAAATGCATCGCTTTGCTGAATACGGCGTGGCGGCCCACTGGCGCTATAAAGAAAAAGCGGGACCGGCACAAGACGGCTATGACGACAAGATTGCGTGGTTGCGTCAACTGTTGGCCTGGAAGAACGAAGTGACTGGCTCGGTCGTGGCGGAAGCAGAGCCGGACATTCAGGGTAAAGCAGAAAGCCTGCTGCATCGCATTGAACCGGCCAACCTTCTCGACGACCGCATCTACGTATTGACTCCGCAAGCGCGGGTGATCGAATTGCCGACTGGCGCTACGCCTGTCGATTTTGCCTATCACGTGCATACCGATCTGGGCCATCGCTGTCGCGGTGCGCGGGTGGACGGTGTAATGGTGCCGCTGACCACTGTACTGAAAAATGGTCAGACCGTTGAGATTCTTGCGACGCGCACGGGTGGCCCATCGCGCGACTGGCTCAACATGCAACATGGCTATCTGCAAAGCCAGCGTTCGCGCGCCAAAGTGCGTCAATGGTTCAATGCCCTCGATCAGGCCGAAACGGCCATGACCGGTCGTGCGTTGGTGGAAAAGCTCTTGCAGCGCGAAGGCAAGACCAGCGTCAGTCATGAGGAATTGGCGCGCAAGCTCGACATCGAATCGGCCGAGCAAATGTTTATCGCCATTGGCAAGGAAGAACTCAGTCTGCGTCAGATTGAAGTGGCGCTTGGCCTCAGACAAGTGGTTGAGGCCGATCACGATGCCATTACGGAAGATCTGATCACCCGACGTGGTTTACATGCTGTCCATAATAAAAGTGGGGTGCTCGTCGTCGGCGTTGATGCCCTGCTGACCCAACTGGCCAAATGCTGCAAACCTGCACCGCCGGACGAGATCATCGGTTTTGTGACCCGTGGCAAAGGTGTGTCGATTCATCGTGTCGATTGCCGCAACTTCGCAGCGCTGCAAAAAGTAAATCCCGAACGGGTGATCGAAACCCAGTGGGGTCAACGCCATGATGCGGTCTATCCGGTCGATGTCTTGGTGATCGCCAGTGACCGCCAAGGCCTGTTACGTGATATTTCTGAAGTGTTCTCGCGCGAGAAAATCAACGTCGTTGGTGTCAATACCGAAAGCAAGAAGGGGATTGCACGCATGAGCTTCACTGCTGAAGTGACCGACGCCAATCAGCTCAAACGGGCATTGAGCCTGATTGCTGAAGTCGGCGGTGTGCAAGAAACGCGGCGGAAATGAGTGGTAAAGACCAAGTTGTTCTCGGCAAGAATATAAGGTGTACAAGCGTATGCTTGCCCAACCGATACATTGAGATTGAATAAACCACCCAATTAATTTGAGATCTCCAAGCAGTAATGAAAAAATCAATAAGCTTCCCCTGACCCGGACTGCATTATCGACTTGGGTTTCGGGTGGGCTGTTATGCCTGCTCGGTTCGTTTGTGCTGGTTGGCTGGATTCTTGGGCGCCCTGACCTTATCCGAATCTATCCCAGCTGGCCGGCAATGGTCGTCAATACCGCCTTGTGTTTTTTGCTTGCAGGCTTGAGTCTGCTTTTGACGCCATTACGTAAGCTAGAGGCCATACAAATTTTGCGTAGCTTGCTATTTGTTTGTGTGGCAGCTCTATCCGGAGCGATCTTCCTGGAAAATTGTTTCGGGTTCGATTTCGGAATTGATCTAGCTGATTTTCATCGGACCATCCAAACTTCCTCCGACCACCCAGGACGTTCGCTACCTCTCACTAGCTTTGGCTTGCTGTCGTTCAGCGTTGCAGCACTGCTCCACATCCATTCCAATCAAGTACTTTTGAAGACTGTGGTGCGTTGGCTCACCTTCCTGGTTTTTTTCATTAGTCTGTTTGGTTTGACGGGTTATTTGCTCGACTTTTCAAACCTTTACCCTGATTTTTTCCGGATCACTGGCCAGTGGGGCATGGGCCCTCAAACTGCAGTTGGAATGATGCTTTTGTCGCTGGGTCTTTGGGGACAGTGGTATTACATCTACCTGCGTGATGCTAGCGGCGACACCGCCGATGTGCGGCGTATTTACCACTCGATCATTTTCGTGATTTGCGCTCTTGGCCTTGCTACAGGTATTACCGGACTGGCTTTTCAAGAGGCCGAAATCCGCAATCTGCAAACGTCCAACATGATCATGCTGGAACGGGAACGAACCAATCTCTGGGATACGGTCATTAAAAATCGAACCCAAAGGTCACTGGTTGCGAGTGAGCAGGAGGCCGTTCTGGATGCGGTGAAAGTGCTTTATTCCAGACCCGACGATCAAGCCAGTTTGACGCGCTTGCATGCCATTAGTAACCAACTGTTGGGAAACGGATTTTCTTATCTGGGCATAGAAGTGCATGGCAAGCTACAACAACTTGCCGGGACAGACTACGATGTGCAGGCTTTCAGCGTTGCCCTGGCCGACTCACATGACGCGGTCCTGGCATGGCATGACGGTTATTTTCTGCGGTTTGTCCACGTACTGAAAGATCCGGTGACCGGCACGACCTACGGGTTTTTTGTAACCGAACAGACGATGGAGGCACTGGATCAATACCAAGCGGCGACCAGGACGTGGGGAGACACCGGTGAAATGGTTGTTTGTGCATCGGTACCGCCAGATCGGATGAAATGCTTTCCGCACCGGACTGCAGCGCAGTCCTTTGAGATAGCCAATACCTATGCTGGGCAATTATTGCCAATGGCTTACGCTTTAAAAAATGAATCTGGTGTAAAAATTACGCGGGACTATCGCGGCCACCCGGTTATCGCCAGCTACGGCCCGATAGGTTCCACTGGGCTGGGCCTGGTTGCCAAGATCGAAATGAACGAGATTCTGGCGCCGACACGAAAGCGCTTGGAGCAAGCTTTCCCTGCCATCTTGATATTGATGCTTCTAGGTCTCTGGTTAATCCGTGTGCGTGTCAATCCATTGGTACAAAAACAAGCCAAATTGCGCGTCGATGCGGAAACAGAGCGAGCCAATTTTATTGCCGCGACTCAGAGCAGTCCGGATACTTTTTTTATTCTGGAAAGTTGCAAGAACAAGTTTGGTGAAATCAATGATTTCAAATTTTTGTACTTGAATCGTATTGCCGTCAATGCAATGCAAGAAGGTAAAGAGGTCAAAGGGAGTCTTTATCTGCAAACATTTCCCAAGCGAAAAGACTTTTTCGAAAAATTCAAAAAGGTAGCAGAAACTGGTTTGTCCTATGACGAAGAATTTTCATGGAGCTATCGGGGACAGCCTTCGAAGTGGATCAATATGCAGGTCATGCAGATGCCCAATGGTGTCGCAGTGACCTGGCGCGATCTGACCGGCAAGCGCAGTAGCGAGCGTTTGCTTGAAGAATCAAATCGTCTGCGCAAGGCTATCGTTGACGTGGCACCGTATGCCATCGTTTCAGTTGATCTCCAGGGCGTGATCCAGACATTCAATCGAGCCGCGGAACACATGCTGGGATATAAGGCAGAAGAAGTTGTCGGTCTGCAAACACCCGCCCTTTTCCATGAACCCGCTGAGGTGTTCGCCGCGGCCCAAGAACTCAGTAAAGAGTTGGGTGAAACGATCCCGCCTGGCCGGGATGTTTTTGTAACCAAGGCAAAGCGCGGATTGATTGACGAACACGAGTGGACTTACATTCGCAAAGATGGGAGCCGTCTGCCTGTGCGGCTGACCATGACCGCCCTGCGCGATGGCGATGATCAGATCACAGGCTATCTGGGAGTTGCTTACGATATTTCCGAGCAGAAGCGAACGGCTGAATATTTGCGCCATGTCGCTCTACATGATGTGCTGACCGGACTGCCGAATCGCGCTCTATTGGATGATCGGGTACAACTGGCCCTTCAGACAGGACAGCGGACCGAAAGGCCTTTTGCTTTGGCGTTATTGGACATTGACCGCTTCAAGCAGATCAACGACACGCTGGGGCACGCTGTGGGCGACCAAGTGCTGATCGAATTTGTCGAGCGGCTCAAAGTCTGCTTGCGCCCGACCGATACCTTTGCACGCATGGGTGGTGATGAATTCGTCATGGTGTTGCCTGGCTGTGATGCAGCAGGGGTATCGCTTATTCTGAATCGTATTCTGGAAGTGCTGCTACAACCCATGCGTTTCGAGGGAAGCGATCTGCAAGTCACTTCAAGTATCGGTGTCAGTATTTTCCCCGAACATGGTCAAGATCAAACCACACTGATGCGACATGCCGATGCGGCTATGTATCATGTCAAGCAGCAAGGCCGTAATGGCTATAAGATTTTTTCTCCCGAAATGGAATTGAAGAAGAGCCCCTAATATGCCTCGTTCTACACACCCTGAACTACATCGCACCGAACGCATCGGCTGGTTGCGTGCAGCCGTGTTGGGTGCCAACGATGGCATTGTTTCCACCGCCAGCCTGATCATTGGTGTTGCAGCAGCGAGTAATGGAAGCAAGGAATGGTTAGTGGCGGGTGTGGCGGGTTTGGTGGCAGGGGCCATGTCGATGGCCGCAGGCGAGTATGTGTCGGTCAGCTCGCAGTCCGATACCGAACAAGCTGATCTGAACCGCGAGCGTCATGAACTGGCGACGCAACCCGAGCATGAACATCGGGAATTACAGGCGATCTATGTCGGTCGTGGGCTCACGAAGGAATTAGCAGATCAAGTCGCCCATCAATTGATGCAGCATGATGCGCTGGGCGCGCATGCGAGGGATGAACTGGGCATGTCCCATATCTCGAGTGCAAAGCCCGTGCAAGCGGCATTCACTTCAGCTGCTACGTTCTCCGTCGGTGCTGCTTTGCCATTATTGACGGCAATGATTGTTCCTGCACAGTTACTGGTTCCAATTACGGCGGCGACCTCGCTCGTGTTTCTTACATCGCTAGGCGCACTTGCTGCGCGCACAGGCGGTGCTCCCGTGTTTAAAGCTTCAGTGCGTGTTGCCTTCTGGGGCGCTTTGGCGATGGGGCTCACGGCGGGTATTGGCAAGTTGTTTGGTGCTATGGTGTGATCGATCCTTTAACAGGGTGTTGAAAAACTACTGCGCGACTGTGATGCCGAATTTATCAACTGCGTGGGCAGTGCTCGAAATCCTCGTGTACACCCACGTACACTCCGGTTTCTGTGCGCTGTCCGCCTCGCCTGACAACCGCTCGCTACGTTTTTCAACATCCTGTTAAGGCGCGATGGCGAATGATTCGATTCTTACCGGGCTGAACAGCGAGGTCATGACCCATGAAATTCAAGGACTATTACGAGATTCTTGGTGTTAAGCGCAACGCGACCGAAGACGAGATCAAACGTGCTTATCGCAAACTTGCGCGTAAATATCATCCCGATGTCAGCAAGGAAAAAGATGCTGAGGCCCACTTCAAGGAAATGGGTGAAGCCTATGCTGTCCTGAAAGATCCGGAAAAACGGGTGGCCTATGACCAGATGGGCAACCAATGGCAAGCCGGGCAGGACTTCAAGCCACCGCCGAATTGGGACGCTGGCTTTGAGTTCAGTGGCGGGGATTCCAATTCAGGAGGCGGTGCAGATTACAGCGAATTCTTTGAGGCTATTTTCGGTCGTCAGACAAATTCACATGCTGGTCGAGGGACCGGACGTGCGCACCGGGCAGAGATGCATGCGCAAGGTCAGGACCATCATGCCAAGGTCGAGATTGATCTCGAAGATGCCTATCGTGGTGCCGAGCGCAGTATCACCCTGCGCTTGCCTGTCCTCGATGCACAAGGGCACGTGACCACTCAGGAGCGTGTGCTCAATGTCAATATTCCCAAGGGTGTGCGAGAGGGACAACATTTACGCTTGAGTGGACAGGGCGGCGCAGGACTGGGGCAGGGGCCTGCAGGTGATCTTTATCTGGAAATCGTCTTTCGGCCGCATCCCCTGTATCGAATTGATGGACGTGACATCTATCTTGATTTACCACTGGCTCCCTGGGAAGTAGCGCTGGGTGCGACCGTGACGGTGCCGACGCCCATTGATGCGGTCGAGCTTTCCATTCCACCTGGATCAACAACCGGGCGCAAGTTGAGACTCAAAGGCAAAGGAATTCCAGGGAAGCCGTCCGGAGATTTTTATGCGGTACTGGTTCTGGTGTTGCCACCGGCAATTACAGAGCCTGGTCAAGAAGCCTATCGTGCCATGCAGAAGGCCTTCGATTTCAATCCACGTAAGCACCTGGAAGGATGATCATCATGAACCCATCGAACAGAACTTTGTTTCAATGTCGGGTTGTCGAGGAAGAAATTGACCTAACCCTGGGGGAGTTATGTCAGGCTTGTAATGCGCATCAAGAGCAGGTCACGCTTTGGGTGATGGAAGGCATACTTGAGCCCATTGGCAAGCAGCCGCAGGATTGGACCTTTACCGGGCCCTCACTGCGGCGCGCCCGTCTGGCGCGGCGACTCAGTTACGACCTCGAAATCAATTCTGCTGGAGTTGCCCTGGCGCTTGATCTGCTCGACGAGATCGATAACTTGAAAGCAAAACTTCGACGCACGGCGTTGAATTGATATCACCCCGTTCAACTGCTTTTCATCTGCGTAAGTAATTCCAGCTGGCCTGTTACTTTCGCAGCGCGAGATTTGCGATGCGTGTAATGACCATCGCCATCCATAATCCAAGCTAAGGTGTTGTCGCGCAGATGGATTTTGAAACCTTCTTCGATGACGCGTTTTTTGAGCTTGACGTCGCGAATCGGGAAGCACAGTTCGACACGTCGGAAAAAATTGCGATCCATCCAGTCGGCGCTGGACAGAAACACATCATTCGCTCCTTCGTTGTGAAAATAAAAAATCCGGCTGTGTTCCAGAAAACGTCCGACAATCGAACGCACGGTGATGTTGTCGGAAAGTCCGGGCACACCGGGCCGCAGTGTGCAGACGCCCCGAACGATCAAATCGATTTTCACACCGGCCTTACTGGCGGCATACAGTTCCTTGATGATCTCCGGTTCGAGCAAAGAGTTCATCTTGGCCATGATGTGACCCCGTTTGCCTGCCTTGGCGATGCGGGCTTCATTGCGAATCGATGCAATCAGATTGGGATGCATCGTAAACGGTGATTGCCACAGCGTTTTGAGTTTTTTGGCGCTACCCAAGCCGGTCAGTTGTTGAAACACTTCGTGCACATCTGTGCAGACATCTTCGTCGGCAGTGAACAGTCCGAAGTCAGTGTAAAGACTGGCTGTGCGCGGGTGGTAGTTGCCGGTGCCCATGTGCACGTAACGCTTGAGCTTGCGTGCTTTGCCGGAACCGCTGCCTGAGTTTTCACGCCGCACCACCAGCGCCATCTTGGCGTGCGTCTTGTGTCCCACGACGCCGTAAACGACATGCGCACCAACTTCTTCCAGGCGTGAGGCCCAGTTGATGTTGGTCTCCTCATCAAAGCGCGCCATTAGTTCAACAACGACGGTCACTTCCTTGCCGGTGCGTGCGGCGTGTAACAGCGATTCCATCAAAGCGGAATCGGCGCCGGTGCGGTAAATGGTCTGCTTGATCGCGACGACTTGTGGATCATTGGCAGCGGTGCGGATGAAATCCAGCACGGGGTGGAAAGATTGGTAGGGGTGATGAACCAGAATGTCCTGTTTGGAAATGACCTTGAACATGTCACTGTTCTTGAGCTTGGCCTTTTGCAATTCAAGCGGAAGCCCTGCTACGAAAGGAGCGAACTTGAGTTCAGGTCGGTCGATCAGGTCAGGCAGTTGCATCAGCCGCACGAGATTGACCGGGCCACTGACGCGGTAAACATCCACGGCATCGAGTGCGAATTCGCGTTGCAGAAGCTGGGCCATGGATTCGGAACAGTTGTCCGGAATTTCAAGTCGAACGGCGTCGCCATAATGTCGTTGCGGCAATTCGCCCTGCAGCGCTACGCGCAAATTGGTGATTTCTTCGTCGTCTACAAACAGGTCGCTGTTGCGAGTGACGCGAAACTGGTGGCAGCCATGTACTTCCATGCCGGGGAAGAGATCACCCACACAGACCTGCATGATCGAGGTCAGCATGACAAAGCTGTAGGGATATTCGGATAAGCCCGCAGGCAGTCGGATCAGACGTGGCAAAGCCCGTGGCGCCTGCACGATGGCGACTCCTGAATTGCGTCCGAAAGCATCTTTGCCGCCAAGTTCGACCGCGAAATTCAATGACTTGTTCAGTACACGCGGAAAAGGATGCGCTGGATCAAGACCGATCGGCGTCAAGACCGGCAGAATCTCGCGCTGAAAATAATCACGTGCCCAATTGGTGATCGCTTCGCCCCAACTGGCTTGCCAGTGAATAAAGATGCCTTCCTTTTCCAGCAGTGGCAGCAGCGTACGATTGAACAGCTGATATTGGCGCTGCACCAGCTGGCGTGCGCGTTCAGACACCAGTTGATAAACCTCAGTGGTGGAATACCCATCGACATCTGTGAAATTTGGATTCAACCGTAGTTGTTCTTTCAGGCCGGCAACGCGCACCTCGAAAAATTCATCCAGATTGCTACTGGTGATGCACAGAAAGCGAATGCGCTCCAGCAAGGGCAGCTCAGGATTTTCGGCCTGGGCGAAGACGCGTTCGTTGAATGCCAGAAGGCTCAGTTCGCGGTTAAGAAAAGGATTGATGGAGGCGTGCTTGGTCACAGTGAGCAGACAAAAGTCGGAAATGAGATTGCGCGAGAGTGCTACTGAAATATTTCAGCTTCATGAAAATCTCTCGAAAACGATGTTTCACAAGGCTTGGCGAAAGACCCATTCATCTTTCTGTAATATCTCGGACTTATTCTAATGATTTTGGTTGCCTCTATGCACGTTCCAGATTTGCTTGCCGCGGTTGACTTGGGTTCAAACAGCTTCCGCCTGCTGATTGGCCGTGTGGCTCAAACGCCGGGCGGTACCCAAGTCTATCCGCTCGACAGTCTTAAAGAAACGGTGCGACTAGCTTCCGGGTTGACCAAGGATAAACGCCTTGACGCCGATTCACAGCAGCGTGCTCTGGCGGCGTTGCAACGTTTCGGTGAACGCTTGCGCTCGTTTGCACCTGATTCGGTCCGTGCTGTAGCAACCAATACCCTCCGCGTTGCCAAGAATGCCAAAGACTTTTTGCTGGAGGCAGAAGCGGCACTCGGCTTTCCCATTGAAGTGATTGCCGGACGTGAAGAAGCGCGCTTGATCTACAACGGGGTCTCGCATACTTTTCCGCCCCAGAATGGCCAGATGCTGGTCGTCGATATCGGCGGAGGCTCGACTGAATTCATCGTCGGTCAAGGATATGAACCGAAGCTGATGGAATCCTTGTTCATGGGTTGTGTCAGCTACAGCCTGCAATTCTTTCCGGGTGGTGAAGTCGATCGTTACACTATGCGCCAGGCCGAATTGGCAGCGCAAAAAGAAATCGAAGTCATCGCGCGTGATTACATTGCATCGGGCTGGCAAAAGGCTGTGGGTTCCAGCGGTACGGCCAAAGCACTCGTCGAAATTTTCGAGGCCAATGGTTTGTCCGAACATGGCATTACCCGCGAAGGTCTCGACAAGATGCGTGACCTCTTGCTGCGTGCCGGTAATGCCAATCGTCTACGCATGGAAATGCTGAAACTGGATCGCGTGCCGGTGTTGCCCGGTGGTTTGGCGATCATGTCGGCAATTTTCAGCGTGCTTGGTATTGACCGCATGGAAGTCTCCGACGGCGCGTTGCGCCAGGGCGTGCTTTACGATTTGCTGGGTCGTAGTCAACGTGAAGATATGCGTGACGTGACGATTGAGCAGTTCACGCAGCGTTACGGCGTGGATCGTGCACAGGCCAAGCGCGTTGGTGATCTTGCCTTGAATTTATTGCGTCAGTCTTTAAGTGGCAATGAAGAAGAGCGCGAATTGATCGAACATCAATTGTCCTGGGCGGCATCACTGCACGAAATCGGCTTGTCGATTTCTCACTCGGGTTATCACAAGCACTCGGCCTATATTGTTTCCTATGCCGACATGCCCGGTTTTTCCAGAAAGGATCAGAGCAAACTCTCTGCTCTGGTACTGGGCCATACCGGCAAGCTCAACAAATTATCCGGCCAGATCTCAAACAAAAATGATTGGCTCTCGGTCTTGTGCCTGCGCCTGGCCGTCTTGTTGTATCGACGCCGTGCTGATGTGCAGCCGCCGAAAATCGGCCTCAATGCAACCGACAAGGGCTATGCCCTGTCAGTTGATGCGCAATGGCTGGAGCGCAACCCGTTAACCGAGTTCAGTCTGCGCCAGGAATGTTTAGAGTGGGGCAAGGTTGGGCTTGCGGTCGAACTCGTTTAGGGTTTTGTCAACGGCCTGAAGTAGGTTCAGGCGGCTCAGTTTGCGGCGCCGTTTTGTCAGAAATTTCCCCAGGATTTTTTTCATCATCAGGCCGCCTGCTTCACTCTAGTTTTACTGGACTGAGTGGGGATGCCAAAGTGCTTGGCATAACGCGGATTGATGTCGGCTAACGACAACAACATGAAAAAGTCTGCTGAGTTGAAATCTGGGTCCCAAGCGGGATCGCCACAGATTTTTGCGCCCACACGCAGGTAACCTTTGATCAACGGTGGGGCTTCGACCTCGAGTGTGCCGTGCAGTTTGTTCAAGGGTAGTGGATTACGTGGAAACACCTGATAGTCAGCCGGTGCCAGATGTTCGTCCTTTAGTCGGTTGAACAGACTGGCCGCTTGATGACCCCCATCGCGCATGCTGATACTGGCGCAACCGATGACATGTTCGTAGCCATTGGCCAGCATGTATTGGGCGAGTCCGGCCCAAAGTGACATGATCACAGCTCCGTTACGATAATCCGCATGCACGCAGGAGCGGCCAAACTCAACCAGGTTGGGTTTGAGATGATTCAGGCGCGTCGTAAAGAATTCGGTGTCGGAGTAATAGCCAAGATGCTTGGCATCGTGCGGCGCGAGAATACGGTAGGTACCAACCACCTGCAGCGTCGCGTTGTCGCGCACAATCAAGTGATCACAATAGGCATCGTAAATGTCTTCATCAATGCCAGCCTGCTTGGTACTCAGATGCGCGCCCATTTCTTCCGAGAAAACTTGATGGCGCAACTGTTGCGCTTCACGAATTTCTTCTTCGGAGCGGGTGATGTAAACGGCAAATTGTGGCGTGGATGCCGCGAGTGAAAAACGAGGAGCCGGTTGGTTACGGTCTGGAACCAGATATTCACGTGGTTCAATATGCATGAGGGCACACCTATTTATGAATTAGATGACCCAAGTTTATGAACTTGACGTTTCAACTTGGTGACGCCAGGATGAAAAATTGATGACAGACTGATCTGTCTTGGTAGGTCAGCAGGGTGGATGAGTCGCAGGCGTTATCCACCATTCTGAACAACCGCCAGGCCCCGGCGGATAACGCTACGCTCATCTACCCTATGGCGGTTTCCGTAGCCTGGTTAGAGCGCAGCGAAAACCGGGAGCATTGCCAGTTTCAAAAGATAAAACCGAAAAGCTTTACACAGAGGTCACAGAGAAAGAACGAGAACACAGAGGAAGACTCAAGATTTTCTCTGTGATCCTCCGCGTCTCTGTGCCTCTGTGTTGAGAGGTTTGCTTTTGACATACCGCAATGATCCCAGTTTTCGTTGCGCTATAAACGAGCTACTAGATCAGATCCGGATCCATCAGGCAACGCAACGTCCACTCGCCCTCACCAAAGCGCTGGCGACAAACCAGCCACCACAAGGCGGCTTTGCGAACACTCCAGTCCATATCCTGATCGGTGAGCAGAAAGCGAGCGGTTGCACCTACCCAAGGCTGATGTCCGACCAGCAGCAGACTTTTATTTTCATTCTCTGGCTCTGGCTGACCATCGCTGTTGAGCCCTGCAACACTCAGAATATTTGAAACGTCAGCGCCGGGGGCGATGGTTTTTTCGATTTGGTAATCGCGGCCCAATGCATCAGCAGTCTGACGTGTGCGTAGCGCAGGACTGACCAGAATGCGTCCCTCTTGCGGGAAGTGACGATCAATCCATCCCCCAACCTTGCGCGCTTGCTGCTGCCCCTTGATCGTGAGCCTGCGTGCCAGATCGGGTATACCGTCTTCGGCTTCAGCATGTCGCCAGAGCAGGAGGTTCATCGTATGCCCGCCACGAGTTGCGTGATTACTGGCCCGGCGATCAATATCCAGGTTAATCCACATAGCATCAATGCAAGCAGTACGGCCGCACTACCGAGATCTTTCGCGCGACCGGCCAGACGATGGTGAGCAAGGGAAATACGGTCTACAGCGGCCTCAATGCTGGAGTTGATCAGTTCGATGATCAGGACCAGAAAGACTGAAGCAATCAAAGCCAGTTTGGGTAAAGCTTCCAGCGGTAGGAGCAATGCCGACGGGATCAGGATCAGGGCTAGTGAGAGCTCCTGTCTGAAGGCACTTTCAACGCGCCATGCCGAAACAAGACCTCGCATGGAATAGTGCAGGGCGTTCCAGACGCGTCGCGTGCCACCTGTGCTTTTGTAGGGACTTTCTTCGCCTGAACTGGCGGATGGAGGTGCGCGATGTGTAGCCGTCTCCGGCTTGATGGGAGATTCAGTTTTTCTGTTCAGCGGGTCGGGTGGAAGAAGACTCATTTGGTTTCCATTTTAGCGCCGATACTGAAGCTTGAGTCGCGGCACTTCCGCCTGACTGAATCGGTTGCAAGTATTCGAGGAATTGACGTGAACAAGCTTCCCACGAGAATTTTTCAGCATGTGCGCGAGCGATGTTGCGGTCTATTTTGAGCGCTTCTAAACAAGCGGTGCGCAGGTCTTCATGCAAAGCGCCGGCAGGTGAGTCGCCGATAACATCGACCGGACCGGTAACAGGATAAGCCGCAACCGGACAACCGCAGGCCATCGCTTCAAGCAGTACGAGACCGAAGGTATCCGTCTTGCTTGGGAACACAAACACACTCGCTGCGTTATATAGACTGGCAAGTTCCTGCTGATTTAATACGCCGGTGAAACGCACATCGGGATGTTTCTTTTTGAGGGTTTCCAGCAACGGGCCTTCGCCGGCAACCCACTTCGTGCCAGGCAGATCCAGATCGAGAAAAGCTTCGATGTTCTTCTCCACTGCAACGCGACCGACACATAGGAACACAGGTGGTTTGGCGTCATTGGACATGGCAGGGCCGGGCTTGAAAATGTCGAGATCGACACCGCGTGACCACAGCACAACTTGCTTGGGTGGAAAGCCATAAGCCTCAAGATCGTGTTTCACAACTTTGGTCGGCACCAGCACCGCTTGCGAGGCGCCATGAAACCAGCGCAAAAAGCGATAGGTCCAGCTTAAAGGAATGCCGCTGCGAGCCTGCACATATTCTGGAAAACGTGTGTGATAAGCCGTTGTGAAGGGAATGTTTTTCTTGATCGCATAAGCGCGTGCAGCGATACCCAGTGGGCCTTCCGTAGCGATATGCAAGGCGCTTGGTTGCGCATCTGCAATCCGTCGCTTGACTTTGTTGCCTGGAAATAGTGACAGCCGGATTTCCGGATAGGTCGGGCAGGGGATAGTCTTGAATTCCAGCGGGGTCAGCAGATCAACGCTGTGGCCCATTTTTTCGAGTTCCCGCTGGGTGGATTTCAAAGTGCGAACGACACCGTTGACTTGCGGTTCCCAGGCATCGGTCACGATCAAGATTTTCATGCAGTCACCATTTCAGGTTGAGGGTTGGTTTGCGGGACATCACGCAGTACGTTCCATTCGACGATTTTCAATTCGCCTTCATAGGTTTCCACCAATGCGGTCAAGCTTTCGACCCAGTCGCCGTCATTGCAATACAACACGCCGTTGATCTCACGGATTTCGGCCTTGTGGATGTGGCCGCAGACTACACCGTCGAAACCACGCCGTTTTGCTTCGGTGGTGAGCACCTGCTCGAAGGTTGTGATGAAGGTCACCGCATTCTTGACACGCAGCTTCAGGTACTGAGATAGCGACCAGTAATTCAACCCGAGCTTGGAACGCAGGCGATTAAACCAGTGGTTGAGCGACAGCACGAAGGTGTAGGCCGAGTCGCCCAGATAAGCCAGCCATTTGGCGTGTTGGATCACACCGTCGAACAGATCGCCGTGAGTGATCCACAATCGTTTGCCATCAACGGTGGTGTGCACGGCTTCAAACATGACCTTGATTTCGCCGAAGGAATGTTCGACATAGGGCCGAGCGAATTCGTCGTGGTTGCCGGGTACATAAACGACATGTGTGCCTTTGCGTGCCTTGCGCAAGACTTTTTGCACCACATCGTTGTGTAACTGATCCCAGCGCCAGCCTTTTTTCAGGCGCCAGCCGTCGATGATGTCGCCGACCAGATACAGTTTGTCGGACTCGTTGTACTTGAGAAAATCGAGTAGAAACTCGGCCTTGCAGCCCGCTGTGCCAAGGTGCACATCCGAAATCCAGATAGTGCGGTAATGTTGGGCGTGTTCCTCAGGGGGCCGTAAGTCGGGCGTTAAATTGGGGATATAAGGTGCATTCATCTTGAGCCTGAATTAGACCGGCTCGATATGACATATCCATGAAGTTTTTGTGACGATTTGGTGAATTACGACACCCGGGGAAATGTTGGCTCTCATGCCAAAGGCGGGGGAGTGCCTCAGTTTGAATATTGCGGGGTTGGCAATTATGAGCGTATTTTATGATTCGGATTCGTGCACTTGTTCAACAAGTGATAAATCTCTTGATTTCCAAAAAAGGTACCCGAGCTTCAGGACCATGTTGCCCTAAGATGATTGCACGTGGTTAAGTTATTGACCTGATGGAGAAGCCGATGCACCGCTACACTGAATTAATAATCAAAGGAAAAATGAGGTTGGATGAGATCATTGACTTTGCGCGCGCTATGGCAATCGATACTGTCGCACCGGATCGAATCAGCATACTTTTTTTGGTTCAGCTTTACACCAATACCGTGGTGCTGCGTAGGATGAATCCAGCAAAGATTATCCGTGAGATAAAGGCATTGGAAGGTGACGAAAGGATGAGCAGGACAAAGCCCCTTCAACCGTTCAAGCACCCACCCCTCAAGGGACTTTGGCATAAGCATTACCTTGCTGAAGGCGTTGGTTCGATGGCACGCAACCTACAGAACGGTTTGAAGAAAGACGGACTGCCGTGGTTCGAGAAACGTATCCAAGAGGCGGAAAAGACAAAAAATGAAACGTATCTGACGGAAATCGACGTTAAGGCTCTTGTTGATGATGCCATTCATGGCAATTGGTTGCGCAGGTCTGAAGCTAATGAGCTAACGGGTGAATGGATTATCTATGCGCAGTACGAAGGGAAGAACTATTACCTTTGTCTCGGACAGCATGACAGCGGTGATGAGTATCTACGCAAACAAATTGATGATGCGTGTTGCCTGCAATTTCCTTTCCTCACGAATCTGCTTTCTGATGCAGCACTTGAGTAAGAGAATATGTGTGCGAGCGCGGCGGCGCAGTAGTCCCAGAAAAAATGATATTTGGCCTGACCATGTTCCCATCAAAAAGCTACATCGTCATCTTCCCAACTTGCCGGGTCGGCGGCAGCGACTTTTGTCTTGATCTTTGATTCCAGTGCTTTGATGAAGCGGATGGAAGCGGCGACATGATTGAAAATCAGTAAGCTCTCTTCATAGTTAAGGATCGGATTATCGTGCGCCAAGCTCTTGTTGTTGCGCACGTCATTGAATGCTTCAAGCACTGAGATGCTAGATTTCAGGATGCGTTCGGTCATCACCGATTCAAGATACCGGCCATCGCGCAGCGCCTTTACATACTCACCAAACATGCTGTGTAGTGGCTTTTCACTGTTCACATCAATACCGTGAGGCTCACAGACAACACGAATAAACTTAATGACAAAGGTATGTAACCGATCCAGCGCAGTCTCTGGCTGGTTCTTATCGATAGCCTCGCGGACTTGCTGGGCCACTACCTCGAAATCTCGTCCTTCCGCGGTGACTGTGAGTGCATCCCTCTCGGCTACCGGTTGGCCGCTGAGCAGACGATTGGCAATTTTCCGGCAGTCGTCGATAAGGGCTGGTTCGTCATTTGTGAAGTGCTCATCGTTGCCGTATTCGATCAGGCCGTCAATTATTCTGCCGACGATGTAATTGTCGTCCAACTCCCAGAACGTGCGCATCCGGTTTGCCTTGGACGTACCGCGTGCTTTGTATCGTTCGGCGTCAATCTCGACCCGGTACTCGCTGAAGAACTCCCCGTAAGTTCTATCCGAGAAGCTCAGGACATAGCCACTTCCCATGACAAGTAGTTTTTCAAGCTTTCGACGCTCACTTCGGGTTAGATCGGACATTGTCCATCCCTCTCACAATGCGACCGGGCCGCCCCAGTTATAAATGCTGCAAGTAGGTAAACAAGTTTGTGGGCTTTGTCACGTGCGGCCTGTAGTTCTGTCATTCGTACTAACCTCTTCTGTTTGAAAGGACTGTATCAGAACGTCTATGTCGGTGTGTATGCCCCTTTGACCGGTAGCAGGCTTGAGGACATTTCTCTACGAAATGGCCCGAATAGGGACCATTTTTGGGTAGTGGTCTAGTTTGAATGCTTGATTGTAACGATGCCATAGTCGAAACAAAGCACCTATGCTATGTTTAAGAGATGGCTACCAAGAAAACCAATCCCCGCAAAGACTTTACTCAAGTCGCGTTTGACGTGTTCAAAAAG
>JANYFL010000032.1 GCA_025362735.1 Betaproteobacteria bacterium | reverse complement strand
GTACAACTATCGCGGTGTTTCCCGTTATCATTTCCCCATGTATCTTAAGGAAATCGAATACCGCTACAACCACCGACATGACAACGTCTTTAAGCTGTTCCTGAAACTCTTCTTTGGTTACGTTTCGCCCTAATTACCAATTTCAATATGCGATGGAAAACTTCTCTTGACGGAGGAAACCTACCAACCATGGGAGAAACCCCAAGGGGACATACCTAAGGAAATCATTCAAATACTGGAACCCGTTGTTTTGGTTCTTCCCAATCAAAAAACGGACGACATTGCCAAGCTCAACCACATCGAATGGCAATCCGAGATTCAATTAAGAGCAAAAGCTTATCGATATCTTAAAAGCAAAAACCCAGAACGGTGGACTGATTGGTTAGACGGGTCTCAAAGTACTTTAAGTTCTAATTCGATTGAAAAAAGAGATGGTAAATGGTCGAAGCTTCAGACCTTTATTCAGCGTCACGTGAATTGTGAAGATCTAACTACGACAAATAAATCTTCTTCGTCAGCATCTTTGCCGCAGGCTTCGACCGCAAAATCAACAGAGACAGTAACGAATCCGAATCCTGACGTGGTCTGCCCCAACAATCGACGGATTAAGGCCGACCTAACTTATCCGCCTGCTGCCTTAAAAGAGGGGGTTACAGGGTCATTTATTGTTGAGTTCACTATCGGCCCAAATGGAATCAAAAACCCGATCATTTTAGGCCAAGCCAACCGCTATCTAGCAGAAGCAGCCTTAAATGCCGTTAGACAATTTAGCTGCATCGCGCAACCGTCGTCAGATGTAAAAGTCCAAGTGCCATTTGATTTCAAGCTTGAGTGAGTTTGCCTTTACTCGAAATCAGAAGTTAATAGACTTGAAAATCCGCTGACTTTTAGGACTCACAATATAAATATGATCGAATTCAATGGCATCAGATTTCTCGATGGGAGTATATGCTTCAGCTGCCCTTGAGATAAATCGCTGGAGATTTTTTTCATCTTGAATAAATCCTAGTACCAAGAAATACTTGACTTCACTTCGGCACATTTTAGAAAAATCTTTGTGACATTCAACAAAATCAAACCCGTCACCCATTTTGAGATATTTGATTTCTATACCCACTAATACTGGAAGATTGTAAATATAAGTATCAAAGGACTTATGGGGTTCTGTCTTTCTAGATTGGCTTGCTTCCGGATCCAGACATGCAACGTCAATTCTGTCTTTGTATTCAGTCTGAACTATCTGCAAAGCATACGTTTCTTCCGAGCTATTCGATTTTTTAATTTTTAGCGGTATTGTTAAACGTGATCGCAATTCAGCGCAGAGAACAGCCTGAAGATCAGATTCATATAAGAAAGAATAAGGAGCCTCCTGAAAAACTTTCATAACTTTCTTGACTGACTCTTGCACTGCATATTTGATTTCGAATTCGCTATGAATGGCCATAATTTAGTCTAGTGCGTTTTCCCCAAAGGGCCTGTACTCCATATCCGTAGGAAGCCGTGCGCGATGGCATCACAGGTGGTTTATGAGATTTGATTCAAATAGCAGCGTCCTTAAGGGGCCAATCCTTCGGCTCAATATATTTCCAGTTCTTAATGTCAAACGGGATATTCCATATCTTGGGAATAATTTTTTTACCTTCTATCTCTCCCTCGACTTTGATTTTGATTTTTAATGGATAGACCCGTGCATTTGATTGGCTATTATCAATTTCCAATTCTGAATGTATGAACGTACCATCAGATAGGTTTAGTCCACTAGCAAAAGGTAATAAATTAACAATAGCGTCACCCTTTGGCGCAAGCATTACATCGAAATATATAAAATTACCTTGGTTTCCACCTCCCCACTCATTATGCCAACCCCAATAATTACTAGGTCCAAGTTTTACTAGCTTCCACTTAGTTGGCGCAGCGCCCCATTCACCCATTGGAATTCTTGGGTCACTGGAAATCACGGTTAACCGGTCTTTTTGCTCTTCCACTACGAAAGCACCCACTTGCCCACTTGATGCATGGGCACGAAACTCTTCACCCTTTTCATCAACAGCATATCCAGTAGCGAGGATATATATACGCTTTCCCGTTGAAGTTGAAATTTGGTCGACTTGATCCAGCTTCATACAATAACCATAGTCACTATCAACCTTAGCAAGCCAGCATTCAAGTTTCTTGTTATACGGGCCATAAATTTCATCCAATACCTGTCTAGCCGACGCGTTTAACTCGCGCTGTGTAAAAGCCGAAGCAACGGAACGTAATCGTTCCAAAAGACTTTCTTCTGAAATTTTTTCTTGTTTTGCATGTGTAGAGAAATTCCCTTCAAGCTCATCGTCCATTACAATGAAAGCCCCAATAGCAATAACTACTACTATCAAACCAACCCAAAATCCCGTCCAACGCTTCACATCCGGTTCATGAAATTCTCTGTAGTAATCTACATTTGCATATGCACAGAAAAGTGGTGCCACACTCAATCCGTAGGTGAGTGATAGATATTGTGGCAAAAACAATTTAATTAAAACAAGAATCCATGAGTAAATTGCTATGCCAAAGAAGAGAAGTGTAAAACCTCTCAGCCACATCCCTTTTGCAAAATAATAGAAAGGGCCAAAAAGAAACGCTAAAAAATTTCCGGACATTTTTATACGCTCGAGTAAAGTTAGCGTCCTGAAGTTTGGCCATCCCGGACCGCCAGCTTTATCTATTAATACAAACCTTGTTTGCCACTTCTTTGAAAGTACGGACCTGTCTACAGTTTTTTGAAAACTGTAATTTCCTGTTCTTGTGCTTCCTCCAACTCTTGCATTCAATGGAGCAGATATCTCTTGTTTCGGAACAGGTAGTTCAGAGGACAGGTTTTTATTCGGTATGGCTGGAGCCAAACCAATATCGATTTCAAGCTTTCGAGGTGCAACAAAACAAGCCACACCAATACGCCTAAGCGCAGCCAGATAGACATCTCCCGTTTTCGAATCGACGTCAGACTTTATCGTTGTCTCATTTCCCTGAAGCAGGGTCCTCGCAAATTCATCGGATTGATTGATCAGCTTTGCTAGATCACTGGACACTTGACCGATTTCGAATCCAGGAAGCACGCCACCCTCAACAATCACATTAAAAGTTTCCATATTTTTTATTATGCCCACTGGATGTTTGTTCTAGGAAGAAATATGTCACTACGAATTTAGCCGACTATGAAATGGTAATGCATCGATAAACTAATTTGGCGATGGTCAAAACAAAAAAAGCCGAGCAATGCTCGGCTTTTCATCAACCTGAGAAGTTTTGAAAATCGCCTCAGGATTCGACCGTTGGGGCTTCCGAAACTTCTGGACGATCCATCAATTCGACCAGCGCCATCGGCGCGTTATCACCGACGCGGAAACCGAACTTGAGGATGCGCAGGTAGCCGCCGTTGCGGTTCTTGTAGCGCGGGCCGATTTCGGCGAACAGCTTGGTGACCATGTCGCGGTCGCGCAGGCGGTTGAAGGCGAGGCGCTTGTTGGCGAGGGTATCGTCCTTGCCCAGCGTGATGATGCGCTCAGCAACGCGGCGCAGTTCCTTGGCCTTGGGCAGGGTGGTCTTGATGATTTCGTGCTTGAGCAGCGAGTTGGTCATGTTGCGGAACATGGCCAGACGATGACTCGAGGTGCGGTTCAGTTTCCGCAATCCATTACCGTGACGCATTTTGACTTCCTTTCAATAACAATCTAAGTGGCCGACTCTTCGATCACTGCTCGATGGTTTGAGCGTGCGGTTCGGTTAAGTTTATTTACTGCTTACTTCTAACTACTGGCCCTCACCCTAGCCCTCTCCCAGGGGGAGAGGGGATAAAAGCAAAGGGCGGTGTGCTTACTTGTCCAGACCGACCGGTGGCCAGTTCTCTAGCTTCATGCCGAGAGTCAGACCGCGCGAGGCGAGGACTTCTTTGATTTCGTTGAGCGACTTGCGACCCAGATTCGGGGTCTTGAGCAGCTCGTTTTCGGTGCGCTGGATCAGATCACCGATGTAGTAAATGTTTTCGGCCTTGAGGCAGTTGGCCGAACGCACGGTGAGTTCGAGATCATCAACCGGACGCAGCAGGATCGGATCGACCTGGGGCGAACGTGAAGGCGCTTCGGACAGGGCTTCGGAACCTTCAAGCGCCGCAAACACGGAGAGTTGATCGATCAGAATGCGGGCCGACTGACGGATCGCTTCTTCGGGCGAGATCACACCATTGGTTTCAATGTGCATCACCAGCTTGTCGAGGTCGGTGCGTTGTTCAACGCGGGCCGATTCAACGGTGTAGCTAACGCGACGAACCGGGCTGTACGAAGCATCAAGCACGATGTTGCCGATGGTGTTGCTGTGGTCATCCGCGAACGCGCGCAGATTCCCGGCCACATAGCCACGACCACGTTCAATCTTGATCTGCATGTCGAGCTTGCCACCAGAAGTCAGGTTGGCAATGATGTGATCAGGGTTGATGACTTCAACTTCGTGCGAGGCTTCGATGTCCGCTGCAGTGACAGCACCGTGGCCATCTTTCTTCAGCGACAAGGTGATTTCGTCACGGTTGTGCAGCTTGAAGACCACGCCCTTCAGGTTCAGCAGAATATCGACGACGTCTTCCTGCACGCCATCAATGGTCGAGTATTCATGCACGACACCGCTGATGCTGACTTCGGTCGGCGCGTAGCCGTTCATCGAAGACAACAGAATGCGGCGCAGCGCATTGCCGAGCGTGTGGCCATAGCCGCGCTCGAACGGTTCCATCGTGACTTTTGCGGAATTCGCGGCCAGAGTTTCAACATCAATCTGGCGCGGCTTCAAAAATGGGTTGCTTGCCATACTATATTTCCTCTCACAATACCCTCGGCGCGTTAAGCCGATAAGGCTGTTGTGGAGCATTGCAAAACTACTGCGGAGGCCATCTGCGTCGTTGCGCAGTGCTCGGAATCCTCATGTACCGATCAGTACATTCCGGTTCCTGTGCGCTGTGCGCCTAGCAAACGACCTTCCTCGCTACGTTTTTCAATACCCCACGGGCCACTGATGGGGAAACCTTGGGCGGGCCAACTCAAGGTCACAAAGATGCGATTCGATGCTTTGCATCGAATCGCAGGTCAATTCTTATCTCGAGTAAAGTTCGACGATCAACGATTCGTTGATGTCGCCAGCGATTTCGCTGCGATCCGGCAGTTGCTTGAACGTTCCTTCCATTTTCTTGGAATCAACCGAAACCCAGCTCGGCAGGCTGCCCTGTTCGGACAACGACAGCGCTTCAACAATGCGGGTTTGCTTCTTGGATTTGTCGCGCACAGCAACGACGTCACCCGTCTTGATCTGGAACGACGGGATGTTGACCGTTTGACCGTTTACCGACAGCGCCTTGTGGCTGACCAGTTGGCGTGCTTCAGCGCGGGTCGAACCAAAGCCCATGCGATAAACAACGTTGTCGAGACGGGACTCAAGCAGGAACAAGAGGTTTTCACCGGTGTTGCCCTTGCGACGCTCGGCTTCGGCGAAGTAACGGCGGAACTGGCGTTCCAGAATGCCGTACATACGCTTGACCTTTTGCTTTTCGCGCAATTGGTTGCCGAAGTCAGAGGTACGCGCACCGGAAGTGCGGCCATGTTGACCAGGCTTGCTGTCGAGCTTGCACTTGGAGTCGAGCGAACGACGTGCGCTCTTGAGAAACAGATCAGTACCCTCGCGGCGCGAGAGCTTACATTTAGGACCAATATAACGTGCCACGTTGCTTTCCTTATTCAAATACGCCCGGCTGGGCGGTTAGCCTGATCTTTGTACCTTGCTTTGCATTACTTACTGCTGCGCAAAAGGCGTCAGGCGGTGGGCTTGTTTTACAACATTCAACTTCAACAACTGATTTCATGCGGAGACGCGGAGGTCGCGGAGAAGAGCTGCTTTACTCCGTGTTCTCCGCGTCTCCGCGCGAGATTCTTCAATTACATGCGACGACGCTTTGGTGCGCGGCAACCGTTGTGCGGAACCGGCGTGACGTCGCTGATGCTGACGATCTTGATGCCAAGTGCGTTCAATGCACGCACTGACGATTCGCGACCAGGGCCTGGGCCTTTAATCTCGATGTCCAGATTCTTGATGCCTTGTTCCTGAGCAGCGCGACCAGCGGCTTCTGCAGCGATCTGTGCAGCAAACGGGGTCGATTTACGCGAACCCTTGAAGCCGGCACCACCGGAGCTGGCCCATGACAGCGCATTGCCCTGACGATCAGTGATCGTGATGATGGTGTTGTTGAACGACGCATGGATGTGCGCAATGCCATCCGAGACGTTCTTCTTGACCTTTTTGCGAACGCGTTGTGATGCGGCGTTACTGTTGGGTGCTTTTGCCATGCTGATTCCTTCTACTGACTCATGTTGCCAATAAGGCTGTGCAGACTACCTGCACAGAATTAATTATTTCTTCAATGATTGTGCGGCTTTGCGCGGGCCCTTGCGGGTACGTGCATTGGTACGGGTACGCTGACCACGGACCGGCAGACCACGACGATGACGCAGGCCACGATAGCAACCAAGATCCATCAGGCGCTTGATGTTCATCGACACTTCGCGGCGCAGATCGCCTTCAACCACGAACTTGCCGACTTCGTCGCGCAGACGTTCCATTTCGGCATCGTTCAGGTCTTTGATCTTTTTCGAGTACTCGACCGCGGCTTTGACGCAGATGTTGCGCGCACGCTGACGACCAATGCCAAAGATTGCGGTCAGACCAATTTCGGTATGTTGATGGTTGGGGATATTGACCCCTGCGATACGTGCCATGCTTGTTCCTTAATCTTTAATCCAGCTTACGCTTAACCTTGACGTTGCTTGTGACGCGCCTCAACGCAGATCACGCGCAGGACTCCCTTGCGCTTGATGAGCTTGCAATTGCGGCACAGCTTCTTGACCGATGCGAGTACTTTCATGATGACTCCTGCTTCCGTTACCAACTATTCGTAATTCAAATATTCACTTTGCCCGGAACACAATACGAGCCCGGGTCAAGTCATACGGCGTCAACTCCACCGTCACCTTGTCACCCGGCAGGATACGGATGTAATGCATCCGCATCTTTCCCGAAATATGTCCCAGCACCACATGGTTGTTCTCCAGCTTCACGCGGAAGGTTGCATTGGGTAGATTCTCAAGAATCTCGCCCTGCATCTGGATCACGTCATCTTTCGCCATGCGTTCCTTTTGTTTCCCTCATTACTGCCGCGCTCAACGCGTCGGCAGACCGCCCTTGAAGTTCGCCTTCTTGAGCAACGATTCATACTGATGCGACATGATGTAAGCCTGCACCTGGGACATAAAGTCCATCGTCACCACGACAATGATCAGGAGCGAGGTTCCACCAAAATAAAACGGTACGTTTTTCCACAACACCAGAAACTCAGGGAGCAAGCACACCAGTGTGATGTACAGCGCTCCAGCCAAGGTAAGGCGCATCAAAATCTTGTCGATGTAGCGTGCGGTCTGATCACCTGGACGAATACCCGGTACAAAGGCGCCGCTCTTCTTCAGGTTGTCAGCCGTTTCCTTGCTGTTGAACACCAGTGCAGTGTAGAAAAAACAAAAGAAAATAATCGCAGCTGCGTACAACAATACATAAATCGGCTGACCCGGAGACAGGGCCGCAGCCACGTCTTTCAGCCAGCGCATGCTTTCACCGGAACTGAACCAGCTTGTAATCGTCGCCGGAAACAAAATGATCGACGAAGCAAAAATCGGCGGGATCACGCCCGACATGTTCAGCTTCAACGGCAGATGCGAACTCTGACCGCCATAAATCTTGTTGCCCACTTGACGCTTGGCGTAGTTGACCAGAATCTTGCGCTGACCACGCTCAACAAACACCACAAAGGCCGTCACCAGAACTGCCACCACAAAAATCACCAAGGCAGCACCGATACCGATAGCACCGGTGTTGATCAACTCAAACATGTTCGACAAGGCGCGCGGTAGACCCGCTGCGATACCGGCGAAAATGATAATCGAAATACCGTTACCCAAACCGCGTTCGGTAATCTGCTCACCCAGCCACATCAGAAACATCGTCCCGGTCATCAGACAAACCAGCGTGGTAAAGCGGAACATCATGCCCGGATCAAGCACCAAACCAGGTTGCGATTCCAGTGCAATGGCAATGCCCAGCGCCTGGAAAGTCCCCAACACCAATGTACCGTAGCGGGTGTACTGCGTAATCTTGCGCTTACCGGCTTCGCCTTCTTTCTTGATCGACTCAAGCTGCGGCGAAACTACCGTCAGCAACTGCATGATGATCGACGCCGAGATGTAAGGCATGATGCCCAGCGCGAAAATCGAGAAGCGCGACAGTGCCCCACCGGAGAACATGTTGAACATGCCCAGGATGCCGTTCGACTGCGACTGAAACAGCTTGGTCAGCTCGTTCGCATCAATACCCGGCACCGGGATGTGACCGCCGATGCGATAGACCACGAGCGCGAGCAACAGGAAGATCAGGCGACGCTTGAGGTCACCGTACTTTCCTGCTTTGCCTACGCTGTTGGGGCCAGTCGCCACGTCTTACTCCGTCTCTAGCTAATTAAGCAGCGGTTAAGCAACAGCGCGGGCCGACTTGGCCGGCAGCTTGCGCACTTTGGGCAAAGCGACGATTTCAGCAACGCTACCGCCTGCTGCCTCAATGGCTGCCTTGGCGCCCTTGGTTGCAGCGATACCTTGCAGTTGCACTTTGCGCGTGATCTCGCCCGACAGAATGACCTTGGCGGCCACGTCCAGATCGGCGGCAAGACCAGCTTGCTTCAAGGCCAGCAGATCAACCACGTCAACCGGCAGTTTTTGCAGATCGGCCAGATTGATTTGAGCGACGAAGCGAGCCGTCAGCGACTTGAAGCCGCGCTTCGGCAAACGACGTTGCAAAGGCATCTGGCCGCCTTCGAAGCCGACCTTGTGGAAGCCGCCCGAACGGGATTTCTGACCTTTGTGACCGCGACCTGCGGTCTTGCCGAGGCCCGAACCGATGCCGCGACCGACGCGGCGTTTGGAATGCTTGGCGCCTTCTGCGGGCTGGATAGTATTCAGTTTCATAATTGCTCCGTATCTTCGCAGCGCGTGGCTTACGACACCTTGACCAGGTACGAGACCTTGTTGATCATGCCGCGCACGGCAGGGGTATCTTCCAGGACGCGCGAGCTGTTAAGCCGACGCAGGCCGAGGCCGATCACCGTGGCACGATGCGATTCGCGCGTGCTGTTCACGCTTTTCACCAGCGTTACGGTCAGGGTTTTCTTTTCCGTCATGATTTTTCTCCAGGTTCCGGTTAACTCAGTACCAACTAAGCCAGAATCTCTTCGACCGACTTGCCGCGCTTTGCAGCAATTTCAGCCGGGGTGCTCATCTTCTGCAGACCGTTGAGGGTCGCACGCACCATGTTGTAGGGATTGGTTGAACCAAGACTCTTGGCCACGACATTGGTCACGCCAATCGCGTCGAAAATCGCGCGCATCGGGCCGCCGGCGATCACGCCCGTACCGTCTTTGGCCGGCGTCATCAGAACAGTCGAAGCGCCATGCTTGCCGATCACGGTGTGTTGCAGCGTGCCGTTCTTGAGCGCAACTTTAAACATCTTGCGACGCGCTTCTTCCATGGCTTTTTGCACAGCCACCGGCACTTCACGCGACTTGCCTTTGCCCATGCCGATACCGCCATCACCATCGCCAACCACGGTCAGTGCAGCGAAGCCAAGAATCCGGCCACCCTTCACCACCTTGGTGACGCGATTGACCGCGATCATCTTCTCGCGCATGCCGTCGTCGCGCTCTTCACTCATCGGCGTTTTAGCTTGAACCTTAGCCATATCTTTTCCTTAAACTTCGCTTTAGAACTTCAGACCGGCTTCACGCGCGGCTTCGGCCAGCGCCTTGACGCGGCCGTGATAACGAAAACCGGAACGGTCGAAAGCGACCGACTCAATGCCAGCGCTCTTGGCTTTTTCGGCAACACGCTTGCCGACCAGCGCAGCCGCTGCGGCATTGCCACCATTGCCGCCCAATTCCTTGCGCAGGTCGGGCTCGGCCGTCGATGCGCTGACCAGCACCTTGGTGCCGTCGCCGGAAATGATGTTGGCGTAAATGTGCAGGTTGGTGCGGTGCACGGCCAGACGATTGACGCCCAGTTCGGCAATCTTGATCCGGGTTTGACGTGCCCGGCGCAAACGCGATGCTTTCTTGTCCATATGACGCTTCCTCTGAATCTTTCTCGCTCTGTGCTGCGGTTATTTCTTCTTGGTCTCTTTAATGACCACGACTTCGTCGACATAACGCACGCCCTTGCCCTTGTAAGGCTCGGGACTGCGATAGGCGCGCACTTCGGCAGCAACCTGACCAACCTGCTGGCGATTGACGCCCTTGATAAGGATTTCGGTCTGCGTCGGCGTTTCGCACTTCACGCCAGCTGGCATTTGATGCACAACCGGATGCGAGAAGCCAAGTGACAGATTGAGCTTGTCGCCTTGAGCCTGGGCACGATAACCCACGCCAACCAGGCTCAGTTTTTTCTCGAAACCTTTGGTCACACCGTTGACCATGTTCGCGACCAGAGCGCGCATGGTGCCGGACATGGCATTGGCTTCACGGCTGTCATTAGCCGCTTCAAATGTGATCTGGCCATCGTTCTGAACGATCTTGACGGCAGGATGCAGGGTCTGCTTCAAACTACCCAGCGGACCCTTGATCGAGATCGTATCGCTAGCGATGGAAATTTCCGCACCCTTGGGTACGACAATCGGATTTTTTGCAACGCGTGACATGTTCTTCTCCCTCTTACGCGACGTAGCAGATGACTTCGCCGCCGACGCCAGTGGCGCGAGCTTTGCGGTCGGTCATCACGCCTTTCGAGGTCGAGACGATGGCCACACCAAGGCCGTTCATCACCTGCGGGATGGCATCGTTGCCTTTGTAAATACGCAGACCAGGCTTGGAGACGCGTTCAATGCGCTCAATCACCGGACGTCCAGCGTAATACTTCAGGCCGAGCACCAGCTCAGGCTTGCCGTCTGCTTCGTTGACTTTGAAGTCTTCGATATAGCCTTCGTCCTTAAGGACTTTGGCAATCGCCAGCTTCAACTTGGAAGAGGGCATCACAACCGTTGCTTTTTCCACACCCTGCGCATTGCGGATGCGTGTCAGCATATCGGCGATCGGATCACTCATGCTCATAACTATTTCTCCTGAATTTCCTGGTGCGTCCGTGCTTGTTGGGTACCAGCGATTACCAGCTGGCCTTGGTCAAGCCAGGGATTTCGCCGCGCATGGCGGCTTCACGCACTTTGATGCGGCCCAGACCAAACTTGCGGTAAGTTCCACGTGGACGACCGGTCAACGCACAACGATTGCGCTGACGTGTTGGATTGGCGTTACGCGGCAGCAGTTGCAACTGTAGACGCGCCTCGTAACGATCTTCTTCGGACTTGCTCTGGTCATCAATGGTTGCTTTCAGCGCAGCACGCTTTCCGGCAAATTTCTTGACGAGCGCAGTGCGCTTTTTTTCACGATTGATTAGCGACAGTTTGGCCACGGTAATCTCAATTCTTGAACGGAAATTTGAACGCGGTGAGAAGCGCCTTCGCTTCATCATCCGTCTTGGCAGTGGTGGTAATGCTCACATTCAAACCACGCAATGCATCGATCTTGTCGTACTCGATTTCGGGGAAAATGATCTGCTCTTTCACACCGATGTTATAGTTGCCACGACCATCAAACGCACGGCCAGAGATACCACGGAAGTCACGCACACGCGGCAGCGCCACAGTGATGAAACGATCGAGGAATTCATACATGCGCGCGCCACGCAGCGTCACCATGCAGCCAATCGGATAGTTCTCGCGGATCTTGAAACCGGCGATCGCCTTCTTGGCCTTGGTCACGACCGGCTTCTGACCCGCAATCTTGGTCATGTCGCCAACGGCGTGCTCAATGATTTTCTTGTCCGCGACCGCTTCAGACAAACCCATGTTCAGGGTGATCTTGGTAATACGCGGCACTTCCATGTTTGACTTGTACCCGAACCTCTGGGTCAGATCGCCCACGACCTTTTCTTTGTAAAACTGCTGCAAACGAGCCATGACTGTTTCCTCTATGCTTTAGCCCCAGTAGCTGAATCAGACGCCAATCAGGCGACTTGCTCACCACTGGACTTGAAGACTCGAACTTTCTTGCCGTCGCCGAGAACCTTGAAACCAACGCGATCACCTTTGCCGGTAGCCGGATTGAACAGGGCCACGTTGGAGATATCGATCGGCATTGTTTTGTCGACCACACCGCCGGTCAAACCCTTCATCGGGTTTGGCTTCTGATGCTTCTTGGCGACATTAATACCCTCAACGAGCAGATGCTGTTCGTCGACACGCAACTGAACCGTGCCGCGCTTACCCTTGTCTTTGCCGGTAACGACGATAACTTCGTCACCCTTGCGAATCTTGTCCATGTCCGTGATCCTTACAGAACTTCCGGTGCCAGTGACACGATCTTCATAAAGCGCTCGGTACGCAATTCACGCGTGACCGGCCCAAAGATACGGGTGCCAATCGGCTCCAGCTTGTTGTTCAACAACACGGCAGCATTGCCGTCGAATTTGATCAGCGAACCGTCGGGACGACGCACGCCTTTAGCGGTACGAACAACCACCGCATTATAAATTTCACCCTTCTTGACACGACCACGCGGAGTTGCATCCTTGACCGTAACCTTGATGATGTCGCCAACCGTCGCATAGCGACGCTTGGAGCCACCCAAGACCTTGATGCACAGCACTTCGCGAGCACCCGTGTTGTCGGCTACTTCTAGCCGCGATTCCGTCTGAATCATGATATTTTTCCCAACTTAATCTGCAACGCGTAGAACGCCTTACAGTCAGTTTTGGTCCCGTTTGCGGCGAACCGCAGGGTTGAACCACTCTCGGCAACAGCCAGAATTGACCGCTGCCTTGCACCTTAAACCTTGATTTTTGCCCCGAATCAACAAACTAGCGGAAGATTCAGGAAAGCCTGAGATTATACCAACAAAAATCTCAAGCGCACAACAACAATTCAGAAAATTCTTAAATCACACGCCCAGCCTCGACCAGCTTGGTCACAGCCCAGGCTTTGGTCTTCGAGATCGGACGCGTTTCCTGGATTTCGACCAGATCACCTTCGTTGTACTGATTGGCTTCGTCATGCGCGTGGTATTTCTTCGAACGCACGATGAATTTGCCATACAGCGGATGCTGAACTTTCCGTTCGACCAGCACGGTCACGGTCTTGTTCATTTTATTGCTGACGACCTTGCCGACCAGCGTGCGCTGCAGCGCAGTGGCTGCAACTGGAGTTTGAGTTTCGCTCATTGTTGCTTCGCTTTCTCGTTGATGAGCGTACGCACGCGAGCAATGTCACGACGCACATTCTTCAATTGACTAGTGTTGTTCAATTGCTGGGTTGCGATCTGCATACGCAGACCGAACTGGGCCTTGAGCAACTCGGTCAGTTCTGTTTTCAATGCGGCGCCATCTTTGGCGCGCAGTTCTGATGCTTTCATTTCAATCTCCTCGATCAGATGCCGGTACTCAGGTACCGACCTGACGGATCACAAACGTCGTCGAGATCGGCAGCTTGGCAGCAGCCAGGCGGAAAGCCTCGCGCGCAATCGTCTCGTCGACACCATCCATCTCATAGAGCACCTTGCCCGGCTGAATTTCAGCGACGTAGTACTCAGGATTGCCCTTACCGTTACCCATCCGGACTTCAGCAGGTTTTTGCGAAATCGGCTTGTCCGGGAAAATGCGAATCCAGATACGACCACCACGCTTGATGTGACGAGTCATGGCGCGACGTGCGGCCTCGATCTGACGTGCAGTCAGACGACCACGGCCAACCGCCTTCAGACCGAATTCGCCAAACGACACGTTTGCACCGCGCGTAGCGATGCCGGTGTTGCGGCCCTTCTGTTCCTTGCGATATTTTCTGCGTGCAGGTTGCAGCATATTTATTCTCCTGCTTTCGTTTCAGGTGCAGCCGCCTTGCGGACGCGCTTGACCACAGGCGTCTTGGGCGCATCGGCCGCAGCCGCGTCAGCAGCGGGTGCTGCATCAGCATCTTTCTTCGGAGCGCGACGCGCACCAGCCGGAGCCTTGCGAGCCGGACGACGATCTTCCTTCTCGGCTTCTGGCGCAACAGCCGGAGCTTCATTGGCAGCCAGACGGTCACCCTTGTAAACCCAGACCTTGATGCCGATGATGCCGTAAGTCGTTTCAGCCTCGCCAAAACCGTAATCGATATCAGCACGCAGTGTATGGAGAGGCACGCGTCCTTCGCGATACCACTCGGTACGGGCAATTTCAGCGCCGTTCAAACGACCCGACGACATGATCTTGATGCCTTGAGCACCCAGACGCATCGCGTTCTGCATCGCACGCTTCATGGCACGACGGAACATGATGCGCTTTTCGAGCTGCTGGGCAATCGAGTCAGCAATCAGTTGCGCGTCAATTTCCGGCTTGCGGATTTCTTCGATATTGACGTGCACTGGCACGCCCATGCGCTTTTGCAGCTCGACCTTCAGGCTTTCAATGTCTTCGCCCTTCTTGCCGATGACCACGCCAGGGCGCGACGAGAAAATTGTGATGCGCGCATTCTTGGCAGGACGCTCAATCAGCACACGACCGACCGATGCATTTTTGAGGCGCTTTTTCAGGTACTCGCGTACCTTCAAATCCTCATTTAGCATCTGTGCAAAATTGCTATTGCCAGCATACCAACGCGAACCCCAGTTACGAGTGACCGCAAGGCGGAATCCGGTTGGATGAATTTTCTGTCCCATCGTGACTCCTTACTTGCTCGCCGTATCGGCCACGGTAATGGCGATATGGCAGGTTTGCTTTTCGATCTGATTGCCGCGGCCTTTGGCCCGTGCGGTCGAGCGCTTCAGTGAAGTGCCCTTGTCAACGATGATCGTCGCGACTTTCAGTTCGTCGATATCGGCACCGTCGTTATGCTCGGCGTTCGCAATCGCGGACTCCAGCACTTTCTTGATGATGACCGCACCCTTTTTCGGGCTGAACGTCAGGATATTGAGGGCCTGATCCACCTTCTTGCCGCGAATCAAGTCAGCCACAAGCCGGCTTTTCTGAGCCGAGATGCGTACGCCGCGGAGTTTAGCTGTCGTTTCCATGAACATTCCTTATTTCTTCACGGCCTTCTTGTCGGCGGCGTGACCCTTAAACGTCCGGGTCAGCGCGAATTCGCCGAGTTTGTGACCAACCATGTTTTCGGACACATAGACCGGAACATGCTGCCTGCCGTTATGTACGGCAATCGTCAGGCCGACAAAGTCAGGCATGACGGTCGAACGGCGCGACCAGGTCTTGATCGGGCGCTTGTCGCCACTCGCCTTGACCGTATCCACCTTTTTTACCAGATGGGCGTCAACGAACGGGCCTTTTTTAGCTGAACGTGTCATTCGTTCACTCCTTATTTCTGATAACGGCGCGAGACGATCATGCTCGTCGTGCGCTTGTTGCTGCGGGTACGATAACCCTTGGTCTTCTGACCCCATGGACTGACCGGATCGCGACCTGCCGCGGTCTTGCCCTCACCACCACCGTGCGGGTGATCGATCGGGTTCATGACCACACCACGGACCGTCGGACGGACACCGCGCCAGCGCATCGCACCGGCCTTGCCGATTTGACGCAGACTGTGCTCTTCGTTGCCGACTTCACCGATGGTAGCGCGACACTCGATATGCACCTTGCGGATTTCGCCCGAACGCAGACGCACTTGAGCGTAGATGCCTTCGCGTGCAAGCAACATGGCCGAACCACCAGCCGTGCGCACCATTTGCGCGCCTTTGCCTGGCAACATTTCCACGCAATGAACCGTCGTACCCACCGGGATATTACGGATCGGCAATGTGTTACCGACCTTGATCGGCGCTTCGGAACCAGATACCAGTTGCATGCCCACGCTCACGCCTTTGGGCGCGAGAATGTAACGGCGCTCACCGTCGGCGTAGCACAGCAGGGCGATATTGGCCGAACGGTTCGGGTCATATTCCAGACGCTCAACTTTGGCCGGAATACCGTCCTTGTCGCTACGCTTGAAATCGATCAAACGATACTGCTGTTTGTGACCACCGCCAATATGACGCGTCGTGATCCGGCCGTTGTTATTACGGCCCGCCGACTTGGACTGACTTTCGGTCAGCGCGTCGACTGGACGGCCTTTGTACAGATTTGGATTGACGACCTTGACTACACCACGGCGGCCAGGGGAAGTCGGTTTGACTTTAACGAGTGCCATGATTATTTGGCCTCCGCGGCAAAATTGATTTCCTGTCCGGGCTTGAGCGACACGAAGGCTTTCTTCACGTCACTGCGACGACCCATGCTGCGGCCGAAACGCTTGACCTTGCCTTTTTGTTTCAGCATCTGCACAGACTCGACTTCGACCTTGAATAAAAGCTCGACTGCCGCTTTCACTTCAGGTTTGGTCGCAGTGGGCACGACACGGAACAGAACCTGTTCGTTCTTTTCCGCAATCATCGTTGCCTTTTCCGAAACGATGGGCGCGAGCAACACCTGATACAGGCGCTCGACACTTACGGGTTTGAGTTGTTTGCTCATGCCAGCATCTCCTCAATCTTGGTGATGGCCGACTTGGTCAGGATCACATTCTTGTACTGAACCAGTGACACGGGATCAGCATGACGCGGCTCAACGATCAGCACACCGATCAAATTGCGCGAGGCCAACATCAAGTTCTCATCAACCGCATCCGCAATGATCAACACCGACGAATCGAGACCCATGCCCTTGAGCTTTTGAGCCAGCAACTTGGTCTTGGGCGCCTCAATCGAGAAGCTATCGACAACCGACAAGCGACCCTCACGCACCAGCTGCGACAGAATCGAGCAGACGCCAGCGCGGTACATCTTCTTATTGACCTTGTGGGTGTAATTCTGGTCAGGCGAATTCGGGAAAATCTTGCCGCCGCCACGCCACAGAGGCGATGACGCCATACCGGCACGAGCGCGGCCAGTACCCTTTTGACGCCATGGCTTTTTGGTCGACTTGGCGATTTCACTACGACCCTTTTGCTTGCTGTTGCTACTGCGGGCATTGGCCTGATAAGCCACCACGAGCTGATGAATTAGCGCTTCGTTGTAGTCGCGGCCAAACACGGTGTCCGGTGCCGTCACATTCGAAGCCGCTTGACCTTGTTCGTTCAGGAGCTTAAGTTCCATGACTTAGGCCCCTTTCTTCAACGGAGTTTTGACCGCATGCTTGACGACAATGCTGCCGTTCTTGGCACCCGGCACCGCGCCCTTGACGAGCAACAGGCCACGCACCGCATCTACGCGAGCGATTTCAAGATTCTGCGTCGTACGCGTTACATCACCGAGGTGACCAGTCATGCGCTTACCAGGGAAAACTCGACCTGGATCCTGCGCCATACCAATCGAGCCCGGCACATTGTGCGAACGCGAGTTACCGTGCGAAGCACGACCCGACTTGAAGTGGTGGCGCTTGATGGTACCGGCATAACCCTTACCGATGGTCACGCCCTGCACATCAACTTTCTGACCAGCCTCAAATAAAGACTCAACCGCAACGACCGAACCCGGCTTCAGATCAGCCAGTTTGTCAGCATTGATGGTGAATTCTTTGAGTACGGTACCCGCCTCTACGCCAGCTTTGGCGAGATGGCCCGCAGCGGCCTTGGTGACGCGCGAAGCGCGGCGAACACCGTAGGTGACCTGCACGGCTGAGTAGCCGTCGGTTTCGGGCGTCTTGATCTGGGTCACACGGTTGTTCGACACATCCAGCACCGTCACAGGAATTGAGTCCCCGTCAGCGGTGAAAATGCGCGTCATGCCAACCTTGCGCCCAACCAGGCCCAAGCCTGTTGATTGCGTCATGTTTGCTCCATTCCCGACTACGATTGGTCGGGGCTAATAAAATCCAATCCCTTGGGATCAGATTGAAAAATTCGGACAGCCTGCGATTATATGCAGACTTTCAACTTACCGCAAGCAAAAGAAGTGGATTTCTTTCTTTTGCTTCACGCTAATTACTTATTGCAGCTTGCTTATTGCAACTTAATTTCGACGTCCACGCCAGCAGGCAGATCCAACTTCATCAGCGCGTCAACCGTCTTGTCGGTTGGATCGACGATGTCCATCAAACGTTGATGGGTACGAATTTCGAACTGGTCGCGCGAAGTCTTGTTGACGTGCGGGGAACGCAGCACGTCAAAACGTTGAATACGCGTTGGCAAAGGAACCGGGCCGCGAACAACTGCACCGGTGCGCTTGGCGGTATCAACGATCTCAAGGGCAGACTGATCGATCAAACGATAGTCAAAAGCCTTGAGGCGAATACGGATTTTCTGGTTTTGCATGTTTCTTCCTTAAAGAGCGATGAGAGCGGAATGCATTCCGCTCTCCAAAAAAATTAAGCAATAATTTTAGCCACAACACCCGCCCCGACGGTTCTGCCGCCTTCACGAATAGCGAAGCGCAGCCCTTCTTCCATCGCAATCGGGTTGATCAGCTTGACCGTGATCGTGACGTTGTCACCCGGCATCACCATTTC
>JANYFL010000018.1 GCA_025362735.1 Betaproteobacteria bacterium | reverse complement strand
TGGCGATTAAATTGTTCTGTTCATCGCGTACTTCACCCGTACAAAACACCATCGTGCGCGTACGGTGATAAGCCGTGCCAATCGCCATCAGGCAGCCCGTGCTGCCACCGGGCTGAATGAAACTGGTGTTCATACCCACCGTCACACCAGCCCTAGCTTCGGGAGCAAGCGTGCGCCCCGCCAGCGACATCACTACATCCAGCAAGCTCATGATGACGCCACCATGCACCACACCCCAACTGTTCAGATGCCGTGGCTCAAGCTCGAGTTTCACGCGCCCGTGACCGTTACTCGCATCCACAAACTGAACACCCATATTCTCGATGAAGACAATACCAGCCAGCGGTTCAAGCAAATGATCTGGGGTCGTTTCGGTCATTGGATAATTCTCGGATGTCATCGTCAAAGTCCAGTATTTTAGTCTCAGTATCCGATCCAGCTTCGTGCAAGTGCCCCTCTCACTTCAACGGAGATCGCTACAATGATCCAATGAATCCATCGTCCTTTTCTGTTGAATCCGGCCAAGCTCTGACAAGCTTGCTGAAGTTTGAAAACCGCTTCGCCAGCCTGCCAGCAAGTTTTTACACGCGCCTCCAGCCAACACCCCTGCCCGCGCCGTATAGCGTTGGCGTCAGCCCCGCTGCAGCGGCCTTGATCGGGCTTGATGCGACCACCTTGGCCACGCCCGCAATGGTCGAGGCTTTTACGGGTAACGAACTCTTGCCTGGCTCCGACCCGCTCGCCGCCGTCTACTCCGGCCACCAGTTCGGCGTCTGGGCCGGACAATTGGGTGATGGCCGCGCCATTCTGCTTGGCGGCGTATTGCATCACGTACCGCATCAAAATCAAATCTGGGAACTGCAACTTAAAGGTGCTGGTCGCACGCCCTATTCACGCGGTGCCGATGGACGCGCCGTATTGCGCTCATCGATACGCGAGTTCCTGTGTTCGGAAGCGATGCACGGCCTTGGCATCCCCACCACGCGTGCGCTCTGCGTCACCGGGTCGGATCAACCCGTCATTCGAGAAGACATCGAAACCGCATCCGTCGTCACGCGCATGGCCCCCTCTTTCGTCCGCTTCGGTTCGTTTGAACACTGGTTTTACAACAGCCAGCCCGAGGAGTTGCGCACGCTGGCCGATTATGTGATCCGTGAGTTTTATCCTGAGCTTTTAACTGAAACCAATCCCTATCAAGCGCTGCTGCATGAAGTCACATTACGTACCGCACGCTTGATGGCGCAATGGCAAACCGTGGGTTTCTGTCATGGCGTGATGAACACCGACAACATGAGCATTCTTGGCCTGACGCTCGACTACGGCCCCTTCGGATTCATGGAAGCGTTCAACGCCAACCATATCTGCAACCATACCGATCAACAGGGCCGCTATGCCTATGCCATGCAGCCCCGCATCG
Organism: Betaproteobacteria bacterium; assembly: GCA_025362735.1. Classification (GTDB taxonomy): domain Bacteria; phylum Pseudomonadota; class Gammaproteobacteria; order Burkholderiales; family Burkholderiaceae_D; genus JANYFL01. The sequence continues at coordinate 21,772 of JANYFL010000018.1, read as the reverse complement.
CGCTCTGGAACCTCTATGCGCTCGGTCAAACCCTTGTCGCCTTGATCGGCAGTGTGGAAGGAACACAAGCCGCCCTGGAAAGCTTCCAGCCTGAGTTCGATGCAGTATTGGCTGCACGCTGGCACGCCAAGCTCGGCCTACGTGAATCGCTGCCCAACGACCAGGCCTTGATTGATCGACTGTTTGAAATCATGCAGGCCAACCGCCCTGACTTCACTTTGCTTTTCAGAAAACTGGGCGAGTTGAAAATCGGCGATCCATCCAGCGACGAATCAATCCGTGATCTTTTCCTGGATCGTCCAGCCTTCGATGCCTGGGCCAGTGACTACCGCGCCCGTCTGCAACAGGAACAAAGCATGGACGCTGCACGCGGTGCCGCCATGCACGCTGTCAACCCCAAGTACGTCCTGCGCAACTACCTCGCCGAAGTCGCCATACGCAAAGCGAAGCAAAAGGATTTCTCTGAGGTGGAAAAATTGCGCGCCATCCTTAGCAAACCTTTTGACGAACAGCCCGAGAATGAAAGCTATGCCGCCTTACCTCCGGATTGGGCCAGCGGGCTGGAGGTCAGTTGTTCGTCATAGATTGAGAGCACTTTCGATCAATTAATTTTCTGTTCGTCCTGAGTGCCGCACGCAGTGCGGTGTATCGAAGGGTGAACGGGAAACGAACTTAGATTTTGCGACCTTGGTTCGTCACGACAAACCTCTCAACACAGAGACACGGAGGTTCACAGAGAACACCTGAGTTTTTTCTCTGTGTCTCCTGGCTTTTCTCTGTGGCCTCTGTGTAAAGCTTTATGGTTTTATCTCACCAACCAAGGGCTATGCCTTGCTTTTCAAATACGCTTCATTGATCCGATTGGTTTTCAGAGCCGCAGGGCGCGCGTAGACGCGTCCGACATACGCCTCAAACACCGGGCGTTTTTCGATCGTGCCGAACATCAAACCCCAACCCACTTGCGAGCCAACGTACACATCCGCAGCCGTGAATTGCTCGCCACAGATATAGGATCCAGGCGTCAGAGCCTTTTCCAGTGCATTGATGGTTTGATCGTAGCTACCGAACCCGACCATGCCGCTCTTGCCTTCCGGGATTTGCCATCCCAATGACTTGGCTGTCACTGCGGCTTCAAGCGGACCAGCAGCAAAAAACATCCAGCGAAAAAAGGCGGCTCGGCTGGGATGATTCACCGGCGGAATCAGGTTTTGCTCAGGGAAGCGATCCGCCACGTAAGCGCAGATAGCTGCCGCTTCGGTCACTTGAACGTCACCGTGTTTGAGCGCAGGAACCTTGCCCATGGGATTCACGGAAAGATATTCGGGACTTTTCATGTTCGGTCCAAAATCCATCCACACCGTTTCATAGGGCAGGCCCAACTCCTCCATCATCCAATGGGCGATGCGACCACGGGATTGTGGATTGGTGTAAAGCACTAAGTTGGTCATGATGCCTCCCCGAAAGAAAGAATGCAGTTATGTGCATTGATCATGCAGCTTCGCCATTCAGCAATTCAGGCACTAATATGAAGACCGAATATCCTCAGGATGAGCGGCTTGGAGCCCAACCGGGCAATTCGGCAGCCTGCTTTACCCACTTCGTGATCTGGGCCTCGTCGAATTTGTCGCCCTCATGAATGTCAATCCAGCGCGCCTGTTTACCTGTGCCACCTGCCGGGATCGGCCGCATTGAGCTACCGCTGAAGAAGGTCAGTTTGACGTAGTGTGTGAAAACATGGAATGACAGGAACCAGCCTTGGCCTTCGATACCGTAAAACGGCGAGTTCCATTTCACGGCTTTCTGTACCTTCGGAACATTGCGCACGATCAACGCATCCAGACGCTTGCCAATCTCGCGCTTCCAGCTCGGCATCGCAGCGATGTACGCTTGTACAGGAGCGTCGCCATCAGCCTTTGCAATTTGCGGATTGCCACCAGTAAGCAGTTTCGCCCGCTCGTTCCTACTTGCACTCGAAGTAGTTGTCTTGGCCGGAAGGGTTAGCTTATTCTTCATGCTCTATCTAAATCCCCAAATTCTGGCCCCAAGCAAACGCCTCCAGCTGCATCGCAATCAAATTACGCCCGCGCATACCGGGGATTTGGCTCAACTCTCTTTTCACACCTGCTTTATTTTGTTCATCGAGGTGTTCGCACAGCCGCAGCAAGGTGCCGAGTTGGCCGCTGCGCTTCAAGACGGCTTCACGAACGTCGGTGTTGATCTGCAGTTCGGCGAGGATGGTTTCCAATGGCTGATTGAACAACACGTCGATCAGCGACAGCATGCCGGTCTGGAAGGCGGTGTCTTCGTATTCATCGCTGCCATTTTCATCGACCGCCGCGACATCTTCCATGAACTTGCTGCGCACGATGGCCATTTGCAGCAGCGGATTATTTTGTGGGTTGCCGCCCTGCGCGGCATAGAGCAGCACCAGCACGACTTGCAGCATTTGACGACGGCTGAGTATCGAGGCGGCTTCGTTGATGGAGTTGATCTTTCCATTTGCGCCAATGGCGATGGAGTTGGCAATGCGGATCAGGTTGTATGAAAGTGAAGGCTGGCGTTTGAGTTCTTCGACCAGTTCGTCGTTGCCAGCATTGCTCAACAGCAGGCTCAAGAGCTTGATCAATTCTGGCGGCGCAGAGTCTCTGAGTTCGGGGCCGGACATCATTTCCGGATGCGCAAAATGATAGCCCTGGTAGTAATCAAAATTGGCGGCGCGGGCACGCACAAAATCTTTTCTCGTCTCGACTTTTTCTGCCAGCAGCTTGCCCGAATACTGCTTGAGCCTTTCGATGACTTGATTCATTTCATCCGGCGGAATCTGCATCAGATCCAGTTTGAACACATCGATTTCCGGAAGCAGCTTCGCATAACGCTGGGCCTCGCCAATGTAATCATCGAGAGCAAATTTGAAGCCGCGTTTTTTCAGTTCGCGAATCCGCTTGATGACGTCGGCTGTGGGATCAACCGATTCCAGCACTTCGAGAACGACCTGCCTTGTGGGCAGCGACTCGACCATATCGGACATCAGGAAATCGGCATCGACATTGATGAACCCCGGAAAATTCCCGAGCACGGCCTGGATGCCGATGCCGTGAAAGGCATTGTGAATGACCGAGAGCGTGGTTTGCAGTCCACCGATGGGGGGCGTAACGCTGCCATCGAGTGAGCGGAACAGCAGCTCGTAAGCCACTAGATTCTGATTGCGATCCAGAATCGGCTGGCGCGCAATACAGAGGGTATCGACGGCCGGCTCCGGATTGCGCAGACGGATATCGGTCCGGGTGAAAGAAATGTCCGGCGCAGGATCAACCATAGCGACTATTCAATCTGAGGCGTTGCCTTCAGAACCTCTTCAATCGTCGTTTGGCCATTCGCAACCTTCATGGCCCCCGAAACACGCAAGGGTTTCATTTCTTCGCGCAGAGCTTGATTACGGATCGGGTCGATACTCGGTTCAGCGCTGACCAGCTTCTTGATTGCGGGTGAAACCTCAAGCAGTTCATAGATGCCGGTACGACCACGATAACCAGTCATGCGACATTCGAGACAACCCACGGGTTTGTACGTCCGCTTGGGCTGCTTGGTCTTGAACGGCTTGATCATGGCATCCCATGCTTCTGGATCAATTTCTCCCGCAGGCTGTTTGCAATGTGGACAAAGAATTCGCACCAGCCGCTGCGCCAGAATGCCGATCACGGTCGCATTGAGCAGATAGGAAGGCACGCCGAGTTCGAGCAGTCGCGTGATGGCCGATGGCGCATCGTTGGTATGCACGGTGGAAAATACGAGGTGACCGGTCAATGCCGCCTGAATCGCCATCTCGGCGGTTTCCAGATCACGGATTTCGCCGACCATGATGATGTCTGGATCCTGCCGCATCAGGGCCCGCACGCCGTCGGCAAAGCCCAGGTCGATGTTGTGCTGCACCTGCATCTGGTTAAACGCGCCTTCGACCATTTCGATCGGGTCTTCAATTGTGCAGACATTCACCTCTTCGGTCGCCAGAGTCTTGAGAGTGGAGTACAGGGTTGTGGTCTTGCCGGAACCGGTCGGTCCGGTCACGAGAATAATGCCGTTGCCGCGCGCGGTCATGGTATTCCAGCGCTTGGCGTCTTCAGGAGAAAAGCCCAGTTCAGCAAAATCCTTGACGACCACATCGGGATCGAAAATCCGCATCACCAGTTTTTCACCGAAGGCCGTGGGCAAGGTCGAAAGCCGCAATTCCACTTCCTCGCCGGAAGCCGTCAACGTTTTGATACGACCATCCTGAGGGCGACGCTTTTCAATGACATCCATGCGGCTCAGCAATTTGATGCGACTGGTCATCGCCGACAGCACAGTACTCGGCACCTGATACACCTGATGCAAGACCCCGTCGATACGGAAACGCACAATGCCCTGATCGCGACGCGGCTCCAGATGAATGTCCGAGGCGCGCTGGTCATAAGCGTACTGCCAGAGCCAATCGACAATCTGGACAATGTGCGCGTCGTTGGAATCAAACTGTTGCCCGGCAGCCTTGGCATTGCCGAGTTCCACCAGTTGCTCAAAACTGTTCTGCGAGCTTGCTCCACCCTTGGCGACCGCGCCCTTGACCGAACGCGCCAGACTGAAAAACTCGGCGATATAACGCGTCACATCCTGCGGGTTGGCGACAAACAACTTGACGCTGCGCCGCCAGATGCGCTCCATCTCCGGCACCCATTCTGTCAGCAGCGGTTCAGATGTGGCAATCAGGACTTCATTGGCTTTGACTTCAATCGGCAAAATGCGGAAACGCGTCGCATAGCTGTCCGACATCAATTCGGCAATCTTGCTGAAATCGACCTTCAACGGGTCGATATGCGCGTAGGGCAGATTCACTTTGGCTGCGAGCCATTCAGCCAGAAAATCGAGGGTCAGAAGTTTGTGCGGCGGCAGCAGTGATTTGAATTTGAGTTCCGCCACGGTCTGTAATGCGTGCTGGTCAGCCTTGGCCCGCCCGCTTTGAGCAAAAACCTCGGCACCCTGCTCTTCGCTGATCATTCCATCTGCACGCAGCCACTGCACCACTTGTGAGACGGTCAGGCGCTGGTTTCCCAGAGCAGAGGAGCGGTGGGAATCGGGGGATGGTTGCGGGATGGCAGCGTTCATGGTCATGTAAGGATAGGCTGCCAAGAGATTAGCAGTAATTTCATTGCCAGCGTTAGCTGAAATGATGGGTAATCCGACGGTATTTCAGGTGAATGAACTGGAAATGCACTGCCAATGTACTCCCGTCATTCCCGCGCAGGCGGGAATCCATTTTGATCTTCAGTGGTTTACTGAAACAGGGATTCCCGCTTAGTTCAAACATTCCGCGGGAATGACGGCGTTGAGCCTATTTTTTCTAGATTCTGAAATGGCTGCCACTGATCCCAGTTTTGGCTTTAACGTCCTGGATATTTCGTGAAGCACGTAAGTCATGCACCCAGCTTGGAGCAGGTAAGCCAGACTGGGATTTAATGCGCTCGGCCTGCTCGTACAAATCCGTCCAATCGACCTCAAGCGGCGGGCCGTTAAACGCAAGCGCAATACGGTTGCCGAGATGGACTTCCGGCAAGGCAATCACCCTGCCCTCGAACGCCGCGCCGATGTTTTTCATGTTGCGCTTGAAGCTGGGGTGATCACCAAACAGGTTCACCGTCATGATCCCGGGTGCTTTCAGGCAAGCACGACAGGCACTGTAGAACTCGATGCTGTCGAGCACCGGGCCGCGTGCCGTGGCGTCGTAAAGATCGACCTGCAGCACATCGTGACTTTGCCGCTGATCTGGGTCAGTCACATAAGTCCAGGCATCTTCCTGCAGCACATTGAGCCGCTCGTCATTGGGGGGCAGTTTGAACATGCTGCGTGCGGCGGCAATGACATCGGGATTCAGTTCGACTGCGGTAACGCGCGCATCGGTCCAATGGCGATAACAGAACTTGGTTAGCGAAGCCGCTCCGAGACCGAGCTGACCAATATGTCTGGGCGCCTCATTTGAAACTTCAAGAAACAGCATCCACGCCATCATCTGCTGCGCGTATTCCAGCTCAATCCAGTCCGGCTTGCGTAACCGCATCGCGCCCTGAACCCATTCCGTGCCGAAATGCAGATAACGCACGCCGTACTCTTCAGAAAATGTGACCGGCGCATAGCGGATGCGGCGACGCTCTGGTTGCGAGTCGGGCTTTTCATGCTCGTGTTTTTTGAAGTGTCTGAGAGTCATTGTTTTTTCTGCTGAAGCAATGAAGTCCAGACCGCGCGTTTGTGTTCAAACGTATGCGTAGCATTGGCCGGACTGGAAGACGGTAACACGACCACGTCCTTGCCCAAATTTTCCAGCAGTCGGCGATAGGCGCCCGCCTTGCCGCCATTCAAGGCCAGACGTTCAATCTGCGGATATCGCGCAAACAGTGCTGCGAAATCATTGGCCTGTTCATTGCGGATCGCACTATCCAGACTACCAGGTCGCTCGCAGGCCCCAATCACGTCCCAGATACCAAAGCCACTCTTCAACACAAGCGGAATGCGTTGACCGTATTCCAGTTCAGCCAGCGGCTTGCCAATCACCGCACCGAGCAGCCGCCAGAACTGATTGCGCGGATACGCGTAATACTGTTGAGCCTGCATGGAGGCGACGCTGGGGAAACTGCCCAGGATCAGGACGCGGGTGCGCTCATCGCAAATCGGGCCGAGGGGGTGAATAAGCTTTGTGGTCATGCAATTCAAAGCATACACAAAATACCGTTCGTCCTGAGTAGGCGAGCAACGCTTGCTATATCGAAGGATGAACAGCAATGGAACCCGGCCTCGTCTGAACGGTAACGTGTGCTTATCCTACGTTCTCGTCGACATCTATGAGGAACAATGCAGATCGACTAATCAAAAGAGAATGCCATGACCGATCCTCGTAACGTAGCGCACGACAAGAAAGTCCAGCAAGAAAAGAAACATCACGATCAGGAGATTGCCCCTGGTGCAGACAAGACTCCTCAGCCCGGCAAAAAGACGCACATGGAGCACCATGTATCTGATGTCGCCAAAGTACCTGCAGAGGCGGCGCCCGTTCCAACAGAAGAAAAGCCGTTGGATTGATGGCGCCGTTTGATCATCATCAGCGGTCAACACGGCAATCAACGCACACTGACAACAATCGGTTTCCCGTCATGTTTTTCCAGCTCAATCAATAAAGCCTCGCTCGCTGGCTTTTCGAGATTCCAAGTCTGCGGCACACAATGACCGAAGCTGCGCTGACTTGCACCGCGTAAGCACCCGAGCAACCTTCCGGTGTGGCCTTAAGTACATGCCGAATCAAGTAGTGATCAGAACTGGACTTTGCCAATGCAGACACACCCGTTTCAATGTCACCCGCAATGGCGCGTCGCACCATCAGTCAGGAAATCGCCACAGGCTGTGAGCAGTGTGATGAGTATGAATCCGATCAAGCCGGATCGAATTTTCATATATCGCTTAATGAGCCTCTGATTAAGTTCAATGGCGTCACTCCTGCAACGGCTGGAAATTTGGACGTTGAAGTCGCTGGATTAAGTCGCATGTAGAAACCGAGAATGCCATTGAGGCTTGATCTTCATGGCTTTAACGAAATGATCAATTACCCCTTTCGCAGCTAGATGTGGCGCTGGAGTAAGAACGATGGCTTTCCACACTGTATTCACATCGGGGCCTGATGATTTCCGGTCTTCCATCTTCATGTGAATAATTCGATCTCTCGCATCCTTGAGTTGTTTGTAATCTTGCCAACAACGCATTCCTTTCGGAGATGTGCAGCCTAGAATCTCTGGGAGTACTGACGTAAGTTTTTCATCAATGGATATATGACGCTCAATTGTTTCCCTTGTTGATGCCTCTAGCAAAACCTCGCTTCTTTTATGCTGCGCATAAACAAAATCAGCAGGTATCGATTCATTTGCAAAAGCTTCAATTGCGGAGAAGGCTAAGACAATTGCCTCGATCATTCTCTCTATGTAATCTAGGGCATCCTTTTCAGAACAAAACGAAACTTCCTTCTTTAACGTCTTGTCGATGTTGCTACTTGTTCTCAGATGGCGAGCGTTATCGTATGCAACAGTTGCCGCATTGAGCATAGCGGCGGTTGCATTAGGTATCGGGATAGTGAGAAGTTTCTTTTTGGATAGTTGAACGACCGAAACAACTGTGATGCGAGTACCTTTGGGTGATGTGGTGCCAGTCCACGGATTTGCCCAATCTTCAGCGAGGTGTGTTGTCGTTTGGAGACGCCAGTCGCCTTTGTCAATTTCTGGTGGCTGCATTTGAAGCCCTAATTAAAACGCACTCCTAACCACACCCCCATCCACCCGCAAAGCAGCACCTGTCGTGGCCGATGACAACGGGCTGGCGATATAGGTGACCAGTGAGGCAACCTCTTCCGGCGTGGCAAAGCGTTTGATCAGCGAGCTGGGGCGGGATGTCTCAAAAAACTCCCTCTCAATTTCATCGACCGACTTTCCGCTCCCACTAGCAAGCGCCTCGACAAAGTCGCCCACACCGCGTGAGCGGGTCGGGCCGGGGAGGATGCTGTTGACGGTGATGCCGGTACCGGCGACCGATTCAGCCAAGCCGCGCGAGACCGCAAGTTGCGCGGTCTTGGTCATGCCGTAGTGAATCATCTCCACCGGAATTTGTATCGCGCTTTCGCTGGAAATAAAAATGATGCGGCCCCAATTCGCACGTTTCATCGCGGGCAGACAAAGACGAGCCAGGCGCACACCGCTCAGCACGTTGACATCGAAGAAGCGCATCCAGTCCTCATCGGGGATGTCCTCGAACGCCTTCGGCTCGAAGATGCCCAGATTATTGACGAGAATCTCGATGTCGGGATGCCGCCGAACCAGTTCTTCAGCAGCGGCAGCGGTACTGAGATCACCGGCAAAGCCAAGGACGGTACTGCCCGTTGCGGACTTGATTGTTGATGCTGCCTGATCTATAGCCGCTTGAGTACGTCCATTGATGATGACCCGGGCGCCTTCGGCAGCGAGTGAGGCAGCGATGGCGTAGCCGATGCCAGCGGTACTGCCGCTCACCAGCACGAGTTTGTTGTTGAGCTTGGTATCCACGTGGTCTCGGCTTTCTAAGGGGTGAGCGGTTGGGTCTGGTTTTAGGCAACAGCCGCCAGCAATCCATTCAAGCGCTTCACAAAGCCAGCCGGATCTTCTAGGTGTCCGCCCTCAGCGAGCGTGGCCTGATCTAGCAGCACATGGCTCCAATCCGCAAAATGCGTGGTCTCGTTTTTCAAACGTTGCACCAGCGCATGACCGGGATTGATTTCCAGAATCGGCTTGCTGTCTGGCGCTTTTTGTCCAGCGGCTTTGAGCATACGAGCAAGGTGGCCGCTGATTTCGTTTTCGTCGGCGACGATGCAGGCGGGTGAATCGGTCAGGCGGAAGGTGACGCGCACTTCCTTGACCTTGTCGCCCAGGCTTTCCTTGATTTTTGCAGTCAGGTCCTTGAAATCATCGGCCTGCTTTTCGTGTTCCTTTTTTTCGGCTTCATCTTCGAGCTTGCCGAGATCGAGTCCGCCCTTGGCAACGCTGACCAGTTCCTTGCCATCGAACTCGTTCAGGAAACTCAGCATCCATTCATCGACACGATCCGACAGCAACAACACTTCGACGCCCTTCTTGCGGAAGATTTCCAGATGCGGGCTGTTTTTCGCAGCGGTATGGGATTCGGCGACGACGTAGTAAATCTTGTCTTGGCCTTCCTTGGCGCGCGCCAAGTATTCGGCCAGTGAAACGGTCTGCTCAGTACTGTCGTTGGCGGTCGTGGCAAAGCGGAGCAATTTGGCGATGCGTTCCTTGTTGCCGTGGTCTTCGCCAATGCCTTCCTTGAGCACCTGACCGAATTCTTTCCAGAACTTGGCATAGTCCTCGGCCTTGTTCTCGGCCAGGTCTTCGAGCATCGACAAAACCTTCTTGGTGCAGCCTTCGCGGATGGCCTTGACGTCACGGCTCTCTTGCAGGATTTCACGCGAGACGTTGAGTGGCAAATCATTGGAGTCGATCACGCCGCGAACAAAGCGCAGGTAAACCGGCATCAGTTGCTCGGCATCGTCCATGATGAAGACGCGCTTTACATACAGCTTGATGCCGCCACGCTGGTTGCGGTCCCACATGTCGAACGGTGCGTGCGACGGCACGTACAGCAACTGGCTGTATTCGGAACGGCCTTCGACCTTGCCGTGCGTCCAGGCCAGTGGTTCCTGAAAATCGTGCGAGACGTGTTTGTAAAATTCTTTGTACTGCTCTTCGGTAATTTCGCTCTTGGGCCGCGTCCAGAGTGCGCTGCCCTGATTGATGGTTTCTTCTTCGTCCTTCAGGACCATTTCCTTTTTCTCGGCATCCCATTCTTCCTTGCGCATCTCGATGGGCAGGGAAATGTGATCCGAATATTTTTGTAGCGTTGATTTCAGTTTCCAGGCCGACAGAAAATCATCTTCGCCTTCGCGCAGATGCAGGATGATGTCGGTGCCGCGATTCGATTTGTCGATGGTCTCGACACTGAATTCGCCCGAACCGTCACTGGCCCATTCCACGCCCTGATCGGCCGGCAGACCGGCACGACGGGAGCGCACCGTGATCTTGTCGGCGACGATAAAGCCCGAATAAAAGCCGACGCCGAATTGACCGATCAGCGCTGCGTCTTTCTGCTGGTCGCCTGACAACTTGCCGAAAAATTCGCGCGTACCGGACTTGGCGATGGTGCCCAGATGCTCGATCGCTTCCGCGCGGCTCATGCCGATGCCGTTGTCCGAAATGGTGATGGTGCGACTTTCCTTGTCAAAGGCAATCCTGATCGCCAGTTCGCTGTCGCTTTCGTACAGTTCAGGTTTATTCAACGCCTCGAAACGGAGTTTGTCGGCGGCATCGGACGCATTGGAAACCAGTTCGCGCAGGAAAATTTCCTTGTTGCTGTACAGCGAATGAATCATCAATTGCAGCAACTGCTTGACTTCGGCTTGAAAGCCAAGGGTTTCTTTATTTTGGGATTCGGTGGTCATGGTCATGCGGTCCTCTTTTAATTGCTGAAAACAAGGGGGAAATCGATTCGGGACGGAGATAAGGTCGTTAAAGAAAATTTCAAGGTGGCGATTTCAGGATTGGAGGAAAAGAGTATGACCTTTGCCCCTTCGATACGCCCATAAACGGGCTACTCAGGCCGAACGGACTCTGGTTAGCCGTCATTCCTGCGCAAGCGGGAATGACGAATTTTTAGGTTTCCGGGTACATAGAAGGGGCAAGAAACGCCACTCACTTCTTCTTGCCGTTCTTTGGCTTCAGGAAAGCTTCGTTAATGTCGATGGATTCGCGCACGCCAATATCGGCCTTGTGCGCTTTCAACCAATGACTGGCCGCTTCTTTGCCCTTCTGGTGCAGCATCTGCAAAAAATCACGATTGGTGTTGTCCTTGCTTGACGCTGTGACATCGGTCACGGTGTCCTGCATGCTGAGCCGGTGCATCAGGACTTTTTTGTAACTGCGCGGGTCGATTTTTTGTTCTTCAAGCAGACGCGTGACAAAACGGATCGCTCGCATCTCGGCAACCAGGCTCGAATTGAAGGTAATCTCATTCATCCGGTTGACAATCTCTTCGAGCGTGGTGGGTGTGCCTTTGCGAATGAGCGGGTTGATCTGAACCAGCAATACATCGCTTGCCTCGGTGTTATAAATCAGCGGCCAGATCACCGGGTTGCCAACATAACCGCCATCCCAATAGGGCACGCCTTCAATCTCCACGGCTTGATAAACGAGTGGCAAGCAGGCTGAAGCGAGCAGTGCTTCAATCGTCAAATCTTTGCAATGGAAGACCCGACCCTGCCCAGTTTCAACATTGGTGGCCGTGACAAACAGACGCATATGGTCGCTGTTCTGGATTGCTTCGATATCAAGCAATCGAACCAACAGGTCACGCAAGGGATTGAGATTGAAAGGATTCGACTGGTAGGGCGAAACGTCCTGGTGCAACGCCGGAAAGGGGTCGAACCCGGGCAGCTTCCACATCTGGTCCAGCGAATTCGTCAGCCTCTTGATTGGGGAATAAATTGCGCCAATGTCCGCCACAGCATCCCAGAATTCGGCCAGCAATTTCTTTGCGCCGCTGCGACCGCCTTTGAGCATTCCGTAGACCAGCATGGCTCCATTCAGAGCGCCAGCACTGGTACCGCTGATACCCTGAATGTCAATGTCCTTCTCGTCCAGCAGACGATCCAGCACACCCCAGGTAAAAGCGCCATGCGCTCCACCACCCTGGAGCGCCAGATCAAGTCCAAGACCTTTACCGCTCGTCTTGGCAGACGACACGGGCAAAACACTGGTTTTTCCGGTTTTCTTAATGACGCGGGGCTTAAGGACAGGCTTACCTGCAGGTTTTGAAGTCGTCATGCGATGAAGCCTCAATTCGCGTTAAGGGGTATCCGAAAAATAGTGCAAGCCAATCACGACCAGGATGCCCAAGGCAATCAATACCGCTTGGGACAGTGCATCACCCAGGCGCGTTCCCTTCTGGACCTGCGGAATCAGATCTGACAGGGAAATGTATAGAAAACTGCTGGCGGCGATAACCAGAACATACGGAATCCAGTCCATCATGTCCTGCAACAGAAAATAACCCGTTAACCCGCCGAATATGATGCAGACGCTTGAAATCGTCGCGTAGATCATGGCGCGGCGGCGTCCTACTCCCGCATGCAACAAGACGATGAAGTCGCTGATCTTGTGCGGGATCTCGTGCGTAAAAATCGACAGGGTTGCGGTCAGACCAACCCATGGCCCGGCCAGAAAGGCTCCGGCAATCAGGATGCCATCCGAAAAATTATGAAAGGCGCTGCCTACTAATACCAATGCTCCACCGTGGCCCGCCTCTTGTTTGTCGCGTCCATGCTCGTGATGATGCCCATCCCCTTCGAAGTGATGGCTGTGCCGGTACAAGGCCACTTTCTCCAGAAAGAAAAATCCCAGAATGCCGGCGAACATCAGAGCGAAGAGTTGGTTGACCTCATGGTTCGAATGAAAGGCTTCGGGCAGGAGATGCAAAAACGTCGTCGCCAGCAGGATGCCGATCGAAAAACTCACCATCTTTTCCACAAAGCGGGCAAGGAGGCGAAAAGACAGCAATGCGGCAATGGCAACGCTGGCCACTCCGACGATGATTGCTGCGAGCAGAATGAGAAAAAGTGAAGTAATGATGGACCCCGGAAATGCCCTACTAACCAAACTGGAGAACCAAGACTGCGGAAAACTGCGAATGATAGCAAGGACATGGGAATTGCCTCCCTTCCTACCTTCCTGAAATGAGAAAGAGGAAGTTCTTGTAAGGATTCACGCCGATCTGAGAATCATCGGCACATCGGCGTGTCAATCAACATTGAATTCATCTTATTCTGAACCCATGTCCGATTTATTCCGCAAAAAATGCTTTGTGCTCTCGCTATTCGTAGCGTTGGGGCTGCTGGCTGCATGCACTCAGGTTCAGTTCACTTATAACAATGCTGAAGTTCTGCTGCGGTACATGATCACCGATTATGTTTCGCTTCGCTCTGATCAGAAAGACGACTTTCGCGCGCGACTTGATCGTTTTCATGCCTGGCATCGCCAAAGTGAGTTGCCCGAATATGCCCGTTTTGCGCAGCTTGCCTCCGAACGCATCGCCAAAGGCCTGACGCTGGAAGATGCGCAATTCGCGCTCACGACTTTTCGTCAGCGCTATAAATTGCTGGTCACGCACGCGATTGATGATGCGGTGCCCCTCATCCAGACTTTGGATACGAAGCAGATTGCCGAGATTGATGCCGGGTTCGCCAAGAGCAACCGCAAGTATCTGGAAGACCGCAAGGAACGTAAGTCCGACTCAGCCGAAGACCGTTTCGATTTGCGCGTCGAGCGCTTGCAGGATATCTATAAAGACTGGCTGGGTGGCCTGACGACAGCCCAGAAAGCCCGTATCGCCGAAGCCGTAAAGAATATGCCAGACATAAGCAGCTTTCGTTATGCAGAGAGGGTCCGCAACCAGCAGGCATTTCTGAACTTGTTGCGCTCACATGCTTCAGCTAACGAGATCAACATGCGTCTGCGCGCCCTGCTTGCTGAACCGGAAACGATACGCGACCCGCAATACAAAGCCGCGATGGCGGCCAGTGAGAAAATGCACATGCAGTTGGCCGTCGATCTAAGCCGCATGGCCACACCACAGCAGCGTGCGCATGCGAGCAGTCGCTTTTCAGGCTACTACGACGATTTTATGAAGCTGAGTGCGATGACCAAACTGGCACAGAATTAATTCGCTCGCCCAGAATACTTTGTCATTCTGAGCTTCAGACGAAGAATCTCAGTTCATTCATTAGAGACGGCTGCACCATATCTACTTGAGATCCTTCGTTTCACTCAGGATGACAAGCTATTTCTACTCGCTCCAGGCCCGATCCAGAATCGCTGTGCACTCAATCTTTGGGAGTGTTCCATACACCGCACCCCAGCCCTGTCCTGCAAGGCGCGTTGCACAGAATGCGTCGGCCATCAAACTGGATTCCGATTGCAGTAACAGTGAGGCCTGCATCAAGGTCACCAAAGTTTGTACCAGACGGCGCGCATCGGTCTCCTCCACTCTCGCAGAACTCAATGAACCAGAAAGCGCATCAAGGGCGGCATCAAAATAGGAATTACTGCCGCGTTGTTGATGCAGTTCCGCCAGCACAGACTCCACCGTTTTGGGCGACTTCGACAAGGCACGCAAGACATCCAGACACATGATGTTGCCGGAGCCCTCCCAGATCGAATTGACCGGCATTTCCCGATAGATGCGAGCCAACACCCCCTCTTCGACATAGCCGTTTCCACCCAGCACCTCCATCGCCTCGGCGGCGAATTCCGGGCCACGTTTGCACACCCAAAATTTGGCGGCTGATGTCATCAAGCGACGGAAGGCCGTTTCGGTTTCATCGTCGGGATGATCAAAGGCATGGGCCAGTCGTAGTGCGAGAACAGTGGCGGCTTCCGATTCCAAAGCCAGATCAGCGAGAACACTCTGCATCAGCGGTTGCTCAATCAGGAATTTGCCGAAGGTCTTGCGATGCCGCGCATGATGAATTGCTTGCACCATGGCCTGACGCATCATGCCCGCAGTGCCAATCACGCAATCCAGTCTGGTGTAGGTTCCCATCTCAAGGATGGCTGGCACGCCGCGCCCTTCTTCGCCGAGCAAATGCCCCCAGGCTTGATGAAACTCGACCTCACTTGAAGCATTGGAACGATTGCCAACTTTGTCCTTGAGACGTTGAATGTGAATCGCGTTCTTCGCCCCATCCGGTTCGTAACGCGGCATGAAAAAGCAGGAGAGCCCGCTCTCCGTTTGCGCCAGTACCAGATGCGCGTCGCTCTGCGGTGCGGAGAAAAACCACTTGTGACCAGTGATGCGATAACACCCATCAGGCTGGCGCTCGGCACGGGTTGTATTGGCGCGCACGTCGGAACCGCCCTGCTTCTCGGTCATGCCCATGCCGATCAGGCCGCCGCGCTTTTGCACGAACGGTTGATCCGACGGATCGTATTCACGCGACAGCAACTTGGGCAGCCACTCCCTGGCTAACTTGCTATCGGTGCGGATTGCGGGAATGGCCCCATAGGTCATCGTGATCGGGCACAGGGAACCTTGCTCGATCTGCGCCTGCATGAAATATCCAGCGGCACGCAATGTATGCGTCAGCGGCCCGGTTTCATGCGCGGTCTGCCACGGACTGCAGTGAAATCCATAGGCCACCATACTACGCATCAACACATGCCAGGCCGGATGAAAACTGACGCGGTCTATGCGTTGTCCGCGCGGATTGTGGGTGTGCAGAACCGGAGGATAGTGATTGGCCAGATAGGCCGCTTCGAAGTGATCCGCGCGACCAAGATCGGTGCCTAAATGCATGAGCGCTTCAAAGGCCGCTGGGTCGACCGCATCCCCCGCACCTTCGCGCCGGATGCTTTCCTGCAAGGCCGCATCGGATGCAAACAGGTTGTAATCGACCAGCGGCGGCGTCTGGTTTAGGCTTTCTTGCCGAGGCGGTTCAGATTCCTGATGCTTGGTTCGAAACGGTGCGTTCATGATGACCTCGCTGTCCTGATTTGATCATAGACGCGCGAAGGACAATATCAAATTGCAAAATCTTCCCTCACCCCAACCCTCTCCCACTGATGTGGGCGAGGGAGCCAATCACCAATGATTTTTAGTTCCCTCTCCCGATCACGGGAGAGGGTTAGGGTGAGGGAAATATCAGGCCGAGGTCAACTCAAAACCAGCTCCGCGATCCTGCCCCAGTATCTCAACCAGTTCCGGCATTGCTTCCTGCAATGCCGCTTTAAGTGTGTACGGCGGGTTAATCAAAAACAGGCCACTCGATACCAGGCCGCGCTGTTCGATACTGGCGGTGCGGACAGTGAGGCTGACGTTCAGCCATGACTTGTTCTGCGCCCCGGCCAACTTGGATAACTGCTCCGGTAATTGTTGCGATTCACGCAGCGCGATGATGGGATACCAGACCGCGTAGGTTCCAGTCGCAAAGCGTTTCAGACTATCGGCGATTGCCTGTGCTACACGAGCGTAGTCGGTCTTGATTTCATAAGAAGGATCGATCAAGACAAGACCACGCCGGGACGGCGGCGGCAGCTGCGCTTTGAGGCCATCGAAACCATCAATGGCCTGTACAGTGATTTGCCGACCTGCGCGTAGCTCAGCCACATTTTCAGTCAATATTTTCTGATCGGTCGGATGCAATTCAAACAGGCGCAGACGATCCTGTTTGCGCAGCAGGCGATGACTGATCCACGGTGATCCCGGATAAAAAATCAGCTTGCCATCCGGATTCAATATACGAATAAGCGAAACATAATCGCTTAATAAGGAAGACTTGATTTGCCCTTCCGGCAATTTCCAGAGCCGGGCAATGCCGTCTTTCGATTCGGCGCTTTTTTGTGCGTAATCCGAATCCAGCCGGTACCAACCCGAACCGGCATGGGTATCCACAACGTAAAGTGCAGCTTCTTTCCGGCTCATGTATTGCAGTAAGTGCACCAGCACGGCATGCTTGAGCACATCGGCATGATTACCCGCATGAAAGGCGTGGCGGTAACTGAACATGGTTCTTTATGTTGGCGGAAAGCTTCGCAGAATACAGTGAATACCTATACTGTCGGAAATCAGCTTTGCACTCTTCATCGGTAACGACACCGCACCGTGATCCTTTTTAACCGATTCGCTTATGCAGGTTCTGCGGCGCCGCCCCCCCGGCAATCCCGGCTGGTCGAGTATTTTGTTTTTTCACTGCTGCTGCATATCCTGATCGTGTTGTTGTTTGGTACGCCGGTTGGTGATGGCATCAGCCGCGGACAAAAAATATTCGGTGCACTGAATGTCACGCTCAACAATAGTTTGAGTGGGCTGCTTAATGGTGAAGGACCAGTGGATAGCAATGCGGATATTCAAAGCCATTCAATCCCACAACCAAGTCCGGCACGCTCATCGGTTGCGCAGCCCAGTGAATCGATCACTGAAGTTTTGCCTTTACGAAATCCAGCGCCAGAGTCCGCCGCTACCACCACCGAAACCCAAGCTCATGCACCTGGCACTGCTCCAGAATTAACCAAGGAGATCAGTCAACCCGCCACCACATTTATCGTATCCTCGCCCACCATCGAAGCACGACCCGTGCTGCCTTCGGTTGATTCAAAACCGCAAGAAAAACCGACCGAACAACCACATCCGGACATCATGACTTCGCCCAAAGCAGAACGGGTGAAAATCCCGCCGCCGGTCATGGTCAAACCGGAAGTCGCTCCAATGCCGCAATCCCCTGTGATTGAACCTGCGGCCACACCCAAACCTGAGCCGCCCAGTCCTGCACCCGCGCCTGTCGAACCGCGTGAAGCACCAGCAGCTCAAACAGTGATTCAGCCGCCCGAGTTGTCAACCCCGCTTCCAACACCGCAAGCCTTGCAACCGGAAATTCCAGTCATTCCTTCACCAGCGCGTGAGCGAGCCATTCGGCCGCGCATCGAACCTGCTGTCGTGATCCCTCAGATCGAGAACAAAGCAACCGTATTGCCCCCTCTCCCCAATGTACCCTTGCAAGCTCCAACGCCGCCCAAAACTGAACCGAGCGTAACGACCATCGTTAAACCGGAAGTAAAGCCAGCCGCGATCGAACCCATTGCCCCGTCGGTGACTTCCACACCTTTACCAGCGACGACACAACTGCCTGCCTCTACTGTGGCCGCACCCAATCCTGAGCAAAAATCGCGTGAACTTTCTCCCGCCCCGGCGAGCTCTGCGGAACGCGCCAGTCCCACGCCTGCTGTGTCCACTCAGCGTCCGGCCGCTGTTCCTTCACCCCTGAACGGAACTACAGATCAGGGCAGCAAAGCTCAGGGCGATAAACCGGCAGCATTGGCCAATTCTGGCAATCCCGTCGGCAATTCCGCAGGCAACAGTACAGGCCCTTCAAGCGGTCCAAGCGTTGATCTTGAAACCCTGCGCAATCAAGCCGCCAACAACAGTCGGCGCGGTTCCGGCTCGGGTCAAAGCGGTGTCTTTCAATTGCAAGCGCCACCGGTCATTGAAGAACGCAAATCGAAACTGGCCAAGGCCCTTGATAAGGCAGGCAAGTCGGATTGCCGCGAAGCCTATTCGGGCATGGGCTTGGCTGCGGCCGTGCCTTTGGCAGCAAGCTCTTTTAGAGACAGCGGCTGCAAATGGTAGTTGATCTCAAACAGTTTCTATGAAACGTATCGCAACCGCCGACAATCTCCTGATTGCCACGCTTTGGCATAACGTGCTGAAGGATGCCGGCATCCGTTGCGAAATTCGCAATCAGTTTATTGGAGGTGCCATCGGCGAATTGCCTGCCGATCAGGTCTCGCCGCAATTGTGGCTGGTGAATGATCGCGATCAAAAAATGGCCGAGGAATTGCTGGCCGAGTTACGCAAGCCATCTCAGCTTCCGTCCTGGTTTTGCCCGAACTGCCTGGAAAAAATCGAAGGCCAGTTTTTTCAATGCTGGAATTGTCAGGCGGTCAAACCTTCCAGCATGGCGAATGAAAAATAACGATGATCGAAATATGTTAGGCGCGAGCAAAGTATGCTGAGTACATTAATGAAATCTCTCATTTTGGCCGTTTCTGCTACTGCATCATTCGCAATGGCTAATACAGTGGAAAATACTGATCCAATTGTTTTGTCATCTAAACTTCGATCAATGATCTATAAGTCCGCTAAGCAGTTTTTTGGCCTTCGTAAAGGAAACTACTTTGTGCAGGGACGCCTTTTGAGTGATCAAGTCTTTATAGGTATGGAAATTCCTGATCCAGTTTTACGCCTTGCGGATGGAAACTATCTCGAGTCCGGTTGCAGACGCCACAGTTGTGATGAAAAAGGAGCGCTCATCGTAACTCCAGCGGGAAAAATATTGGCAGCAGGTTTAATCACTTTTCATTGCGGTCGTATATCGGTTCATGAGGTAAGTTGTGACCCACAATTAACAATGTTCGTAAAAGAGACGAGTGACCAGTCTATGCTTTTGCATGAACTTAAAGGCTGGGCAGAACGTAATAAGTCTACTGCCCCAGAAGAAATAAAAATTCTCCGCTAAATAGCTGCGAATTAAACGCGCCATGCTCAAGTTATTTTTGGGAATATTGGGGTGAGAGATGCGTTAATTTATGAGTCTGAGAAGGCTTAGGATTTCTCTATAAACCTCTGTATTGTGAGGTTTGACCTGAACAGACTGCAACTCCGGGTCGCTTGGTTCTAAGCGTAAAGTTTTATTCCACACCCTGCGAAGTCAGGTACTCATCGTAAGTCCCTTGAAAATCAGTAATGCCCTCCGGCTTGATTTCCAGAATACGGGTCGCCAACGAATTGACGAATTCGCGGTCGTGACTGACGAAGATCAACGTGCCCTGATATTTTTCCAGCGCGATATTGAGCGACTCAATGGACTCCATATCCATGTGATTGGTCGGCTCGTCCATCAGCAGCACGTTGTGTCGGCCCAGCATCAGCTTGCCGTAAATCATGCGGCCCTTCTCGCCACCGGACAATACCTTGACTGATTTTTTCACGTCGTCACCCGAGAACAGCAAACGGCCCAGCATGCCGCGCACAGCCAGGTCGTCATCGCCCTCCTGAGTCCAGCGACCCATCCAGTCGGTCAGGACTTCGCCATTCTTGAATTCTTCGCTCGGGTCTTGCGGCATCAGACCGGGATTGGCGTTCTCGGCCCATTTGACCCGGCCCTGATCCGGTTGAACAACACCGGCAACACAGGACAGCAGAGTGGTTTTGCCGGCACCGTTGGCACCGATGATCGCGATCTTCTCGCCTGCTTCGACCATGATGCTGAAGTTCTTGATGACGGGCTGATCGTAGGCTTTGCTCAAGCCTTGCACTTCAACCGCCAAGCGGTGCAATTTCTTCTCGCCCTCAAAACGGATGTAGGGATTCTGGCGACTGGAGGGCTTGAAGTCTTCGATCTTGATCTTGTCGATCATTTTCAGACGCGAAGTGGCCTGACGCGCCTTGGACTTGTTGGCCGAGAAGCGACGCACGAAATCCTGCAGGTCGGCGACGCGTTCCTTGGCCTTCGCATTGGCGGCGGCTTGACGTTGAATCGCCTGGGTCGAAGCCAGCATGTAATCGTCATAATTGCCGGGATACACCTTGAGCGTGCCATAGTCCATGTCGGCCATGTGGGTGCAGACCTGGTTCAGGAAGTGGCGGTCGTGGCTGATGATGATCATCGTGCTGTTGCGCGCATTCAGCACGTCTTCCAGCCAGCGGATGGTGTTGATATCGAGGTTATTGGTCGGCTCGTCGAGCAGCAGGATGTCGGGGTTCGAGAACAGCGCTTGTGCCAGCAGCACACGCAACTTCCAGCCGGGTGCAATCGAACTCATTGGACCCTGATGCTGTTCAATCGGAATGCCGACACCGAGCAGCAACTCACCCGCGCGCGCCTCGGCGGTGTAACCATCGTATTCGGAAAAGGTCGCTTCCAGATCCGCGGCACGCATGTAGTCTTCTTCGGAAGCATCCGGATTCGCGTAAATGGCGTCGCGTTCGGTCATCGCTGCCCACATCTCGCCGTGGCCCATCATCACGACGTCGAGCACGCGCATGTCTTCGTAGGCGAATTGATTTTGGCTCAGCTTGCCCAGACGTTCGCCCGGATCTAGCGCGACATTGCCAGCACTCGGTTCGAGATCGCCACCCAGAATTTTCATGAAGGTGGACTTGCCACAGCCATTGGCGCCGATCAGGCCATAGCGATTGCCTTCGCCGAACTTCACGGAAATATTTTCGAACAAGGGCTTGGGCCCAAACTGCATGGTGATATTGGCGGCGGACAGCACGGCGGGACTTTCAGGGGAAATGAAGGCGGCTAAGACAAAGGCGGAAAACTGCGGGACGCATTTTAGCATTCGGCTTTATTCAGCAAGGAATGCGGCCTGCCGGATAAATATGTAGCCAAATTGAAAGTGAGTCCGTAATGAATTATGCATGGCATAGCGGAATGAGGTCGCTCGTAATTGTAGAAGTGGCGCCAGCGCTCGACGATCACCTTGGTCTCTCGAGTTGATAGGAACCACTCCCGATTCAGACATTCGCTTCTGAGCTTGTCGTGAAAGCTCTCCAGGAATCCGTTCTGCCAAGGCTTTCCCGGTTCAATGAAGGCCGGGCCGACATTGGTATCGCG
>JANYFL010000006.1 GCA_025362735.1 Betaproteobacteria bacterium | reverse complement strand
AGGCGGGCGTGGATTGAAACAGGCCATGACGTTGGCCCTGACCGTACAAGTCACGTCGCCCGCCTCTCACGAGGCGGGCGTGGATTGAAACATCAATTAGTTTCATCATCCATTCCTCATTGCAGGTCGCCCGCCTCTCACGAGGCGGGCGTGGATTGAAACGTGTAGTGCTGAGACTTCAACTCGCGGCGCATTGTCGTTCGCCTCAGACGTTCGGTCTGCCTTATGCCACAAATTTACCAACAAGCCGGTTTTGTCTATAATGACCATAGTCATATGACCATGGAGATAAACGATGGAAATCTCAGCAGGAGAGTTCAAGGCCAAGTGCCTCAAGCTGATGGATGAAGTCGCGGAAACGCATGAACCGATCATCATCACCAAACGGGGTAAGCCGGTTGCCCGTTTGTTGCCTGTCGAAAACGCCGCGCCGCGCTCGCGGTTGTTCGGCTATATGGCAGGGACCGTCACCATTCATGGTGACATTGTCAATGTGCCGCATGAGGCTTGGGCGGCTGAAAACGGGGCCGAAGACAAGCTTTATGCGGTCGCCGAACCGTCAGTCCCGTATGTCCGTAAATCCAAAACAAAAAAACGCGCATGAGCGACAAACTGCTTTTGCTGGATACGCATGTCTGGCTTTGGCTGGCATCCGGTCAAAAAGATGGGCTGAAGCCGCGTGCAATCAGCGCGATTGAAGCAGCCGCTGAACAGACTTTGCTGCGCGTTTCAATCATTTCGATCTGGGAGATTGCGCTGCTTGCTGCAAAAGGCCGGATTGTTTTGCCACTCTCGGTTTCAGACTGGATAACGCTAGCCTTGCAAAGATCGGAAATTCGTTTATTGACATTGGAGCGCCCTGCCTTGGTCATTGATAGTTGCAGCTTGCCGGGAGATTTTCATGCGGACCCCGCAGATCGATTGCTGGTTGCCACGGCCCGCTCTGAAAATGCGATTCTGGTCACACGGGATCAGAAGATTCTTGACTACGGAAAATCTGGACACGTACAGGTGATGGCGGTTTAAGTTTGGCTTGCCATCGACAGTCCAAGCAGTTGCGCTGCATTGAGCCCGAGAATCTTTGCTCTGACTTCACCTTCCAGGCGCTCGTGAAATTGAAGTGGATTGGGTTCGGCCATGTCAAAGGGATAATCAGTGCCTAGACAAAGCTTGTCCGGCCCATGCGTTCGCAGCAGACTGTCGAGTTGGTCCTGATCGAACACCAGGGTATCGAGCCAGACCTGGCGAAGATAGCTGGAGGGTTCGCGGTTGATGTGCTGGCGACAGTCGGCACGAGCTCGAAAGGCATGATCCATGCGGCCCCAATAACCTGGCAGATAACCACCGCCATGGGCAACACAAAGCTTTAAGCCGGGATACTGATCGAGGACGCCTTCAAAAATCAGATGACTCAACGCGATGGTCGCTTCGATCGGATTACCGATGATGTTGTTCAGATAATGTTCCGAAAGACGCTGTCCATGCGTAAAGCCGAGCGGGTGCAGAAAAATCAGCACGCCGAGTTCTTCGGCAGCGGCGAAAAAGGGACGGAATTCGGGAGCGGCCAGTTCACGGCCATTGACGTTGGAACTGATCTCAATGCCGCGCAGACCGAGCTCTCGAACACAACGCTTCATTTCAATCACGGCCAGTTCAGGCTGTTGCAGCGGGACTGTGCCAAGGCCAACGAAGCGGCCCGGATCGGTCGTCACCGCTTCGGCTATACCGTTGTTGATGATCTGGCTGCTTTGACGTCCGAGATCAGGATCGACAAAGTAAAAGTACTGGCCCGGTGAAGGACTCAGGGCCTGCACATCAATGCCAAGCCGGTCCATATCGGCAAGCCGCTGCGTCACCCCATTCAACGCCGGGCCGATATCGGCAAACATCTGGCGGTTGACCGCATCGGTGGCAGGCGATGAAAACGGCATTGCCGGCGAGAGCCCCGGCATGGCGCCGCGTATCAGCGCATCAGCGGCTGGAACGCCGAGATGGCAGTGAATATCAATAACCAGATTCTTGCCTTTTGCGCGCACGGGGACCGGATGACGCTGTCCGCCGCAAAGTGAGATGCTTGGTTGATTGTCAGTCGAGTTCATGAAACGATTTTAACGTTATGAACCGGGGTGTTTTCCGCTCATCCTTCGATACACCCCACTTCGTGGGGCACTCAGGACAAACGGAAAATTGTTGGAACCATAGGGAAGCAAAGGCACGACCTAAATTCCCGATGATTTGATTTATTGATTCTTCCAAAGACCAAAGGCCAACGGATGATCCGGCGGCTTCTCGGCTACACAGCGGTTGCGTTGCCGACCCAGAAAAGTAATTTCACTTTCGATGATGTCGCCGTCTTTCAGGAATTGTCCATGATGCATGCCGTTGCCGGGTGGCGAGCCGGTGATCAGCATGTCGCCCGGCATCAGGTTGATCCGCTCGGACGCGTAAGCGAGAAATTGCTCCACGCTGAAAATCATGTCGTTTATGGGCCAGTCTTGCATGGTCTTGCCGTTGACCTTCAGCAGAATCCGGATGTTGTCGGTGGATGGAATGAATGCCGCAGGAACAATAAACGGCCCTGAGGGTTTGAACGTCGGTTGATGCTTGCTGATCCAGTCGTAGCCCCAGGGAATGTCAGTGCGCCGAAAAATATCGACGGTTCCAATGTCGTTGACCATGATGTAACCAGCGATGAGGGATTTCGCTTCTTCAACAGTGGCGTAGCGCGCGCTCTTGCCTACAACAGCGCCAAACTCGAGTTCCCAATCGGGTTGCTCGCCCAACACGGGAAGCACAATGTCATCGTTCGCACCGGTAAGTGAAGAATGCAGACCGGTCCACAGGAAAGGTGTTCCCTCCCGCGAACGTTGTTCCATCAGCGCATAGTTGCGTTTGAAAAAATCTTCATCGCTCTCCCCTTCATGCCGGTTATGCTGATTGAATTTATTTTTGGTCAGCATTTCAGCCACATGCTGTTTGTAGTTGGCGCCGCCGCACAGAAGGTTGGGATGCGCCAGCGGCGGGCGGGCCCGCAAAGTATCAACGTGAAAGTCTCCGTCTTGCTTGGCATTGATATCAACGAGCGTGTCAAAGTTCCTTGCCCAATCATCGAAGATCGCATGGGTATCAACAAAGCGCGTTGACAGATCAATGACCGATCCATCAGGTTTGACCAGTGCCGGAAATGTGCAATTCCCCTGGGCATAGGTGCCTATCCCAAAGCTGTTATTCAGCAGACCGGTTACGGGGTTAATGTCATTCAGATTTAGTGCCATTAGATTATCCTTTTGGAAGCATTCTTAAAATCAGGTTGTCTCGATCAATAAATTGATGTTTGAAGGCCATGAAGATATGGCCCACGATCATCACAAACAGCATCCATCCAAACACCGTATGGGTTTGCGCGTAAAGGATGGTCATCGGCTTACTCTTTGGAAAAATATCCGGCAAAGGAAACAGGCCGATAAAATCGGCGTTATTGCCGGAGCTCCCGCTAATCCCCCATCCGGTAACCGGTTGAAGAATCATCAGGACATACAGCGCCCAATGTCCGCATGTCGCTGCACGACGCGTCCACAGGCCCATTGATGCGGGGAGTGACGGAGGCCGATGCGTCAATCGCCACACGATGCGCAGTACGATCAGCAGCAGAATGGAACTACCAATCGCTTTATGGATTTCTCGCCAGTAATGTTGTTGCTCTGATTTGGGAACGAGCAATTCTGCATTTGAAAAACCAATGATCCAGGCAACAATAATGATTGCTGCCATAAGCCAGTGCAAGACTTTGGCTGTGGAGGAATAGGTGGCTATGGGGTTGGTCATACTGTCGTGTCGATCATTCGGGGATGGAATGTCGCAGGCTTGAGACGGACAAGCAAGCTGAGAATGTCGATACAAGATATTTGCTTTATCGATGCCCCCAGAAAATAAAGCGACTGCCTTATTGCGAGTCAATTTCCAGCACGCACTCTCGCAAGAAGTTTCTCAGCCACTCCAGACCGGTATCCACATTTTTTTGTTTATGCCACTGCATTTTCAAAATGAGCAACGGGGTCTCAAACGGGATTTCCAAAATACGGATCGGCAGGATCTGACCATAAAATTCGGCGAGTCGGCGATGCACGGTTGCAAGGCGATCCGTCCCGATAAGCAGTAGCGGAGGATTCCCAAGGCTGGCCGTGGTGACCGGGCAATTTCGCCTCACGCCATATCGCTGCAGAAACCATTCATCAAAAGTTGATCTTCTCCCGGTCTCGTACTGCACGCCAATGTGGTCGGCATTCATATAATCATCGAAGCCAAGTGTCTTCCCGAATTTCTTGGAACCAGACCATGCGACGCACACAAACGATTCGTTCATCAGCGTTTCAATCGGATGCTCGGGCAGTACCAATGAATCCGGGACGATGAGCAAATCCACGTCCCCATGATCGAGCATATTTGGATTGGCGTTTAGTGAGTACAGTGCGAATTTGATACCCGGTGCGACGCGATATGCGCGCTCGATTACGTGCGGCATCAGCACGGTAGAAGTGAACTCCGAAACCATCAGTGAAAATCGGCGCTGAGCCAAAGCCGGATCAAAGTCAGGCAAGGTGACTATTGAAGTTCCGATTCGCAGCAACACTTCGCGCACAGGCTCGGTCAGCTTTTCAGCCAACTGGGTCTTGACCATTTTGCGATCAATCGGAACCAGTAGTTCGTCACCGAAATATTCGCGCAGGCGTTTCAGTGCGCTGCTCATGGTCGATTGACTAATGAACAAGCGCTCGGCCGCACGACTAATGTTCATTTCCGTTAATAGTGCGTCGAGCGCCACCAACAGATTCAAATCCAATCCACTGAACCGCATTTTTTCTCCGGCTGCTATTGGTGTTCGCAAATATACACTTTAATATCCGGCCATCTATCCATCTGTTTAGTTGAGCAGAGAAAGACAATTTGAATGGCCCTCATTTTTTGTTGCATCACAGCAGTTGATAACCAATTTTGTATCGAATTCCATCATTCTTGAAAACTTAAAGCGAGGTATTCCTTGTCAGTCTCAACTACCACCCGCCAACCGGGATTTTTGCAAGGTCTTTTCCTGCTTCTACCGGTGACCTTGTCTGTGGTGGGGGTGACGGTTTTCATGCCCACCGTTGCTTTGATGCAGGCCAACTTCAAGGCCCTCCCCAACGGCGACTATCTGGTTAATCTGCTTCAGACCATGCCGGGATTTTGGCTCGTCGCTTTTTCTCCCATTGCGGGTTGGCTGGCAGACAAATTCGGCCGCAAACAAATCCTGATCTGGTCCATGGTGTTCTATGCTGTGGCGGGCATTGCACCGTTTTTTATGACCGACATGTATCCGATTCTGGCGACGCGTTGCATTGTGGGGATGTGCGAATCAGTCGTGATGACGGTGTCGACGACGATGCTCTGTGACTACTTCAAAGGCCCTACCCGTGAACGGTGGCTGGCCAGTCAGACAGGCGTCGCATCGCTGTCCGCCTTGCTGATCATTCCGATGGGCGGCATCCTCGGAGCCATCTTTGGTTGGCAAGGACCGTTCCTGGTTTATCTGATCAGTCTTGTCTGGCTCGTTGGTATCGCGAGCTTTTGTTGGGAACCCGCACGCGAAGATCCTGCTTCGATTGAATCAGCCGCCTTGGATGTCGACGCTCGCTATACAACAATCCCGGTGTTGCGCATGGCCGGTATTCTGCTGATTACCTTGGTCGGTTCTGTGATGTTCTATACGACCATCACGCAGAATGCCAACGCATTTGTCGCGTTAGGGGTAACCAATCCTGCCGAAATCGGACGCTATGCAACGCTGGCCAGCCTGGGGGTACCCATTGGTACCGTATTGTTTTGGTGGCTGAATCGTTTACACATTGCTTACCTGTTATTCATTGAGTTCTTGCTGATTGGCGTTGGTTTTACGTGGATGTCGGCCGCTACGACCCCGATGGAATATGTTTATGCGGCAAATATGCAACAGATTGGATGCGGCTTGATTCTCCCCACTTTACTGGTGTGGGCCACTAAGGGTTTGGCCTATCGCATTCGTGGGCGCGGCAATGGCTTATGGCAAGGCGCGTTTGGTCTCGGACTCTTTGTGAGCGGAATGGCGCTGACTTTCCTGGGCTCTCAAGTTGGTGGGCTGATCCCCGCGTTCGCCTTGATGGGCAAGGCGTGCTTCGTCGCTGCGGTTACGGCCATGCTCGGCAAGTTCATTTGGAACAAGCGTGCGGGTGCAGGTTTTTGACGAGTTAATTGTTAAGTCAAAACCCTTAGAAAAAACTGACCTCAGTCGCAATATTTCGATCATCCCGATCGCTTAATACCGCTCATTTAACCGTGTTCATCTCGTTTACGGGTTCCAGAAACGCTCAATTGAAACACTATCGTTAAAACAGATACCACAAATCGAAATTGTCAGCTTGCGCTTCTTTTGTCGCACTCGTAAAGTTTATGAAGTTGTAAAAACAATCACCGGATCCGATCAGGAGCCGCTAATAAATGGAGGGGACAAATGTCGCGAAGCAAATTCATTAAATGCACTGCAAGTCTTTCGGTTCTGACTGCATCAGCTGTGTTGGCGCAAGAAGTTGCGCCACCCAAAGCAGTCAACACTCTGGAAGAAATTGTTGTCACGGCGCAGCGCCGCGAGGAATCAGCGCAACGTGCCGCACTCGCGATTGATGTGATCACAACCGATGAATTGAACAATGCGGGTGTCGTCAATGTTTCTACCTTGAATGCCACGGCGCCCTCCCTGGCTGTCGTAAAAAGTGGCGGGCCGAACACCAGCTTTTTTATTCGCGGCGTTGGCAACTTCACTCAAAATGGCTATAGCGATCCTGCGATCGCCTTCAACATTGACGGTGTCTATCTGGGCCGCCCGACCTCGACGGTCGGTACATTTTTTGATCTGGCTCGCGTTGAAGTTCTGAAAGGGCCACAAGGCACCTTGTATGGTCGTAACGCAACCGGCGGCGCGATCAATGTCATCCCTGTCCGGCCCCGGCTTGGGGAATTTGGTGGTTATGTCTCGTTGGGCTTGGGCAACTACAGCGCGCGGGATGCCGAGTTTGCCGTGAATGTGCCGATTGGTGATACGACAGCTTTACGTTTTTCTGGCAAGGTGGTCGATACCGATGGCTACAACGATGACGGGACTCAGGATGAAAAAGGCCGGGGTTTCCGCGCTCAGTTTTTGACAGAAGTTAACGACAATCTGTCCGTACGCGTTGCCGCTGATTATTCCCACCAGGGTGGGGTGGGAACCGGCGCTTCATTCAACGGTGGCTTAAGTTATACCCCGGGTACTGTCCCCACAGCGACTTCACCCGCCAATTACACCTACACCGCCGCGAATCTGGATCCGCGTTCTGGCATGTTTTCGACGGCCTCAAAGGCCTATTTTGCAACCCGGGTTATCGGTGGCCCATTTATCAATCCCGCACCGCTGAATTACCCCTTTCAGGACAACGACTATTGGGGTGTGAACAGCGAAGTTACATTGGACACTGCTGCAGGAACGCTGACTTTCATTCCGGCTTTTCGTGACTCCAAAATCAACTCGCTATTTAACGGCCCCGCCTTTCGTGGTGGCTTGCTGAGCGAACACGACAAACAGACGACTGCGGAATTGCGTTTTGCTGGCAAACGCGTTGGTCCGATTGAGTACTTGGTCGGTGGGTTTTATTACGACGAAAAAATTCACGCGAACTACACGTTCAGTCAATACGTTGTCCAGTCGTATCAGGATTTAAACACCACCACGGAATCAAATGCGGTATTTGGCAGACTGACCGCACATCTGAGTGACTCCCTTCGTTTGGTTGGTGGGGCGCGTTACACCAAGGACAAAAAAACCTTTAATGGCGATGGCACCAACCTCATCGAGATTTGTACCAATGCTCCTCCCCCATTCGGTCCTGGCTGCTTTGGTGGGCCATCTGTACCGGTTGTAAGCGCGCTGAATCAATTGCCCTTTACCGTGCCGACAGCGCCTGGCCCCGCCAACAGCGTGGCGTTTGGTACTTTTGGTAATCGCCTGTTCTACAACCCCGTACCCGTTCACAAAACTGCCGAAACAAGTCGCGTTAACTATCGTGCTGCTGTCGAATTTGACGTAACCCCGAACTCATTGTTGTATGCCAGCTTCGAAACTGGCTATCGATCGGGGGGGTTCTCAGTTTCTCTGGGCCATGAAATCTATACGCCTGAATACATCAAAGCTTATACGGTAGGCAGCAAGAACCGTTTCATGAATAATCGTTTGCAACTGAATATGGAAGTGTTCAAGTGGCAATATCGAGATCAACAGGTGTCCCATTTTGGTTTGGACTCAACCGGTGGCAATTCTTTCTTTACTGAAAATATTGGCCGTTCACGCATCCAGGGTGTTGATATTGATACGCAGTTCCTGGTTGTTCCCGGCACACTGTTGCGCGGGTCCGTCCAATATCTGGATAACAAGCTGACCAGCTTTACTTACAACACCGCACGTGGCGGTACTGCCTTGCCACCCGTCGTGGGCTGTCCCTTTTCATCAACAGCCACGGACGCGCTGGGGCGTCCCGTTTATGCAGTCGACTGTTCCGGGAAACCTGGCTATAACTCACCTGAATGGTCAGTTAATCTTGGTCTAGAACAGACCTTTAATCTGAGTAACAACAACAAGGTCGTTGTGAATCTGGATACCCGCTATCGTGGCGATCAAGTGATTGGTTTTGATTACCTGCCTCAGCAGAAATCAGGTTCAAACTGGACTGAGGATCTTTCAGTGAAATTCGGCAGCAGCAATGACAGTTGGTCCGTCGCGGCTTATGTTCGGAATCTCACTGACAAAACAGTGCCGACCATTACCCAATTCGGTGGTTCAACTGGCAACACCATCAGTACGCTCTACGCACCACCACGGACCTTCGGTATCCGGGGAACAGTAAAGTTTTAAGCCCACTTCGTACTTAATAAATCCCCACGTCGTATTTGACGCGGGCGATTTTCCGGTCTCGATTAAAGACTGGTTTGGAACGGCTGGCTGAAGCCGTCGCTGGATCCACTTATTCGCAACATGTTGACATTCAATTGTATGGGAGAGCCGTGATGTCGGTTATTGCAAACGACCATCAACTTCTTGCTGCGCGTTTACGTCGTCAAACCAGTATTGACGATCCCTACACGGGCAAGGCGTTGTCAAGTGAAATGGAGGCTCGCAGCAAGCTGTGGCCGGATGAATCGCGCTGGCAGACGCTTCAGTTGAAGTGGGTCGTCGAGCAAGGCAATCGCCGTATCGAGGAATACATATTTACAGGTGTTCCAGGTCATGCGCTGACAAAAATGGGGGTCGATCTGCCCGTTACATTTGTCTTTGAAAAAAATAGCGATGGGTCTTCTCACGCACGCGTTTACTCGGCTCATGAATTGGTTACGGAGCGCGGCGCCATGCTTTCCGTAGACGAGAATCTGGTTGCCGACCGAGGTGGTGACGACATTCTCGCGACTTATTTCCAGGTTCTACACGAAGCCGATTTGGATAGCACGATCAATCTCTTTGAAGAACAGGGTTACATGCGCCATTCGAATGGTGAAGCGCATGTGGGCCACAAGGCCTTGCGTCATGCGTTTACCAAGTTCTACGAGAGCGGTGGCATCAAGCTGCGCTATTGCAATAAAACGGATGCGGGAACGATCACTGCTCTGGAATGCTACATGCCCAGTGAACGCCCCGCATGCGCGATTTATCACCGCAGTAATGATGGCAAAAAAATTCATGCGGCCCGACTTTATCTTTAATTGGTTCAACTTCAACTCGCCCTCCACTCTAAATCAACATGATCAAAATTAAATCACTCCATCATTTACGCTTTCACGTGCAGGATTTGAAACTGAGTGAGAAGTTTGCGAGTGACTTCGGATTGCAAACGGTCTCTGGCAATGCGGAGACCGTTTATATGCGCAGCGCCAGCAGTGCCGCCTATAACTACGTTGCAGAGCGCAGCAGTGAAAGCAAACTGGCAGCCATTGCATTTTCGGTCGATTCGATATCAGACCTGCAAACAGCCGTTGCCCAACACGGCGCCACGCCCATTCGAATGGTTGACGGCCCCGGTGGTGGTCAGGCCGTGTCTTTGCATGATCCGGATGGATTGCCGATTGACCTGGTGTTTGGCATTGCCGAGCACACGCCTGAGCCATTGGCAGCGAACATGGTGTTCAATTTTGGGCATGACAAATATCGCAAGAATCAGGCGCAAAAGTTGGCGCAGGATGGCCCGGCACAGCTCATGCGCCTGGGTCATGTCGGGATTTACGTCAAGGATTACGCACGCTGCGCCAGGTGGTACCAGGACATACTGGGTTTTCTGCTCAGCGACGACATGTATGCCGGAAATCCGAACAACAAGATTTGCGGTTTTTTCCGCCTGAATCAGGAGGACATGCCGGTCGATCACCATACGATCTTCCTGATGCAGTATGGAAAATCTGATCTGCACCATATGTCGTTCGAGGTACAGGATTTCGAAAAGCAATTCGTATGTCACAAATGGCTGCTGGCTCGTGGTTGGGAACCGGTATGGGGAGTAGGCCGTCATTTGCTTGGCTGCCATATCTTTGATGTGTGGATGGATCCGAATGGATATCGTTTTGAAACGTTTAGCGATACGGATTTGTTCGACACCCATTACAAACCGGGTTCGTATAACGTCGAGGGCTTGCCTGTCGATACATGGAAGGACGGCCCTGCCGAACGTTACTTCGGTGAGATGCCGGAAGAGATGAAAAAAAGCATGCTTGCCCCGCAAGGTCATTAAGTGACCATGGGCCAATGGATGGATTTTCTAAATGGCCCTCTCTGCATTCATCATTCAGGTCTCTGAAGCGGAGCCTTATGTCGCCCGTTTACGTGAACGGTTTGATCCTTCCGCTTCGCACGGCATGCCTGCTCATGTCACAGCGCTCTACCCCTTCATGTCACCCGAGCGCATCACCCCTGCAGACATTGACGCGATCCACGCGGTTGCAATGAAAACAAGTCGTTTCGCCTTTCGCCTGACCAGGCTCGAACGCTTTCCCCATGTGCTTTATCTCGCGCCCGAACCAGCGGCGCCATTTGTCGCGCTGACCATGTGTCTTGCCCAGCAATTCCCCGAATTTCCTCCATACGGCAAGCAGCGCAAACCTTTTGTCCCGCACCTTTCCGTTGTCCGTGGTGGTGAATCGGGGCAACGTGTAGCCGAAGCCGAACTACTGACCACCCTTCCCTCTGATGGCATTGCCTGTCACTGCAAGGAATTCGTACTCGTCGAAAATGCTTCCGGCCGCTGGCAGGCCATGCACCGGTTTGCGCTATCCTCCTGAAAAGTCGAAAAATCTGGGGAAGTTCATGTATCGGATACGTGATACTCGCCTCATAAAGTAAACTCCCAAAAATTGAATTTGAGGTAATCGGTTGGGTTTGATTCAGTGGCACAGGGACTTGGGGTTGCACTAAAGGTCCTGTTTCGCCGCTTCGGGCGGCTCATACAATGACTTTAGGTCAATGGCATAACGTACAAGAGGCAATAATGTCTGTAGAAAAATCAAAAATCATTTACACCCTGACTGACGAAGCACCACGTCTGGCGACGAGCTCTTTGCTCCCTATCGTTCAAAAGTTCACTTCTTTAGCGGGAATTGACGTCGTGACGAGCGACATTTCGGTCGCCGCCCGTGTTCTGGCCGAATTTTCGGAATTTCTGAAGCCGGAGCAGCGCGTGCCGGATACACTCGTTGAACTGGGTCGACTGACCCTGCTGCCCGACACCAACATTATCAAGCTGCCTAACATCAGCGCATCGGTCAGCCAGTTGGTCGCCTGTGTCAAGGAATTGCAGAGCAAGGGCTACGCCGTCCCCGACTATCCTGAAGATCCAAAGACTGACGAAGACAAAGCCATCCGGTCCCGCTATGCCAAATGTATTGGCAGCGCCGTGAACCCGGTGCTGCGCGAAGGGAACTCCGACCGCCGCGCCCCGAAGGCCGTCAAGGAATACGCCCGCAAGAATCCCCATTCGATGGCTGAATGGAGCCAAGCCTCGCGCTCGCACGTTTCACACATGCATGCTGGCGACTTCTACCACGGCGAAAAATCGATGACGCTCGACAAGGCGCGCGACGTCAAGATGGAACTCACAACCAAGAGCGGCAAGAACGTCGTGCTCAAGCCGAAGGTTTCGCTCAAGGATGGCGAAATCATCGACAGCATGTTCATGAGCAAGAAGGCGCTGGTCGCCTTCTATGAAAAAGAAATCGAAGACGCGCACAAGACGGGCGTGATGTTCTCACTACACGTCAAAGCCACGATGATGAAGGTGTCGCACCCCATCGTGTTTGGCCACTGCGTCAAGATCTTCTACAAGGAAGCCTTTGAAAAACACGAAAAGCTGTTTGACGAAATCGGAGTCAACGTCAACAACGGCATGGTGAGCCTGTTTGACAAAATCGCCACGCTGCCGCAAAGCACGCAGGACGAAATCAAGCGCGACCTGCATGCCTGCCACGCGTATCGTCCGGAACTGGCGATGGTCGACTCCGCCAAGGGCATCACCAACTTCCATTCTCCCAATGACATCATCGTCGATGCATCCATGCCGGCGATGATCCGTAACGGCGGCAAGATGTGGGGTGCTGACGGCCGCCTTAAAGAAGTCAAGGCCGTGATGCCCGAAAGTACCTTCGCCCGCATCTATCAGGAGATGATCAACTTCTGCAAATGGAATGGCAACTTTGACCCGAAGACCATGGGCACCGTGCCGAACGTGGGCCTGATGGCCCAGCAGGCCGAAGAGTACGGCTCCCACGACAAGACCTTCGAGATCACCGAAGACGGCGTGGCCAATATCGTTGACCTTGCCACCGGTGAAGTGCTGTTAAGCCAGAACGTTGAAGAAGGCGACATCTGGCGCATGTGCCAGGTCAAGGACGCGCCAATTCGTGACTGGGTCAAGCTGGCGGTCACGCGTGCCCGCAACTCCGGCACGCCCGCTGTATTCTGGCTCGACCCTTATCGTCCGCACGAGAACGAGCTGATCAAGAAGGTCAAGACCTATCTCAAAGACTACGATACCGAAGGACTGGACATCCAGATCATGTCGCAGGTACGTGCGATGCGTTACACGCTGGAGCGCGTCATCCGCGGCCTGGACACCATCTCGGTCACGGGCAACATCCTGCGTGACTACCTGACCGACCTCTTTCCCATCATGGAACTCGGCACCAGTGCCAAGATGTTGTCCATCGTTCCTTTGATGGCTGGTGGCGGCATGTATGAAACCGGTGCAGGCGGCTCGGCACCCAAACATGTGCAGCAACTGGTCGAAGAAAACCATCTGCGTTGGGACTCGCTCGGTGAGTTTCTCGCGCTGGCAGTGTCGCTGGAAGACCTGGGCATCAAGACCAATAACGAGAAGGCCAAGATCCTGGCCAAAACGCTGGATGCTGCCACCGGCAAGCTGCTGGACAACAACAAGGGTCCTTCGCCCCGCACCGGCCAACTCGACAACCGTGGCAGCCACTTCTACATCGCCCTGTATTGGGCACAGGCCCTGGCCGCGCAAACAGACGACAAGGACCTGCAGGCGCACTTTGCACCGATTGCCAAGGCATTGACTGAAAACGAGAAGAAGATTGTTGACGAACTCAATTCCGTGCAAGGCAAGCCGGTCGATATCGGTGGCTATTACTTGCCCGATCCGGCAAAGACCGAAGCTGTCATGCGCCCGAGTGCAACGCTCAATGCTGCATTGAAAGCGGCTTGATGAAAGCAGCTTGATTAACTGATGCTCCAGGCTGGGGTTTACGAACCCCGGCCTGCGCATTGAGACGATGACCACCGGCTCGACTTGAAGCCCGTCACGCAAGCCTGCCCCAAGCTTTTCAGAGGATGGAACATCCTCTGCAACCCGCTCGGTCAGGTTTCCAGAATCGCCTCCGCAATCAAGATGCAGTCTTGCAAAGCCTCGGCCACCAATAGTCGATTAGGCGGCATGCGAAGCGACTCACCCGCTTTCAAAATATGATCTTTTGCACAGCCGGCGAGCGTGATCCAGGCACTGCCTTCGATAACGCGCAACTGAGTCTGCCTGCGCACCGGCATGGAGAACACGCTTCCATTGTTTAAACATTGGCGCTGATCCATCTTGTTCACCCTGGCTTCCTGAAGATGCTTCATTCTAGGAATAGGGGCCGATCAATAACAGATTCAATCCAGCCATATTGTGACGAACACAGTTGAGCGACAATACCAACTGTGTTCCCCACAATTGCGGCCAACTGTATTGCTGATTCAGCGCAGAGCTGACCTATCATCGGCCTTATTTTGGACATTAACGAATCCACCAGACGCCAGAGATGCAGAGCACCCAGGAAGCCACTTTGTATGAGCAGCTCGCAGCAGACCTGACCCGTCAAATCCGGGCAGGCTCGCTGCGTTCGGGGACGCGCATTCCCTCAATCCGGCAACTGGCGCAGCAGCGCGGCGTGAGTATTTCAACCGCGATTCAATCTTTGCGCATGCTGGAAGAAAACGGGCTGATCGAAGCACGCCCACAGTCGGGTTATTACGTCAGTTCTGCGACGCCCAAACTGGCGCCACCGACCGAGCCACCGCTGCATCTGACCGAGACTCTGGTCGGTCAATCCGAAATCATCTGGAGAATGATCAAGGCCGGGCAGCGCGGCGCCCTTCCCTTTTCAGCTGCGGTGCTCGATCCTGCTTTACTGCCACATGGCACGCTGCAGCGCCTCGTGTCATCGCTGGCACGGCGGCATCCAAAAAGTCTGACCACATACACCCTGCCACCCGGCTCGGCCTTGTTCCGCGAGAGCCTGGCCGCGCAATACGGGCGCTGGGGCTGTGGCGTGCATCCGGATGAAGTGGTCGTGACCAATGGCTGCATGGAGGCGATCAATCTCTGCCTGCGCGCCGCCACCCAACCCGGTGACCTGGTGGCACTCGAAAGCCCGACCTATTTTGGCCTTGTTCAGGCCATCGAGTCGCAGCATCTCAAGGTGGTGGAAATTCCGGCGCATCCGGTCACAGGCTTGTCTCTCGATGCCTTGCAACTGACACTCAAGTCACTGCCGGTCAAGGCTGTCATCGCCAGCCCTAACCTCAACAATCCGCTGGGCAGCGTGATGCCACCGGAAAACAAAAAAAAACTGGTCGAGCTGGTCAGCAAGGCACGTATTCCCCTGATTGAGGACGATGTTTACGGTGATTTTGTCGATGCGCAAAGCCGCGCCTTGCCAGCAAAGGCCTATGACCGCGATGGTAGCGTGATGCTGTGTTCGTCGTTCACCAAGGCACTGGCGCCAGGCTTCCGTCTCGGCTGGGCCGCAGCGGGCCGTTATCAGGCCAAGGTGGAATTGCTCAAGCTGATGAATTCCTGCGGCTCGTCGATTTTTCAGGAAATGGTGCTGGCCGAGTTTTTGAACAGCGGCGGCTACGAACTGCATCTGCGCAAACTGCGCCGCAATCTGGATCGCCAGCGTCAGCAATACGCCGCCGCCATCGGCCGCCATTTTCCTGCGAGTACGCGCCTGTCTTGCCCGGCGGGCGGCTACATTTTCTGGCTGGAATTGCCATCAGGCATTGACACTGCGCAACTGCTTGATCAGGCCGTGGCGCTTGGCGTCAACTTTGCACCCGGAATCATTTTTTCCGCGACGGGCCGGGATTTTTCCAATTGCCTGCGACTCAGTGCGGGTTATCAGTTCAGCGCTGAAATCGAACAGGGACTGCGACAGTTAGGCACGCTGGTGACACAAGCACTGAAGGAAAAGGCTTGAAGCCCGGCAAGAATCTGCAGGCCTTCGATGTCGTCATCATCGGTGCGGGTGCCGCTGGCATGATGTGCGCTGCCGTTGCAGGCCAACGCGGCAAGCGGGTATTACTGATCGATCATGCCGAGAAACTGGGCGAGAAGATTCGTATCTCGGGTGGCGGTCGCTGCAACTTCACCAACATCCATACGCGTCCTGAAAATTTTCTTTCAGCCAATCCTCATTTTTGCCGCAGTGCATTGGCGCGGTATACGCCGAACGATTTCATCGCACTGCTGGAACGCCATGGCATTCGTTATCACGAAAAACACAAAGGCCAGTTGTTCTGCGACGAGTCAGCCGAGCAGATCATCGCGATGCTCCGTGCCGAGTGCGATGCCGGTCAGGTGCAATGGCGCATGCCATGCAAAGTTGAACGCATCGAGAAGACTGATAGTGGCTTCATGCTTGTGACCGATGCCGGAACAGTACGTGCCGACAAAGTAGTGATCGCCTCGGGCGGAATGTCGATCCCAAAAATCGGTGCAACCGATTTTGGTCTGCACATTGCCAAGCAGTTCGGACACAAATTGATCGAGCCGCGCCCGGCGCTGGTTCCGCTGACCTTCGCGCCTGATACGTGGCAACGTTTTTCAGAACTGGCCGGGCTATCGCTGGAGGTCGATATCGAATGCGATGGCGGCGAACAGCGCGGCCACTTTCGCGAGGACTTGTTGTTCACTCATCGCGGCCTCAGCGGTCCCGCTGTCCTGCAGATTTCCAGCTACTGGCATCACGGTTCATCGATCACGATTAATTTGTCGCCGAGCAATGACGTTGCCGATCAACTCAAGACGCTGAAAGCAAACAGCCGCCAGCAACTAAACAGCGTGCTCGAAGGCTTGCTTCCCCGCCGCCTGAGTGAAAGCTGGTTGACCCAAAAACCAGAATGGGAAAACGCCGCCAACCGCAAGCTGAGCGAAGCGCCGGATCGTTTGCTCAACGATTTGGGAACAGCGTTGAATCAATGGCGCATCGTGCCTAGCGGGACCGAAGGCTACCGCAAAGCCGAAGTCATGGCCGGTGGTGTCGATACCCGCATGCTGTCGCAACAAAGCATGGAATCGCTCAAGCAACCCGGTCTGTATTTCATTGGCGAAGTGGTCGATGTCACCGGCTGGCTGGGCGGCTATAACTTTCAATGGGCCTGGGCCAGTGGCCACGCTTGCGGGTCGAGCATCAATTAAAATGTAGCCGTTCTGATTTGACTTGCCTTTCATCCCCTAATAAGCAAGAAAACAAATGGAGGCACGAAATTAATGCGCAAACTGTCCCTTAAATGGCAGATGGTTCTTGCAATCGCAATCGGCGTTTTCATGTTTGCAGTTGTCCTGCCTTTGGTTGATCGGGCAACGTTCTGGATACCAGCGTTTAGCAAATGCGGGGAACAGGTAGATACGTCGCAAATCTCGGCCATTTGTTCTCAACGAAAAAAAGTAGGTGCGTTGATCATATTGGTTTTAGCTGTCCCATGGTTCATTTGGCTTCACGCCATGGCCTATCCTAAAAAACCAGATCAAGCAAAGCCCGTAAAGCTTCTTTCATTAGATCACTTAAATCTACCAACTTTGCAAAAGGTGACTCTGCCAACAGCTTATGGATTAAGTTTCGGGCCAATCCACCCAGAAGGTAGCCCTTTTGCCTTGCGAATTGCAGATCAAGTCTTCGATGTTGTGGGTAACGGACTATTCAGTCGGCAACTAATTGTTTCCGGAGAAATAGTCTACGGAATACATCGAAAAATTCCGCTGATTAAAAGTGCATGTTTTTTGCTGGCAATCTATGTACCGCGTACTGGTGTTCTGTATGGAGTTGGGCAACGGATTCAACTATTTTCAGCCTTATCGATGAGTGCTTGTGCGCTGCTGAGCTTTTATTATTTTAGTGATAATGCCCAATCGATTGGATGGTTTTCTATTCTCTTCGTGATATTGAGTTTGGCATACCTTGCCATCGTGTTCCGAGCAAAGAAATATCTGCGTATAGCACTGAACAAACAATAGGGGCTGAGAATGATTAATATTGATTGAGCCTGGTCCGTTTAGTCCAACATGTTAAAGAAAAAACTTCCGCCCATTTTTTGTCCAACAAGTTTTTTTGCTGGGCATTTGTAGTCCAATTTTAGTTACGCTATAAGCCACATACGGTTCCATGAACTTCGACCCTGAATACGCAAAAATCCTGTATGCGCAGAAGGAAACTGATGAGCTAGTGCGGATTGCGTTTCTAGAAGGCGAATATCTCGAAGAAGCCAAGAGACTAGCTAACGACGAATTGGTGCTTCGAGGGCAAAGTGTGGTTGGCACCAACACGATTGAACGAGTGCGCGCTGAAATGGAGCGTCAGCAAGTTGAAAAACTGGAAGAACAATTGCAGGGTCTGGAGTCTGAGGAAGACATGCCATCATGGCGCCGAGCAATTCGATCATGGCTGGCGCCTCATCGTGACATTCTCTCCTGGTTGGCTTTCGCGTTGGCTGCACTGTGTTTTCTGAATTCGACTCTTGACTGGGGCCTATTTGCCTTAGGCGGGAGGAAATCCGAAGGAATAGCGCTTCTGGTATTGCTTCTTTGGTTAGTATTTGTCGCTCCCAGTCGAAGAGAGTTCAAGGAGAGACTCTATGCCAAGAATGCAAATCGATAGCCCGTACCATATTGGACCTAACAACAGCTGGCTTAACAGCGCTGTCAATGAAATCGGGGGAAGTTCCCGCGTTGAAGACAATGCGCGCCTCAAGCTAAGCGTTAGACTTACTGTGAACAGCATCCTTCGCTTGACTCTACTCGTAGCGAGCCTCCCGGTATGCACCGCGGCAGCGGCGGACGATCCTGGCAAAGACTTTCCAATCCAGCTATTCCTACAAGGCTGCGTGTCGAGCTATGCACGCGAGTCAGAGGTGGCATCGCAATCGATGCGCATGGGGCTTACTGAGATCAAGGGAGAGGCCGCGTCAAAGTATCTGAACAACCAGTTGGGCCGCGTGTGGCGCGGAGTCGTTGATGCAAAGGAATATGCCGTTGCCTTTCTTCAGAACCGCACATGCACAGTATTCGTCCACAACGGAAACGGTGCCCGCATCCGGGCCGGTGTCGAATCGTGGCTACCTCCGGCAGACACCGGCATCGAAGTAACAAGGACAAACCTTCAGGCTCCTGCCGGCCTTACATCAGTGGCTTATTTCATGCGCGGCGGTAAAATCAACGAACAATGGGTGCTGACGATTGCATCGTCACCAGATGCTTCCCTACGAGCAATGATCACTTATGAAAGCCAGTAGGCATAACAAGTATTTCCACGCGACACCTTCGCGCTACGCGCTCAGCGCGCGTGAACTGCGGAAGCCTATTAAAGGGGCCTATCCTCGAAATTGCAAGGTAACACAGGGGGTTGAAGAGAGGGTTGGCAGGTGCGAGGTATGGGCAGGCACTGGCTGCGCGTGAGTCGACGAATGTGGCGTGTCCCGTGCAAGTGGAATGAAACCGGCGT